>REEO01000085.1 GCA_007695035.1 Saprospirales bacterium | reverse complement strand
CCCCTCCTCCACCAAAATTTCTCACCTGACCGGAATAATTTTTTAGCAGACCCTATTTAAGAGTCCAATTAGGGCCTACTAAAAAAATATAAAATAATGTATATAATGTTGTCCATCAAATAATTATATGTTATATTTGCATTTAGATAAAGGTCTATATGCAAGAGAAATGTCGGTTTGGGCTAAAATTTCCTTGCATTCACAAACAAATTTTTGAAGATGGTACATTATACGAATGAATCTCAACTGAAGAACACTCTTTTTAAGTCTCCCTTTCAAGCTGAGCTTGATCAGAATAACAGATGGATCGCATTGGAGAAGATACTACCGTGGGACAGGATGGTTCGTCCATTGCAGGGCTATAAGGTGCTGGTATAGCTGGGAGGCGAACTTGCCTTTTCGGGTCACGGGGAGGAGCAGCAGCGGATAGAGGGGGTCGATGCCGCGCTTATTCAGTTTTTTGGCGATTTTTGCAAGCAGGGGGTCAAAGTCGGTGGTGGTGGCGTCCCAGGCAATGAGGTACCTCGGTAAAATATCTTTAAAATCCCGGTAAAAGCGATTGATCTGTCTGTGAAGCGAAGCGGGATCTCCGCTTTGGTCGGTAAAGTCCAACACATCAAAATCCGCAATAATGAGACGTCCGTTGGTTCGGTCCAGCAAATAGAGGTGTTCTACCAGTTTGCCGACCACGTTTTCATCCAGTCCGGTGTGAAAGACGATCAGGGGGTTGTACTCGCTTCCATAGGGTCCGGTGCGCCTGACCACATCCGACCACTGCCCTCTCAATCCGGGCAAACCCCTGATGTCTGACTTGGTCTGCAGTCTTTGGTTTTCTCCCCTGTCTTTGGTACTCATATCGATGTGATTAATTGCATCCCTGAAATGCTGATAAAGTGAAACGGGTTTAAAATATTGAGTCCCCGGCAATAAAATTTCAAAAACTGAAGGTTTCAGTAGCTTTATTTGTTCATGATACATGGTGATTGAATCATACAACCCACTCCAAATTACAGTCTTATGGTATTAACTAATAGGGTGCGAAAGGGATAACAATTGATTTGAGAGGATTAGATAATCACAGGTGATATTGATGGTGAGAAAAAGGGTTCACCGCGGAGGCCGCAAAACACGCAGAGCGCTGAACTGCGATGTACTGAGTCGAAGTAAGCGGTATTCGAAATTATCGCTGAGGTTTATCCCTACAACTTTCTTCGCGCCATCTCGGCGTTCTTGGCGGACTCTGCGGTGCGATGTACCGAGGGGAGTCGAGGTACTTGTATTGCGATGTGCTAAGCACTGTGTTGCGATGTGTTGAGCATGCCGAAACAAGCGCAGTCGAAATGCGTAGTCGCGATGCATTACAATGTAAGGAAAAACAGGCCACACGTCAACTATACGAGCTTAATTTGGTAGGAAATTTTAGGAAATGACTGTTATTCAGAGAAAAAGAGATCCGCATACTGTAAAATGAGTGTTGATTTACTATATTGTGAACAATAAGTCGATTCAGTTTTTGATACAAAAAGCGGCGAAAATTTATGAACAACAAAAAAGGGGAATTGGAGACGGTTGCAACTGACAATGATGTGAAGTCGTCTTCGGAAGAATTACACCAAGTACTCGACCAGGCCTGGTTGGAAGTCAAAGACTACCTCGTCTCTGAAAACGGGAAGGTCGTGGACTACAAAGACAGAGCGAGTCTGGCCGGGGAAATGGATCTACTCCCCGAAAGCGATGGTCTGAGTGGGGATGGATTTTTAAAGGCCGTAAAAAGTTACCTCCAACATTCGGTGCGGACCCATCACAGTCAGTTTTTCAACCAGCTTTTCGGCGGTTTTAATATGCCCGCCTTTTTGGGGGAAGTGCTCACTGCAGCTACGAATACGTCCATGTACACCTACGAGGTAGCCCCTGCAGCAACCCTGATCGAGGAGGCGATGATACGGGAAATGGGTCGCATAGCGGGATATGAAAAAGGGGACGGCATCTTCCTGACGGGGGGCAGCAACGGCAATATGGTCGCCATGCTCTCCGCCAGAAACAAGAAATTTCCCTATGCCAGAAAGCGCGGGATTGATTCCGGCATTCGGCCGGTGGCTTTTGTGAGCGATCAGGCCCACTACTCACTCAAGACGGCAGCCAATGTGCTCGGCCTGGGGACGGAGAGCGTCATCGGTGTAAAGTCGGATTCCAACGGCCGCCTCATTCCGGATGCTCTTAGCAAAGAAATTCAGCGTGCCAAAGAGCGCGGTCAAACTCCCTTTTTTGCTGTGGCGACTTGTGGAACAACTCTAAAAGGCGCCTTTGATCCCATTGAGGAGATGGTCTCCATATGTGAGCAAAACGGTTTATGGCTTCACGCAGATGGCTCTTTTGGAGGTTCTGTAGTGCTCAGTGACCAGCACCGGCATTTGGTAAGAGGGCTCGAAAAAACGGATTCCTTCGTCTGGAACCCACACAAACTTATGAATATACCCCTGATTTGTTCAGCCCTATTGATGAAAGAGCGTGGCCAGTTGAAAAACAACATCACCGATGTGGACACGGATTACATATTTCACCACACTGAGGAGAGCGATGACCTGGGAGAAAAATCGATTCAGTGCGGAAGGAGGGTGGACGCAGTCAAACTCTGGCTCGCCTGGAAATACCACGGCACGGATGGATACCGGAAGCGAATCGACAAGCAGCTCGAGTTGGCTGCCTATGCAGAGGAAAAGGTAAAAAAGACGGAACCCCTCGAACTGATGACAGCCAGGCAATCACTTACCATTTGTTTTCGATACCTGCCCCAAAACCACCAGGACCTGAACCAATTCAATCTGGTACTCAGGGAAAAGCTCAGGAAATCCGGCAAAGCAATGGTTAATTTTTCCCATATTGGGAATGAGTTGGCCATCCGGCTGGCAATAGTGAATCCTGAATTGGAGAAAAGCGATATTGATCATTTTTTCGATTACCTGAATGCGGAGGGATCAAAATTGGACCATGCTGAAAATGGGTTAAAAAATGGGTAGTAAAAATAACAGTGGAATAGCAATCGCACTGGCCTGGCCGGAGACTTACTGCAGGCAGGCAGGTGGGTGGTACGATGCAATCTTAAATTCGGTGGGGATCAGCCACCATCACTACTACAAGGTGGGGCATGCAGCAGTTCTTTTAATCGATAAAAGCATAGGAGAATGCACCTACTTTGACTTCGGCCGTTATCACGCACCCTATGGTTTTGGAAGAGTGAGATCAAAATTGACGGACCCGGGGCTTAAAGTTGAAACCAGGGCCTCTTTTTCTACCGATGCCAAATTTCTAACCAACAAAACCGAAATACTCTCTGAGATCCAATTCAATGAGGAGTGCCACGGTGAGGGCACAATACACGCAGGAGAATGCGAAATCAATTTCCAAAAGGCTATAAAGCACGCACTTCACATGCAAGAAAACAGCCCCTTGCCTTACGGACCTTTCATTCCTAACGGCACCAACTGTTCGCGATTTGTAAATGAGGTTATCAGGGCTGGACACCCACCTCTAGCAAACCACCTGAAACTTAAGTACCTGAATTGGTTCACTCCCACACCAATGAACAATGTTCAGGCCCTCAATGAGCGAAAATCTCATCCACACCTTCGCTCCGGCAAGAGATTTGAACCCCGTCCCATTAAAGACAAATCTATTCTAAAGGAGACGATCCGAAAGCCAAAGAGACCACCAATCGTTCCTTCACATGCCCAATGGTTAAGTGGTGAAGGTGCAGGATCCTGGTATCAATTAGATCAACTCACTGAAGGCCTTTTTGAATTGCACCGCTTCGACCCAACCGGAAAACCGGAGGGCCGGGCCATTTTAAAATCCAACAATGAGGAGAATCCCAATCTGAACCAGGCCTGGCAAATCACTCACCTCAGCAATTGCCACCGGGTTACCATTACACAGAATGATCGTGAATTTATCCTCCTGGCCACAAGGGGAAACCAATCCTATGCATCCAGCACCGGTGAATGTGTGCTAGAAAGCAAAAAAACCAGAGATTTTGATTGATATTATCCTTCACTTCTTTATCGGATTAATTGCAGTGATAATAGGAGCGGTACCTTTGGGATTGGTAAACCTATCCGTGGTGGAGACGACTTTAAAAAAGGGAAGACAAGAGGGTTTGAAAATCAGTTTTGGAGCAACCCTCACAGAGTTGATTTTTGTGTTCCTTTCTTTGTTTGCCGGTGCTCGACTGGCCGGAATACTGGAGAACAACCCGGTCGCTGAGATTGCGGTGGTATTGGTTCTGATAGTAGCGGCCATCACATTTTTAGTGCGGAAAAACGGCTCAAAAGAAACCAATCAACGGAGTTTTAACCCCTTCGTAAAAGGCGCATTTTTCAACCTGATAAGCATACAGGTATTGCTATACTGGCTGGTCGCCATAGCATTCCTTCAGACCAGCATTGGGATAGTATTCACGATCGAATGCATCATCGCATTTTGCCTTGCTGTGGCCATTGGGAAAATGGGAGTGCTGTTCATCTATGCCCGAAGCGCAGATGCAATAGTAAAGCGCTCCTCCTTTTTATCGAAAAAAATAAATACGGTGATTGGCCTGGTTTTGTTAGTGGTGGCTTTGCTGCAGGGAATAAAGATTTGGTTCGGGTAATGGATTCGGCATATTTGCAGGCAAAACCGGGTATAAGTATGAATCTGATGGAAAATTTCAACATCCAATTTAATCCCAGAGCATAAAAAATGCCCGCTTGCGTAGATGAATAGAACTTCATATTACAAACGGGCAAATTGGGAAGCGGACTAGATCATAATACTATGGCAAATTCCGGACAATTTCCTCCACACCGGAACGATTTCGGTAATCGGGATCGAAATGCCTCCAACTGACTTTTCGGTCCTGGTCAACAATATAGGTTGCTGGCACCGGCAGTCTTTGGGATTCATCTGAATGGGGTTCGGTCAAATCCACATTGAGCATGTCGGCGAGCATATCGATGGTTTCGTCATCGGGCATAAACGCCACATCAAAAATTTTCGATATTCGATATTCCTCATCGTACAGCAGCGTAAAATCCGCCCCGGTTTTTTGAGCTGTTTGCCGCAGAAATTCCGGTCTTTCGGGAGAAACGGCGACGACCTGAGCTCCATGACTCTCAATTTGTCTGAGATTTTCCTGCAGCTCATTAAGGTGTTGATTGCAGAGTGGGCACCAAACACCTCTGTAGAAAACCAGCACAACGGGTCCATTCTCCAATAGTTTGGAAAGTTCAACCTCCTCACCAGTCATATTGACAGCTTTAAAATTCTGAACTTTTTCTCCTACTTGCAGGCCTTTGACTTCTTCGACTGCTTTATTTTGCTCTTGCGCACCGGAATTGGTGATCGGAGCACTTAAAATAAGTCCCGCCAAAAGTCCTTTTGAAAAAATATTAATTGAATTCATTGAAAAAAATTTAGTTGTTTTAAAAAAAATCAGTCTCTCTCACTTTTTTATCAATTGGCCCTGAATGGAGCGGTTAGGCTCCTCAATGGCAAATATTTTATACACATAAACCCCGGCAGTCAACGATTGGAGATCGAGCTCAAACGAATCACCGCTTGCCTCGGTTTCGAGGACTGTTCTGCCGGCCACGTCATTTAGAAATAGCTGGTGCCGCACTTCACCCGGGTTGTCAAAATAAATTGTAGCTGAAGTATTAACCGGATTGGGAACCACCCGGCTTCCGGAATTTTCAAGATCAAATACCTTCACAGGTACAGGTTTCGAAAAACCAAATCCCCCGAACTCTACCTTGTAAAAATTGGTGGCGTTAATTACCGGTTCGTGATCGGTAAAATCATAACCAACGGGAAAATAGGGACTCCCGCAAATTCCGGTCACCTGACCTATCATCTGATAATTTTCTCCATCTGTGGACCGGTAATATCGGATACCATTGCAGGTATTGCCACTGCTGATTATCAATTCAATAAAAACCTGCCCCTCATACAGGAAAATATCAAACTTGTCGAGTGAGGGCGTTACTTGAGCATCGATAGGAGCCATCAATACGAGAGAAAAGAATACTGGAAAAATACCAGACTTAAACATTTGAATCGATTTTCTTAACTTCAGTTAATTGACGGGCTATTCATTCCACCCTTACAACCGATTCATTTACTGCTGTTTTTTTAAGGCTTTTTTTATCTCCCTTTTTTGATCATCCGAAAGGCTCCGTTCTTCTTTCATTGAGGAAAGAGCCGAGGTAAGTAATTTATCCAAAGCAGCAGATTGATTCTCCCAGATTTTGCATACATGACAAAGTTGGTAGTGATACCACAACTGCAATTTTTCCACGCGGCTAAGCCCCTGCTCACTGCGCCTGGCAGCAAGCAGGGTAGCTTGCCTGCAACTTAACTTATCAAAATACATCAGTGTTCTAACCAAAGCATTCATAAATCATCCTCTTTGCGATTTTTATCAGAAACCAGGCTCTCGATACAGGACCTCAACTTGAGCTTGGCCCTGTGAACGATTACCCAATAATTAGACGAGCTTATTCCCATGGTCTTACAAATTTCTTCGCTTTCTTCATTTTCCAGGTACTTCATTCTTATAACTGCAGCCGGCCTGTCTTTTAGCCCATCAATACAATGTTGCAGGATTTCTTGAAGCTTTAAAAATTCTTCTTCCTTGTTGAGGTCGTATGTTGCGAGCCAGTCGGAGGGCATTTTATTCCCGTGCCACATCCCGTTTTTATCAAAAAAGGTTTTGTAATCCAACTCTTCGGTATGGCGTTCCATTTTACCAGCAACCGACCTGTAGTGGTCAATAATCAGGTTTTTTAATACGGTAAACAACCAGGATTTTACCGACTTTAATTCAGCCAGTTTTTCCTCATTTTTGAACGCTTTGATAAAAGTCTCCTGAACCAGGTCTTTGGCCAGTGCCTCATTGCCTATCCTCGACAGTGCAAAGCCGAAAAGCATGTCGGAGTACTCGTCTACCAAAAGGTCAAAATCCACTCCGCTTTTTTTCTCCTGCATCTGATTTTTTTATGTGCATAGAGACTAATGCAGCCCCATTTCTCTGTAGCAAATGTAATAACATTGCACAGTATTTCATAAGAGAATCGCATTCCCCGAAACCTTTCCTCTTAAAAAAGGCAATATTCGGGATTGTGTAACTCCAAAAGAACATCTTAAAATCACCGTATCCTAATCATTTCACGAGTCTCAGTTTTTGAATTGATCGTCAACCGGTAGTAAAGCAACCCTGTGGGTAAATTGCCATATTCCAGGGTGTAATTGTTTTCGCCTTTCAACACGTCGATCTCTCTTTGAAAAACAGTCCTTCCCTCCAGATCAAATACCTCCAGGCTTCCCGTGCTCCTCTCGGTTGAGAAAAACGGTATAACCGTGTGATCAGAAAATGGATTGGGTTCATTTTGATAGAGTGTGAAGCCCTCCTCTCCAGGAAGACTTTCCCAGACCGATTCGATGCTGTAAATTCCGTCTCCTGCTTTCCCGTACACCTCGCTGTACCATAACTCTCCCCTGTTTTTCAGCTCTACATGGTCAGGCAAAAATGGCCCGCTTTTTCCAAAATTAATTTCAAAGAGCTTATCTTCCTTGGTCAGGTATTCACCTATGGGATGGTACCAAATCACTCTGATGATTCCGCGCTCGAAGTCCACCGAGTAGTTGTTTGAATTGAAACTGGGCAAACGACTCTGGTCGAGGTTCAATCGCGCGTATTCCATTGCTTCCGGTTGCAAATGAAACTCCATTTGGAAACCTGCAATGTTTTTAGTTTCACCAGCCTCCACTGAAAGAACAGTGCCTGAACCACCTCCATAATCGACATTAAGTGCAAGCTGATAGCTGCCTCGCAATTCCCTGGTCCCGGACTGCCCTGCAGCCCCGGTTACATCCCCAGTTTTGACAGCTACCCAATCCTCATCGGCGAGGTTCTGACTCAGATCATCGTAATCCTTGTATTCCGGGAAATCCTCCAATAGTGGATTGGATGGATTATCAAAATCATAGCTTTCCGGAATAAATCTCCAGGAAGTATTGCCCGATATACTGTCGATGATGCTCAAAATAAGCTGCTGGGTGTTAATCAAATCAAGCGTGCTCACAACCCCATCGACATTGACATCAGACGCAATAAAAAGATAGGGCGAGTCGAAGGATTCAATATTCAGGATATGCCGCTGAGTCTTGATCAGATCAAGGGTAGAAACCCCATTTAACCAATTTTCATTTTTTTCCGGGCTAATGGTTACATCGGAACTACCGGGTATTTCAAATGAATAAAATCCATTGGAGTCAGTGATTTCCTCTGACTGCACATCTCCGGTCATAACCATGGTGACATCATTTACATTCACACCAAAAATTGTAGCCACCTCACCACCAATCATATAATCCAGGGTATCAGGGGATCCTTCAACCACCTCAATTAAAGTCGTACACTGGGCCTGATTTCCCGCAATATCAGTAGCTAAAAATACCACCTCAGTCACGCCCAGGTAGTAATTCCCGCTAGCATCTGCACCACCGGAATTCTGGTCATTGTGAAGCGAATCAACACTGCAATTGTCTGTAGCATTCGCCTCCGGTAAATTGACAAAACCCACGGTATCTCCAAATGATATTTCAACTGTTAGGTCATTAGGACAGCTAATCACTGGGGGCTCCATATCAATGATCGCAACAGTTGAAATGCAACTCGCACTGTTACCACTCTCATCCAAAACAGTAAGTGTCACCGAGTTTTCCTCTAAATCACTGCAGGTAAAATCGGTTTCTGATAAAAAGGTGCTGTCGATTCCGCAATTGTCACTGGCACTTACAAGTAAATCAGACACTGACACACTTGCAGAACCAGAAGAATCCAACTGTGCCGTAAAATCACTTTCACAATCTAAAACCGGAGCCAAATTATCTTCTATCTCAATATTCGAGACACAACTATCAACTCCATCCACATCGTCTTCGACCAGCAAGGTTACTGTCTCTAAACCGATATCCCCGCAGTTAAACTCGAGAGTCGTCGATCCATCCACTGAAAAAGTCAGGTCGCCCACTCCTCCAAAACTGCCCCCATCCAATGAATCTGCAGACAACTCAGCCGTCCCATCGGCTCCAATCTCTACCAAAACATCCTGACAAACCGCCACCACAGAACTGTCCGCAACTACCACAACTTCTGTGGTGCATACCGCACTATTTCCATTGGTATCACTGGCTGTAAAAATCACCTGCGTGGTGCCCAGGCTGTACTCATCTGAGGCATCTGCTCCCCCGGAATTGATGTTGTTTTCTATCCCTTCCAACTCGCAATTGTCAGAAGCTGTGGCCAGTGGAATATTCACAAAAACACTGGAGTCTCCAGGGGTTATTACCTGCTGGTTCACGGAAGAAACACAACTGATCTCAGGCGCCA
>REEO01000051.1 GCA_007695035.1 Saprospirales bacterium | reverse complement strand
AATCGCTCCGGTTGTACTCTTCCATCCTGCTCAATAGAAAAAATCCCAGACCCATAAAATCCATAGATGTCCTGTAATGGCTTCCTTCTTTTAGGATAAAATCCCCACTGCTTAGCTCTTCCAGCACCTGTCGATTCTCAGCTACAGCGCCTTTCAATAAAATGCCGGAATCAGGGACAGTGAGATGGGTTCCTGGAGGGGGATTTTCATTGCCGTAATATATGACCAAATCCGTCTTTTTACTATCCAATGCAGGCGCAGCTACCACTGATTCAGCACTGAGGCGATTTTTCAGATACCGGAGCATATAATCCAGTCTGGGTGAAACTACAGAAGTTATAACAACGATGCGCATTTGTCGAATCCTCCCGGTGATTTTGTTAGGCGAATTTAATATTTATCTCAAACATTGCTGCCCTTTTACATCGGATCAAGAGGAAAACCGGCAAAACACAGCTAGCTATCCTATATCACACATTCAACAAAGTGGCCTGGAAAAAACAAGCTTCAAGGCAGCATTCCATAATGGGGTGTGTTGAAAAAGGCCCGGATTTTGAGGTTCTAAAAATTATGGCTATATTTGAAGCAGATTGGATGGTAAATTATTGGTTATCATTTTAGAAAGTGATTTTAGAATAATCACCATGTAAAATATTGGAAGGTTGAGGGAGTTATGACTATGGACCTCTTGAAATTCCATGTGGTTAAGAATCAAATAGTCCAATTCAAATAATAACCAGACTGGCACTAACTTTTTCATGCCGCAGGGTGTTTACAAGCCAGTCACAGGAATAAAAGAATGAAGTTTAAATTACTTTTGGCACCGTTAATTGCGCTTTCGCTCGTATTCTCCTACGCAGCGGTTAAAGCACAGGTAACCTTTCAGCCCATGGAAGAGCAACCACCTGACCGGGATGCCGGAATAGTTTACACTCGTGAAACTGCATTTGACCTCTTTCTTCACACCTCTGGAATGGGATTTGGGATGAAATTCGGAGAGTTGGAAACCTACTACCGCACGAGGTATTACCACATAGAAATCAGTACCCTGAAGCACTCCAAGGAAGTCAGGCAGTCTAACCGTGTGAGTTTATTCAATGTGCTCTCCAAACCCTATGTATTTGGCAAGCAAAACAGCTTTTTTGCCATACGCGGGGGAATGGGCAATCTCCGGTACTTTTCCGAAAAAGCCAAGAGGAGAGGAATTGCTGTCGGCGTAAATTATCAGGGAGGTCTCTCACTAGGCCTACTTAAGCCCTATTACCTGGATTTGAGGAACAACACAGACGGTCAGTTTGGCCCTGTGCGGAGTGAAAAATACTCTTCTGAGAATCACGATCGATTCTTAGACCAAAGCCTCATAGAAGGACACAGTGGCTTTTTCACAGGTATAGGAGAGACAAGTTTCGTTCCCGGTCTTCACTTCAAAGGAGGTGTACACTTTGCCTGGGGGGCTTTTGAAGAGCGGGTAAGAGCCCTTGAACTAGGCGTAATGGTGGATGTTTTTTTTAGAGAGGTTCCCATTATGATTGAGGCCGATAATAAGCCCTATTTTATCAACCTTTACCTAACTTTGCAGTTTGGTAGCAGAAGGTAGTTTTATATAAAAAGTATTTGCAAATGGTTGAATTACCAATAGTAGAGTCACCCAAAGAACGCAGGAGAAAACCCGAATGGCTGAGAGTTAAATTACCCATCGGTAAAAAATATAAAAAGGTCAGGGAACTGGTCGATAAGTACAACCTCAATACCATATGTCAATCTGGTAACTGCCCCAATATGGGCGAATGTTGGGGTGCGGGAACTGCCACATTTATGATACTAGGCAACACATGTACCAGATCCTGTTCTTTCTGTGCCGTCAAAACCGGAAGACCTCCTGAATACGACGAAAATGAACCAGAACGAGTAGCTGAAGCCATCGATCTGATGGGTGTAAAACACGCCGTAATCACCTCGGTTAACAGGGATGAGCGTAAAGACAGAGGAGCGGAAATTTGGTACCAAACGGTTGTCCAGATCAAGGAGCGTTGCCCGGATACTACCATCGAAACCTTAATTCCCGATGTGCGGGCAACCTGGTGGGCACTGGAGCGAATGATCTCCGCCGGCCAGGAAGTGGTTTCTCATAATATGGAAACGGTCCAAAGCCTTTACAGAAAAGTTCGGCCACAAGCCAAGTACGACCGCAGTCTCGAACAAATTAAACGAACCAAGGAGTACGGTAAGAGAACCAAGAGCGGCATCATGGTAGGCCTCGGAGAAACCTATGATGAGGTTTACCAGATCATGGATGACCTCGTGGAACATGGTTGCGATGTCCTGACCATCGGACAGTACCTCCAACCCACCAAAATGCACATTGAAGTGGCCGAATATGTCCACCCGGATGTTTTCGCCATGTATAAAGAGGTCGGTATGGAAAAAGGGTTTGACTTTGTGGAGAGTGGTCCCCTTGTCAGATCATCCTACCACGCCGAACGCCATCTGTAATATTTTTCGCTGAAAAACCCTACTACAAAAAACTGCCATTCAGTACTTTAAGGAGTTTTGTGAAACTTTTTGCTAAAACCCGTTTGTTTGTATTACAAAAGTACTTACCTTTGCAGTCCGCTTGAAAAAGCGGGTCTATATCGCGGGGTGGAGCAGTTGGTAGCTCGTCGGGCTCATAACCCGAAGGTCGCAGGTTCAAGTCCTGCCCCCGCTACTACGAAAAAAATGCCGATTGTCTGCGAGACAATCGGCATTTTTTATTTCTACCTACTAACTCCCTCCAGTTCAAGCATTTTTCCCAATGCAGTTCAGGTCCTCGAAAGCCTGTCGCAACCTTGTTATGAAGGACTCCTCCGCATGTCGCAACCACTTTCTGGGATCGTAAAACTTCTTGTTGGGTTTATCCTCTCCATCGGGATTGCCAATTTGACCCTGTAAATAATCTTTGTGCTCGCCGTAGTAGTTGCAAACACCATCCCAAAATGCCCACTGCAAGTCGGTATCAATGTTCATTTTGATCGCACCGTAACCAATGGCCTCCCTGATTTCTTCCCTGGAAGAGCCGGAGCCGCCATGGAAAACGAAGTTGATCGGATTCTTATCGGTCTTAAACTTTTCGGCGACGTACTCCTGGGAGTTTTTGAGAATCTCCGGACGCAACTCTACATTGCCCGGCTTATAGACACCGTGTACATTACCGAATGCAGCAGCCACCATGAATTTGTCGCTTATCTCATTCAGTTTTTCGTAAGCGTAGGCAACCTCCTCGGGCTGTGTGTAGAGCCTTGAACTATCTATATCGGTATTGTCAACACCGTCCTCTTCACCACCGGTTACCCCAAGCTCGATTTCCAGTGTCATTCCGATTTGGGACATCCGTTTGTGGAATTCCACACAGGTAGCGATATTTTCCTCAATGGGTTCTTCCGATAGATCAAGCATATGACTTGAATACAGTGGGTATCCGCGCTTTTCATAAAACTTCTCTCCCGCTTCGATTAACCCTTCTACCCAGGGAATCAATTTTCGGGCGCAGTGGTCTGTATGCATAATTACGGTCACTCCATAGGCTTCTGCGAGGGCGTGTACGTGCATGGCTCCGGAAATTCCACCCAAAATAGCGGCTTCCTGATTGCTGTTATCGAGGCCCTTACCAGCGTAAAAGGACGCTCCCCCATTGCTAAATTGTATGATGACAGGGCTGTTGACGTCTCGTGCCGTCTGCATTACTGCATTGATGGAATTGGTTCCCACCACATTGACTGCGGGAATGGCGAAGTCATTTTCGTTGGCGTAATTTAATAGTTCGGTGACTTCATCTCCGTGAAGAACACCTTTTCTGAATCTCGTTTTGTCAGCCATAATATCGTTTGTTTTTGCTTAAAAAATAGTCCCTTTCCGGGTACTGGTTCGCATTTGGGTAAAGATAAGAAAACCTAGAACCTAAACAAACCTCAGTTCTTTATCAAATGATGCCTTTTTCTGTCAAAAAGCGCTCGGCATCCAAAGCAGCCATACAACCGGTACCAGCAGCAGTTACCGCTTGCCGGTAAATTTTGTCCTGCGCATCTCCGCTCGCATAAACCCCCTCGATATTGGTTTTCGTGGATTTACCCTCCGTGAGAATGTATCCCGTCTCATCCATTTCCAACCAGTCTTTGAAAATATCAGTATTGGGCTTGTGGCCAATAGCCACGAAAAAACCCTTGATATCTATGGTGGATTTTTCACCCGTCTGATTATTAACCACCCGAACACCTTCGACCTCGTCTTCACCAAGAATTTCTTCTGCCTCCGTGTGCCAGTGAATGCGGATATTTTTAGTATTTAAAACTCGATTTTGCATAATTTTAGAAGCCCTCATCTCATCCCTTCTCACCAGAAGGTGAACTTCGGGACAGAGTTTGGCCAGGTACTGCGCTTCCTCGGCTGCAGTATCACCTCCACCCACTACGGCCACTTTCATGTCTTTGAAGAAAAAGCCATCGCAAACAGCACAGGCGGAAACCCCTTTATTCTGGAGTCGTTTTTCGGACTCAAGTCCCAACCATTTAGCACTGGCGCCTGTGGAAATAATGATAGAGTGCGCGTGAATTTCCTCTCCTCCTTCCGTCCAGGCTTTATGCACAGGACCGGTAAAATCCACCTTGACCACAGTGTCGTAATGGACCTTTGTTCCAAAGCGCTCTGCTTGTTTGCGGAAATCATCCATCATTTCGGGTCCCTTCACACCATCTGGATAACCGGGATAATTTTCCACATCAGTGGTGATCATCAATTGCCCCCCGGGTTCCAGGCCGGTGTATAAAATGGGTTCCATATTGGCTCTTGCAGCGTAAACAGCGGCGGTGTACCCCGCAGGACCGGAGCCGATAATAAGGGTATTGTGAATCTTTTTCTCACTCATTGAAGAACTGTTTTATTAAAAATTATCAAATCAGATTAGTTGTTGATCACTTTGGACGATTAAATCCGGTGCGTTGGTCTGCCACAATTAATAGATCGTATAAAAAACCGCAATAATAGTAAAAAGGTATTGTTTTATCACAGTATATTTGGCATGAATCTTTGATTTGATCTATTCTGCACTTTATGGAGCTTCTGGCCGGCATTTATCCCTTCTTCTTTCTGCTATCCCTGCTGGGACTGGTTGGCTGGTTTTATTTTCAGGGCTCCAACTACAGCGGATTGATGAGCAAAATGTTTGTGACGGGCTTTGTGGTTTACATTCTGGCTCTGGCCCTTGCCCCGGGTTCAACGGGCTTTAAACTGATAATCCTGAGCAGGGATTTTGTATTGATGGCAGTAGTGGTGACTGTTTTTCAACTCCTGAGCAGGCAAAAGGTTTTGTACTTCGGTGCCCTTGCCGTTTTCCTTTCCATATTTTTCTCGGTGCTGTTCCAAAGATGGGATCAAACATTCAAATGGGTACCGCCCTCCGCGGAATTATCAGAGAGTTACGAGTTGATTATCAAACTGTCCTCAACCTACAATGAATCCCAATTGGGCTTACTGAAGCGGCGCTTTGACCTGGACTGCAGAAACATCAATCTGCCGGAGAGTGCAGCGGCTTACTCGAGAAACATCATTGTCTGTGACGTCCCGGAAAGCCGCACAACACAACTTGATCAAATCGCTTTTTTGCTGAGGATTAATCAGGGAGTGGAATGGTGGGAGTGGAATAACTTAATCTCTGTCACCCCTGATCCCGCTGAACCACTACCCCACCAGTACCGCGAAGGCACATTTTCCAACGATCCACTTCTCGGCGAAATGTGGCATTTTTCAGCCCTTGAATACGACCTTTTGCACAATCTCCTTGCGGAAAACGGCCATTTATTACAGCAGCAGAGCTTACTGGCCATTCTGGACACAGGAATTGACGCCGAGCACGAAGACCTCGCCTCCAGTTATTACTCCCTAAATTCCGAATACGACAGCGACCCTATGGGGCATGGCACGCACTGTGCAGGTATTGCCGCGGCGACTTCCAACAACCAGGTGGGAATAGCCTCACAGAGCCATAACAACAGCCATTACCGTGTCACCTCCATCAGGGTATTAAATGAGCGGGGTTTTGGTAGTAAGAAAGGAATCATCAAAGGTATTTTTGAGGCGGCAGAAAGCGGTGCAGATGTCATCAGTCTCTCACTGGGAGGCCCTTCGAGAGGCGGATCGGACCAGGCCTATGAAAAAGCTGTGAATTTTGCGCGAGATAAAGGGGCCATAGTGGTAGCCGCCGCCGGAAATGCAGGGCAACCGGCAAGAAATTTCAGTCCGGCCAATGTAAGGGGCCTGATTTGTGTCGCAGCCATTGGACCCGACCTGGAGCCGGCACCATTTTCCAACACCCCTAAAGGCATTGAGCACTTTGTCTATGCTCCGGGAGTTTCTATTTTTTCCACCCTGCCGGGTGACAATTACCAGTCATTTAATGGAACGAGTATGGCCACACCCATGGTGGCATCCACTATCGCCCTGATGAAATCTTTTCAGCCCAATCTCACAACCGAGCAGGCTTTTGAAATAATCAGTCGAAATGGGATGCCCATTCCGGGCGATGACAACCAACACTCCACACTCATGCCCTACAGAGCCCTGGCGGACCTTTTGAAGGACTGATCAAATGGGCTTCATTATGTCAAATGCCGCTTGACTTTTTCCAAAAAATCACTCCAGTCGTCATTGGGTTGAAAAGTAAGATGGGCGCGGAAGTAGGTTTCCCCGCGTTTCATGTAAAGAGCCTTCAGTTCATCCCTGCTAGCAGATGCTGCGAGTGGTCGGTCATTTTTACCTCCCGTTTTTTCCAGGCGTTCTACTATAACATCAAAAGGGGTATCTGCGTGGATAACGAGTCCTCTTTGCAGCATTTGTAGCATATTGTCAAAAAAACATGGCAAGCCGCCTCCCGTTGAAACCACCAAATTTCCATCCGGGAGATTGTGCAGTACTTGCCGTTCATTTTCCCTAAAAGTAGTCTCCCCCTCCAGACGGAAAATAGTGTCAATTAGACCGTATTTTTTCTCGATGAGAGCATCGGTATCCATCCACTCCCAGCCGAGGTCCCGAGCAAGTCGTTTACCCAGCGTGGACTTGCCCGAGGCCATGAATCCAATCCAGTATATTTTTTTACCTTTGCCCTTCATAATAGCATCTAATTAATACAGCGGGCGGACAATTTGTTTTCAAAAATTGCCTCTCCGCTAGATTAGCACAGAACGATTTAGCGTTAAGACCCATAAAATGTACCATATATGAGAATCTTGTTACAAACCCTCGTTATTGCAGCAGTTGTCGGCCTTTTGGTCTCTTGCGAACAAGACTCCGATCGAAAGGTCGAATCTGTTGAATCCAGTCAATTGGACCAACTCATCCGAAACCCCATTTCCTACAAAGGGGTTGATACTGCTGCCGGTCCTGAATTGACTTTTGACCAGGAAATCATTCATTTCGATACGGTGAAATTGGGCGATGTGGTCGAACGGGTTTTTGAATTCACCAACACCGGAAAGAGTCCCCTTTGGATTTCAAATGCCAGAAGCACTTGCGGTTGCACCGTACCCGATTTTCCCAAGGAACCCATTGCACCCGGTGAGCGCGGTGAGATCCTCGTCAGATTTAACACAGCAGATAGGCCCGAATACCAGGATCGTCCTGTGACCATTTATGCCAATACCATACCCGGTCGTACGGTGGTCAGGTTGCAGGGTTATGTACTGGACCCCGATTTAGAGAGTTGATGACTACCGTATAAGGATTTAACCTCGCCTGGAAACATTGGATATCTTCCACGGGATTTTATTTCCTCCTTTTTATAAAGGCCATTTGCCAAATAGCCTTAAATTTGCGGCAGTTTAGAAAACGTAAATATTTAATAGATGAACCTGATGATTTTTTTGGAAGGCGGTGCCGGAGCGCTCATAGGCATGTGGCCTATCATTCTGATGTTTGTGGTGATATACTTTTTCATGATTCGTCCCCAGGCGAGGAAAAACAAAGAGCAGAACAACTTTGTCAAAGAGATGGAAAAAGGCGATACGGTCGTACTATCCAGTGGCATAGTCGGAAAAATCACCAAAATGGAGGATCATTTTGTGCAGTTGCAGGTGGACAATAAAACCTTTCTCCGGGTAGCCAAGTCAGCTATATCAAAGGAGATGAGTGATTTGCTTCAGGAGGAGAAAAAAGAGGAATAGTAGTTTCAGGTCGGTTTCACAGGCTCATTTTTCCAGGATTTCCCGGAAGTAAAAGAAGTAAATGGCGGCTATTTCAGGTTCTGAAAATGAACTTCCTACCCTTCCGATTACTCGCCCCTCCCGGTAAATGGTGCCATTGGACCTGATCTGACCAACTCTTCTACCGCCTTTGTACACACTCCCACCACTTCTCAATTCACCCACTTTTCTACCTCCGGAGTAAAAAGTATTGTTGGAGCGGATTTGTCCCACTCTCCTACCCTGTAAATAAACCTGGCCGCTCTCCCGAAATTCACCGACCCACCTGCCCGAAAGATAAAGTTTGCCCTCACTCTTTAACTGCCCTACCTTTTGGTTTTCGAAATACAGTACCTGGCCCTCAATATCCGCATGGAAAAATGAGGCAATGATGAAAATTACTACTGATACCTTAAATTTTGGTGGCATGTATATTAGGTTGCTGATTTGCAAATACTTATCCTAATCACCTCTGCATTTCCACACAATTTTTAGAAATAACCAAATGGATCCTAAGCCCCTTTGGATTGCAGCTAAACCCTGATAGTCCTATTCAAATCATCATTTACCCAAATGTCAGCCACTTTCTCCAACTGACGCATCATATAGGAACTTTCCCACTCAAAGTGAAGCTCCCGCTTCTGTTCTCCGTGTTTAAAACTAACAAAATTTGGGCGGGCTCCGTGCATCAATTCCTTCCATTCCGCTTTTATGGAATTATATGGAATTTGGTCTTCACCGGGGATGCTGAGATCATCCATTTCAGAAAGAGGTATATTCTCTACCGCTGCGCCTGAATCATCGCAAATTCGAAGACCTTCCCGGTTCATTTCCAGAAATAAACCGGAATGCGCAGATCTCATCCTTCGGAGATTGAGGAAGGAGATAATACTAAAAGCAATACCGATGGCAAAATGTAGCATTGCAATACTTGAAAAACCAGATACTGATATCCCAATGCCCATTGCAAAAGCAACATTGAAGCCCCAATTGAAAAAGACCATGGATCGTTTGGCCGGATAGTAAATATCGGGATCGATCAACTTCACCTTGAATGATGGCAATGATTTCTGGTCCATTTTGTAATCATATGAAACGCTCCAAAGGTAGGGCTTTCACGGAAATTTTCAAAAATCCCTGAAAAAGATTGATTGTTTTTCCAGGTCCTTTGCGATTAAATTCCCGGGACTAACAGCTTCCATTGGTTAAACAAACATTGACCCGATTCCATTCGATTAAAAATTTTCCAAATACTTATTTAATTAAAATCTTA
>REEO01000103.1 GCA_007695035.1 Saprospirales bacterium | reverse complement strand
ATCTTAAATTTTTCGCTCATTTTCATGACAAAAGGGTTTTCGGAGTGGACTCATATATCCCCTGCATAATCCCATTTTTGCCGATTCATGTTCCTCCTTTTATTTTTTGAATTGAAGAGACACTACAATTCCAAGTGCACTAATTCCATACCGTTCCCATTGATGTGGTAGGTGCCACCCGTTCCGTCCTGGTGAGGAAGTGATTGAAGCCATTTGGATTTTATCCAACTCTAAAGCCTATTTTGCTCATCGCCCTGGTTTACAATATTATACCTTTTAAAATACTTTCGTATATTTGCTTCCGAATGAGCGAAATAGGAATGCCTCATGGGAGCAAATTGTATTTTCAAAAAGTTGTCTTCAAACCAGGTAATTAGCTGGCCGGTGGTTTTATTGAAATACACCATTGCTTTAATAGGATTTTTTGCCTTCCCTCTTTCCGGATCATCCCAAATTACCTTTGAAAAGGCTTTTACTGAGGAACTGACCGATGGATTTCGATCTGGTGTGGCCGTTGGAATTGCTGATTTGAACGGCAACTTCACGGATGACCTACTGAGGCAAAAAAGGGGGCGATCGCTCTATGTTGATTTTCAAAAACCTGATGGGAGTTTTTTGAATGTGGCAAAGGGACTGTCGATCAGTTCAGTTAGACAGTGGAATATTGTAAGTGGCGATTTCAACAGAAATGGACTTTTTGATATCGTATCTGCCGGGTTTTCAGACGGAGTGAATATATTCCGACAGGTAGAGCACGGTGTTTTTGAAAAAGAAGAAGGCGGGCCTTCCGCGGAAATGTCTGCACAAACTGCCAACGTGATCGACATTGACGGTGACGGTTATCCTGACCTGTTTATAGCCGATGACGATGCGGAGAGTAAAATATTTGAAAATACGGGCGATGGTTCTTTTGTAGATGCAAATCACTGGATCGATATGGCCACCATTCCCGAGTCCGATAATTCTGGTAACTACGGCAGCGTGTGGTCCGATGTATCGGGCAATGGTAAAATGGACCTCTTCATCTCAAAATGCAAATCTGGTGTGGCGGACTCTACCGATCCCAGGCGGGTTAATGCTCTTTTTCTAAATCTGGGAGATGGTATTTTTGTGGAAGCAGCGGCCGAATACGGATTGGCGAACGGGGGACAGAGCTGGGTCTCCGATTTTGGTGATATCAACAACAATGGGCGAATGGACCTCATAACCGTTAATCACCCAAATGAAGTGGTGCTTTACCTGAATGAAGGGGATGGTGAATTTACTGATATTACGCTGGGTTCCGGCCTTCAACATCCAGATTTCGGCATTCAGGTTAAATTTGCTGATTTTGACAACGACGGCCTGGTCGATATCCTCATTGCCGGTTTTGAGCACTTTTTGTACCTCAACAATGGAGACAACACCTTTACCCTTCAGTCCAATCCCTTTGATGTGAATCCCATTGCTACTTTTGCCCTGGGAGACCTCAACGACAACGGCTTTATCGATGTGTATGCCGGTTATACCGAACTGTACAACCGCCCGCCCGGCCCTGTGGACGATGCCCTGTGGCTCAATAGCGGAAATGACAACCACTGGCTGCGCTTCAAACTCCGGGGCACTGAATCCAATCGAGATGGAATCGGGGCTATTCTTCACGCTTATTCGCCTCTCGGAAAACAGACGCGCGAGGTGAGGGCAGGGGAGAGTTTTGGCATCCAAAATTCCGGTATTGTGCACTTTGGAATGGGACAACTTAGCTCCCTGGACTCCCTTGTGGTGACCTGGCCCTCAGGGACCAGGGAGGTGTACTACGATCTGGATGTCAATGAAAAATATTTGCTCACAGAGGGTGCCTGCATCACCAGTCCCTTTGAACTGGAGGTGATCGGAGACCTGGCCGATTGCACAGGTGAGGGGGTGGAACTTCGCGGTCCCGATGGGTTTGATTACCACTGGATAACAGGAGAAAGCCAGCGCAGTATCCATGTGGATGAACTTGGGCTCTATTGGGTCGAACTCATTGACCGGGAAACCGGCTGCGTTCACATATCTGAAGTGGTGTACTACGATACGGAACCGGACCTCAGGCCAAAATTCGCGACCGATTATCCAATGAGAATATGCAGTGAGGAAGAGCTCGTGCTCGAGGTGGTAGCTGCGGGCGAGGGGGAATTGGTTTGGCAGGATGGTTCCGAAGGCAGGGAATTTACTGTGGATGCTTCGGGTTCATTTTACGCCCGTTACGACGGAGGAAGCTGCGGTATGGTTTATTCCGATACGATTGATATCGAGGTGCTGAATCCTGGGCTGCCGGTCGTCTCAAGTCCGCTCAATTTCGATACCACAGAGGTGGTGATTGAGGTGGAGGGTGATGAAATTCTGTGGTACGAAGATGAGGAATCAGCCGTACCTGAATTCATTGGAGGTAGGAGAGAATTGAACCTGCCCAACGGCATTCACCCGTTTTACATCTCCAACAGAGCATTTTTCCCGGGAGAGCAATTCCAACTTGGAAAAACGGCCTTTGAGGGGTCCAGTGCCTATCCTGCCCCCCACATCAACGGCGGTTTGATTTTTGATGTGCACGAAAATATCCGTTTGGAATCGCTGGTTTTGTTCTCTGACTTCAACGGCAAGCGAACGCTGGAACTCTTCGACGAAGGCGGTGAGTTGGTCGTCTCCGGTTCGGTAGAGCTTCAGGATGCAAGTGAAGGGCAGCGGGTTGAATTGGGATGGGACCTTCCTCCCAGAAGAGAGTACCTACTCACTACCAACAGGGATACCAATATGGCTGTTTTTGGTAATTTTGGCCCGCGGCTCATGCGCTCAAATGAAGGGATTTCTTTCCCCTACGAAGTGGCTGGTGTGGTCGACATCTTAATTACGACTTTTGGAGCCAATTACTACTATTACTTTTACGACTGGGAGATTACTACGGGTGAAATGTACTGCGAATCGGAGCGGATTTCCTTTCAAGTTACCGTGGATTCCACCACTTCAACCACTGCTGAAACTGTGCTGTCCAGGCACGATCTCCTGTTATACCCCAATCCCGCCTCCACCTATTTTTTGATTGAGTACAATGGCAACTGCAGGGGCGCGAAGAAATGGAGTGTAATTGACTCCAATGGCCGCTTGAAAATCTCCGGTGTGCTTGATGGCGACAGCGATGCACCAAAAAGGATTTCCGCAGAGGGGCTTCCCCCTGGACTTTACATTATCGAGCTGGAAGCCTGCGGCAGAAGTTTGACAGAAAACCTGATTTTACTGGGTTATTGATGTGGTAGGGAAGAGTAAGGCTGTGGTTAATTGATTCCCCATTATCAGGCTACTTTTGGGTGTGTGTTTTTTTAGCGAAAATTCCAGAACCACGGCTAAAATAATGAATTTGAGGGTGTTTTTGTAGGTAGGATTCGGTTTTACGCGGAGGCCGCTGAAGCACTATATCCAGATAGGATGCTCCGAAAAGAAAAATCCGCGCAATCTGTGTAATCTAATTAATCAGTGATTGAGACAAGAAGAGATTGGGCGCAGGCGGAGAAACGAAAGGGGTACTTCAAGACACTATGCGCCAAAAAGAAATCCCTCCAAATCTACAACCCTTATAAGTATATAAGTAGCTGTAATCAAATTGGTTACGTCCACCAAAAACCATCAACCATCAACCAACCCGCCCCTATTTCCCAAAACTATAAACCAGCCCCACCGAAAGTTGATTGGAGGAGGAAAAGGAGTTGAGTTCATCCGATCTGTAAAAGGGAGTCAAATTCTGGGTAAAGGCGGCTGTGGCGCTGTACCGGCAATCGATCCGGTAGCGAACTGAAAGGGTGGAGGATGCCCTGTAGTTATTTATGTTATCTCTGAAAGATTTGGGTTGTGGTGAGCTTGACAAGGGATCAAAAGACGGATCAGTAAATATTTCTGTGTAAGCATTGTGCCTTCCAACCCACAAAACCCGGTGGGCATTGACGCCAATTCCAACCCACCACCTTTGTCCGGGCTTAAATTTATATTGCGCAGAAAGCCGAAGCTCACCATAAGTATTCAGTATATTCCTGGTTTCTTGTTCCTGCACCTCGGTATTAACATTTTCAACGTTTGAAGAGCCGGGGGTATTGACAAATTCTGCCGATGTTCGTTCATAAGATTTGTAATCAAAATCCTTAAAGGCATTCTGTACTGAAAGTCCTGCGCCCAGAGACAGTCCGGTTTCACCCTGCCCTATATTCCAGTTGAAAGCCAATTCTGCTCCGTGGGTATTGGTAAAAAAGGGCTTGATGTAGTTCAGGCCCAGTGAAAATCTTTTGGGGCAATCCGGGGTTGGTTTTTCCGGAGAGTAGGTCTTATCCAGTGGCTTTTTAACAGGATTGTGGACTGCGGTACTCAACTCCCAATCACCTGGTTGATCCACCTCCGTTTTTAAGTCCGGTAAACGCTCTGGATCCATTGTCTCAACTTTTGCTGCAATGGTGACATTTTCCATATTTGCCAAAGTTTCGAAGCCTTTGATCGCCTCGATATCACGGGTCATACCTGCGGAGGCAGTTGGATTTTTATTGATTGTTTCCGATTCGGTTTCAGGTTCTTTTGCCCCATCCATTTCAACTGATTTAAGGGTCCTTTGATCGCTTAGGTTTTCCTCTTCAGTGGTTGTTTCATCGGTGGGTTTGTGTGGAATGGAATGGGGTTCTGAAGCGGACCGTGCCGTTGGCATTTCTTTTTCATCCGCCTTTTCGTCCTGGGGGTCGATGTTTGTCTGATCCGAGGATTTTTGCGTGGTTTCACTCTGATTAGACAGGTGGAATGCCTGTGGTGTTTCAGGAGTTTCGGAAGTGGGTAAGGCAAAGTAAAATCCAGCCGCTGCAATTAGTGGAATTAAAATGGCCGCTGCCAGATTGAAAAAGAAGGGAGCGCCTTTTTTTCGGTCCTGAGCGATGGGCATCTCCTTGTCCAACAACCCTTTCATTTGTTCCCAGCCTTTGTTTTTCAAGTCTTCCTTCATGTCCTTAATTTAAGTTTTTGATCTGATCGATCCAACCTCTCCAATTTTGCTTTGAGTAATTTTCTAGCCTGGTGTAGCTGCCATTTGGAACTCCCTTCCGGAATGCCGAGTTTTTCTGCTATGTCTGCATGGGTGTATCCATCTACTGCAAAAAGGGTGAAAACCTCTTTTGTAGTTGTGGGCATTTCCTCTATCAACCGAACCAGGTCTTCAAAATACAGGTCATTGAGTACCTGTCCGTTCAACACCAGTACTTTATTGACCTTTTCAACCAGTTCTTCTGCCATATGTGTGGGCTTTATTTTGCGGTAGTAATCCGCTATGGCGTTGAAAAGTATTCGTCTCAACCAGGCACCCACGCTGCCCTTGTGGCTGTACTGTCCAATGTTTTTGAAAGCCTTTAAAAAGGCATCGTTCACCACCAACATGGCTTCTTCCCCATCTCTAATCCTGGACTTACAGAGGCCAAACATCATATCGAAGTGTTGTTTGTAAAACACCTCCTGGAAGTGCCGGTCGTTCTTTCTGCAGCCCTCCAGAATTTCATCCTCGCTATATGTGCTTTTTCCCGCCATAGAAGGGAAAGTGTTGTTTTTTCTAAAAAAGAATGCCAATTTTCAGTTCTCCCTGCCACCTTCTTATTCTGACAATTTCTTCCAGTTCAGACCCCCAGGGTCCAAAGGAATTGAATTTTGCCCGGGAAAAGATTGCTCCAATATCTCCCGAAATATAGGCAGTATTTCCGAGAAACCAGGTGAGTCCGATTGATGGATTGAAAAAGTAGCCACCATTGGACTCCCTTATAAACTGATCCTTTTCGGGTATAAAAGTATATCCAAGTCCCACCCTATAATGAGCTGTAAGACCCCTGTCCAATAAAAAACCCCTCACGTCTATTGATATGGGATACCAATTATTGGAATTGTAAGAGGGGAACCGATACCTCCCAGTGCGAATTCCCAGACCGACCCACCTGCTGAATTGGTACCCTATGGTGAGGTTAAATGCGTACAAATTCTCCCCGTTTCTACCGCTGAGCATAGAAACTCCAAAGTCTGCAAAGGTGTTGTTATCACCCATTTTTTTAAAAGGAAGACGGTTTTTTGCTCCGGGTTTATCATGCTTAATGTAATCGATCTCATAATTCTTAATTTCCCCTTTTGAGAAAACCCAAATGGTTTCTCCACTCAATGGGATTACAGAAACAGAATCGGTGGTAATGTTCAGGATTTTGCCATTGATAACTCCACCGTCCATCAGCTCCACCCGGTCGATGGTGTCGCATTCCTGCCCCTGCGCGAGCAGAAAAAATAGGGAAAAGAAAATTCCCAAACCCCATTTTTTTATCCAGTTGTCACTCCCTGATACCAAAGTCATTGTTTCACTTTTGTGATTTGCGCTGGGATTAATTGGTGGGCAAAAAGCTGATGGATTTTGGGTTTTTCGGGTCTGAACTGTCGTACTGTCTGATGCCGTTTTTACCCGTCACTATCAAATGATCCCTGCCCAGTGCTATTACATCGTAGGTGTGCTCATGTCTTATGTGTGCCAACCTGTTTTCGTCAATTCGGAGGTCGTCTGATACATCAAATATTTTTAATCCGTCCCTGCCATCGCAGAGAAACAGCGTTTGATCAACTACGGAAAGACCGTGGGGATTGGTCATCGGGTAAGTCTTGATGAGTTTGGGGTTGGTGATGTCGCTAATGTCCAAAACATCCAATTGATTGGTAACTGTTTGACAGGCGTTTCCATCCCTCAAGGTCACATAGGCGCGGTCTTCTGTGGCAAAAACGGGGTCACAGGCAAGTGCATGGCGGAATTCAGATAAAAACCGGGGATTGGAAGGATCGGTATTGTCGTAAATATACATGCCATTGTTGGCACCGATGAACAGGTATTCTCCATACGGAAAAATGGTTTCCAAATGGCCCCTTCCCGGTATGTTTTGAAGGTGATCAGGAATCCCTCCCTGTGAAAGATCATAAACCTGAAATCTGGTATGGTCTATCGCGTAAAGATGGCCGCTGCTGAGTCCAAATCTCGCCATGGAACCCGCTTTGCCCTGCACACTTTGATTGTTGCCTCCGAAACCAGTGGGAAAGGTTGATTCAGGACCCGTACTTGTAATTCCATCCCAATTACTGTTTTCTCTACAATCCACCTCTACCATTTCTGTGACGAATTCCCTGGTTACAATTATACTGTCGCCCCTTGCTTCAAATTGACCGGTGAACACATCCTTTTCTCGTTTCAAAAGAACAGGGTTGAAGAAATTGCTCAGATCGATGGTCAATAGATCGATGTAGCTGTCGACATAGAGCAGGTTGCCCTCCATTGCCATATCCACATTGCCGGGGATTTTTATGAAGTTGATAAACTTGGGATTGTCCGGCTGACTGTTATCGACAATATGGATTCCCCTGTTTACGTCATTGATCAACAGAGCATTTCCAATTACATAGATTTTCCCCGCCTCCTGAAGGGGCTCACCGGGCATACTATGGATGTCCACTCTGAATTCGTTTTTTGCTTTAAAAGTCTCCTGAATGGTTACTTTCTCAACCAGTTGGTAGCAATCGTCCTTCAGACAGGAGGTGAAAAACAGTGGCAGTGCAAGAAGGAAAAGTAGTCTGGTATTTGTTTTCATATGGCTAACTATTGACAAAAGTGACTATTATGTGGATGGTTTCCGTTCCATCAATGCTTAGACGGAATGCTGGTTGGAATTGGTTGGAGTTTAGGAAGATATTTTATTTAGCCTTCCCAAAGACTGCAAAGGTAAAAGGCTATGAGCCTGAATTGGTGAATTTCGTTTTTTCATTCTTTGGATGAACACGGCTGACCCCAATTCACAACCGGAATGTGCTCACTCATATTCAAACACCAAAAGTCCATTGAGCTCTTTGTTTTTCCCAACTGATGGAAGTCCTGAAACTAAAGGTCTCAGTGCATGATCAATTTTCTGCTGAAGCTGCCGTCCGGGGTCACTACTTTTAGTAAATAGGTGCCTGAAATCAAACCGCTCAAGTCCAGGTTGGCCGGAAGGGTTTCTTCTGCAGTCAAAATCAATCTGCCAGATAGCGAATAGACAGCTATTGATGCCGGTACGGTATTTCCTGTTGAAATGCGGATGTTGCCGGTTGTGGGGTTTGGATAAAAGTAGGAGGAAGATTGCAGTTCGTTTTGGCCAACCGTTTCCAGGGTGTGGTAAGCGAGGGTTCCACCTGCAGCGGCCCAAATCAATTCATCGATTCCATCACCTGTGATATCGGCAGCTAATGGGGTCCAAATAAACAAATCCGGGTCATTGTGCAACCCATTTTTATCGGAAAAAGTTTTTTTGACAGTTGTTGGAGTATGTGATTTTTGGTGAATTTTTAAATCGGAACACTATTGACCGGTGATTTGAATTGATTCATGAAACTGAGTGTAGCGCCAGATGTTTTTTCTGGTTGTTCTTTTTGTGGGTCATGGCCGAATGGTATCCAACTTTGCAGTAAACTTCCATACCTTTAAAGAATCACCAATTTCACTGATAAATTGGAATATGGTTTCATCGGCAGTAAAGCCAAAGTTGATTTTTTAAACAAAAACATCCATAACTTAACCGTATTTTATACAAAAAAAATGAAACTCCTTTGACGCTCTAGGAATGGTTTTCAGCAGTTTTTTTTCAATGAACCTTTTCCTGTAAACGCTCAGTACGACCATTAAGTCCGGTTTAATCCTTTAAGTTTTTTAAACCTTCCGCCCATATTGATGTCAAACATATGTATTCAAGAATGTAAGGCCATGAAACTGATTCCACTGTTTTGCACTTTATTATGTCTTTTGGTTACCCTACCTGTCTTTGGGCAGGACCTGTATTTCCCACCTATCGCTACCGGGCAAGTTCCTTGGGAGGAAACCCAACCTGCGGACCTGGGTTGGGATACTGACGTATTGGAGGAGTTGGTAGAATTTCTTGAGGAAGGTGACAGTCGGGCATTTATTGTTTTGGTGGACGGAAAAATGGTGGTGGAGGAATATTTCGGAGATTTTGCTCGCGACAGCGTTTGGTATTGGGCTTCAGCAGGAAAAAGCCTGACTGCTTTCCTGACGGGTATGCTGGTCTCAGAGGGCCTTTTGTCGGTTGATGACCTCGTGTCCGATTGGTTGGGAGAGGGCTGGACGAGCGCCCCACCGGAAAAAGAGGGATTGATTTCCGTGGAGAATCAACTCAGCATGACTTCGGGCCTTGATTTTGATGTGGACGATCAAAACTGCACTCTCGATACCTGCCTACAATATCGCAGTGATGCAGGAACGAGCTGGTACTACTACAACGCCCCATACACATTAATTGCCAGCGTTCTGGAGGAGGCATCCGGCCAGGGGTTGAACCAGATACTTTTTAACAGACTGAGTACACGAACCGGCATCTTCGGTCTTTATGTCAATCTCGATTTCAACAGAATCATGTTCAGCACTCCGAGAAATTTTGCCCGCTTCGGTCTGTTGATGCTGGCGGAGGGATATTGGGATGGGGACTTATTAATGGAGGACAGGGAGTATTTCCATCAGATGATTACTCCTTCCCAGGACCTCAATCCCTCTTACGGCTATCTATGGTGGCTCAACGGGCAAGACCGATTTATTCCCCCG
>REEO01000101.1 GCA_007695035.1 Saprospirales bacterium | reverse complement strand
ATACCCGCTAATATTAGAATCAACTTTTCATGCGAAATCAGGTAGCCCGCACCACTTTCAGGATGCTCAAATGTTCCTTTTTACAATAGAAGCTCACCCATTTTGATTCGATGATAAACTTTGGGCTGCATATTCCGGCCGCCATTGTGCCACCTATTCCGGTGATGTTGTGCCACTCATTCCGGTGATATTGTGCCACCCATTCCGGAAGTCATTGTGCCACTTATTCCGGAGGTCATTGTGCCACTTTCATGAGATTAGATTAAATAACTGCCAAAAAATAATGGCAGGACAAAGAATCAATCTTATGGAAATCAAGTAACTTATCTTACTGAAAAAGAAGAATATAAGTAACAGGAAGGCCGCTTCGCTATTGGGGATTAGCAGGAATACTGTAAATAGCTATATAAAGATATTTGAGGCGCATGGCTTTGACTATGACGAGCTCCTGAGCCTAGATAATGCGTCCTTAAATGATCTGTTTCCAACCGCTTCTGAGGTGGAAGAGCGCAGATTTAAGGATTTAGCCCAGTATTTTCCCTACTTTACTAAAGAGTTGAAAAAGCCTGGTTGTACTTTAGGACAACTGTGGCAGGAGTACATCTACAAGCATCCTGATGGGTACAAAAGCACCCAATTCCATCATCATTTCAACAAATGGAGGAAAAAAGAGAAAGGCAGTTTGCGTATTGAGCACAAGGCAGGAGAAAAACTGTTCTTAGATTTTACAGGCAAGAAATTGAAGGTCGTTGATAAAGAGACTGGAGAAATAAAGCAGCTGGAGGTGTTGGTAGGAATATTGCCGTGCAGCCAATACACCTTCGTTATGGCATTGCATTCCCAAAGCAAAGAAGACGTAATCAAAGGAATAATTCACTGTCTTAGGTACTTTAAGGGAGTTACTAAAGTAATCATTACAGATAACCTAAAGGCCATTGTAACCAAAGCTCACAAATATGCTCCACAAATCAACGGGACAGCAAAGGATTTAGGGCTACACTACAACTGTACCATTACAGCTACAAGACCCTATTCTCCAAAGGATAAAGCTTTAGTAGAGGGAGCCGTAAGATTGGTATATCAACTATTTTTTATCCGCTGAGCAAGCACACCTTTTTCAATATTGAAGAGGTGAATGAGCAAATTCTTGAGTTGCTGGATAAATACAATGATTACAAATTCAGTAACTCCACAGTGTCACGCAGATCAGAATTTTTAGAGCTAGAAAAGCCCTTTCTGCAACCACTACCGAGTCAAGATTTTGAGATCAAATATTACAAGCGGCTGAAAGTACAAAAGATGGGATATATCTACATGAGTACAGATCGTCATTACTACAGTGTCCCGTACCAGTATATTGGCCAACGAGTTGATGTTGAATATACTCGGAAAACTGTTGAGATTTACCTGGAGGGCAAACGCATTGCCTTTCATAGGATAAGTTTGAAGCAAGGCCGGTATTCTACTATAAAAGAACATCTCAGTAGCGCAAATAAAGCTTACCGTCATTGGGGTCTGGTGTACTTTGTAAAAAAAGCCAGCCGGATAGGTCCCAACACACAGAAGTACATTGATAAAATGATTACAGAAAAGGAGTATCCTGAAACCGGGTACAAACAAGCCCAGGGACTACTGATATTAACCAAGCAGTTCCCTTCCAATCGTATTGAAGAGGCTTGTCGTCTAGCTTTGCCCTACCACAGGCATGTATATCACACCATTGCACAGATCCTTGAGAAGGGGATTGATCTGGATTCCGGAGAGTTACATCACAATCCGTCAATTCCAGACCACAGAAATATACGAGGGAAAAATAATTATCAATAACATCAAAAATTAAGCAAATGAATGTAAATCAAACAATTGAGAAGATGCAACAAATGAGGCTCCGGGGAATGAGTGATATTTACCGGAGAAGCATAACAGAAAACCTGTACCAGAATTACAGTCTGGATGAGTATATCGCTTTGCTTGTCCATACTGAATACGAGGATCGATACAATCGAAAGATTCACAACCTCATTAAAGCAGCAAAGTTTAAGGTCTCTGCAAGTCCTAATGACATAGATTACAGGTCAAAAAGAGGGCTGGATAAAAATATGTTTGAGCGACTTCTAAGTCTGCGATTTATCCAACAATCAGAGAATATAATAATTACAGGTCCAACTGGAGTGGGAAAGAGTTACCTGGCCCAATGCATTGGACTGTCAGCTTGCAAACAAACGATTCAAACCAGGTATTACAGCTTTCATCAACTGTGTGAGGAACTAAAATTAGCCAAACTGGAGGGGAACTACCTAAAATCATTAAGGAAACTTGGGAGAACTCCATTGGTAATCCTCGATGATTTCGGGCTCCACACATTTGATCAGTTTTCCAGGCAAACTCTGTTATCCATCATTGAAGATCGTTATGATAAGGGATCTCTTATTCTCACTTCCCAACTACCTGTATCAACATGGCATGAAACAATTGGAGAGGGAACTATTGCTGATGCAATTCTGGATAGAGTTATCTATTCTTCACACAGAATTAAGCTGGATGGTGAATCAATGAGGAAGAAAAAGGAACTAAAAGGATAATTTTTATCATCTTTACATAGCAATCTAAAATCATGAAAGTAGTGGCACTATATGACCGGAATAGGTGGCACCATATGACCGGAATGTGCACTTTGGGGTTTTTGGAGGGGACTCATAGATAGTAATTCCTTTAACCTGGATACATTACTCAGAGGGATTGAAAATATTGTGGATGAAGAACAAGAGTTATTGGGTTCCGGTGTCCAGTAAAAATTTTGACCTGTGGCCTGACACCATATGAACTATATCAATTGATTAAACCATTTAAAATTTTGTAAGATGAAAAGAATACTAGTTCCAACAGACTTCTCGAATTGCGCGAAAGCAGCCGAAGACTTCGCATTGGATATCGCACAAAAGGCCGGCGCAGAAATTCATTTCCTGCACATGCTGTTAACCCCCGTTGATTGGGGAAAGTTATCTGTAGAGAACGAGAAGATGTATCCCGAAACCAAGGCTAAAATCGCCCAATCCAAGATCCAACTTAGAAATCTTAGAAAAAAAGCGGAAGATAGGGGTTTGACTGCTCAGGAGTTCCTGGTTTATGAATTGGAAAGAGAGGGGATTTATCGCCATACCGAGGAAAATCAATGTGATTTTCTTGTTATGGGATCTCATGGAACCAAAGGACTGAAGAAACTTTTGGGCTCCAATACACAAAGAGTAGTTCGCAATTCCACGTCGCCTGTATTGGTGGTAAGGGACAGACCCCAAAACTTTGAGGTGAAAAACATTGTTTTCGCAGCTAACTTTGAAGAAAGGGTCCTTCCCGCATTCCTTAAAGTTTGTGATTTTGCCGGAATCATGCAGGCAAAAATCCATTTGCTGTATGTCAATGTTCCCTATAACTTCAGGGAAACAGACAAAGTGGAAAATGAAATGAACGCATTCATAAAGAAATGCTCAGGTAATGATTTTTCTGCCAACATTTTCAACGCCCTGAATGAGGAAAGGGGAATCTTAAAATTTGCTAAGGGTGTGGGTGCAGATATGATTGCTGTTACCGCACAGGGGAAAAAGGGCTTTATGAAAATTATGTCGCCCAGTATTACTGAAAGCCTTATAAATAATTCTAATCTACCTGTTCTGAGTGTAAATCCAACTCAATGAACCTTCTTTTAAACTGGTTAATTCTGGCTTTTCTTCGGCCATTACCAGATGTAAGCGATGGGATTAATTGTCGAACAGGATGATTATAGTTGCAGATATGGGTGGTGATTGAGAAATTTGATGCAAAATGTATCTAAAGAATTAGTTTGCAGCAGGGAGATCAATTCCAATCAAGCCTTCCCTCCCATCTCACCCCTTCAAAATCTTTGCCTTGATCTCGCGCAGTGGCATGGAGGATTGGTCTGTACCTGAGCCGTCCTTGTTACGTTCCACTCGCATCCGGTACATGAATTTGTCGTTGCGATAGTAGCGCTGTTGGTAATACACTGGCTTGTCTTTGATGGTGTAGGAGACGCGGTCCATGCGAAAAAGGGCATTGCCAGGTTTTAGGTTAAGGTGTTTGGCCTGGTGTTTGTCCGCATTTTCTGCGTGTAGGAAATAGCAGCCAGCGGTGATGGCAATGTCGTATTCATTCTCCAGGATATCGAAAATGGTGCGTTTGGCCAGGTCAAAATCCACGATCAACTGACCGTAAAAAGCGGGTAGCCAGGTGTAGTCCAGTGCGATGGGCTCACCGTCGGCGAGGCGGAGGCGGTCCAGGCGGAAAACCCTGGTTCCGGGATCTAACTTTAAATGGCGTTCAGCAGCAGGAGGTGCCGGTTCAATTTCATTTCGCAGTACCACCGATTCCGCCTCCAGGCTATTGAGTTTCATGTCTTCCATAAAATCGTTCATGGCCAGGGTGTTTTGGACCGCCTTCCCGCCCTTCACAAAGGAGCCGATTCCCTGACTGCGGTATATCCGCTCCTCATTCTCCAGTGTTTGCAAAGCCCTTCGCACCGTGACGCGGCTGACATCGAAACGACCGGACAGTTCACTTTCAGAGGGGAGTTTGTCGTCCACACCGAAATCTCCTTCTTTGATGGCATCGCGTATCCAGTCGGCAATTTGTTGGTGGCGAGGCCTGTTGTCTTTTAAAGTGGTCATAACTCAGGTTTCCTGTAAAATTTATCAACTTACACAATGAACAAACGCAGGTTAATACAAGTTTAATACATGTAACATCAAATATTTTTTATCAATGTACAATAAGGATAAAAAGCATCCCGTTTAGACTATCAAATATTATTTCACTACATGTAAAGACATGTAAGTATCGCTTAAGAAGTAAAAAATTAACCCATTTTTCATCAACTCAATAAGAAATAAAATATGATTGACCTTTTATATCAACCATGGCCCTGGTATGTCGCCGGTCCCATCATCGGGATAATGATACCGTTGTTGTTGATTGTAGGCAACAAGGCTTTCGGTATATCGTCCAACTTCCGTCACATTTGCGCGGCCTGCGCTCCAGCCAATGTCAAATTCTTTCAATACGACTGGAAAACCGGTCTGTGGAATTTGGTTTTGCTACTGGGAGTGGTGATAGGCGGATTTTTGGGCGGCTGGGTATTTGCCAATCCGGATCCCATAGATTTGTCGGAATCAACAGTGAGTTCCCTCCAGGAGCTCGGCATTCAGGATTTTACCGGATTTGTTCCGGCTGACCTCTTTAGCTGGGAGGTTCTCGCAAGTCCTACGGGCATAATTGTGCTTGCCATTGGAGGTTTTTTGGTGGGATTCGGTACCCGGTACGCGGGAGGTTGCACATCGGGCCACGCGATAAGCGGTTTGTCCAATTTGCAGCTCGCTTCCCTGATCGCCGTAATAGGCTTTTTTATCGGTGGATTGTTGATGACTTATGTATTGCTACCCATCATTCTATAAAACACAAATAACAGACAAATGAAATTTTCAGACTTTATATTATATCTCTTATCGGGCATCATTTTTGGCTTCGTGCTGATGAAATCCGAGGTGGTTTCCTGGTTCCGAATTCAGGAAATGTTCCGATTCGATGATATTCACATGTACGGAATTATCGGTCTGGCGGTCCTGGTGGGGGTGATCTCGATTCAGATCATCAAACGCACAGGGGCTAAAGACCGTACGGGAACTCCAATATCCATAGAAGACAAAGATCCGACTCAGTACAAGCGCTACCTTATTGGCGGCAGTCTTTTTGGACTTGGATGGGCGTTGCTAGGCGCATGTCCGGCACCGATGTTTGCCCTGCTGGGATCGGGTTTGACCGTAATGATCGTTCCGATAATAACAGCGATTTTGGGCACCTACCTCTACGGAGTGCTCAGGGACAAGCTGCCACATTAAAACAATTTTTTTAGAATTAAATAAAAGGAGGAATTTATGTATTTCAAGCAATTTTTTGACGAGCGACTGGCACAGTACGCTTATCTCGTTGGTTGCCAGGCAACCGGTGAGGCCGTAATAATTGATCCGATGCGCGACATCGATCAGTACATCGATCACGCGACAAAAAACAAACTTCGCATTGTAGCTGCAACCGACACCCACATCCACGCCGATTATATTTCGGGATTGCGCGAGTTTGCAGAGCGGGGTGTAAAGGTCTATGCGTCCGATGAGGGCGATGCAGACTGGAAGTACGAATGGCTTATCAACAGCGAAAAAGGTAAGTACGATTACGAACTTATGAAAGACGGTGATTCTTTCAAGGTGGGCAATATCAAGATTGAGGCCTGGCACACCCCTGGTCACACCCCCGAGCATTTGACTTTTAAAATTATCGATGGGGCATCAGCGGATGAGCCTGTTGGATTGGCTACCGGGGACTTTGTCTTCGTAGGTGATGTAGGTCGACCTGACCTATTGGAATCCGCTGCCGGTATGGAGCACGTAATGGAGCCTTCAGCCCGAACGCTCTATCAGACTATCACAAAGTTTCAGGATATTCCGGATTATGTGCAGATATGGCCCGGTCACGGTGCAGGTTCTGCCTGTGGAAAAGCCCTTGGAGCTGTTCCCAAATCCACTGTGGGATACGAAAGGCGCTACAACAATTCACTGAAAGCTGCCTCTTCGGAGGACAATTTTGTGAAATTCATTTTGGAAGGGCAGCCCGAGCCGCCTCTGTATTTCGCTCGCATGAAGCGCGATAACAAAATGGGACCTGCTATTCTGGGAGGCATGCCTGATCCCAAGCGCGTAACTGCCAATGAGGTTGCCAAAGCCGCCAAAAAGGATAACGTGGCCGTACTCGATACGCGTCTGGAACCCGAATACCTGAACGGGCATATTCCCGGCAGTTTGCTCACCACACTGAATAAGCAGTTCAATACGGTGGCGGGTTCTTTTGTGACCGAAGATGAGGATATCTATCTGATCGTAGATGGAAGCAGGTTGAAAGAGGCAGTTGCCGATCTGTATCGAATTGGCCTGGACAGGGTAGTCGGTTACATAACATTGGATGACCTCAATCTCTACGAAGCTCAGGGTGGTAAAATGGACTCTATAGATGTCATCAGTTTTGCTGAAGCGGCCAACCGCAAAGACAAAGGGGAGCATATTCTCGATGTGCGTAAACTTTCTGAATACCAGGCCGAAGGACATTTCGGGGGTGCCCAAAACATCGCGCACACCCGCCTTTTGGATCGGATTAAGGAAGTTCCAAACGAGAAACCGGTGGTTGTTCACTGTGCAGCCGGTGGTCGTTCTGCAGCAGCGGGTTCTCTGCTCAAGCGCGCCGGTTACGACATCAGCGTGGTAATGGATTCACTCGCTGAATTTAAAGAACAGAACGCTTCATTACTCGAAGTCTGAAAATAAATCCATGACAGCCTCCACTTGCTTTAAGGGGGGCTGTTTTCTTTTCAATTTAGATCTAATTCTAATTGGCTTGCGGGAAATGGTAAGTTGCTATTCCGCAAAGCAGTTATTTCTTGTGGATTGGACACGAGGGTTTTTCAGGCGGATAACTTTTAGAAGAAAAATATAGTTTTTTGAGCTATTTCCCGGGGAAAGACGAGATGTCTGGTTTGCACTTTTATGTCACAGATCATCGATACCGATTAGTATGGAGACCCAGATTATTATCGTACTCGCCATAATGGCCTTTACCATCTATATGCTGGTGAGTGAGAAACTGCGTATAGATGTGACCGCCATTGTTACCATGCTGCTTTTGGCGTGGAGTGGGGTGCTGACGAGCGCTGAGGCTCTGTCTGGCTTTTCGAGCAATGCCGTCATCGCGATGATAGCTGTAATGATTATGGGTCAGGGGATTGCCAAAACCGGTATGATGGCCCGTTTTTCTAAATGGCTGTTGGCCAATGTGGGGCGTGATAAAAACAAGGTTTTGGGTACAATGTCATTATCGGTAGGTTCAATGTCGGCAGTTATGTCCAATATCGGGGCAGCTGCCATGTTCTTACCCAGCGTTTTAGATGTTTCCCGCAGGCTGAGGATTTCAGCCTCTGAGTTTATCATGCCCATCGGGTTTATGGCCATAATCGGAGGTGCACTTACCATGGTTGGATCAGGTCACCTCATACTCACGAATGATCTGCTAGAAGCCGCAGATCTAGAGCCTTATGGACTGTTTGCCGTGACTCCTGTGGGTCTGGCTTTGATGTTCAGTGCCATACTTTTCTTTTTGTTGGCAGGAAAATACATTTTTCCCAAAAGCAATGGTGAGGGACTTGCAAAAACGGAACAGGAGAAAGTCATGGAGGCCTTTAATCTGCACCGGGACATTGTTTTTTATCGCATTCCGGCTTCGAGCAGTTTGGTATCCAAAACCGTGGAATCCTCTGGTTTGTGGTCTGATTACGACCTCAATCTTTTGGCTGTTTCTCATGAAAATCACATTGATTATGCACCCTGGCGGGAAACGGTGCTTGATGCAGGACAGATATTGGCCCTGTATGAGGAAGGGAAGGGTGTGGAGCGATTTGCTGAAGATTATGGGTTGGAGGTTGTTTCCGATTCTCCGATGTTCGATGTTCTGAAAGATACGCATGAATCCGGTTTTGTGGAAATTATTGTACCTCCGCGTTCCGAGATGGCGGGTAAAACACTGCGCCAATTTGCTATGAGGAAGCGGTATGGCGTAGAACCTATTATGTTGTTCAGCAGAGGTGAGCGGGTTCGGGGTGATTTTTCGGATTACGAGTTAAAGCCAGGAGACACATTTATTATTTACGGTCCCTATGACCACATAAAAGCCCTGGATTCTACAGACCCCTTTGTGGTTGCAACCCCGGTTACGGCTGAAAGCAAAAAGCCATCCAAGATGCTGCATGCGGCCGGGAGTTTTGCTCTCGCTATTGGTCTTGCCTTGAGTGGATTTTCTATTTCAATTTCTTTTCTGACCGGGGCAATGGTAATGGTGCTTACCAGGGTGTTGAGCATAGAAGAAGCCTACAAATCCATTGAGTGGAAGGTGGTTTTTCTTCTGGTGGGATTGATCCCATTGGGAATTGCCATGCAGAACTCCGGCACTGCAGAATTTCTCGCCTCCGGGGTGATGAATCTGATTGAGGGCAGCCACCTGATTGTGTTGTTGTTTGCTGTGGCAGTGTTGGCCACCGGCTTTTCGCTGGTGATGTCCAATGTGGGTGCGGTGGTTGTACTTGCTCCGCTGATTGTGAGTATCGGCACCATGGCAGGAGTTGACCCCCGACCCCTTGTGTTGCTTGCTGCTGTCAACGCGGGCAACTCATTTATTTTGCCCACCCATCAGGTTAACGCCCTGATGATGACGGCAGGAGGCTACAAAACCAGTGATTATTTCAAGGCTGGCGGGGGAATGACCCTGGTGTTTCTGCTGGTATCGGTCGCTTTCTTTTACCTGATAATGATGTGAGGTTAAGTGGAAGTCAGTGGCTGATAGATGGATTTTTCGCAAGGTTTTTAATTTCCATATACCGCTAGCAATTTTTGCCACCCAGCTTTGATGTGCGACAATTCTTTCAGGGGTCCATTCGCTATTGGCCTCTGCAATGCATGGGTAATTTTAAAATCACTTTTTGAAAAAGCATCCCGTTTTTTCAAATCCCGAATTCCCCAATTCCCTTTTTACTGACTTTTTTAGTAAAGTCATATTCCCGAGTCGGTATAGAAACTGTGGATGGTCATTGTCGTGTATATGGTCTCAACCCTCCTTAATGGATTCCGGCATGAGGTGTTCGATGTTGTATTTGTCGCTCTCAAAATCATACCTCTTACCCGAAATTTGGTTTTCTCGGGCAAAAAGTTTATATTGAACGATTCTTTTATTTCTAGTTTGCATGGTGCGTAGAACCTTGTCCAAAATGCATTGCGAAATTTTTCATCTGACGCATAGAGGGACTGAAGGGAGCTTAAGATACCTTTGACATCTAGAATTTTACCGGATGAAATTTTAACTTCTACCCGATTATAAACCTTTTTTTGTTCATTGGCTGCGAGGTTGCCATTTACGTTGTAGCGGAAGGAAATGATGCAAGATGATTTTAGCAGCTTTGTGAATTCCCTTGAAGATAATTTTTGATAGCCGGCCATGAGCAGCGGATACAAATGGCGGACATTAAACATTCTGAGAAGTTTAATGAATTTCACTTTGTTCGGTGTTCCACAAACTGTCCTGGGCGTGAGGCAGTGCCGCATAAATATATGCATTTCTCTCTAAATCCCTGATAATTATTGCGGTCCCCAAGGTATTGGGGACTCGAACCCGTCCCCAAAG
>REEO01000034.1 GCA_007695035.1 Saprospirales bacterium | reverse complement strand
CTCGATCTTGAATTTTTCGCTCATTTTCATGCACAAAAGGGTTTTCGGAGTGGACTCATAGCTTAATTTTTTAACCGTTTTGCTAAAAATTGGTAGTTGTTAAAAAATGTTATATTTGTTACATTTAACTTTATTATAAAATGTTTGCTGTGTCATCAGGGTCGATTTATACGGGTTGCAAAAGTGCTGTAGTAATGCTAATACTCATTATTGGAATCGGTATAACACTGCGGGCCGACGCTGATTTATTTGTCGGATTAGACCCTGAGATCGAAGAATTACTGCGCGCATCCTCTGAGTCTTTCAGTACCGAGGAGGCAGTTGAGTTTGCAGAGAGAGCCTACTACCTGGCTGACTCTCTGGGCCTTGTGAAAGAGAAAGGCTTCGGAGCACTGCGAAGCGGTGAAGCCTGGATTGCACGGGGAGACTACCTGCAAGCTGTGAACCGGCTTACTACAGCTCGCGATTACTTTCAGGAACTGGATTTGCAGGATCCCAAATTCAGGGTAATTATATACCTCGGTGAGACATACAGGGCAGCGGAAGACTTTGAGGAGGCTTTGGTATTCTTGAAAAAAGCGGAAGTGTACTACAAAGATACTGGTAATGCCAGCTATCTGGCCCGGGTTTACAACCGACTTGCTGCCACGAGGTTTGAATTGTTTTACCGCGCGCTGGAACACAATGTATTCCTCACACGCCTTCAAACCACCGGAGAAGACCCTTTTGAAATAATGGATGAGTATCTGGTTTTGACTGAACACTATGGACACCTCTTAAACTATCTTGAAAAGTCGGATTCCCTTGCTATTTTAGAAAACAAGGAGCAAATAATTGCCTCCAACATGATCTTGAGTGCCGCTCTTCAATCTAGGCTCAACAAGAATGACCAGGCACTGACGGTAATTGATGAGGCACTGGAATATATTGAAGGCAGAGATCTCTTTTGGCAAAAACAACTCGCCCTGATAAATAAGGCCAGGATAGTGGGACACGGCGGCCTGGAAGACTATGCACAGGCCATTGAATTGGCTCAGCAAGCCCTGGATAAAGCTGAGGAGGCCCAGGTCAATATTTACATTTTCATGGCAGCTGAAATATTGAGATCTAATTACCTACAGACGGGAAATATTCCAGAAGCCTACGAAATGCTGAAGAACATGTGGGATGCATACAAAGCTTCTGAAACGGAAAACATGAAGCTCACCATGATGGCCATGGAGTACGACCATGCCATTCAACAGCGGGAAGTTCATATTCAAAATCAGAACAGACAACTGTGGACAGTAATAATTAGTGGCACTATACTCATTTGTCTAATTGCAGTATTTTTAATTACGCTATTCAGAAAAAACCGGCTTATATCGGACACAAACAAAAAACTGAGTAAAAGTGAATTAAAATACCGCATGCTTTCCGAAAATTCCACGGATGTGATCTGGACTATGGACATGGATATGAACACCAACTATTGTAGTCCATCCATTCAAAACTTCCTCGGATATTCAGCTGAGGAATACATAAAATCACCGGCGAAAGACCTTACCACAAGTGAATTTTATTCAAGACTAAAACAATACCATCGCCGCGAGTTGGAATTGGAAGAAAGACCGGATACTGACCCCAATCGAACGCTGCTCATAGAGGGCGAATTCATCGCTAAGGATGGCACTATTAAACACGCTGAGATACACATGAGATACCTGCGTGATGAAGATAATCGGGCAATCGGCATAATTGGGGTAACAAGGGATATTACTGCGAGAAAAAAAGCTGAGCAGAAAATTCACCGCAGTGAGGCCCAAAAAACAGCCATTTTGGAGAGCATGAATGACCATGTATTGGTTGTCAATTCCGATGGGATGCTAACTGACTTCTTTTTACCTGAGGATAACCACCTTGATATCGATACAAAGACCCAGGCAGGTAAGCGGTTTGAGGACTTGCCATTGCCTGCAGATGTCAGTGAGCAGATCCAGAAGAAACTGGAAAACTGTCTGAATGACAATAAACCAAAACAACACACATTCCACCTTGAATTGGCCAGTGGGACCACCTGGTTTGACCTTAGAATTTCACCCATAAAAGATGCGAAGGGCAAGGTAGAAGGAGCCACTTGTGTAGTGCGCAACATAACGCGGCAGAAAAAGGCTTCCTTTGCAGCTGCTGAATATGCTGAGTTCTTGGACATCATACTCGACCACATGCCAGATTATCTCTTTGTCAAAGACCAGGATTTTAACCTCATAAGGGCCAATAAAAAATTTCTGGGTTTAATTTCTGACAGTGGGAAAAGCCTTCTAGGAAAAAAGACTTATGGTATTTTCGACCCCGAAACACGAAAATTATTTGAGGAGGAGGACAAAAAGACCATGGTTGAGGGATACAGGGAGAAAGAGATAGAGGTGGAACTGGCAGGAGGGAATAAAACCACTGTCATCATCAAAAAAATAAAATTTGAAAACAGCAAAGGGGAACCCTTTATTCTGGGACTTGTCTCCGATATAACCGACAGGAAAAGGGCTGAAAAGGAAGTGGAAAAACACCAACGCTCCCTGGAATTACTCATAGGAATGGCCAGGAAATTTATCAATATTCCCACTGATAAGGTACTGGACTCTGTCAAAACAGCACTTAAAACCATTACTACTTACATTCAGGCTGATTACGGTGGTATATTTTTAAAGGGACACCCATCCGGGAAATGGAGGTTGTACTTGAGTGAACACAGTTTCAACGATCAAATTGATGAACCGCATCTGCAAACGGATGACCTCGAACTATTGCTGGCCAAATTCTCAAAAAGTAGGAAACCATTGGTTTTCTCATATAAAATGGATAGTGAAGGCAACGACCTGGAAAGCATAATGAAACGGGAGAAGCTCAGGTCGTTGGTAACTATCCCTTTAATAGATGGATCTCACGTCAAGGGTCTGATAAAATTTGTCTCTTTTGGAGGTTCCATGGAGATGGACGAAAAAACCCTGGGAGTATTAGAAGTTTTTGCAGAACTCATTATAAATGTGGAGTCCAGAGCCAACTCTTACAAAAAGCTGGAGCGTGCAACGACAGAAGCAAAAAAGGCCAATAGAGCCAAATCCGATTTTCTCGCCAACATGAGCCATGAGATCAGGACTCCGATGAATGCCATAATCGGTTTTTCTGAATTGCTGCAATCCACCGGACTTGAGGGAAGCCAACTTAAGTACCTCAACATAATTCACAGGAGCGGCCACAATCTGCTGGGGATTATCAATGATATTCTGGATCTTTCCAAAATAGAAGCCGGGAAACTAAAGCTCAATTTTGTCTGGACTCACCTCCCTCGATTGGTAATTCAAACCATTGATTTGGTCCGCTATTCCGCCTGGCAAAAGAACCTGAAAATTATTTTGGACATCGATCCCAATATGCCGGAGCAGGTTTATTTTGACCCCCTTAGATTGCGTCAGATTCTCAGCAATTTGCTCAACAATGCCGTGAAGTTTACCGATAGTGGCTTTGTTGAGCTAAAAATTGCTGCCCTGCCACTTGAGTCAGGCCGATGGAATTTCCGGTTTTCAATTCGAGATACCGGTATTGGAATCAAAAGGGAGCACCATGACAAATTATTTGAGGCATTTGAACAGGTGGATACATCTTACACACGAAGGTTTGGGGGAACCGGTCTGGGCTTGAAAATTTCCAATCAATTGGTCCGGCAAATGGGTGGAGAGATCAAACTTGAAAGTGATGCCGGCATGGGTGCTCATTTTTTCTTTGATCTGAGTTTCAAAGCCCAACCTTTGGAAGTTAACAAGGATATTGACTTACTCAAAGAAAAAAAATGCCTGATTATTGAGCCCTGTGATAAAAGCAGGGAATTGATGTCCAGGCTGATCTCAAATTTTGGTGGAATCCCTGAAAAAGCTGCAGATCAGAATGAACTGGAGGGGAATTTAAACAGCCATAGTTTTGACGTAATCATTTGTGAAAGAGAGTTGCCTGGTACTACCGGTTTCGAATTGTTTTCATTGATAAATCACTTTCGAAATGAAAGGAATATCGACCTGCCCTTTGTGCTTACTTCCTCCACCCTCGATGAAATTGAGCTTGAAAATCAGTGCAACGCCAAAGGAATCAAGTTCAGGATTCAAAAACCTATTCACAAATACAATCTCCTGTCTTGTTTGAAGCAAGTGGTTGAGGAAAAAAGTTTAAAAGCAGCTAAAAATGTCAATAAAGGCAATAGTTCTACCAACGAATTGGTTTTGGTTGCTGACAATCTGACCATTCTCATCGCCGAGGACAACGAATTCAATATGATCCTGATCAAGAAAGTATTGGAAAAAGAATTTCCCGGCGCGAAAATACTTGAGGCATTAGATGGCAAACAAGCGGTTAAAGTATGGAAAAAACACCATCCGGGTATTGTCCTTATGGATGTTCAAATGCCGGAAATGGATGGAAACAAAGCCACCCGAAAAATCAGAACCTTTGAGTCGAAAAACAACCTGGAAAGGTCGCTGATCATCGGTCTCTCAGCCGCAGCACTTGCTGAAGATCAGAAAAAGGGCATGAAAAGCGGCATGAATGCATTCCTGACCAAACCCCTGGAAGTCGCAGCCCTGAAAAAGATCATTTACAACTATTTTGGAGCGTACATGAGTTAATCTTCCCATCACCCCACAGTTGATATTGATAACAAAAACCCTTTTTTCCAATGAGCCGCTTGTCCAAAATGTTAAAATGCCCCTTCATTCGCGTTAATTAACACCTGCCAATACTCAAGCTTATTAAATTTGCGTCTTGTTACTCATGTAATTTTTGCTGTTATTATCAATTATATTAAACAATCCATATCCCAATGAAAAAAATCCTACTATTAGGCGCAGGTTTATTATTAATTACCGGACTTAAAGCACAATCCGACATTTTAGATGCCTACCAGAAGTACCAGGAAAAAAAGGCGAAAATGCAGGAAGTCCTAAATCCTGAAAGGAGCCTGTTACCGGGTGTTCCCACAAACGAAATGCTCAATACCAATCGATCTTCACAGGATGAACTGTATAAACTGGACAGCATAATCTATGAGGAGGAGGGTGTCGATGATCCCATGGTCCTCGATCCTTTTGAAAAAGAGGAATTCCACTACGATGAAAATGGAAACCTCATCGAAGAAATTATATACGAATGGAACAATCCGGACCAACGATGGTACGGTACAGAAAGATATACCTTCAGCTTTAACTCCTCAAACCAGGTCATAGAGAGAGTAAATTATAAACCCGGTGCCAGTGAAGGAGAATGGCAAAGAGACCGCAGGGCTACCCTGGAATACAATGCCGATGGGGATATAACCGATCAAATTTTTTCTGAGTGGCACAATGCAGGGCAACAATGGCGCAATGAACTCTGGATACAAAACAGTTACCTCAGTCCGGGATTGGTGGATACTGTTTATATTCAATCCTGGTCTATTGGGCAAGGCCATTGGAATCCGTCCTTTTTGGAAACATTCCATTACAACACCGATGAGCAAGTGACCGAGAGGCTTACTCACAACTGGAACTCCTCGCAGGATGAATGGGTTTTGGACTCCAGATTGGTAAACACCTACGATGATGATGGCCTCCGCATTGTGACTTCTTTCCAAAATTACGCCGAAGACGATGATACGTGGGAAGAGATGACGCGAACTGAGTTTATGTACGATGAATGGGGCAATGTAGAGGAGAACGTGTTTTATTCACTCAACAACCAGGGCGAATTTCAGCCGCAGGTTTTGGAGGTATTCTCATGGGAGGTCGAAAGGTTGCTCGATCGCACTTCTTTCATCTACGACTCATTCGCTGAAGAATGGGTCCCCAACTTCTTTCACATTTACGTTTACGATGATAACGGAGTGCCCGTTCTGGAGGAAGTCAACTTCCAGTTTGATGAGGGCACCTGGTTGCCGGTGATTGAAAATCGCTTCGATTTCAATGAAGATGTGACCCTCGCTGAGGTTTGGTCACCGGATAATATTTCCTTTAGAGAGCTTCCCGAGAATTGGTTTTCGCATAAAATTCGTCAAATCGAGTCTGTGGATGTATTTTTTCAACCTGGTACAGTACTCAATAGAGAGACGTTTTATTACACAGAAATTGAACCTACCTCTGTGAATGAAATAAAGCCTGTGGAAGCGTCTGTTTTTCCAGTGCCTGCCTCCGAAGAAATAAACTTCATATGGGAGGGTTTGTCGGAAACAATGGATGTTGCCATTTTTGATCTCAGTGGCAGATTGGTGATGCGTGCCACCGTTTCAAAAAACAAAGGACTTTCGGTCGAAAATCTGCTACCGGGCATTTACATTTACCATCTCGCAGACGGTGAAAACAGCGTGCAAGGTAAAATCAGCATCCACTAAGCCTGATGACCAGACGGTAAATCGTCAAATAGCAGCCAATGCCGGCATATATTATTGGAATCAGCCTGTAAAATGGATAGTTTATTTCTGAACTACCATTTTGTGCAGACCAATACCATCCTCAAATACCAGCCTGATCACATAGACCCCGGATGGAAGATCAGTCGTACTAAACTGATACTCCTCACCAATGTCTTCAGTTCCCTGATAGACCTGAACCCCTCGAGTATCGTACACCTGTATATCAGTTTCTCCAAGTGGTGTATTGGATCGCATATGCAGCATATAGGATACCGGATTGGGGAACCATTCCAGTTCTTGTTTTTGGGTCTCGACCGGAGGCACAGTTACCTCCATTTCCACTTCGATTTCAAAGCAATGTGTTTCACTTACAGCACATGGGGTTGCGGCCGTCACGCAGGCATCGACTATCCCCGCCTCGGAAAAGGATACTTGAAGAGTTTGATGATTGGGATCCCAGTCAAAAGTATCCGGTTGCTGGCTGAATGACCATTCATAATCCACAGTGGGATCTGGATTGGTTATTTCCAATGGAATTAAGTCTCCTTGAAAAAATTCTCCCTCAACTTCGACCTCAGGGGTAGAAGGGAGGTAATCGGAGAGGGAGACGAAAAAGGGCACTGAAAAATCACAACCATCGGGTCCGGGTTCTCCATCGATATGAGCATTAATTCTGAAAAGTAGCAATTGGTCTTCAGGAATGAGGAATTCTGATACAGGAAGGTCTTTACAAATTACATTCCCCATGGAATTGTCCCCGGATGCTAGCACTTTGTCATCGCTATATCTTACCCATTCCCAGGTAAAATCAGGGTGAAATCCGTGCTCAGCCAGGCCGGGAAATACCACGCCGGGGGACTGCGTGCAGATCGTGAACACAGAATCGACACAATCCTCAATGAATTGCGGTATTTCTAGTAAAATTACAGCCAGATCGAGAACAAAGAAACTATCGCACTGGAAAAAACTGCCGGGTTCGGAAGTTTGGGAAATAAAGACATCCCTGTTGGGCAGATCTCCGTAGATACCTGTGATATTAAACGCCATGGCCTCGGGATGTCCCTGCTCGGGAATGTAATAGGTATCACCATGGCAAATTATAGCCTCCAATTCCGTGGGATTCGAGAAATTATCTCCTATTAAAAAAAGCTCCAGGATGGCATCCAATTCACAACCAAAGATTGTACTTTCTGCATGAATAGTAGTGTCGAGGTGTCCCGTTTCCTGGAAAAAAGGACCATAGATTCCCTCTCCCACCAGGCTGAATGGTCCTTCCCAGGCGTACTCTTCTCTCATACAAATGGTATCCCGGGTTAAAAGTGAATCGGCAATGGTGACTACAACGACCTCTGCACAAAGTGTATCACTGCTTTCGTTCATATTGGAGGCAAAAACGCAAACCTCAAATACATCCTCATGGTGAAAATCCAGAAAAACTTCCGTTGAATCATACCCCTCAATAATTTCTCCGTCGAGGGTCCATGTGTAGTGAGAAGCACCCTGAACTCCATCGCCAATAGAGAACGGTACATTTTCAGCTCCTGCGCACACTGTATCCCCCGGTTGGAAACCAAATGCACCGGCACTCCACTCTAACACCCCTAGCAAATGTTTACAGTGCCCGGGAGTTTCTCCATCTATTAGCACTTCAATTACCTCGACATTGCAATTCCAACCGTTCCATCCATCCACCACTATGCCATAAAGTTGTCCTGCTGCAACTTCAGCCTCGAATGTAACAACACCCAATTGAGGGCTGTTAATATAATGACAGGGTGAAAGGTGTGACTCCGGTCCGGCCGGCCACAGACCAGTACTTTGACCGGTGGTGTCAAAATCCACTGAGGCATCCAGTTCATAAAGGGCAATTTGAACACCCTCCCCACCGGCGCCACCGATGCAATTGTCTATTTCGACATCTATGTACAACTCCCCGGAATCCGGAACCACGAAAGTGATCCACGCGGGATTGTGAAATACACAACACCCACAGGGCGTATAAGCTGACCAGGGTTCATTCGGCAGGAAAGCTTCCTGATTCTGTAACGTCAGACATCTGCCCTCAAGGTCATTCAAATCGCAAACCACCTCGGTGTGGTTATAAAAAAATGGAGGTTCGTCATCGCAGTCCTGTCGGGAATTTACCTGAAAGTCGCTGTTATTTTTAGTCGCTGCCTCTAAAATACCCGGCATCCACTCAGAAGTTGGATCAACACTTCCAATGAATTCACCACCTTTAAGGATGGTTTCGGTATAGTCACTCGCAGAATAGAGCGAAGAATGAGGAATGGAAAAACAAACAAAAGCAAACAGTAGTAAAAATGCTTTAAAGGGTCGGGTTGGTAGTTGTTGTTTCATGATGGCTTTTTATAATTTTAAGTGAAAAGATTATCTCAAGCGTTCGTGATAAACCGCTATCAAATAAGCTAATTATCATTAATGACAGGGCTTGCTGCTGAACCGGATGTATTTCCCAATCCAAAAATAATAATTTGTTAGGAAAAAACAAACGATTTAGGACTGAAGTGTTAAAATATTGGACAGTGACAGATCTCAGCGAAAGCAACCAATCCTGGCAAAGGCCTACCCGGTATACCTATCAGTACAATTCCAACGGAGATCTCATCGAGCAAATCATTTCTGAATGGCGAAACGGCAGTCAGCAATGGCGCAATGAATTGAGATTCAACCTCACTTACATTGCAACAGGCCAGGTAGAAACGACAACGATCTACTCCTGGTCCATCAGTCAGGGAGACTGGGTGCCCACCTTTTTCGAGGAATTTAAGTACAACGATGAGGATCTACTCACCGCGCAGTTTGGATTTTCCTGGAGTGTGAGCCAACAGGAGTGGGTGGATGATTCCCGGTTATTGATTACTTACGACGACGAGGGAAATCCGATCGTGCGATCAAGTGAAGTTTACATCCAATCGAATAATAACTGGAGGGAAATATACAGAACTGAAAACGAGTACAACGACAGAGAAAATTTAATTGAGGAAGTGATTTATCGGGTTAACAACCAGGACACTTTCGAAATGTATTCTCATGAGGAGTTTTCATACAACGATGCGGACAGAGTCATTGAGCAGGTTTCATCACTCTACGATTCCTTTTCCGACGAATGGGTGCCCAATTTCTTAAATGCCTTTGAATACGATGACAACGAAAATCCCGTCCGGGAAATCATCCACTTTCAGTTTGAGGAGGGCGAGTGGACAGCCGTATTTGCAAACAATTACGAATACAATAACGATGTGTTGATGCGCGATGTCTGGAGTCCGGGTGAATTCTATCTTACTGACCTTCCATTTGACCAGGTGGTCAACAAATTGCTTGTAAGCAATACTGAAGATTTATTTTTTCAGCCGGGACTCCTGTTGGAAAGAGAAACGTATTACTACTCCGAACTACAGCCCAGCTCAACCGGTGATCTTCAAAAAATAGGCTTTTCTGTCTATCCCGTTCCTGCAAGCGATGCAGTGTACTTTGACTGGGAAGAAGTAGCAGAAAGGATGGATGTGATAATCTTTGACATGAGTGGCAAAGTCTTACAAAGAGCTACTCTCTCAAGACATGAAGCACTTTCCATAGAAAATTTGAGGCCGGGAACGTACATCTACCAATTGTCCTTCGGAGAAAAAAGCCTACGGGGAAAACTCAGCATTCATTGATTGGAAAGCCGGAAGGATTTTGGGTACTATAGTTGGGGATGAACCCACCATCCTCTGCCTCAGGATTCTCAGGCTGAGTTTAGAATCTCAACTGATTTGCACCTGGATCTAAAAAAATCCCTGCTTGAGGCAGGTGCTACACTGCGGAATTTTCCCTGACAAAACCGGCAGTTCGTTTGCAATTGGCCGAACCAACCAGCTACAGCAATGAATAACTCTATTCCTGTTTGACCATCATGTGGCGTGCTATGCCATCCTCATATACGAGTTTGATCAAATATACACCGGACGATAATCCTGCCGTATTGAGCTGGTACTCCTCCCCGATCTCCACTGTTTTTTGTTTCACAACCGAACCCCGCATGTCGTAAACCTTTATCTCAGTTTCCCCAATGGCTGTTGAAGATCGGATATGTAATTGGTCTTTGACCGGATTGGGGAACCACTCGATGCGAACGTCTTTTTCCTCTGTCGGGGGTACGGTGACCTCCTGGTCTATTTCCAACTCAAAACAATGTGCTTCACTCGAGCTGCAGTCGTTTATACCCTTGACGCACACCTCGACCTTGCCAGGCTCAGAAAAGACCACATCCAGTGATTCACCGTGGAAATGGGTAATTATGGTATCGGGGTCCCGGCTGAATGTCCATTGGTAATCGATATCGATAAATTGGGGATTGCTAACTTCCAGGGAAATTGTTTCATCTGTATAGTAAACCTCCTCTATCTCTACCTCCGGGGTCATTGGCATGTAATTAGAGAGAATAACGGTCCACGGGACCTCAAAATCGCAACCAGCCGGCATCGGCTCTCCCTCGATATTGGCGCTCATTTTGAATTGCAGACTTTCTTCTACCGGATCCAGAAAGTCAGTAATATTTAAATCTACACATATCAAGTTGCCATCAGAATTATCACCTGAAGCCAGGACTTCTCCATCGCTGTTTCTCACCCACTCCCAGGTGAATTCAGTATCCAATTCATGCACACCCATATCCAAAAAGACCACACCCGGAGCTTCTGTACATAAGGTAAAAACTGAATCAACGCAATGTTCCAGGAAGCCGAATACATCTAGCGAAATAACAGCCAGATCGAGTACAAAAAAGCTGTCGCATTCGTACAAACTTCCCGGTGCAGCTTGCTGGGTGATAAACACATCCCTGTCCGGCATTTCGCCATAAATGCCTGTTTCATTAAACGGTATGGCCTCAGGATGTCCCTCTTCCGGTATATAGTAGGTTTCTCCCTGACAAATTACTGCATTGCGGTGAGTGGGATTGTGGTAATTGTCTCCAACTACATGTAGATACAATTCTGCGTCAATCGGACAACCGAAGTAATTGATTGATTCTTCCAAAAATACGGTATCCCCTTCATACGTAAACGGTCCAAGCGATCCGGGTCCTATTGGGCCAAATAAACCTTCCCACTCATAAGTCTCCCGAATGCATATGGTATCGTGTAAAATAAAAGGATCGAGAGGGTGAACAACTATTTCTACGCAATCGGATTCAGAGCTTACGCAGTGGTTGGTAGCGAAAACACAAATCTCATATTCACCGGTTTCAGGAAAATCTAAAAATATTTCTTGCTGACCTTCCACACCATCAATTACTTCGCCATCCAGGGTCCAGATATAAGAATAAGCACCGTGCACCTCCTCTACAATCGTAAAGGGAACATCCAATGCACCAGGGCAAACTTTATAGTCCTTATCCCAAGGACCCAACTTCCGATCCAAAACAGGTGCATCCAGACTGTCTATATACGGGAGTCCACTCCCCTCCATAACTTCGCGAATGACAATCTGGCACTGATCCTGGGCCCACCCTGTAAAAAGTAGACCGTACAATCCATCACTCACTCCGTCTACTTCAAAGTCGACATATCCTTTCAATGGGTGCGTTACATAACCGCAGTCCGATAGGAGCATATCCTCCGTGGGAAGTAGGCCATCCTCACTGCCCGTCGGGTCGAAATTCACATCACTACCCAGCTCATAAAGCGCTATTTGGGCTCCCTGGTTGTTTATGCACTCTCTCACTTCTATTTGCAGGTTCAGCAAGTCATTGGGTATCTGGCCGATCTGAAAAACCAACCAGTGGGGATTGGTTATATAGCAACAGCTATCACATCCGGGGAAAGTTTCAAGCATTACCGGTTCATCCAATTGAATGCAATATTCAAAAAGTCCATCCATCCCGCAATGAACTTCCGCGTGATTGTAATAGCTGACAATGTCCCTGTCGCAAAACAGGGGCGCCTTTAAGTTGACACACAATTCAAAACCGCCTGCCTGGCTTTCCGAAGAATAGAGGAGCAGCTTGTAATCGGCATTGGGTTCAATGTTTTCACGTTCGAGAAAAATCTCACCGCTTAAATTAGGCGTGGTTGTTTGAATAAAGAGCAAGCTATCACATCCATCAATCGCCTGAAGCAGAATTATCCGTGCATCTGTGTCAGCGGTGTCAAAAACCACTTCAATGTCCATTCGGCCAGTGACAGAATCTGTCGGTATGTCGTACCAAACTGCTGCACTTTCAGGGTCTACAGCTTCTATTATGTACTGCGAAAAAAAGGGATTCAAAACTTCTACATCGTCGGGGTCAATGTCTGCAGGACTCGCATTTATATTCGTTCCCGCTCCACACCAGACACTGGAATCAACGCCGGTTTGGATGATTTCTGCACCCTCGCATTCATCATTCATGGGAGGTTGGAGAATCATTGCATCTTCTGCTAAAATATGTGACGAGGAGTAATATGGCAAAATGGCCAGGAGTAAAATAATCTTTAATGACTGAAGGAGTAGAGTCTGTTTCATGATTCTCTGTTTGAAAAATTATAAAATTGCACCTCTCAACTATTTTAATGGAGTTTTTTGAGAGACCGCCCCTTCAAGCAAGACCCGATGAAATCTTTAAACGTTGCACATCCACTCCAGTTTTTTAAAATTTATTTAAATAAAAATAGGAAAACCTTAAGAGTTGCCCGGTGACGCAGGCTTTTACAGGTCAGAACAATTAAATTCATACCAATAACATCACAACTGTTTAACCAAAAGGACTTTGTGATGAAAGTATTGAAGGTATAAAAGGGGATTTCATATTCCGGAGAGCTGTAAATGTCAATTGAATGGTGAAGCGTGCCGGAATGAAATAACAGTGGAAAGTAAACAGTCAACCACATCAATCAATGCAAGTACCAACGCCCCAAAAAGAAGATTTTTGGCAAAAAGATCCCTTGAAATTGTAATAAAGCGTTGGCTATGCAACTGCTTATTCCACCAAAATCATTTGTCGCGTTTTCTCACCGATATCAGTGCTCAGGCGATAATGGTAAATTCCTGCCGGAAAATCACTCATATCCAGCCGGATATAATTGAGGCCCTCGAATCCATTTCCCTGGCGCCTGAACAGGACGCGTCCATCGTTGTCAAAAACCTCCATTTCGAAATGCATCGGATCGGGTAGTTCAAAGGCAATAGTTGTTTTGTCTGCAAGGGGATTGGGGCGGTTTTGATACAATTTTAACCGGGCCTCACTTTCAGCCCTTTCCCGCAACCCAATTCCTCTCGGTTCCAAATTGCGAACATAGACCTGAGGGGCCAGCCGACGAGACTCCTGATTCAGTTTTGGAAAAGCCGCATCGGGGTTCTCACCCTTTCGGACAATCAAACTGAAAAGCTCCACATCCGAATGGACGAAAAGGGCCCGATCACTCCACCAATTGATTCTGACAACCCCCTCTTCCCGGTCTTTGAAAATATGCTCCTTGTGGAAATCGGGCAATTGAGATCCAGTCCTGTCAATTTGTACCTCCTGCCAATCTTCAAGCCAGTTGATCTCGAGTTGAAATCCGTAGATTTCCCCGGAGGTTTCCGGGTAAAAGGAGTACTTTAACTCTTCATTATTGAGATAGCTCTCTGTAGAAATTTCGAAAACAAAATCCCGATCACCTGTCCTGATTCCGGATGAGCTGACACCGTCATTTACATCCCCTATCTTTATTCCTATCCAGTCCTGTTCCAATTGATCCTGACTGAGGGTGTCGTACAACCTCTCTTCCGGCCAGTCATCCAAAAAAGGAGAGGAAGGATCGGAAAAGACATAGTCTGCCGGCAAAAACCTCCACGAAATACCGTGTGATAATTCATTGATCGAACCGAGAATATAAGACTGTAGTATCACCAGGTCTATGGTACTCACCTGATCGTCCATGTTCACATCGGCAGCGATGATCTTGTAGGGGCTCCCCAATTCCTGAATCCCGAGAATGTGCCGTTGGATCAGGATTAGATTCAAGGTTGTAAGTCCATTGGTATTCATGGCGTCGAGGGAGGGGGCGATTTCGTAATTAAACCCGGTCGGCAGGGTGATTGAGTAAACCCCGTCAGAATTGGTTTGAACAGTTGAATCGACAAATCCACTCACTCCTACATCTACACCCTCCAGTTCAAATCCACTCTCCACTTCAATAGTTCCGGAGATTTGATGAGAAACATCAGCACACCATACATGCAGTTGCACTGCGCAAGTACTTTCATTGCCGGATGCATCGGTTGCGGTTAGTTCTACATCATGCGAACCGGCATCCAGACAATCCACCTCCATCGGTCCATTGTAGTCCAATGAAAAACTGTCGCAATTGTCCCAGCTGCCGTCGTCAAACATTTGGGCATCAATCTGCACGGGATTATCTCCGGTCTCAATCTGGACTGTCGCATTTTTACAGACCAGTACAGGCGCCAGATTATCGATAACTGTCACCTCAGAAGTACAAGTATCAGATCTGTCTGCAGCGTCAAAAACCATAAGTTGAACTTCATGAACCCCAATTTGGTGGCAATCAAACTCTGAATCGGAAACCATTGTCATTTCTATCCCGCAGGTATCGTAAGATCCACCGTCAATTTCCCAGGCGTGAAGGTGGGCCACTCCCGAGGAGTCAATGTATATAGATGCATCCTGACAGACCGCGGCAGGCGGGATACCAAAATCTATATTCCCGTCGCAATTGTTGTCTATTCCGTCACATACTTCCACGGCATCGGGATTGACATCGGGATCGGTATCGTCGCAATCCAGATTGTTGTCAACGTATCCTGTGGGTTGCTCACAGGCAATGATGCTGTCCAGTGGATTTCCAAACCCATCACCATCGTTGTCAGCATACCATATGGAATTGGGATCCTCAATATAAACTGAATCGACAATTGTATCGACTCCATCCGTTGCGGTAAGAAAGTATAGTCCTTCCGAAAGTTGGTCTGCTATGGAGTCCTGCGACCCATTGCTCCAGTGGAAAGAGTAAGACCCCGAACCACCAATGGCTTGAGCAATTGCCGATCCATTGCTTTCTTGTCCGCATTCCACATCATTTCCAAGGATGATCTCAGCCAGGAATGGAGCATCCAGACAAAAGGAGGCAGTGTCGATAAATCCAAATTCACCACCAATTGCCAAAGTGTCACCAGTGTTATTGTCGATGAGTTGATACGAACCCTCACCGTACAGGCAGCATATACCGTCACCGAAGCTGTCTAAAATAGTAAAGAGATAACAGCCTGAAACAGTGCAAAAGTTATAAGTCACTGTATCTCCATTGCTATAGCCCCCGTATGGACCTCCTGATAATACCGGTGTACCGCTTTTCTCAAGAAACCAGGTGGTTTCATTTGGATATTGATCAAGGACAATTTGAAGGGTGAGCGAATTGGAGCCTACATAAAACTGACTGCCAAGTGTATCATTTTCGGGATTTGAGTCGGTCTGACCATTTGGCAAAGTAGTGTAGGCCAGCACCTCGTTTTGACCAAAATTGGCGTTGACAGGTGGCAACTCCACATTCTTGGACGAAAACGGCTGCAAACTGCCGGTCCAGTGAAAGCTGTCTTTCGGCATTTGATGGATCTGGTAAAAAATCCACACCGAATCGATCTGGTTAACCCCAAAGTTAAAAAGGGTGATCTCCGGCACTATACTGGTCTCACAAATCAAGCCATCAGGGGAGGCCAATGCAATAATTCCGGCATCGTCCGTAACCGGTTCACAATCGTCCAGGCAGGAAGCACTGTACACATTGTTCCTCATCAAATCCCCAGGTTGAGGACCGAATCCCAGGGAAAGGTCTATTCCAACATTTCCCACCAAATGGCAATAGCTCATTACAGTACCACCGGAAGGTAATGGGCCATCACAACCCTCGGAGTAACCAGCCTCCGGACCGCAACCATCAATGGCGGTATTATTTCCATTCCAGGCACAAGCGTGGGTATGAGGAGAACCGAGATTGTGCCCGATTTCATGCGCTATCACCATGACCGTCCAACTGTAAACAGGTACATCATTGTAGCTGGCTGCAATACCGCTGTAGGCTACTCCCCACAAACTGGAGCACAAAACATTTAAGTACGCTACACCTCCACCACCTCCGAATCCAACGAGGTGCGCGAGATCGCCGTTAAAGTTGCCATTGAGATAAGTTCTGAACTGGACCAAATACTGGCTGGCACCGGGGCCATTGTAAGGGCTCGGCTCATCCCAAATCAAAAGTTCGGAAACGGTCAGATCAATATCTTCCATATCATACAGGATGGACACTTGATTGAAAGCTCCAAGTACATATGCTGCTGCTGCATTTACCGATCCTTTATTCACATAAATGTCGTAGTTGGCCTCCACGTAAATTGTCACGCAATTGCTGCTGTCAACCAATCTGTGGGTGCCATGGTGCCCCTCATTCACTTTGTGTTTTTCTTCATCATAGAAGCATTGAGCAGTATTGGATTGGAGCAACTCACTTTCCCGGTACATTATGTGAGCTCCATCTTTTTTACTGCGCAGACGGGCGATGGAATAGTGCTCTCCATCCACAAAAATAAAAGCGACCAACTCTTCCTCAAAGACAGATACCCCAACCAGGGAGTTTTCACTTCCTTCAACCTTACCCTTGAAAAAGCGCGCTTTGAAATCGCCCACCGCTTCGTTTGGATTTGAAGCGAGGAATATATTTGGGTGCCCGCCTGAAAACAAATGCCGCTCCTCGACCTCCAATACCATCTCTCTTTCACCCGGAAGCGACAGTAGGAGTTTTATTTCTCTCTCATTGCGTTCAAAAATGTCTTCAATTTCTCGCCGATCCCACTGCAACAGGTAACCATTTTTCACAACCCCGGTCAGCAAATCGGCATTCCGTTCGAGTTTTTCTGAGGTGTGAAAAGGTTGAAAAACAGGAATATCTGAGGTTAATCCATGTTTGTAATGCTGCGGGGACCCGAAAGCCAACTGATTGCAAAAAATGAGAACAAGCGAAGCTACAATTTGAGAAATCGGTAAAATTTTCTTCATATGAAAACAACTATAAGCTTTTATCAGGATACAAATCTACCAAATCTTTCGAGCGACTCAAAATTCGAGCTGAATGGGTTCTTTAAAACCATGTGTTGAACCAAAGCTCCCAATAACTGTTTACCCATAACCTTTGAAAATATTAAAAAGGGTTGAACAATTGCCTTTTTGCATCCATAATTACTTCCGGCTTGATTAGCAATCGCAGTAAAAATTGCCTCAGTGCAATTTATGCGATTAAATTCCAGCATAAATCATCAGGTACTCCAACAATTTTTTTCGAGTCCAACAGGATCTTGGAAAAGTGCTTTTAGAGTACTATTTTTGTGCACCTTTTTCAGAAATGAATATAGTGTGCAGTAGTTATGCGGCAGTATTGAACCATCGAAGGTGAAGGAATAATTACAACATTTAGAAACCAAAATTTTTAGAAATGAAACTACATAACTTATTACTTTTAAGTCTTTTGGCTGTACTTTTTGCAGCCTGTGATTCAGATGACGACAACGGACCCGATCCTGATGTCGATCCCATCATTCTATCCGGGACTCAATCCTCTCCACTTGTCCTGGAAAACATTTTCACCAATCCGGCGGCTTCGGATTATATAGTGGAAGGTACGTTCACAATAGCTGCAGGAGTAACAGTTGAACCCGGAGTTCGAATTACTATGACTCCCGGTGCAAGGATTGATATCAATTCTTCAGGTTCATTATCGGCAGTCGGGACTGAGGACAATCCGATTTTCATAGAGGGTGAGCAGGATGCCCGGGGGTACTGGGATTTTATCCGGTTCCAGTCCAACAATCCAAACAACAGGTTGGAGCATTGTGTCATAAGCCACGGAGGGGGTTCTTCACTCAGCAACCGACAGGCGGCAGTTACTTTGGTCAATAATGCTCAACTTTCCATGGTAAACACTGTAATCCAGGAATCTATGAGAAATGGTCTTATCGTAACCAATACCGACAACAGGCTTCCAGAATTTGAGAACAACATTGTGACGAATTGTGAGCAATTTCCCATTGCAATCAGACCCCATCAATTGTCATCAATTGATGAATCCACGGATTTCACCACTGGAAATGGGTTCAATCAAATCGCTGTGGGGGGATCGAGTGTCAGTTCATCTGTAACTGTTAACAGGGCGGCAGGTCCCTACTTTTTTGATGGCACTACCAGCTTTGAAAGCTCTGCTGAAATTGGACCGGGCACAATGATTGAAATGGGTCCGGGTGCCAGGCTGGAAGTAAGGAGTACCGGAAGCCTTTCCATCAATGGAACTGCCACGGAGCGGGTAACCATCACAGGAGCACAAGCAGCAAAAGGATACTGGGATTTCATCTACTTCAATGACTCCAATTCACCCAACAATCAAATTCTCTACGCGGACATTTCCTATGGAGGTGGTTCAAGTCTCAGTAACCGCACAGGAATCATTAGTAGCAGAGGGAGTTCCTTTTTTGCCATGGGCAATAGCTCGATTACTAATAGTATGCGTTACGGGATAACCCTTGGCAATTCTTCAACTTGGGAGGACCTGGGCGACAATGAATTTAGTGGAAACGAACTGGGTGATATCAACGACTGATCTCAGTAATTACAACACCAGGATTTACTTTTTTGCCTCCGGAAGAACCATTCGGGGGCATTTTTTTTGCATAAGCAGATTACATAAAAATTTTCGCATTACATTTGATTTAAAATAGTCCGCTAAAAACTGCATCAATGGAATGGTTATCTGAACTAGCGCAAAACCCCTTTTTCGAGTTTGCTATTATACTAACCCTGGCTGCAATCTTGGGTGGATTGGGTCAGTTGTTGAAGCAACCCCTGATCGTGATGTTTATCGCCCTGGGGATATTGGTGGGACCAGATGTATTAGATGTAGTTCAGTCAAGGGATAACATTCACCTACTGGCCGAAATTGGTATTGCCATTCTGCTTTTTATTGTGGGGCTCAAACTTGATCTGCGGTTGATCCAGTCCACCGGAAAAATTGCCCTGTTAACCGGATTGGGGCAGGTAATATTTACCTCCATAGTCGGGTATTTTATTGGTTTGGGACTCGGATTTAGTTCCCTGCACAGCTTTTACATAGCAGTGGCCCTGACGTTTTCCAGTACCATTATCATCGTCAAGTTGCTTTCCGACAAAAAAGAGATAGACTCCCTCCACGGACAAATAGCCATTGGTTTCCTCATAGTCCAGGACATCGTGGTTATACTGGTAATGATAGTACTGTCGGCAATGGGCACTGAAAATGACACCTCCCTTGCTACAGACGTAATCCAGACAATCTTGTACAGCGTGCTTTTGGTTCTGCTCGCACTTTTCAGCATGCGGTATATTCTACCCGGCATCAGTTTTTATCTGGCAAAATCCCAGGAATTGCTGACACTCTTTTCTGTGGCTTGGGCCATTTTTCTAGCTGCTCTTAGTGACTACATTGGATTTAGTGCAGAGGTGGGCGCTTTTCTCGCCGGAGTGAGTTTGGCTTCCTCCCCTTTTAAAGATTCTATAGGGACCAGGTTGGTGAGTCTAAGGGACTTCCTGCTGTTGTTCTTTTTTGTTGATTTGGGATCCAGATTGGACCTGAGTATTATTGGAGAGCAAATTCCGTCAGCACTCCTATTTTCTACCTTTGTACTCATTGGCAATCCCATTATTGTACTTATCATTATGGGGCGAATGGGCTATCGAAAATATACCGCCTTCCTCGCGGGTTTGACAGTTGCACAAATCAGTGAATTTTCTCTGATCTTTGCCGGACTGGGCCTTCAGGTGGGACACATTAATGAGGAGATAGTCGGACTCATTACATTGGTCGGACTCATCACCATTGGTTTATCAACCTATCTCATATTGTACTCGCACCAGATTTACAATGTAATCCACCCGGCGCTGTCCATTTTTGAACGAAAAGATATCAATCGGGAGAGCAAGGAAAAAATTGGGAAAACTAAAAAATACGACCTCGCTATCATAGGACTCGGGCGTTTTGGCAGCAAAATAGCCAAGTCACTGGACAAACACCCTCATGTCAGGTACATGGGTGTGGATTTCGATCCGGAAGTGGTTAAAAAGTATCAGGCTGAAGGCAAAACAATAATTTACGGGGACATCGAAGACCCTGACATAATCGAATTCATACCCTATTCCAATCTGTCCTACATCGTCAGCACCATCCCCAATGCAGAACAGTCCATGGTCCTGATTCGCACCTTGCGCAAAAAGGGCTACAAGGGTAAAATTTTCCTCACAGCCATGGAAGATAAGGATTACGATAAATTACAGGAATGCGGAGCAGATGTCATTCTCCAACCTCCTGCTATGGCCGCGGAAAACTTTTACAATAATTTCCTCAAAAACATTCGGGATATTGAATCGGAGTGAAATTTTCCTGGCATTAAGTGGTAGTGGAGGAGTCTGCGGTTGCTATAAATATCTGGGTATAGCGTCTTTTGTTCTTTGTGATTGGCAATCTGCTAAAAGCAGTTCGGGTAGGTTTTTATCTTACTTCATTTCCCAGGCATTAAATGACAGAAGCGGTTCAATTAACCTTAGACATTTGTAATATAGGTTTGAGTTAGAGATAGTACCCGATTAAAACCTTTAAAACTGTGAATTTTGCCGCTATCCAATACAGTGAAGTGTAAACTTATTTTGCTTAGTCAGGTAGGAATACTTCGGTGTTTTCCATCCAGGGTAATCCTCAGAAAAGAACACCTCCAATAGTTGCCATCATTGGAAACATCTACTAAGGTTTCTATCAAACCGCTATTTCGCTAACACTCCCATCTAAAAAAAAAGGGGGAACTGTTTCCAATTCCCCCTTTTAAATCAATTACTTACAGTCAAACCCTAATCCACTTTAATAAAGCGGATGGTTTCAGAATTTTCAGCATTTACAATGCGGATGAAATATGCACCAGAAGCATAATTACTCAAGTCAAAAGTTATACTATGGAAACCTTGCTGAGCGCTATGGTCTCTACTCTCCATAAGCTGGCCATTAGAGTTGTAAACCTCCAACTCAAAGTCCATATCAGCACTTACTTCCATTTCCAGCAACAGGTAATCTGAAGCTGGTACCGGACTCAAATTAGTAACACTCCATGCATCATTCAATTCCGCAGTAGTTCCAAGTGAAATAGGCATCATTTCGCCCTCTACAGGATACCCCTCTGCCCTCATTCTGTCTTCTCTGTAAATATCGACCAAATCCAATGCGTCGGTCACAGAAGAGGCAGAATTAATGCGCAGGCGGAATAATTCAGTTCCCGCTTCGAGTCGGATACCTTCACCATTGTAGTAGTTTGTTCTTGCCATTGCATCTTCCATATGGAAGTTGAGGTCATTCATGCCTCTCATTGCTTTACCTGGAATAAACTCCTCTACAGAAGTATTGTCGTTGAAATTCAGTGCCATTTGATATCCAAAAATTTCAGAAGTTTCTGAAGTTTCGAATATCAGGTATTGTCCACCGTCACTTCCCAGAGTGGACGAAACGTTGAACTTCAGCATATCATTCGTCAAACGCGTACCGGAATTCCAGGCCACATCACCAGTTTTAATGGCGATCCAATCCTCATTCAATTGGTCATTTACTACTCCCTGATATCCTTTTACTTCAGGGAAATCCTCACCAAATGGGTTGGTCGGGTCATCAAAAGAATAGCTTCCGGGAACAAATCTCCAAACCGGGCCATCGAGACCATCGATTATTCCAACAATCAGTGATTGCAAAACAACCAAATCGAAAGTAGAAACCACATTGTCAAAATTAATATCTGCAGCAATTATCTGATATGGCGAGCTAAAGGGCTCGATTTGAAGAATATGCCTTTGGATATCAATTAAATCAGCAGTGGTGATAAACTGAGTTGGATTGCCCTCTTTTTGTGGGGTTACCACAGCATTGGAATTGGACTCCACAAAAATTTGATACAATCCAGTACCCTGACTCATGGAAATACCGCCGGGATTGCCCAACCAGGTCATTTCAGCCCCTGGAACAGCGTCACCGAACTCTCTTTCTACAGTTCCGGATATTTCAACAAGACCTTCCACACATTGAACGGTAACTTCGGAATCGCAAGTTGCTGTTGTACCTGCATCATTCGTTACGACCAATGTCACTGTATGGGTTCCTATGTCATCACAAGTAAATCCGGGGGTATCGCCGTCAAAAGAGAAGGAGACATCGCCACAGGTAGCAGAGGAGCCTCCATTGAGAGACTCAGGATTGACAAAGAATGTCATACTGGCTTCCGTAATTGGGAAAGTGATATCGACGCATTCTGCAACCGGATCGTTGTCATCGCCCACTGCAACTGCGGCAGTACAACTGGCTTCTTCTCCTAAAATATTCTCAATCGTAACCACTACATCGACACTTCCTACATCATCGCAATCAAATTCTAACTGCGAAGCTTCCATTGAAACTATACCGCAAGTGGCCTCAGCTGAAGAAATAAGGTCTGCTATAGAAACAGAGGCGTTGCCATTGCTGTCGAGAGAAACTTCCACATTGTTGTTACAAGTGACTTCGGTGACTCCGTCAAGGTCAACTGTAATTGTTACTTCACAGATTTCAACTGCACTTGCTTCGTCAGTAACTTCAACCGTAACTGTATGAGAACCGAGGTCGTCACAATCAAATTCCAACTCCTCATTTCCATCTACAGTAAAGGTGAGGTCACCTTCACCTCCGAAGCTTCCATCATCCAAATCAGATACATTCAGCGTAGCTGTGCCGGAAGCATCAATATTAACTGCACCATCTTTACAGAATACGACCAGTGATTCATCCGCAAGAACACTGAGTTCAGTAAGACATTCAGCGGTATTTCCATTTACGTCTGTGGCAGTATATGTAATGGTGTGTGTACCTACTGCGTATGTATCAGAGGCATCCGCACCACCGTTATTCAGATCGTTTTCAATGGAAGCTACACCGCAATTGTCATTAGCGGTGGCCAAATCAAGGTCCACAAATACTTCCGTATCACCGGGATTGGCAACCACCACTTCTACAGCTGCATCGCATTCTACATCGGGCGCGATATTGTCCGAAATGGTCACTGTCGATTCACAGGTTTCAGAATTTCCACTGTCATCTGTAACCGTTAAAACCACTGTATTGGCTCCAACGTCATCACAGTCAAATGATGCAGTGGAAGAACCATCTACGCTGAAGGAGAGATCTCCATCACCACCAAAGCTACCACCATCCAGGCCAGCAGCATCAACCTCTGCATTGCCATCTGCATCCAGTTCAGCAGAGACATCTGCACAAACAGGAATAATGGAGTCATCGGCTACCACAATTACAGTGGTTTGACAGGTAGATTCATTTCCATTGGCATCGGTTGCGGTAAAGGTAACTACTGTTGTGCCCACTTCATACATATCAGAGGCATCTGCACCACCATCGTTGAAATCATTAACAATATCAACCGGAGGACAGTTACTTGTTGCAACAGCTTCCGGAAGGTCAACGAATACTTCAGTATCACCCACATTATCAACAATGCTGTTTACAAGCGATTCACAAGAAATTGCAGGGGCAATGTCGTCACTGATTGTAATTTCAACTGCACAAGCTTCAGAATTGCCGGCCGCATCGCTGACAATCAAATCAACACCTACAGTCCCCACATCATCGCAGTTGAACTCTATGGACGAACTTCCATTAACAGAGAAGCTCAAATCACCGTCACCACCAAAACTTCCATTATCCAGGTCAACGGCATCCACTGAAGCGTTGCCATCCTCATCCAATGATACAGAAGCGTCCTGGCAAAGGGCTACGATGGAGAGGTCTGGTTCAACCACAACGGTAGTCTGACAACTGGCCTCATTTCCATTCTCATCAATAGCGGTATAAGTCACTACTGTGGTTCCTACTGAATATACATCAGAAGCATCTGCACCTCCGTCGTTATAGTCATTGTCAAAAGATACTATATCACAATTGGAATCCGCACTGGTGGCAGGTACATCAACAAATACATCCTCGTCGGCAGGGTTGGCAACCATTTGGGTTACTTCAGCCTCACAAGTGACTGTTGGGTTGATGTTGTCTTCTACTGTCACAATAGCCGTGCAGGTTTCAGAGAAATCCAGGTCATCAGTAACGGTGAGAGTAAGAACCACCTCACCCACATCGTCGCAATCAAATGAAACAGAGCTCTGTCCATCCACTGTAAAGGTCAGGTCTCCGGCACCACCGGTGCTTCCGCCATCAAGATCAGTGGCATCGACTGATGCATTTCCATCGGCATCCAGCTCTACAGTAGCATCCTGACAGACCGCATCAATGGGCGGCACATCGTCCGAAGTTATGTTAACTGTAGCTGAACAAGTGGCAGTATTGCCTGAGTCATCTGTGGCCGTAAAAGTCACAGTGGTAGTACCCGACGGATAATTTCCGGAGGCATCTGCTCCACCGTCGTTGTAATCATTTTCAATAGAAGCTACATTGCAGTTGTCCGTAGCTACTGCAATAAAATCGTCCACATCAGCATTGTCCACTCCAAAATCAACCTCAATATTGACATTGTCGGGACAGGTGATTTCCGGATCTTCCTCGTCGTTTACGGTGACGGAGAAGGTGCAGGTGAAATCCTCTCCAAGAGTATCTGAATAGGTGTATGTTACCTCAGTTGTTCCAACCGGGTAAATTCCAGAAGCATTGGGATCGTTATTGAAACTATTTTCAAGGAAATCATTGAAATCCAAATCCGGGCAGTATTCTCCAAGTTCCGGATAATCAATTGCAAGATCTGCTCCGCACTCCCCTGCATCTGTACTAACTTCAATGTCTTCGGGGCACTCCAACTCACAAACTAACTCATTAACGAAAAGGTCAAAGGTAGTAGTTGGTGTTTGTGTTTGCCAACTTGCAACCACTATATAGTATTCTACTCCATCGGTCAATTCGATTTCCGGGAGTAGCCTGTCACCTACAGTTGTTGCTGTATGGTATGCAACCGTCTCAGAAAAAGGACAATCTTCAAACAACCATAGAGAAACCCAACCTTGTCCACCAATCAATTCAATATCCACCAGCATATCCCTGTCGGGATGCAACTCAAACACCACATCATAACCGGTTAAATAGATTGCCGATCCAGTACCAGACCCAAATTGAACATTGGTAATGCCTGGCCGATCACCGGAATCAAAGTTGTTGCCGTAAAGAATGGTATTGCCATCCAGGAAAGAATACGGTAAATCATTCGCATCGATCACGAATGGATTGTCGCAGTCTGAATCATCTTCAAGCTCGACAACGCATATGTCAAAAACATTGCCCTGGTCTTCATTGGTTGAACTGGTCCAAACTCTCAGGTAGTATGTATCTCCAACCGTAAGCCCTTCAGCTACCAGAGGGTCGTTGGATTGCTCACAACCTAGAGAAACCAATCCGGTACAAGTTCCCGCGTAAAGCTCAGTAACAAGAGTTCCTGACCCTCCAACAGTAGAAATATTGGAGTAAATAACTGCCATGGATTCAGCGGTTGCTTCCATCGTAAACCAAATATCACCTCCAGCGATTCCTCCAGCACTACAATCAGGATCAATGGCCATACTATTGGTTGCACCTACCGTACTCACGTTGATCTGATTCTCACATGCAGCGGTTGAAAGTTGCAATTCGATAGCATCAGCGCAATCATCTCCATCATCAATTGTTGGAACAGTTCCTATGCAAATATCAAACACATTGAATTGCTCTGCATTCGTATTTGATGTCCAGGCTCTTATATAGTAGGTCTCTCCAGGAGTAAGTCCAGTGATGTCGAATCCTAATGAAGAAATGGAACACTCAATTTGGTCAAGGTCTCCACAAGTTCCCTCATACACTGCAGTCCTCATAAAACCACTACCTGTTGATCCTATCACATTGTTGTAGTTGACCGTATGGGCAGCACCGGTAGCTGTAAAAGAAAACCAAACATCTCCTCCGTTTAACTCTGAAGAAGTGCCACAAGATGGTACATCCAAGGGACTTTCAGTTGCTCCCTGAGTAGAGGCTGTTATAAAATTATCACATTCAAAATCTGAGGATACGGTAAGGTTGATAGCATCAGCGCAAAGGTCATTGGTAGCAGGGGGTGGAAAAGTACCTATGCATATATCGAATGTGTTAAAATGATTAGGGTCCGTATTTGAGGTATAGGCCCTAATGTAATAGGTTTCGCCAATAGTTAAATCACCGATAGAAAAACTAGTGGAAGAGGTGTTGCAATCAAGCTCTGTGAAGTCTCCACATGAACCCTCGTAAATTGCCGTTCGCATAATGCCTGAACCCGGATTTCCCTCTACATTGGAATAATTGATGGTGTGAAACTCCGCTGTAGCAGTAAAAGAAAACCAAACATCACCTCCGCTTAATTGTGCAGATGCATTAAAACAAGACGGTTCTGGATCTTCACCACTATTGGTTGCAGCTTCCGTGGTAGCAGAAACGGCATTGCTCTCACAATCCAGTCCAGCTGAAGGTGTTAATTCAATGGCGTCGATGCAATTGTCGTTTTCAGGAACAGTACTGAAAGAAACCGATACCCAATCGCTGAAGTCACCATCGCAATCAGACCTTATATAAAATGTATAGCTGGTTAAACCATCAAGGCCTGATAAGGTAGCTGATAAGGTAGAAGCGGTTACGGTTCCACTTTGTTCTAACCCAACAGAGCCACTTCCGGGATCTCCTTCTGTTCTAAGTTCCCACTCATATCCATCTTCATTGTCGAGGAAAGATTCCTCCCATGAAAGTTCAACAAAGTCACCTCCCACATTATCCACCGAAAGCATCAAGGGTGGAGCACAAGGTGGCGGCAGGTCATAATGAACTGTCAACTCCCAGGTTCCATCGGGAACAAATTGATAAGTAGTATTGCAATCAGTGGGGGTGCCAGGCCATGTTCTGCCCACATGCAATTCTACATCAAATGTACCAGAGGCGAAATCGGCGAAAGAGATGTCGGTCCGGTCGTAGCTAAATGTACCGGCAGAATTTCCACTTCCCGAAAAAACTTCTGACTCACCTGCATCTATATCAGGCGAATACAACCAGGATCGTTGCTCAGACATCCAGGCTCCTCCCTGAGCTGTGATGTCGTAGGTTACATCCATGCCTGTTACAACATACCCTGAGGGTATAGTAACAGTTAAAACTCCTGGGCAATCTGAGAAATCACCTAAAGAAGTAAAATCTCTGTCGGACTCAATATCTCCAGCATTGTAGGTTAAAACCAGTGAGCTTTGTGCCATACCGGTTACAGCCACTGTAAAGGCTATTACAAACACTGAAAACAGTTTAAGTAATCGTAATTTCATAATTTGATTTTTTTAAATAAATAATTTCAAAACGTTCAAAAGTTAAGCATTCCCATTTATTAAAGTCTGTGTCTATTAGTCGTCGCAATGAGATTTTCAAAAGGAGGATCTTCATACTTCCCACTACTCCTTAATAATCACTACATTTTTTATAAAATTGACTCAATTCCTATACATTTAGGGCGTTAAGTTATAATTAATTTCCGGAACAGTGGTAATTTTTGACCAAAAACAACCTCATCAAATTCAATCAAAAATCTCAATAATCACCAAGCTACTTATTCCCAGCGATATATATTCGCAACATTTATTAAATCTGTAAAATTTAACGCAATTGAAATTCCTCAAATACTACTTTTTATTAATTAGGTCGACTGTACCAACGAATTCATTTGAAGGTAACCATTCCAACTATTTCCGCCTGCCCTTTCCTATTTTCTACTCCTGCGCCGATATCAGGCCAAGGGTCTTCGTGTCGATTCTTTTAGGGATAGCACTGTTGTGCAGCTTTCCACTTTTTTCTCAATCCACCCTTCAATCCGAACTTCACACCAAATGGCTAAACGGAGCGGAATACACGCTGGAAATAGCGCGAATGATGCCAGCTGAAAATTACGATTTCAGACCGGTGGAGGAGAGCATGACTTTTGGCGAACAGTTGCTCCACATCACGGCAAACATGGACTGGCTGGGTAAAAACCACCTAAGCGCTCAATCTCACTCCATGCCACTGAGGGACACCATTTACGACAAGGAAGAACTGATCCGCATTTTGGAGGAGGGGTTTGAAAATGCAGCAAAGGCCATAAAAGGCCTGCCCTCAGAGCAGTTGGGCGATATTGTGGAGTTTTTTGCAGGGCCCATGACGAAGCGGCAAATCATACACCTCATGCACGATCACCATACCCATCACCGGGGTCAACTCATCGTTTACCTGCGGCTAAACGGTTTGCAGCCACCCATATACAGGGGCTGGTAGGCTCATATCCCCAGCTCCAACACCACCGGACAGTGGTCGGAATGCACTGCTTCATGGGCGTGTCGCAGATCTTTGATGCTGCCTTTCAGTTCATCGCTTACTGAGATGTAGTCAATTCTCCAGCCTTTGTTCCGCTTTCTGGAAGCTGCCCGGTAGCTCCACCACGAGTACTCGATCTTTTCGGGATTCAACAGACGAAAGGGATCGGAAAATCCACTTTCAAACCACTTGTCCATCCACTCCCGCTCTTCGGGCTTAAAACCGGAGGTATTTTTATTCCTCACCGGGTCGTGGATGTCTTTGGCCGTGTTGGCGATATTGTAATCTCCGGGTATGACGAGTCTGGGGATGGATTTCTTCAAATCTCTTGCCCAATCGTAAAAATCCTCCAGAAACTGCATTTTCACCGCTTGCCGCGCATCTCCGCTGGTTCCGGAGGGAAAGTAGCAATTCAATGCGCTGAAATCTTTGAAATCAGTCCGGATCACCCTGCCCTCGCGATCGTATTGCTCCACTCCCATGCCAATTTCAGTCGAGCGGGGTTTTTCCAGGCTCATCGTCAAGACACCACTGTAGCCCTTCTTTTCGGCTGAATGCCAAAAGGGGTGATACCCCATTTCCTCAAAGGGAGTGAGATCCACGTCTTCGGGTTGGGCCTTTGTTTCCTGTATGCAGATCACATCGGGTTTCTCGGAGCCTATCCACGTATGGAGGCCCTTTCGCATGGCTGCTCTGATTCCGTTCAGATTGTAGGATACAATTTTCATGGTTGCATTTATTTAACTTCGATCAAAATAGGAGTGGTAGTCGAGGTAGTAGATGACCTTTAGGGTAAATGAGTTGCGCTGGGGACCCTTCCACAGGTCACTGAATTCTCTGAAATACCCCGCGGCATCCTCATTTCTACTGGATGCAATGTCGTTTTTCCACACAAAGATCAGATCGCTGCCGGGAGCAAACCGCCAGGTGTAGATCAAGTCAATGTTGAATAGGTGAAAAGTTAGGTCGTGCAGGGTTCGGTCTTCATTCTCCACTTTTCCGGTGTAGGGGATGGGATTTAATTCCCCGTTTTCCTCCAGCCTGAAAAAATCGCTGTAATTCACCCGGGAATAAAAGTGGCGCGCACGGAACAGGGCACTCATTCTGTTGGTGAATACAAACCTTAAATCCAGGGTGTTTTCCAGTATCCAGCGGTCTCTACTGCCAAATGTAATTTCTCCCTGGCCTATTTCTTCGTATCCTTTTGCAGCAGGATTGGGCACGATAAAGCCCTCGTCGTTTTTGAATTCTGTGAGCCTGGTGGAAGCTATGACAAAAAACCGATCTGAAACTCTTATCCGGGGTGCCACAGACCAGGCGTAAATGTATCGGTCAAGTCCGGGATACCGGGTGCCCTCCAGGGAAATATTGGCTGCTAGGGTCCTTCGGTAGTCAGATGAGTAGTGAATTCTGCCATACGTTCTGGATGGGTTGAGATAAAACCTGGAAAAATCTCTGGTCCGGGGTTCGAAAAAGTCTTTTTCCGAGCTCGGGTGATGACTCATATTGAAAAAAAGCGCATCCCAGGTCCTGAAAAACACCGAAGCATCCCAGTTGATCCGCAAACCCGTCCGGTCGCTGGAGGAGTAGAGCTGTGCGTACCTGAATTGCAAATTGGTATTAAACCGATTTACTGAACCAATGGGTTCAAATTGGTAATACCCAATGCGGCTGTAAAAGCGGCGCTCGTTGTTCACCAGCAACAAACCCAGGTCATTGGGATCAAATTCATCGCTTATTTCTCGGTATCTTATTCCACCCCTTATATTGCCACTCACTTTCGCCAACTCCATGTGGTACTGGTGACCCAGCAAATTGTCGGCCTCCGGCACCTGATTGAGGGTAATGTGTCCGTATCCTCTGGCCACGTACTTTCGGTCCGCAGTAAAAAACCTGAAATCCGTTCCCGTGGAGTTGGAATAGGGACCCGAACCTTCGCGCCACACATTGGTATTCATAAATGCAATGCTGGAGTTGTTTCTCAGACTCTGATCCGCTACCACCACATTGTAATTAGTGAGCGGTAAAGCCCGGATTCTTCTATCATTTCCCTCTTCGTCCCTGACCCGCGCGTGCTCACGTGCAGAAACAGCATTGAAAAAACCGAGTCCAAGGCCTCCTCCAGTGCGCCCTGACAATTTGGTCGCATTGATGAGTTGAGCAGTGGTTGGGATTTCAATGATTTGCTCGCCCTCCTTCATCTCCTCCTCTACCGGTAAAAAGTAGCTCGGCTGACCTCCTATTCTCCGACTGTAAAACAAGTCTCCCCGATTGAAAATCTCCATCCCCTCGGTAAAAAACTGCCTGTTTTCATCGAAGACGAGTTCAAATGGACTGAGGTTGAGTTCATCCTTATCGGATACGGCCTGGCTGAAATCCGGAACCAGGGTCATATCGAGTGTGAAGGCCTGACTGAATCCGTACTTCAGGTCCATTCCACCGCTGACACTCCAGGGATTTTGGCCGGAAATATCATTGTAGTCCTTGTTTATGGAAAAAAATGGATAAAGAGACAGGCGCAGCGGTGGCTCCAAATCAACCAATCCACGAAGTATCCCACTCTGCTGTAAAACCCCATCGATATTCGGGTTAATTTCGCTCCACCAACTCTGCTCCCTGGTGCGTCGGATATTCCGGCCAAAATTGATGCTCCAATCCTGAATATTGCGGGCTGAAAAACGAATGGCAGAATAGGGAATTTTCATCTCTACCACCCAGCCGAGGCTGTCGATAACGACTGCGCTTTCCCATACGGCGTCCCAGGCGGGATCAGTAGTATTGGAATACATGCGGGCGTCTCGCTGCACCCCGGAGGCAGTCAACACAAATGAATATCCGTTCAAACCATCCCGGTAAGGGTCGATGATTACCTCAAAATGGTCGGCATTTCCAATGGTATTTCGCTCACTGAGTTCCCTGAGTATTTTATCGGGCTCAGGATCGTACATTCTCGCACCGATGTATAGGGCATCGTCAGTGTAAAGTACGCGCACTACGGTTTCCAAACTAGCATCCGCTCCGGGATAGGGGTCTTCCTGCACAAAATCTACGGCAGGCTCAGCCATTTCCCAGGCAGCTTCATCCAATACCCCGTTGATTTCTATGGTTGCCGATGTCCTGAATGCACTGAGTTCCTTGATGCCGGAATTTTGCCCAAAGCCGATTCCCGTGAAGCCAAACAGAACCAGCAATCCGATCAAGATCCCTTTTATTCCCGCTTTTTTCAAGCCTCTGATTTTTTAAAACAAGGCCAAAAGTATGGAATTTAGCATATCTCGCTGAGTTTTGCCCTCATTTTTGGAAAATCTTATAATTCAGGACCATCAATTCAATTCGGGGGACGGCAGGCATGGCGTTGGACGAGCTTCCAGCGTCCGTCTTTTTTGTGATAAATTTCCGTGTATAAAAGTTCAATTTCCAATGGATCTCCATCCAGGGCCACACGAAACAATCCCCGCCCAGTAATAATGCCGGTTTCCCCATAGTAGCGCACATCCTCCTCCTCAATCATGACCTCCCGATATCCCAGATGTCCACTTCTGATGTTCCCTAAAACCTCAGCTTTGGTTTCAATCCAACCATTGGAGTGAATGTATTTTAAGTCATTTGAAAGCACTGCATCCAGGGAGTCGAGTTGCTCCTCAACCATCCAGTTGAATTTACTTCGGTGCAGTTCCAGAAGCGGATCGCTGGCGTACATTTGAGAGCAATGCAAAATACTCATTGCAAAAATTGCCGCCGGGATGAACAGGTGTTTTACTTTTTCCAAAAACTTCATTAGGAGCATATTTTCTATAGGTTTTACAAAGCTTTATTTGCTCTGGTCGGTCGCAAATTTAATTACTTTTGCCTGTTGATTGGCATCACCAAATTGTAAGAGCCTTGGAAAAATTTGTCGCAGAGGAAGGAATAGAAATATCAGGGGGCCGGCTCAAAATATTTACAAAAGAGTACCCGCTGAATAAAATCGAGGGAATTTTTATCGCAAAGCACACCCCATCAATTGCTGGCCCCTTGATTTTCCTCGCCATGGGATTGCTACTGTTGACAATAATCTGGTGGGCAGGCTTGATCGCCATTGCACTGGCCATCATATGGCATTTAAGCCGAAAAAGCATCTACGGATTGGAGTTGGTCATTTCCGGACAGAGGTCAAATGTGCTCTACCATAAAAACGGTGAAATGCTCGAGAAACTGAGAGCTGAAATAAGTTCCAGACAAAAAGGCCCCAAGGGATAATGAGGCGGGCAAAAAGGTTTTTTTCAAAAAAATTTGAAGGTGGGTTGCATTATCTAAAAAAGCTGTATATTTGCGTCCGCATTTGGAAAGAATTGCGGATTATCATGGGGGCGATTAGCTCAGTTGGTTTAGAGCGCCTGCCTTACAAGCAGGAGGTCGTTGGTTCAAATCCATCATCGCCCACTGAAGTTCAAGGGGTTATGACTGTTAAAGTTGTAACCCCTTTTTCGTTTGCATAATGCTTGCGACTAACCGGATGCTATCACTCCAAATCCTGCTGGAACCATTTAAGCAGGTCCCCCGGTTCCAATTTTCCCTTTGCGGCAGCATCCAAATCTTTGATCACCCTTCCGTCGCGAAATTGCAACAACCTGTCGCCGTATTTCACCGCCTCTGTCATTTGATGGGTGACCAAAATAGCGGTCAGGCCCTGTTCAGCAATAACATCTCCGGCCAGTTGCATCACAATTCGGGCGGATTTCGGGTCTAGTGCTGCAGAGGGTTCATCCATTAGAAGAATATCGGGTTTCACAAAAGTCGCCATTAAAAGGGTGGCCGCCTGTCGCTGCCCACCTGAAAGTTGCGAAACCGGGCTGTTGAGTTTTTTCTCCAATCCGAGCTCCAACTGCTCAAGTCTCAATGCAACTTCACTACGGAAACCCCTGTTTATACCAAGTTTCAGTCCTTTGGGGTCTTTTCGAACCGCAGCGAGCCGAAAATTTTCAACCAAAGTGAGGTCAGGGGCTGTGCCGGCTGCGGGGTCCTGAAAAATTCTGCTTACCCACTTAGCCCTGCTGTAATCCGGTTTTTTATGTATGGCTCTTCCGTCTAACAGTATTTCACCTTCATCGCAGTCCAAATTACCGGCAATCAAATTGAGCAAAGTGGACTTTCCACTTCCATTGCCTCCGACTATCACGGTGTAAGAGCCCTTTTTCAGGTGTAGATTCACACCACTAAGAGCAGTCGTTTTTTCACCTGCTCCCGAATAAAAATACTTGCTAACCCCTTTTATTTCGAGCATAATCCACTATTCGAGTTTAATGCGCTTTCCGATGGATGGTATAAGGCCGGGAATTCCAACGATCACCAACACCACCACTGCTGTGAGTAGTTTGATCCAAATCGGGTCCACTCCGGCACTCAATACAAGCGAAATTATGAGTCTGAAAACCACCGAACCGATAACTACCCCCCCTATTCGAACCCACATTTTAGTCCAACCCAAAATATTCATCAGGCTTTCACCAATAATCACCGCACCGAGGCCCAATATCACAATACCCACGCCCATATTGATGTCAGCAAACCCCTGGAGTTGGACCACCAGAAAGCCACTGATGGCAATAAAACCATTCGCTATTGCGAGTCCGATGACTTTTATAAAATTGGCATTCACCCCAAAGCCACGGGCCATATTGGGATTGTTCCCCGAGGCGCGCATGGAGAGTCCAAAATCGGTTTTGAGCAACCAGGTCAGGAAAACCACCAGGAGGGCAAATATGATAAGCAGGGTGAGGAGTTCATTGTAAGTCCGCTCTGCAAAGGGATGAAAAAAATTAAAAACACTTGCACTGTCGAATGGAACAGGCACATTGGATCGCCCTAGTATCGCCAGATTGATGGAGTAAAGACCGGTCATTACCAAAATACCGCTCAGGAGACTATTGAGTTTCATACGGGTATGGATCAAGCCTGTAGCTGTACCGGCAAACATTCCCGCAACTGTGGCCAGGATCAATGTTTCGACAATGCCCCATCCTGCCACCAGACCGATGGCCGTGATGACGCCCCCGAGCGTATAGCTGCCGTCTGCTGTAATATCTGGGAAGTTGAATATTCTCAGGGAAATGAATATTCCGAGACACAGTGCCCCGAGTGCTAATCCCAATGTAATGGCAGTCAGATAAAACATCAGAGTTCCAGGGGTTCAAAACCGTCAATAGTCTCCAGTCCAAATTTTGCTGCAGCTTCCGTATTGTACACTTTTCTGCGCAACTTTACGCTTTTAGGAATGGGCAAAATGGCACCACCGCTATCCAGAAATTCCACGGCCTGTTCTCCCGCCTGATATCCCCACTCGTAAAAATCGGCACCGTAAGCGGCCACCGCACCCCTCGCCACAAGTCCCGCCTCGCTGGTAAAAATTGGAACTCCAGCCTCGTTACATACCCTTCTTATGACTTCAAAAGAAGAAAAAATAATGTTGTCCGGAAGTGCAAAAAATACGTCAATCCCACGACTCACCAGGGAATTGGCCACCAACTGGGTTTCGGAAGAATTGGTAACCGGCAGTGCATGTACTTCCAAACCGGTTTGAGCTGCCACCGATTTCACCCGCTCCAGGGCATTCAGGCTCTGTGTCTCTGCCTGGTTGTAGATCAATCCGATGGTCTGGACATCTGGCATCCACTCTTTAATGTAAATAAGAGAGGTATCGATGTAGCTCAAAGTCTCAAAAACACCGAATAAGTTTGGGGGAAAGTCAGTAGGGCTTGAAGAAAGTCCTGCCTGATCGGGTTCCGGGGCCACCATCATACAGACCGGAATATCCCCACTTCGCTGAACTGCTGTGATGGTGGAAAGGGTGGAATTGGCTGCAATCAAATCCACGCGGTTGCTTGTAAAGTGCTGCATGGATTGCACCAAAGTGGACATGTCGCCCTGTGCATTTCGAAATATTATCCGCAAATTACCCTCATCCTCGCTCCAACCGCCATCCTTAAGCGCGTCGGTGAATCCCTCCCGGGCCAATGCAAGTGTGCTGTCTTCTACCGCATCCAGAAAACCAATTGCGAAACGGTCCTCATCGGATCCGTTCCCACAGGACATGAACAACAACAGGAGTACTAAAAAAAATCTGTTCAGCATAATCAGAATTTATCAACGATGGTTAACGACTTTTCTACCATTCCTGGTTCAATCGCTAAATTAACCTCACTGGACCACAAATGAAAGTTTGGACGGCATTTTAGTATATTTACCCTTTCATAACAAATGCAAAACTCATGAATAAGGTTACTCAACCCCTGCGAAAGAGGATTCAAACTGCCGCCATAAAGAAGACCAGCACGCCCGTTGTTATTTACATAGCGGTGGGATTGGCCATTGTCATTGCAATCGCGATCAAGCCTCTGCACGAGGAGTTATCGCTGAATTTGACCTCTGAAATGATCGCTGTCGCCTTCATCATTTTTGTGGTCAATATTTTGCTGGTCAATTCTAAGAACAAGCAATGGAAAATAGTCAGTAACCGCATGGACTATCTGATAGCCCGGAATGTCAACCAGATCCGGGACGGAGTGGCCACTTTTGCCCTGGGTTTTAATCCCGAACTGAAAAAGGATCTTCCGGTAGATCAAGCCATGACCGAGATGAGAAGCCAGCGCGATCTTCACCTCGAACAGTGGGAGGCCCTCAGTCAGGATGATTTTGCCGAGCGAATTGCCGACAAGCTTTTTCAGGATGAACAATTGGAGTATTTCAATCACCGGGCTGAGCAATTGTGGAGCCTGCTCAATATGAAATACTCGGAGTATCTGGCTCCTGAACTGGTCTCTCATCTCATGGACCTGCATATTCAGCTCAGTGACCTATGTGCACATATTCGCTCTTTCAAAAAGGCCAGTTGGTTTATCGAAGACAGTTTTTACTACCAGGAATCAGGGCGTAGAGGTGCTGCGCACAATCTGAGGACCATAATAGGCTTGGTTTCGCGATTAAAGGAGGAGGGCTATTCAGAAATTCCGCGAATGCCGGAGATCGGGCAGGATTCTTGAATCACAAACCGCAGGTCACAGTTTAAACTTCCCTGCCACACCTTTCCACCTGATCCAGTAGAGACTGATCCATGCGTAGATAAAGGTGGTAAAAAAGGTGAACAGGCTGTACATCACGGCCACAAGAGCCATTTCATTCGAACCGAGCAGAGAAGCTGCCACGAAAATTGCCAGGGCACTGTTTTGCAAACCGACTTCAATACCGACAGTAACTTTTTCCTTACTGGTAAGCCCGAAGTAATTAGAGATAAATACTCCCCCTACAAAAGCCCCCAGATTCAACAGGAAAGCTGCCAAAAACACAAGAGGCTGCTCAAAAATGCTGTCAGTGTCTCCGTTTTCAGAAGCGATAAAAACACCGAGGAAAACCACGAGAAGGATGCTCGTCATTATGTACTTCAGCGGTTTTTGTATCCGCTCCATCAAAAGTGGGAAAAGGTGATTCAATAAGACCCCTATCCCCACGGGGAGCAGTACAGTGAGTGCAATTTCCTCCACAGTGTGCCAAAAGGGCATCTCCACAGGCTGAAAATCCCTCATAAACGTACTCTGGGCAAGCCCCACAAAAAAGGGAACCGTCATCAGAATCAAAATGCTGTTGAGGGCAGTCAGACTCACAGAAAGGGCTACTTTGGCATTTAGGATGTATGTGATGAGGTTTGAGGCTGTACCACCGGGACAGGCGGCCAGAATAATCAACCCCACCTTATAGACCGGATCAATGGGCCAAATGAAGGCCAATAAAAATGCCAGGGCAGGCAGGTACAACATCTGACCTCCCAAACCGACGAGGATACTCTTTGGCTTGCGGAATATGGCTGTAAAATTCTCCAATCGCAAGCCGGTTCCTATACCCAGCATTATTAAAAAAATGGCAATGGGCAACAAACTTTCTGAAAACAACTGCTGACTCAAGATGATCTGATTATTTTCTCTACATGCGAAGTTTCCCGCGGGGCTTCCAATATTTTCGGGCGCGAATATACAAACGATTGGCGGTTACTTTAGTTGCAGGAAGTCGAACATTGCGAATAGACCGACTTTGATTTTAATCACATACATTTTCAACCGAAAATTTTTCTCCTAAATGGACACTACAGCATCCGTAAGTATTATGATTTCCCGTTTTTGAAAATAGTTGTAACTTAGAGGTTTGTGGCTGCTCGCAAAAACGGCTGAAATGTTATCAGTTCCTCCCCCCTCCCCCGGGGGCTGAGAGGTTGCAGAAACTCAAATTTGCGGACATTCAATTACTGAAAATAACGAAGTATGAAAAGTTTCCTATCCCAGAGTCTGGTTGCAATTGCACTATTAATGTTTTTTGGTTCCTGTCAGGAAGCCGAAAAGAAGGAAAAAATCCCAGAGATCATTATAACCGGCCAAATAAAGGGCCTTAATGAGGAGGAAATTTCGGTATCCTTGTTTGACATACTCATGGAAGGGTCCACGGACGAAGCCGGGAATTTCGAATTGAGGTTCGAGTACCCGGAACCCGCCTACTTTTTTGTTGGGGACGGCAGATCGGGAATGGATTTATTTCTCAGCCCCGGAGATAGTATTCACATTGAGTTGGACAGGGACAATTTCCCCGAATCCTTTACTGCCACAGGAGACCGCAGTCTTGAAAACAATTACCTGGTAAGGCAAAAGGCCATGATTGCGGAACAGCATGAGTTGAATAAATTTATGTCCCTTTTTGAGCGCGAAAAAGAGGACTATTTTGATGCAATAGCAAAGGCAGAGAAAGCACTGAATCAAGGACTGGATAGCTTGAAAAAAACAGGGGACATTCACCCGCTTTTTGCACAATTAGAAAGGGCCTATCCAACTTATCGGATCGCACTTCTCAACAACATGTATCCCAGATACCACATGCACATCCAGGGAATAGAAGATGAGGAAGATTTGGATTTTCCCAAAGAAGAAGTAGAGGAAGAATTAATGTCGCTGGACAACAGCAATCCCGATTTTCTCGTCCTGCCGGTTTTCAGAAATGTCCTTAGCTCTCAAATGTACCGGACCTTTGAGAATGAATTACCTGAAGAGTTGTACGATGGAACTGCAGCTGAGGTCATTGGTGCTGAACTCGATCAGATCGCCAATTTTTTTGATAACCCAAAAATTGCAGAATACCTGACTTTTGACTACATCAAGACCCTGGTAGTTCACCGGGGCCCGGGGTCGATCAATCAATTTTACGATCGCTTCATGGAGGAAGTAGAAAAAAGAGAATACGCTGATATCCTTGAGGGAGAAATGGCCAAATGGGAAGATCTGCAACCCGGAAATTCCGTTCCTGACTTCGAATTTGAGGATATCAATGGAAACGATGTCCGCCTCTCTCTTCTCAACGGAAGATTGATTTACATCGATGTTTGGGCCACCTGGTGCGGTCCGTGTTTGAGGGAGCATCCATACTGGGAAGACCTCGTCAAAGAGTTTGAAGGCGAGGACGTTGCCTTTCTCGCGATTTCCATCGACAATACAAAAGACCCCTGGCAGGAGATGGTAAATGACAAAAGCCTATCGGGTCACCACTGGTTCGCAGAAAATGCCTGGAACTCTGAATTTGCATCCCACTTCCTGGTCAATTCCATCCCCAGATTTATCCTTTTAGACAGGGATGGAAATATTCTGGAACCGTCGGCCGAGAGACCATCCGGAAATATCGCCACGACTCTGAGAAATTATTTGGAAAGCATTTAAACCACATCCCATGTCCCATACCGGAATTCCCAATCGAAAAGGAACGCGCCTCATGGTAATTGACCTGCAGGGGAGGCTGATGCCCGTTATTCACGAAAAGGAAAGGCTGAAAAAATCGGTAAATACACTGATAAAGGGAATGGAAATCCTCAGGGTTCCGACCCTGGTCACCGAACAGTATCCGAAGGGTATCGGTCATACCGATGCGGGCATTGAATTGCCGGAAAACACGAAGGTTTTCGAGAAAATGTGTTTCAGTTGTATGAAAGACGATCACCTCCTGATTTCAGAGGAGATAATGGGCGCCACGGACCTGGTTCTCTGCGGTGTGGAAGCCCATGTTTGCGTGCTTCAGACTGCCCTGGACGCAGTGGAAAAGGGATTGAGGGTTCACGTCGTGGCCGATGCGGTTTCTTCCAGATTTGAACACAATAAAATCCTTGCGCTAGAGCGCCTCTGCCAGTCCGGGGTCTTTATCGTCTCGGTTGAAATGATCCTTTTTCAGATGATGCGTGAAAGCGGGAATGACGAATTCAGGGCGATCAGTAAGCTTATAAAATAGCGTGGGATTGCCGGCAAAATGAGAATTGCTTTTGGTGTTCAGAGTCAGAGCGGCCAGTATCTTGCAATAAATTGGAGATTGAAAAATTCGGATGGACCCGAATTACTTGTATTTTTTTGTAATAGTCAAAAATTAACGATGAAGAAATCCAATAGAAAGATTCGGTTATTTTCTGTGCTTATCTCAATAGTATTCACCTACATCGCCATGAGGTTCGTATATGCCCTGACAGGGTTTTCCTACAGTTTCAGCGATGGCTTGCTCAACGTCAATTTTCTAATTGACCTCGCTTTGTGGGCAGTCATTTTTTTTACTGTTAATTATCTGGTGATCAGTCTGTTTCGAAAAAATGAGAATAGCTCTCAACCGGCTACCGGTTCTCAAAACTTACCTTAAGCCTGGTCTTTCTGAGTTCTTTCCAGAAAGAGGGAAATGATTTTTCCACCACTTTGGGGTTTTCGATTTGCAGCCGTTGTCCGTTGCAGGCCAAAATGGATTGGCTCATGGCCATGCGGTGGTCTCCGTAAACTGATAGGATCGTTTTGGACAGATCTGGCATTGATGACGGAGGATTGAAATTCAATTCGCCCGGTTCACCGGGGAGCAATTCTCCACCACACTGTAGCACCAGGTTCCGCAGTTTGTCGAGTCGGTTGGTCTCCTTTAGATTGAGGTTGTCACATCCGCTAAATCGGGCACCAATTTCTTTTTTCAAAAACAGCACTGCGAAAGTCTGCACCATATCGGGCATTTCTGCAAAATCGATGGCTTCGGTCTTTCCGAAAATTGCATTCCCTTTTGAAAGCCGGAACAACAGGCCTCCGTTATAGACAGAAACCTCCATTCCATTACTTTCAAACCAATCGCAAATCTTCGAATCCCCTTGAAGGCTCTCTCTTTCAAGGGAAGGAAAAAAGACCTCTCCCTCGCCCTGAGCAAAGAGTTGCGCCAGGAAATAGGAAGCGGAACTCCAGTCCCTCTCAGGCTTAAAACTCGTGACAGTATAAGGTTTAGGTTCTACCTCGTAGTAATTTCCGTCCTGTGATACAATGGCACCCGCTCTCCGCATGAGCTCAACAGTCATATCGATATATGGCCGGGACAGGACCGGCTCCCGGATTTTTAATTGCAAACCATTTTGCACATAAGGGCCAATCATTAACAGGGCCGAAATATACTGGCTGCTAATATTTCCGGGAATTTCAATAGTTTGATTGCACAGCAGTTTCTTCCCGGTCACAGCCAGTGGGGGAAAACCTTCCCTTTCTAGATACTTTATGTATGCCCCCAACTGCCACAGTGCCTCCACCAGCCATTTTACGGGCCTTTGTTTCATGCGGCTGCTTCCGGTAATGGTCCATTTCCCAGGTTTTAAGGCCGCAACGGCAGTTCCGAACCGAAGTGCCGTGCCCGCATGGCCGGCGTCGAGTAGTCCTTCCTTCCGGTTCAGCATTTCGCAAAAGACTTTAACATCTTCGGGTAGATTTTCAGAGGGCAAGGATATTTCATCCTGAAAAGAATGGATTGCGAGTATCCGGTTAAGAATGCTCTTGGAGTAGGGCAGATCGACTTCAGCCCTTAACGCTCCTTTATATCCCTCCAATATCACTTTCGAAGCCATCGAAATTGTACTTTTTGCACTGGCACTGTAAGGATTGCCTTTCTATGAACAATAAAAAATATACAGAAACCGGACCCGACAGAATGGCCGGGAATTCACCACTCAAAAGAGATGTCTTTTTTGATATCCGGGTGAAGACTCAGCATCACCGGACAGGTCATAGCCGCTTGTTCCAGTATTTTCTTGTCACGGTCGGAAAATCCGCTTTTGGGCATCTGTATTTTAATGGCAACTTCGCTCACCCGGCGAGGATCGGATGCCATTATTTTGGTCACACGAGCCTTGGAACCCTCTATTTTGAGGTTCATATATCTTGCCTTGATTCCCATGATGGTGAGCATGCAAGATGCCAGGGAAGTGGTCAAAAGGTCGGTGGGAGAAAATGCTTGTCCCTTACCCTGGTTGTCCACAGGGGCATCGGTAATAATGGCATTGCCCGAACGGAGGTGTACTGCTCTGGTTCGCAATTCACCCGAATATTCAACTTCAGATATTTTCATGCTGAATGGTGTTATGGCTTTTATAATGAGTGGCAGCAGCCCCCGGTTTAAATCCTAAATAATTTACTCCTCTTCGTCACTGGCGGACTTCCGGTTTTGCCGTTTTTTATTTGCGGTCTTTTGGTCGTTGTCAGATTTGTCGTAAGCCATTATAATCTGTTTTACGAGGCGGTGTCTGACCACGTCCTCTGCAGTGAGTCGAACCACACCGATACCGTCCAGGGGCGATAAAAGATCAATGGCTCTTCCGAGGCCGGATTTTTGGCTGAAGGGCAGGTCTATTTGAGACATATCCCCGGTGACAATGCACTTGGCCGAAGGACCCAGTCTGGTGAGAAACATTTTTATCTGGGTGGTGGTGGCATTTTGTGCCTCGTCCAGAATAATAAAAGCGTTATCGAGCGTCCTTCCCCTCATAAAAGCCAGAGGGGCCACTTCAATGATCCTGTTGGCCATGAAGTAATTGAGTTTTTCCACGGGCAACATATCGTCCAGGGCATCGTAAAGTGGCCTGAGATACGGATCCACCTTGTCCTTTAGGTCACCCGGCAAAAAACCGAGGCTTTCACCGGCCTCTACTGCGGGCCTGGTGAGTATGATTTTCTTCACCATGCGGTTTTTCATCGCGCGTACAGCCATGGCTACAGCGGTATAGGTTTTACCCGTACCGGCCGGACCAACTGCAAATACCACGTCATTGGCCTCCGAGGTTTCGAAGAGTTTCTTCTGGTTGCGGGTTTTGGCTTTGATGGGTCGCCCGTCTCTTCCGTGGACGATGGTGTTACCGTGTCCATTGCTTTTTTGAGTGTAAAAAGGTTCCACACCCTCCATGAGATCCTGCACGGTTTGTACAGGCAAGTCGTCATTTTCCCTGAGGATTCTCACCATGGTTTCGAGATCGGCTTTGGCCGCCTGGGTGCGCTTTTTATGTCCGGTTAGCTTCAACTGATTGCCCCGGGACACGATTTTCAATTCCGGGTAGGCATCCTTAAATAAGTTGAGCTTGATGTTTTTTTCACCGAAGAGGTCAACCGGATTCACCCCTTCAACACTGAGAATAATCTCACTAAAATCCTTTGGTCTGATAATTTGCTTAGTTTTAGTTTATAATTCAGTAAAACAGTTTTTACCTGGCATTATATTGTACACAGAATAGCTGTGAAAACTGCTTAAATGGCGCTTATGAACAATGGTACAATGTTACGAAAAAAGATGTAAAAAAGACCCGGATCACTTAAATATTACGCAAATATAAAACGCCTGAGGCTTGCTGCAAGTTCCAAAATAGTGTTAGTGAACGTGGTTTGTGGGTAATCAGTGCTTTGATTTCTACCAAAATTTATTACTTTTGAAAAAATAATTGATCATGCCGGACATAACACTTACAACGGATTGGTCGGATAAGGGCTACACCACGGGACAAATGAAAGGTCTGCTGGTAAAGCGATTTCCCCATGCGCGCATTTTTGACATCACACACGGTATAAACCCCTTTGATCTGAATCAGGCAGCTTTTATCGTTCGATCTTTCTACCGGGCTTTTCCGGAAGGTACAGTTCATATTGTCTGTGTGCTGCCTCATTACGACCGGGAGAATGAGATATTGTTTTTCGAGCATAATGGCCACTATTTTGTCGGTCCTAACAACGGCCTTTTTTCCCTTGCTTTTAAAAATCTTAAAAGAGCTGGTTCCATAGGTATTAACTACAAAAAGGAATTCCCGCTGGTATTGACTCTCTGCAATGCCGTGGCGCGCATTATCAAACCGGATCCGGAGGAACTCGAACTGGAAATTCCCATCAATGAAAAACTGGGGATTCAACCGGTGGTCAGCAGTGACACCATCCGGGCAGTGGTGACCTATTGTGACAACTTTGGCAATTTGACACTCAACGTGAGCAGGTCTTTGTTTAAGCGGGTGGTTGGAGATCGCAACTTTAAAATTTTCTTCAAAAACCACCAACCTGTTCGCAATCTGAAAACCCACTACATGGAGGTGCCCTACGGAGAAATACTTTGCCGCTTCAACTCCTCCGATCACCTTGAAATTGCAGTCAATAATTTTTCCGCTACAGAATTACTGGACCTGAAAGTGGGCGATTCCGTACAAATTGAATTACGATAAAGGGTATCAGAGGTTTCCTGTTCACCACAAGGGAGTGGAAATTTCAATGAGATACCTCAAGTTTCGAAGGTGATATGCCTAACTACCAATAATTAATGTATAGAAACATTGATTTAAATCTACAAAACCCCATAGTTAATGCCCCATGAAAATGTTTGGTTTATTCTAATCATAACTTGTCCCTGGTTTAATTGTAATATGTTGAAAATCAATCTCCTTTACTTTTTTTCTTGATCCACCAAAGGATTGGGGACAAGTACAAAAAGTAACAATACCCCCCCAAAGCTTAGGGGGGCAGGTACTCCCTCATCGCAATTAATTGATTTTGTTTGAAAGCCCGCGAGGATATTCAGGCTAATGAAAATCTCTATCAAAACACGCAATTCACTAATTGCCTCTCATGGCTCAAACCCTAACCACCATTATCAACTTTATACTTTCCCACTTTCCAAACATTCTACTATTAGTACTTTCTACTGTCAATTGTGAAACTTCTGTCACTTCAGAACCTTATTTTCCCTGAGGTATAAAACTAATCTCATTTATCGGAGTGTCGAAGCATTTCCTTCAGTTCGCTGAGTTCGCGCTTATTGAGGTACCGCCATTTACCAGTCTTCAATCGCCCTAATCTTATATTCATAATGCGCACTCGCTTCAGGCCGGTGACCTCGTAGCCGAGCTTTTTACACATTCTGCGGATCTGTCTGTTCAGCCCCTGGGTCAGTATCATCCTGAATTTATACTTGTCGATTTTCTCAATAAAACAGGGGAGTGTCAAGGTGTCCAGGATGGGGACTCCGGTGGCCATTTTTTTAAGAAAAGCACTGGTAATGGGTTTATTCACACTTACGATGTACTCCTTTTCGTGGGCATTTCGCGCCCTGAGAATTTTATTGACTATGTCGCCGTGGTTGGTGAGGAGGAGAAGCCCCTCAGAGGGTTTGTCGAGGCGGCCTATGGGAAAAATGCGCTCCGGGTATCCAAGGAAATCAATGATATTACCCTCTACGCGCTGATCCGTGGTACATTCAATGCCGACGGGCTTGTTAAGCGCAATATAGACGTAACCGGATTTGTCGGCAGCCTCGATTGCCTTACCATCGATGGTGACTTTATCTCCTGGTTCCACCCTGTTACCCGGTCTGGCTACCACATCATTGATGCGGACCCTGCCGGCACGGATTATCTCATCGGCCTGGCGTCTTGAACACCTGCCGGTATCGCTTATAAATTTATTCAGACTTGTGCTCTCCCTATTTTCCGACTTCATCTTTTCAATACTTTGAATCCACCCTCTAAAGGCAGAGATGCAGTTTCAATCGATGCCTTATTCGGCCTTTCCGGTGCGATATAAGTGGTATCCCCAGGTCATAGTTTGGCTGGGACTGTATTCCTCAGGGGGTTTGGGAAGGTCGTCATCCTTTTTTTTCTACCTGAGGTATGACAAAAACCATGTCGAGACGCGGAAAGTTGCGCGCCAACAAACCCGGCACACCGAGGGTTGATGGCGTATAGGAGGGAGATTTTTCCCTCGACAGTGTGACAAAGAGTAAATCGTCATCCTTTATGGTTCTCGCAAGCATAAGTACATCATCCTGACCGCTCCAGTGGTTGTATTTTCTGCTGGTTTTTCCAATTCTCTTTTCAAAAATTTCCTCCATGGCAGTTTCAGTAGCCTGGGTGCAGAAAATGATCAGCGGCGCACCTGTTTGCTTACTCAAATTGCACAACCTGGACATCCAGAGGTCAAATCCGGTTTCCTTTTCAGCTTGGGGATTCAGCGCAACCACTATTCTCTTCAGGGTATTGAGGGGGTGTACGGGTTTGTAGATAAAGAGGGTGCGGTGTCCCTTTCTGATCAGCTTGTCCACCATATCGTTAAACATCCGGGATTCGTCGTATTTATTTCCGGACCAGCCCAAAACGAGTTCAGTGGCGTGGATGTCGCCCGCAGTGCGCTGAATCCCGGAAGCAATTTGCTTATCAACCCGGGTTTCCTGATTGGTTTCCAATTCATAAGCGGCGGCGTACTTGACCGCTTTTTCCAGCACCTTGTTGCCAATAGCCACATTTTCTCTGGATTGTTCACCGTCTTCTGCCACGAAGAGGGTATAGAGGGGCTCTTTATTTTTTGGGTTTTTTAACATAGCAGCCAGGTCAGTGAGTGCTTTGATGCGTTCTTCCCGGTGCAGGGAGATGAGAATTCGCTGGTCCACAGGTTCGATTTCTGGGGTCTTTTCACTCTCTTCTCTGGCGACCTCTGCTCCCGCTTTCTCAGCGTAAAAAGAACCAATAAGGCAAGTGACCAGTATCATAATAATTGCGCCATTCAATACAGCTTCATTGAAGAGCCCGAGATTCACCCCTACAAAAACTACGGCCAGTGTAGCTGCAGCCTGTGTAACTGAGAGACCGAACACCAGGTTGCGTTCATTATCATTCCAACCATAAGTTTTCTGAGTGACCCATGTGGCCAACCATTTTGCGCCCAGTGCCACCATAGTCATTGCTATGGCAACCAAAATGGCCTCAAAGCCTGAAAACAATACCCTGACATCGACCAGCATACCCACCGATATTAGGAAAAAGGGGATGAAAAGCGCGTTACCCACAAACTCTATTCTACCCATCATGGGCGAGGTGTGGGGGATGAGTCGATTGAGTGCCAGTCCAGCAAAAAAGGCACCGATGATGGTCTCCAAACCGGCAAACTCAGCCAAAAATGCAGCGAGATAAACCATGGCCAGTATAAAAATGTATTGGCTTACGCTGTCGTCGTACTTCCTGAAAAACCAACGCGCCACCGGGGGAAATCCGAACATCACAATGAGTGCAAAAATAAGAAATGAAACCCCCAGGGTGATCCAAAACGTCTCGGTAATATCGCCCTGACTCATGGCTGCAATTACTGCGAGAACGAGTAGTGCGAGGGTATCGGTGATTATAGTTCCACCTACGGTGATATTAACAACCGGTATTTTAGAAATCCCCATTTTGCTCACTGCAGGATAGGCCAGCAGGGTGTGGGATGCAAACATACTGGCGAGCAAAATGGCAGAAGGCCAGGTGAATCCCAAAATGTAGTACCCGACAAGACTACCCAGTACCATCGGTATGATAAATGTGTTGAGGCCGAAGTAGGTGGATCGCCATTTGTTTTTCTTAAAATCGTTCATGTCCACCTCAATCCCGGCCATGAACATGATGTACAAAAGACCCACGCTTCCAAATAATCGGAAGGCTTCATCCGAGGCGATGATGGCCAAGCCCTTAGGCCCGATAATGACCCCGGCCAGTATCAATCCAATAATGGAGGGTATTTTAAATCGACTAAGTACGATTGGGGAAAATAGGATAATCACCAATACCAGGGCGAAGACCAACACGGGGTCTTCAAGGGGAAAGCTAAAATCCAGATGTAATGGGAGCATTGACAGTTAAAAGTTTACGACCACTCAATTGATTGCTGAGAGGCCAATTGAATTTTTACACGATGAGCCTACAAAGCCCGATGACCAAAAACCTCAGGGAATTACTCTTCTTCTGAGGAGTCTCCCTGTTTTATGGTTTCAGCCAGAGCAGCAGCAGAGGCGATGATCTTGTCCATCTCAGCCGATTCGGACTTTGGTTTTCCGGATGATTTCTCAGCGCTGGTTTTATCCCCGGCCTTTTTTTCTTTGGCATCTTCCTTTTTAACATCCTGCTTTTTGGAAGGTTTGCTCTGCTTTGCATCAGCACCAAGTGATTCGGCCGCCTTTTTGATTTTGTCCTCCTCCTCTTTGAGTTGCTCCTTTTTGGCCTTCATCTCTTCCTCGATCTTCTTTTTGGCCTCCTCTTTCCGTTTTTCTACCTCAGCCTGGCGCTTTTTCTGCTCCTCCTTTTCCTTCTCTACCTTGAGGCGGTCTTCCAGCTGCTCTTTGATGCCCAGCATTTCGTCCAACTTCACCTGCTTGGATCTCATTCGCTCCTCAATCATTTTAATCTTGGCCTTGCGGATTTGGGACTCTAACTGGCCTGCGGTGGATTCAATTCTCTTGTCCTGAAAATCGAGTTCTTTTTTGTCCCGGTCAACTGACTTCTCCATTTTTTTAATGGCATTGATCAATCCGTCATAACGGCGCTGAGTTCTACTTGCACCGGGTTTGGTGGCTTTTTCACCAAAACGCTTTTTCTTCACCACTTTAAAAAGGCCGTCTATTCTTTTAAACACCTTGTTTCGATGGTCGCGGACAAGTTTGGAATTTTTAAACCGACGCTGTATATCTTTGAGGTCTTCGAACAGGGGCTTGAGACCCATGCCCTCTTCTATTTTCTTCTCGATTTCACTGAGTTCAGCATAAAATTCATCCCGCTTACTTTCGGAATCTTTCCGCAGAATTTCGTCCAGTTCTTTTCTGAGTTCTTTAAGGCGGTCAAAATGGGAATTGACACTTTCGCGCAGGGACTTGTAATGGGTGTGAAACAGATTTTTCTCCCTGATTTGCTCCTGCACTTTTTCCCAAAAATTCTTCAAATCATCCCAGTGATCTTGTTCAAATCGGCGCGCATTTTCGATCTTATCGCCAATCTCCTCCAGTTCACCTTTGTAAACAGAAGCCAATTTTTCAGACATGAAAAGGTAAACCCATTCAGCTTTGGCTTTGTCGATCAAATCGTCGCGTTCGGTGGAATAGCCCTCGGGGATAAGATTGTCCGCCTCGGTAATCTTGACTTCCATTTCGTCCTTCAAGTCGGGGAATGGCACTTCGTTGCCCTCTCTCCAAAGGTTCATCATTTGGTTGACAAACTCTTCAGTAGCAACACTTTCAGGGAAAATATAGGTCTTAACAGCACTTTCACTTCCATCGTATCCAATTGCTACAAGAACTCTTTCTTTCTCGGGGTTTTCTCCCCATAACACCAGTCTCTTTTTCATATCAGTCAATTTCTGTCCGTTGCAAAATCGCATTCCCCGCCATCGCAGGGGTCAGTACATATCATAAGGCAATAATACCTCTTAGACACATGAAACTTAACGCAATCTGTCTGCTTTAAATTTCAGCGAATACGAAGGTATGAGTTATCCGCTATTTTACACAAAAACCTGTTCGATTTGTTCTTTTTTTCGCTAATTTGGTGTACACTTGTAAGTTCAAAAGCTAACCGGGCCCATGCAAAAACTCGTGTTATTGTCAATATTCCTCCTCATAGGGGGACTTCTCAACGCCCAAACCATCGACCGCTTTGACCGGGATGAATTGACTGGTGGTGCCATTGACTGGCAGGGTGATGTCGATAATTTTATCATAAATCCAGCGGGGGAACTCCAACTTAACGATGATCAGGCCGGGGAGTCCACTGTTTATTTTGAGTATGATTTGGAAGACAGTTTGCAATGGGACGTGTATTTCAGGATGGATTTCAATCCCTCCAATTCCAATCGCCTGCAAATATATCTCACTGCAACCGACACCAGCCTGACAGAAAGCGATGCCTACTTTTTGGAAATTGGTGAAAACGGCAACGACGTGCCCATTTATCTAAAAAAAAGAACCGGAGGGAGTGAGGAAACTCTTCTGACCATGGAATTGGGTGCTGTGGCATTTGACCCTGCAGAAGCCAGAGTGCGCATCACCTACCAACCGGATGGAGACTGGGAATTAATGGCGGATTACGATGGAGATTCTCTCTTTGCCGACCGCGCTATTCTCGAAGGAAAAACCATTGACTGGACAGCGGGATTTTTCGGTTTCAGGTGCAGCTATACAGCTACAAGGGCCACGCTTTTTTTCTTTGACGACCTGAGGATCGGACCAATTGTACCGGACACCATCGGGCCCGGCCTCGTTTCCGTTCGCGCGCTGCAACCCAATGGTATCCAGTTATCCTTCGACAAACTACTCGACTCCACCACCGCTTCGGATCCCGGTACTTATTCAATAATGGGGGTTGGAGAGGTGGTCGATGTCTTTTTTGATCCCGGCCAGCCCTCCCGTGTTGAACTGTACTTTGAGGAAGATTTTGAAAACGGAGAGGAATACGAAATCCAAATATCGGGAATTAAGGACCTAAGCGGGAATACCACCGATCAGCTTGAGACTTTCAGGTTTATCCTTCCGGAACTGCCTATGCCCGGAGACCTGGTAATCAACGAAATCCAGTCTCTTCCCAGCAATACCACCCTCGTCCCGGATATCAAATACGTGGAAATATTCAATCCCTCTGACAAATACCTGGATTTGGACGGACTCCAATTTTCGGACCGCACCAGAACGGCGGTTTTTGAGGAGGGAATAATAGAACCCGGGGAATATGTTCTGCTCAGTGAAAGAGACGATGCACCTTTGCTGGAGCAATACGGACGAGTGATCGGAATGAGCAATTTTCCCAGCATAAACAACACCAGCGATGATCTGCGGTTGGAATCGGTTACCGGTGAATTACTGTTTGGTGTGGGTTACCGTACAGCCTGGTTTGACGATCCGCTCAAAGCCGATGGGGGTTATTCCCTGGAACTGGTCAATCCCTTCATAAACTGTCAAACCCGCGACAACTGGAAAATGAGTGAGAATCCCGATGGGGGAAGTCCCGGGCGGGCCAATTCCGTACTGGATGAAAATTTCAGCCCGGGGATTCCAAAGCTGAAGTACGCCACTTTTAGCGACGACGAAAAATTCCGGTTGGTGTTCAACCGCGAACTCGACAGGAACATTCTGAGCAACCCTCCCGATTTTTCAATTGACCCGGCCCCGGAAGGTGCCCGTTTTACTTTTGACGGAGAAAATCCACAGCGGCTCGGCTTTGAATTTGAGGAAACCCTTGAAGATGAGGTGTTGTACACCATAGAAATTCAAAATATGACCTCTTGCGGGGGCGATGTAAATACAGAAGTTGAGAATTACAGTTTTAAGAAGCCGATATTGCCGGTTCATCAAGAAATTATCCTCAATGAAATTCTCTACTTGCCGCCCATTGGAGTCAGGGATTTTATCGAGTTGAAAAACACCACCGAAACCAGCTATTTCAGGTTGTCAGATCTACTGTTTTACCACCGAAGGTCAAGCGATGCAGAATCCACCATCCGCCCGGACAGTGACCGGATAATCAGACCGGAAGACTTTCTGACCATCGGCAGAGAAACTAATTTACTCAAAGACCACTACCACATAGAAAATCCGTTTTTTCTGCACAATTTGGAACTGATGGCATTGGACAACAACAGCGGAAGCATCGTGCTGAGTGCTTTCCATCCCAATGAGCTGGTTTATCTGGACAGCATCGAGTATTCAGACGATTTACACGACCCCCTTTTGAGAGATCGCAGGGGAATTTCACTGGAGCGCACCAATCCCGAATTGAGCACCAGCTCGCCGGCCGCCTGGTATTCTGCCGCTACAATCGCCGGTGGGGCTACCCCTACAGCTCCCAACTCCCAACAACTAAGAGAAGTGGTTGAGGAGCCGGGGGATTTGTTCTTTTTGCCCGGAAGAACTTTCAGTCCCAACGGGGATGGATTTGAAGACTTTTTGGAGATAGCCTACCAAATCGACCAAGCCGGCTATGTGGCTAACATCCGAATTTTCAACATGAAGGGGCACCTCGTCAGAGACCTGGTGAGAAACAAAAGTCTCGGCACGGAGGGTAAAATTATCTGGGGAGGCGAAAACAATCGGGGAGAACTGGCCCAGGTGGGAATTTACATCATCCTGGTGGAATTGCACAATGCGGACGGTGAGCGGAAACAGGAGAGACTCACTGCAGTGCTGGCCGAGCCACTCAATTAGTATGCTGCTCCGGGAATAGAAACTGAATTCCCTTAGGAAAAATTGGCTCTGAGTCTGCCTAAAGAAGCTAAAAATCCGACTCCTCATGGAAGAGAATAAATGGTCCATTCGAACCGAAGAATTTGACGGATTGTCCACCCTGGAATTGTACCAAATCCTGCAGATGCGGTCGGCCATTTTTGTCGTGGAGCAAGATTGCGTATATCAGGATCTCGACGGCCTGGACCCTTCTGCTTGCCATCTGTTGCTCGAATTGGACGCCAACAAGAAGGAAAAGAAACTGGCCGGATACAGCAGGGTGTTGCCCCCTGGCTTGGAATACAATGGATACTCCTCATTCGGCAGGTTGGTGGTCCCCATGGAGTTACGCGGTCGCGGTTACGGGAGATTGCTCGCCGAGAAAAGCCTAGATCTCTGCCGAAAGAAATTCCCCGGCACCCCGGTTAAGATTATGGCGCAATCCTATCTCACGAAATTTTACGCCGATCTGGGTTTTGAAAAGGTCGGACCTGATTATCTGGAGGATGGCATTGAGCATTGTGATATGATCGCTCAAAGTGGGTGAGGTAGTTTGTTGACTCAGTTGTGAATGGTAAAAAACACGCAATTTTCTATTTGCCTCACTGAAACCAAAATTCAATACTCCATCTCGTCATAGCCTTCCAGACTGAGGGAAACAAACCTCAGGATCAAATATCGCTCAAGTATAAGAGAATTATTATGGGTTAATATTGTCAAAAAACGGTCAACGCTATGTAGGCATCGTCTATCGTCAAATTGTCAATTGTCCATTCTCAACTGTCCATTATTTATTCCTCTTCTTGTTTCCCATGTAAAAAGGTGTAGATTTTTTCCGCGAGCGAGGGGCCGATTTGTTGCACTATTTCCTCCCTGGGGGCATTGCTCATTTTCTTGAGTGAGCCAAAGTGGCGGAGGAGTTTGTCGGTGGTTTTGGGGCCGATGCCGGGGATGTCCTGGAGCGCACTTACACGGAGTCCTGCAGAGCGTTGGTCCCGGTGAAAATTAATGGCGAAACGGTGGGCTTCATTGCGGATGAATTGCAGGACTTTTAAAGATTCGCTTCGTTTGTCGAGATAAAGGGGAACCGGATCACCCGGGAAGTAAATTTCCTCCAGCCTTTTAGCAATACCAATGGTTGTGATGCGGTCATTAACACCCAGCTCCCTGAGAATTTTTACTGCCGCATTGAGCTGCCCTTTTCCCCCATCGATCACCACCAGTTGCGGTAGCGGCTCACCCTCGTCCCGGAGTCTTTTGTACCGCCGCTCGATCACTTCTTTCATGGAGGCGAAATCGTCCGGTCCAATCACCGTTTTGATGTGGTACTTCCGGTAGTCTTTTTTGGAGGGTTTCCCATTTTTGAAGACCACGCAAGAAGCTACGGGGTTGCTGCCCTGAAGGTTGGAGTTGTCGAAGCACTCCATGTGAACCGGAGCCTCCTCCATTTTCAGATCCTCCTTTAATTTTCTCACAATCCGCATGCCACTGCGCTCTTTTTTCTGGCGCTCTTTTCGCTCCTGATTTTTTTGAAAGACAAAATAGCGGAGGTTTTTATTACTCATCTCGAGCAATTTGCGCTTATCGCCCCTGGACGGGACGGTTACGGTGATCGATTCATCCGGAAGGTTCAACTTAAAGGGGACCACCACTTCCGGGGCAATGCTGTTAAAACGCTCACGCAAATTTACCGCGGCGAAGGATAGTAGGTCCCCGGGCTCCCTGTTGAGATTTTTTTTCAACTCAACCGTGTGGGTGTTGATCACAGCCCCATCGACGATTTTCAGGTAATTGACATAGGCCCGGTCTTCTTCTGATTGGAAAGTAAATACATCCACATCCCTGATGGAGGGACTGACTACGGTTGATTTGCTCTGGTATGCTTCAAATGCATCCAACTTTTCCTTAATTTCCTGAGCTTGTTCAAAATTCAGGTCTTCAACACTTTGATCGAGTTCCTTTTTCAGGTGTCTGACCACTTCACCAAAATTTCCCCTCAGCATATTTTTTACCTGGTCAATTTTGCGGTTGTAATCCATCTCTTTTTCCAGGCCTTCACAGGGTCCGAGGCAATTTCCAATGTGGTATTCCAGGCATATTTTGAACTTACCCTTTTCGATGTTTTCTTCGGACAGATTGTATTTGCAAGTCCGTAGGGGAAACAGGTTTTTGATCATCTCGAGGACGATCTTCGCGCGGTACTTGGAGGTGTAGGGGCCAAAGTAGGTGGAGCCGTCCTTTATCACTTTCCGGGTGAAAAAAACCCGGGGGAATCGCTCATTTTTGACACAGATGTAGGTGTAGGTTTTTCCGTCTTTCAACATCACATTGTACCTGGGCTGGTGCTCCTTGATGAGGGTGTTTTCCAGCAGCAGGGCATCGTGTTCCGAATCGGCCACGATAAATTTCAGCCGGTCGGCATTTTTGACCATGACGCGGGTCTTGTTGGGGAGGTTTTTCCCTACGCCGAAATAGGTAGCCACGCGTTTGTGAAGATTGCGCGCTTTCCCCACGTAGAGCATGCGCCCCCTTATGTCGAGGAATTGATAGACACCCGGTTGAGTGGGTATCCTGTCCGCTATTTGACGATAATCTCTCTTTTTCATGCTTCCGATCCGGCATCCTCATAGGAGGATTACCTTTCAAAAAAATGTGCAAATCTTCATAAAAACCGGTCAATAGTCCACATTTTTGCCATAAAATGACTAACAAACACTTAAAAGGACGATAGCCGAAGTAAATTAACGACCATTTTTCCGATATTGTGTTTTTTTAGAAAATAGACTTTGAAAATAAAGCGTAATATGAAACCATTCAAAATTCCCCTCAGCCTTTTTACAGCTATTCTTTTTACGATTACCTCCTTCGGAGAAACACTCTTCTCACAGGAGATGTTTCTGGCCAGACAGCCGGCCATTAGCCCCGAAGCGGACCGCATTGCATTTTCCTACCAGGGTGACATCTGGGTTGCGGATGCGGATGGCGGTCAGGCCCTTCGTCTCACCCTACATGAGAGCTATGAAAACAATCCTGTATTCAGCCGTGATGGCGAAGAAATCATTTTTTCGGGAAATCGACACGGAAGCACTGACCTTTTCAAGGTAAGTGTGGATGGCAGTGGAATAGAGCGCCTTACCTTCCACTCTGCCAGCAATACCAATCCGGGCATACAGGAGGACGGCACCCTATTCTTTAACACACGGAGAAGCTTCGCATCGGTAGAAAGAGAGTGGGAGATATACCGCCTGGACCCAGACAATAAAAACCCTTACAGGGCTATGGGGGCACTGGGTTTTAACCCCACTCCAACCGGGGACGGAAGCCTGATCGCCTTCGAGCGGGGCACCGCACCCACCAACCGCGAACCCTACACCGGACCTGCGGCCAGAGATCTTTACATCTACCATACCGAAAGCGAAAGCTACCAGGCGCTGACCGATGGAGGTGCCATGTTTGTAAAGCCCCGTTGGGCAGAACGCACGTTGTACTACCTGTCTTCCGAAACCGGGACTTACAATCTCTACAGATGGGAAATAAGTGAAACCGGTGAAGGTGTGGGCCAACCAGAGCAAATTACCGATTTTGTGGAGGGAGGTATTCGGCATTTTGACGTGAGTAGGGATGGAGAAAACGTGATTTTCGAAAGGGGAATTGGCTTGTTTACTCTGGACGTGAGCTCACGAGAGGTTGAGCCCCTGGATATTCGGGTAACACGGGATTTCAGGTTTTACCCCGAGGAGAAGAAAACCTTTAATTCGGATGCGAATCAATACGCTATCTCACCGGACGAAAAATACGCTGCCCTGACCATTCGCGGTGAGATATTCCTCACCCTGAACGACAAAGACCACCGACATACCGTTTCCATTACCGATCATCCGGCCAGAGACCACCAACCAACCTGGCTGAGCGATTCCACCCTCCTTTTCGTATCGGATCGCGACGGCCAGTTTGAACTCTATGCAGCACGCTCCTCCGATCCTGACCGGGGGGATATATTCAGAACACTGGATCGGGAAATAGTGAAGCTGACGGAAATGGAAGAAGATGTGCTCAGTTTTCAATTGTCCAACTCCAGGGAGCAAATTGCCATTCAATCGGGTAGAGGCACACTAATTACTGCAGATATTGATGAATTGGGAAATATTACCAGTGAGGTTGAGCTGTTGGACGGTTGGGCCACTCCTCAGGGCCTCGCCTGGAGTCCCGACGATCAGTGGCTGGCATATTCACTGCCGGATTTGAACTTTAATACAGAAATCTACATACACGCCGCTGACAATTCGACCGAACCAGTAAATATAAGTATGCACCCGAGGCGCGATCTCAGCCCTTACTGGAGTCCAGACGGAAGCAAACTCGCATTTGTGTCGGACAGAAACAATCAGGACTTTGACATTTGGTTTGTCTGGTTGCAGGAGGAAGACTGGGAAAGGACCCGTGCGGAGTGGACCGAGTTGGATATTTTTGGAGACGAAACCCCACCACCTCCACCTTCCGACAATGGCAATGACGACGATGAAGACGAGGAGGAAGAGGAGGAACTCGAGGTCATTATCGATTTTGACCGCATTCATGACAGGCTGGTCCAGGTCACCCGCGATGCCGGAAACGAGTGGAATGTGATGGTATCGCCCGACGGTGAAACTTTTTACTTCACAGGTACGGGCATTAATGGCAACACCCTTTACTCCATTAAGTGGGATGGATCAGACAGAGAAACCCTGGCCGATAATTTCCGGGGAGGTGCACTGAGCCTTTCGGATGATGGAAGCCACATTTACTATTTGGAGCGCGGCCGGTTGATGAAAATCTCAGCCTCCGGTGGCAGACCTGACAATATTCCCTATTCAGCGCGCATGACCATACGTCATGTGGAAGAAATGGACCAAATGTTCGAGGAGGCCGTCCGCATATTTGGAATGGGTTTTTACGACCCCCAATTTCACGGAAGGGACTGGGAAGCCTTGCAGGAGCGATTTAAACCCAAAGCTTTGGCTGCAAGTACCAGACAGGATTTCAGAGATATGTTCAACCACATGCTGGGGCAATTGGACGCCAGTCACCTGGGGATGTTTGGCGGCAATCCCGAAGAGACCCAGGCAGATCGCACCGGTAGGCTCGGTGTGGAATTGGTGCCGGTCGAAGACGGTATGCGGGTCGAAAAAGTGATTCCCAGAACGCCCGCCTCCAGGAGCAATAGCCGGTTGGAAGAAGGTGAGATAATCAGGAGAATAAACGGTCACCGGGTCCACGCAGATGAAAACTTTTTCAAGCATCTGGATGAAACAGCCAATGAAAGAGTGGCCCTGCAAGTGGAGGGCACCGATGGAGAAAAGAGGCAGGTGATTATCAGACCCACCCCGGCCATCAATCGCCAACTTTACGAAGAGTGGGTCGATCAGCGAAGGGAGATGACCGAAATTGCCTCCAATGGCAGATTGGGATACATTCACATTCAGGGCATGAATATGCCGAGTTTTGAGCGCTTTGAAAGAGAACTCATGGCCAGTGGACATGGGAAAGATGGCATTGTGATAGACGTAAGGTACAACGGCGGAGGATTTACCACCGATCTGCTGATGACCATTTTAAATGCCCGCCAGCACTCCTACACCATTCCAAGGAGTGCCACGGATGACCTGGAGCGTGACAAGGAGCAATTCAGGGACAATTACCCCTATACAGAAAGGCTTCCCTACCCGGTTTTGATGATGCCGTCAATTACGCTGATCAACGAGAGCAGTTACTCCAATGCAGAGATATTCGCACACGCCTATCAGCATTTGGGCCACGGCGAACTCGTGGGACAGCCCACTTTTGGAGCAGTAATAAGCACCGGTGGACACAGATTGATTGACGGCTCACTGGTGAGGATGCCCTTCCGCGGGTGGTTCGTACTCGAGACCAATGAAAACATGGAGAACGGACCCGCTGTACCCGACCACCATGTGGAGAATCCGGTGGATGCCAAAGCCAATGGTGAGGATCCACAATTGATGAGGGCCGTTGAATTGCTTCTTGAAAAAGCAGGAGATGGGGACTGATTATTGTGATGATTGCAGAAGCTGAATTATGAGAATAAATTACATTCTGTATGGACCGGAGACATTTTGGAAAAATGGTGGCAATGGGTACCGGAGGGTTGTTGATGGGCGGTGTGGGAATTCACACACCAGGTAAAACCTCCTCCCCACTGAAAAAAATCAAACCCTACCCGCTAAATCCCGGTGATACAGTTGGATTGATCGCGCCTGCCAGTTCCTTTGATGCGGAGCGTTACGAAAGGGCGGTTCAAAATATCAGTAAGTGCGGATTCAGGTTGTTGGAGGGCAGGCATTTGCACCGCCAAAAAGGCTATCTGGCAGGCACTGACAGGGAGCGACTTTACGACCTGCACGATATGTTCAGGAATCCCAAAGTCCATGGTATTTGGTGTCTTCGCGGAGGATATGGAACCACCCGACTGTTGGAAAAAATTGACTATCGCTTATTGCGCGAAAACCCAAAGGTGTTTGCGGGATTCAGTGACATCACCTCCCTGCTTAATGCATTCAGTCTGAAATCCGGTTTGGTTGGGTTTCACAGTCCTGTAGCTGCCAGCGAATTCACCAAATTCAATAAAAACCATTTTTTGCCACTGATTAGCGGACAGTCCGATTTTCCGATGAAATTGGAATCTGCGGAAGACCAGGGAGAAAACCGCAGGGGGCGAACCGAATTCCGTTCGTTTACCATCAGTGGTGGACACGCTAGCGGGAAACTGACCGGGGGTAATTTATCGCTTTTGGCCTCACTTTGCGGGACTCCATACCTGGGTTCATTCAAGGACCGAATCGTATTTATTGAGGATGTGGGTGAAAAACCTTACAAAATCGACCGCATGCTCACCCAGTTGCTTCAGGCTACCAACCTGAGAAGTGCCGCCGGTATTGCATTTGGAATTTGTAATGCCTGCGACAAAGAAAAGGGCAGCCGGTCCTTGAGTCTGGAAGAAACCCTGAGAGACCGCATCGAGCAGTTGGAGATCCCTGCAGTTTACGGACTTTCCTTTGGTCATATAAAAAACCAGTTCACCCTGCCTATGGGTATTGAGGCGGAATTGGACGCAGACCGCAAATCACTTTATTTACTCGAATCTCCTGTAAAAACTTAGATAGAATCTTAAATGCCCGGATAAACATCCGTTTCCCGGGCTTAAATGCGTTTAAACCAGTAAAATCCATGAAATTATCTTTTGCTACATATCGCCTTGAATTAAAAGACACCTTTACCATCTCTCATGGAAGTTATGAATATCGAGACACCATGATCGTGGAACTCGAAAGAGACGGTATAAAGGGTTATGGTGAAGCCACCGTTATTCCCTATCTGGGAGTGAGTCTGGAAGGTCTCAAGAAAAAATTTAATGAAGTTGCTGATACACTATCCACCGCTGATTGGGCCTGGCCTGAGGACCTGTGGAAGATTGCAGAACCCAAACTACGCGGCCATTCCTTTTTGCTCTCCGCCATTGATTGTGCAGCATGGGATTGGTTTGGAAAAAAGAAGGGGAGAAGTGTGCGGGGAATTCTCAAGATGAAGGACGGCAGTACCCCCATTTCCAGTTACACCATAGGTTATGGAACTTTTGAAGAGATGAAGCGAAAAATGGATGCCGCTCCCTGGTCCATCTATAAAATCAAGCTCTCTTCCAGAAATGACCTCGAACTGGTCAAAAAGCTACGCGAAACCAACGATGCTGTATTCCGCATCGACGCCAATGGCTCCTGGGATCCCCACTACCTATATGAAGATTACTCCACCCTCAAGGACCTGAATGTGGACCTGATTGAGCAGCCCCTGCCGGTCGGTATGGAGAACAACCTGGACAAATCCCGCCATTCCAGCAGCGTACCCGTTATCGCAGACGAAAGCTGCAGCAGACCAGGCGATGTGGCAAAGTGCATGCAGTGGTTTGACGGAATCAACATCAAATTGATGAAGTGCGGAGGTATTACACCCGCCCTGGAAATGATAAGGCGCGCCAAGTCTCTCGGCTTAAAGGTTATGGGAGGCTGTATGACCGAATCTTCCGTGGGCATTTCCGCCATGGCGCACCTCAGCCCTTTATTCGATTACGTGGACCTGGACGGTGCCGCCCTACTCTCCAATGATCCGGCAGGCGGTGTGGTCGTTGACCGGGGGAATATTGAATTTCCCGATACACCTGGCCTGGGTTGCTTTTTGAAGTAAGGACCATCCCAACCAACCCATCCAATTTTTGGCCGGGATTTTGCAGGAGGTGATGGGTATGACTGCAAATTACAGCAGCTGAATGGGAGCGAGAAAAAAGACTGGAATTGAAACACCCCTTGTCACGGAACGACTTCCCGGCAGAACCATTCACCACGATGGAAGGGAAATGCTGTATTTCAGTGGCACTTCCTATTTGGGCATAAGTCAATTGCCCGCCTTCAAGGAGTTGATAAAAGAGGGAATAGACCGTATCGGCACCCATTTTGGCGGCAGCCGTTTGAGCAATGTAAAAATCGATATTTTCGAAAGGGCGGAGGAAAAACTCGCCCTATTATGTGGTGCAGAAAGCGCACTGTTGCTATCCTCTGGTTCATTTGCTGGTTATGTGCTTACTCAGGAAGTGCCTGCGGAAAGCCGGATATTCGTTGCCCCAGGTACGCATTCTGCGCTGTGGAAAAATTTCCACCCGCCAGCTGACATGCCGCGCAGCCTCTGGGAGGAGCAAACCCTCGAACAACTAAGGGAATACAGAGGCAAAGCTATCGTACTATCCAACACCATAGATCCGCTTTTTTGCAAAAAAATAGACATGGGCTGGCTGAAAAAGGCCGCAGAGCCCGAGCGGATTACCGTAGTGGCTGACGACAGTCATGGAATTGGGGTCATGGGGCCGTCGGGTGCGGGTTCATTTGCTTCCTGGTCTGGTTCATTAGCCGGAAAAACGCTGTTTATGGGTTCCCTTGGGAAGGGTATGGGCATCCCTGCAGGTTATGTACTGGGAGATAGCAACACCATAGAAAAACTGAGGGCAACGAGGATATTCGGTGGTAGTTCTCCCCCCAATCCGGCCTTCTTGTATGCATGGACGAAAGGTCGTTCTCTGTATAAAAAACAACTTCAAAAACTGAGAAGTAATATTTCATTGCTGCACAGATTGATAAAAACTGATGACCACTTCCACCACCTCGACCACTTTCCGGTTTTCCACTGCAAAGACCCCGACAAGGACCGCGATCTGCTCCAAAAGCAAATTGTAATTTCCGCCTTCAACTACCCGGGACCCAATGATCCGAAAATCACCAGAGTAGTGTTGAATTCTCTTCATAGAGAGGAGGATATTGAGGAATTGGTGGAGGCCATAGGTATTCCGTGAAATTACTCAGGTCGGATTTACAGAAAAATACCCCTTAAAATTTGAAGGATTTAGGGGGCAATATAACCGGAGAGTTTCAAATGAATCCCGCTTTCCGCGACCGATTATTTTCAATACGTTTATCGGTCTGAATTTTAAAACGTCTCCATTCAATTCTCTGTCTGTTAATTGTTCCTCCATAATTGTGCACTACTTTTGGTTAAGCCCGCTCATCACCATAAAGAAAAGGAGAAAATCGGGATTTTTGGCAAGGATGAAAACACTTATACCTATGAGAATTAAAAAATATACTTAACTTTGACCCAAAATATTCCAAAAATTTAACTACTTGCCATGAAAAAATTACTTGCCGCGCTTATTGTTATAGCAATTATCATTGGAGTATGGTTCATCTGGATGGATAACCAACCCAACGAAGTTGAGGAGCCAAATGATAAAACCGTAGTTCAGGAATTTAACATCGGATTTGACTCATTAACTGTGGATTCTCAAGTAATCTGGGGTCTTCTGAACCAGGACATAGCCGAAAGTCTCCGATTCTACAATGCGATGATTGATGAAAGAGGACAAAGAAGCGGAGTGATTCTAGTTGCTGTCAACAGCGACGGAGTAGAACTCAACGAACCAAACGACATGGGTTATATATATCTGGATGAACGGGGGACACATCAATCAATAAGCCACGAACAGGCAATACAGTTTGCCGGTTATGTCAATCACGACAGGAGCATTTCAAATATGATATCTGAAATTTCAAAAAGGGATATGCCGCGTGGATTTGATGAGATGGTCCTTCACCCGGACGAATACCGCGTGACTGCGGATTCAATTTATCCCACTGTAGCGCTTTACGCTTACGCCTATTCAAGCGAAAGAAGACGAACGCATGAATTGGAGACTCAACCATGTCCACCTCTTTGTGCTGATCGGTGGGTGTATTTATACGATCCTCATGGGGATACAAATCAACAAGAGGGTAGCGATGAAAATGAAGGGGAAGAGCGCTAAAATCTACGGAAAACCTGGTGCCAGATAGGTTGAAGATCGAATCGGTCATAATACCAACCACTTAACGACCATTAGGTATCATCACCTGCTGAGTCAGAATGTTCTACATAGAACATGGAAATCTTACCTTTTCCCTTTGAATCTATGTTTCCCCGGCATTCACAATTGAACTTACCCTCAACCAGCTTGTAAGTTGATTCAGAGATATTGATTTTGCCAGGTTTGCAAGCAGTTTCGAGTCGGTTGGCGGTATTGACCGTATCCCCCCAAATGTCGTATTGAAACTTTTTGGTTCCCACGATGCCTGCAACCACCGGACCAGAATGCAATCCAATCCTTATCTCAAAAATGGGATTCCCGGATGTGTCCTTTTTTCTGCGGTTGTTCTCCCTCATAAATTCTTGCATTTCAATGGCAGCCTGCACACTTTTTAAGGCGTGGTCTTTATTCTCATCTGGCAACCCGCATACAGCCATGTAGCAGTCGCCAATGGTTTTGATCTTCTCAATACCGTGCTTATCCACAATTCTATCAAAGGAGGTGAAAATGGTGTTGATCTCCTGAATCAATTCCTCCGGGCTCAGTTTTTCGGAAATATTCGTAAACTCCTTTATGTCAGCAAAAATAACAGTTACAAGATCGTATTTTCGGGGCACTGATTTTCCGGTCTTTTTCAGTTCACTTGCCACAGTGGCGGGAAGTATATTAAGCAACAATTCTTCACTTCTCCTTTTTCCCTTCACCACGATTACAGCGAGCATACTTACCAAAATCAAGATTCCAATGGCAGCCATCAGGCCCATCCTCTGTCGGTTAATTCTCTCCTGTTGAAGTTGACTTTCACTTTCAAACCTCAGGCTGTCGGCCTTGTGAATTTGATCGAATGCGTAGTTCAGTTCCAATCTGGTTACTTCCTGAATAGCCTGATTGGACAGCATATCTTCTCCGATTCTCACATAATTCATATGTGCAGCCAGGGCTTTTTCATGATCCCCCAATCCAACAAAGGCCAAATGCAGAGCATTGCAGCAATTTTGGGCACTTATTTTGGAGCTGGTATATTCTACATCCCAGCACAAGTCACTGCACCATTCCAGCACTTTCTCATATTGGCCTGACAGGGAAAATAAAAGTCCTATTTCGGACTGAACCACTTCTTTGGTGGATATTCTCCTTTTTGGATCGGATTCCAACAATTCGTAACTCTCCCTCAGTAAATCCATGGAAGTGTCAAGATCACCTTGTTCTTTCACAATTCGAGCTATGTGGATGAGGGTGACAGCAATACGTGAAAAGTCCTCAATAGCCTCCAATATCTCCAGACTTTTGTGGTGATAATAAAGGGCTGAATCCAATTTGTTCATATGGGTGAATACAATTCCCAAATTGTTGTAAACAACTCCCAAACTTCCAGGGTCATCACCTTTTTCACGTATCTCCATGCTGAGACGGTAGTACTGCTTAGCCTGGGAATAATTGTTCAAACTCAGGTGAATAGAGGCAATGTTGTTGTAGCACTCTGCCACTCCTTCGGCTTTGTCGTGGGTTTCAAAAATAGTCAATGCATTTTGCAAATTGGACAGTGCTTCGGGAAAACGGTATTCATAGATGTTCAGTATGCCCAATTGGTTATACACTCTTGCTTTCAATAGCTCATTTTCTATCCTATTAGATTTTTCCAGGGCCAAGACCAAATTCTGCCTCAAAATTTCGTACTCGCCGAGCCTGAGTTTCTCATCGACACTTTCAAGGATAGCTTTGACCCCTTCCTCTTCGGATGAGCTAGCGGCCAGCGGACTGGGGAAGACCATTGCCAGCACAATGCAGCTCAGTTGTATTACCAAGCAGATTTTGGAGGCAATCCTGAATTGTTTTTTGCCAAGTATCACCATTTGATTAAATTATGACTTCCAAAAGTAAGGCCTTGTAAGTTGTTTTTCAAAATATCTACTGAAATAATGGTACCTGGTGTGATTAAGACATGCATTTGGGCCTGGTATGGTATCCTTCAAAAGGTGTAGTTCGTTAGATCGATTATGGTGGGCATAAATGATCTCAAAGGCTATTCTTTTCGGACATTCCCGGTTGTGAAATGGGTGCTGAAGTAAATTCGCATCTGTATTGCTACATGCCCGGGATCTTTCACAAGGGGAATAATCCAGTTGATCACCAAATTCCCGGGATTGCCTTAGTCCTCACTCCAAAACCAATCGGTCGTACCAGTAACTGAATCCCGGTAGCATAGAAACAAACCCTGATTACCACAAAACCACCTATCAACTAAAAGACACCCTATGCGACAACTGTTAAAATTACTGCTGCCCGGGGCATTCCTATAACCCAATTTTGATTTGACCTTTTTACCCAAGTTCAATACTGCTGTAGAAGATTTTATTCCCGATTTAAGGAAAGCACTGAATGATAATGTCAACGCAGATTTCGCGGTTTCCTTTTCGGAGCTTTACATGCGGGACAACTTTTTCTACTTATTTCTCGGGCTTGCTTTTGAAGCGAATTACACCAAATACTTCCCTGAAGTTGCACATATCTTTGAGTTTGAATGGTGTGAGAGCAATCGAGTTGTATATCCCCAGCGAGTATCAGCTTCACAATTCCACTGGTCTCGCAATATGAATTTGACTATCTGAATTCCGGGAGTGAGGACCATATGGAAAATTTTAGATTCTTATTTGATTCTATTCGAGAGCATAATAATTCAGCAAATGCAGTCATGTATTAAGCTCCAAACCTGGTTGGACACCGGGTGTATGTTGAGGCAATTATTTTCAGTAATTTTGTTACCCTAAAAGCTGCGATTTATGAAAGATTTATTTATGAAATTGAATGGTGCGAAAGGCTGAGAATTGTATATCCGAACAGAGTGAGTGGCAGATTTTTTGATGTAACCAATGGTCATGCCATTAGAAAATTAGGGGACACCATTAAAATTGATTCTGCGGTTTGTCCGTAATGAGGGACATGGTTTTATGAAAGTGGTTGGTTTTGGCAGTAAATTCTCTCCTCAAAACCAGGGTTTTATTTCCCACAAAGGCCTATGGGTCCAATCCTATAAGTGTTGTGACTGTAATACCACAAAGCAGTGGTGATTGCGCCGCCAATTCCGGAAGCCATTGTGCCATTTTCGTAGGACTGGTGGAAAAACTGCATACTCATTCCTCAGAGACCCCGGCTTTACAATCCATGAACTCAGGCAACCTTACCAAAATTTGATTTCCGTTTATCAAAGCATTAGGGGTGTAATCAACATACGGATAAATAGTATCCCATGCCACAATAGAGAAATCCCCTCTTCCATCACTCCTCAAGGAAAAAGCATCTCCCACTCCCTGAATCCCAACCAACCACCCTCTTTCACAAAGCTCTGTACAAAAAACGGAGAATGGATTCCATCTCCTCCCTGTGGGGAATGGATGAACCAGGGAAATTGCTGTGCATAAAGCTGAAAATATAGACTTTTCCACTTTCTGCTTTCAGGTATCCACTCAAGCTGTGGTTGTTTCTCAGGGTGCCCGTTTTTGCAAAAACAAAGGGAGACCCATTCCCGGCGTAGCGGTTCCTGATGGTTCCCGAGCGCCCCCCTGCCGGGAAAAATTCCTCTACTTTGTCCATTCCGTACTCCTCAAATAGGTGATGTAAAATATAGGTCAGCGTCCTCGGACTTATCAAATTGTAGCGCGAAAGTCCGGAGCCATCGTACCAATTGATAATATCCGGTACATCGGAAAAAAAGCTATCCAGGGCGTAATCAATGGCAAGTTGCGCATCCAGGCTGTCAAAAACCTCCCCGGCCACGGCGATCAAAAGCTGTTCGGCTAAAAAGTTATCGCTTTGCCACATCATTCTGCGGTATATGGAATCGGGAAAGGCCGAAAAAAGGGTGTGTTTTTCTTCCACCGAAGGACCCTCGTTATCCAGGAAGAAAAGCTCAGCCGTGCCCTTACTTCCCAGTAGTTCCAATAAAGTCTCGGAATCTGTAATAAATGGTACATATCGCTTGATAGAATCTTCATTGCTTCCATCACTGTAGTAGTAAAATTCGTTGCTTTTCTCCTCTCGCCAGGTCATAACATCTCTGACAAAATCCTCATTCGGCTTTTTAAAAGCGACCCGGGATTGTGCAAATTCAGGTGAGACCAAGGGCTCTTTTTCGCCGGGCAGGAAGACAAATTCCACCCTGTTTCCGTAAAGGGGAAAGGCACTGCGCTCTGTCTGATAATTGTGCGGATAACCATCCCACGTCCATCCCGGACCAAATCGGTTGCCGTCAAAATGGACCTCCGCTATTCCGACTGCATTCCCGGACAGCAATTCCAACAGTTTTTGCTCAGCTTTCTCCTCTCCTGGGAAAAAAGGATTGAAAAGAGTGGGTCCTCCGTTCGGATAGATGATTGTGGTATCACCTGCGGTTGCGTAGTGAAAAAGGGGTAATGAGTCCCCGAGTGTTTTCAGGGCGGTGAAGAGTGCGAGGATTTTGATATTGGAGGCCGGTGTAAAATGCTTTCCGCCTCGCAGACTGTAGATTTCCTCCCCGGTCTCTGCCTCTATCAAATGAAGGGCCGAAAATCCATTTTCAAAAACGGCAGATTGCGTGACTTTTTCATCCAGGCTGCGCTTGTCAGATCTCGACAGATGTGCAGGCGATTTACAGGCAGCAACCAGCATCAAACAGGCGGCCAATGTCGCGAGGAAATTATGAATACTACTGAAACAAGCTCCCGGCATCGTAGAGGAATTTTGCGTAAATTTGGGTTTTTCTCGTGAAATTTACCAACTTTAACCTCTGTTTTGACAAAAAACTCTACTGCAATGCGCTTGACTTTGATCTTGGTTGTTCTGTCCTTCTTCTTTTCCTCGCTGGTAGCTCAGGATCACCAGTGGTTTTATGAAATTCACGAAGAATACCGGGAGGCCAGTTTGGAAGATCGATTTTTTACCCACAGCGATGTGGAACCGCTAATAGTCAATCTTAAAGACCACCCGGATTTTGAGGTCAATTTGGAGGGAGAGTCCGTACAGGGACGGAGTATTTATTTGGTAAAATGGGGCAGCGGACCCAAAAAGGTGTACCTGTGGACCCAGATGCACGGCAATGAACCTACCGCGACCATGGCCGTTGCCGATATTTTCAACTTCCTTGCCTCGGACGAAAACGAAGAAATAAAAGAGGAACTGGCAGAAAAAGTCACTTTGTTGTTTCTCCCGATGGTTAATCCCGATGGGGCAGAGGTTTACAAAAGGAGAAACGCACTGGATGTGGACCTGAACCGCGATGCACAGAGATTGCAGAGTCCGGAATCTGTGATACTCAAGGACGTTCGAGACCGCTACAATCCCGATTTTGGTTTCAATCTGCACGATCAAAGCCTGTATTATGGAGCCGGGTTTTCCGGTAAGCCTGTGGCAATTGCCTTTCTCGCTCCGGCCTACAATCAGGAGCGGGAGGTCAACAAACAGCGCCTGAATGCCATGAAGCTGATTGCGCAACTCAATGAAATAGTGCAGGAATACGCACCGGGAAAGGTGGCAAAATTCAGCGATGCCTTTGAGCCGAGGGCCTTCGGAGACAACATGCAGCGCTGGGGAACCTCCACTATTTTAATCGAATCCGGTGGATACAGGGACGACCCCGAAAAACAGTACTTGCGAAAACTTCACTTCACCATCCTCATGAGCTCCTTTTTCAGCATTGCCGATGGAGACTTCAAAAACTACAGCCGGGAGGCCTACGAATCCATTCCTGCCAATCGCATCTCCATATTTGATTTGGTAATACGAAATGCAGAAGTTGAATTACCCGAGGGGACTTTTGTGCTGGACCTGGGATACAGAGACCATATCGTTTTTGGAGACGGCCACGTGGGTTCCCCGGAAATCGGCCCCAGATTGGTAGATGTGGGAGACCTTTCTACATTCGGCGCCTACACTGAATACGATGCATCCGGTTTTACCCTGAAACAGGGCGAAATTTGGCCGGAAGTTTTTAAAAGTTCGGAAGAGCTGGCGAACAGCATCTGGGCAGAGCGACTGCAAGAGGGATATACTTACTTCCGGCTCGATGGACCCATCCCTGAAAGTTTGCAGCGCATAATGCCTTTTGTGGTGCTCGGACCTGAGGAAGAGCGCCCTGAATTTCCCATGCTTGGAAAAAATGCAGCCCTTTTGATGGAAAAGCAAGGAGAATACAGGTACATCGTGGCCAATGGCCGGATGCACAACCTCGTCCTCTTCAGGTAATTGGAAACTCTTTGGATTGCTTTTGCAGGTTTAAAATCAACGCGGCCCTAACTCTCAGGATCTGTTTCAGCTACCAGTCGGTTTAAGGCATCTTCAGCCGCTCTGAAATTGGGCGCCAATGTTCTGGCCTGATCGTAATCCATTTTGGCTCTTTGATATTCACCGCGCTTTTCAAAAATTTTGCCTCGATAGAAATAACCACGCGAAAGGGCCGGCTTTATCTTTACCGCCATATCGAACATTTCAAACGCATTGTCATACTCTTCCAATTCCATGTGAATGAGTCCTGCATTATAAAAACCCTCCGCATAAGAGGGAAATTTCACATGCATTTCCCTGTATTTTTCCAGGGCTTCCTCAAGTCTGTCCATGAAATGCAGGTAGTGAGCAAGAGCGTGGTGCATCACAGGTTCTTTGGGGTTGGCCCGTATGCCGTTGCGGAAATATCGCTCCGCCAGTGGACTGCCCTTTTCCATGTGCAACTGACCGAGTAAAATATAGGCGTCCTCGATGCTTGGATCTACATCTATAGAGGTCTGCAAAAACCGGATTGCGCGGGTCGTATCACCCTGGTCCCTGAAAGTCAACCCCTTCATAAAGAGGGCGTCCGGGTTGTTGGGGGCTGCGATCAACACCCTGTTAAATGATTGTATAGCCTCGTCAAACTGCCCAATGATGAGGTAAAATTCACCCAACTTCAACAAACTTGGCACGCGCTCGGGATACATGTTCACCACATCCTCCATGGTTTCGATGGCGAGCATGGGGGCATTGTCGTCCATAAATGCATCAGAGAGCCGGTGGTAGTACTCCGGATTCAGTGAATCGAGGTCCATGGCACGCGTCCAATCCCTGATTGCCTCCCGCATCACACCCCGCTCGTAGTAAATGGTGGCCCTCTCGTGATACAATTCCGGGTCTTCGGGATTTTGAGCTATCATACGGCTCAGTTTATCTATTTCAGGCACCCCGCTGCTAACACCCGCATTCTCTTCTTGGCCTGCATCCTCCCGGGCATCACGGCTGTCATTTCCACAAGAAGACAGTAGCAGGGTTGCTGCCAATACAAAGACAAGCAGCCTTGCCCAACCCAAAACTTGATATCTCATGCTCTCAGGTACATTTATTCTGTGGTTCTTCATGGTGTCCGTATTTATTGATCTATCCTTAGGAATTATTGATAATTTCATGTTAAGTCCTTTCAAACTCAGATAAATTAACGCTGTAAACCTCGTTTTGGTAGGTAGTAGTAAAGTTTTTCCCGCACCTCACACATATGATTAAAAATTTTAACATATTAGCATTTGCAAGTCAATAAAAAGGCATGGTTTTTGTTATAATAGGGCAAAAAGCTGTATTATGAAATCAACATTGATTTTACCCCTCGTACTGCTGATTATGGCAGCACCCCAATTGCAGGCATCCGACAATGGACGCCAGGCTATTTACGACTACATTGCCACCTACAAAGATATTGCAATTGCCGAAATGGAGCGCACCGGCGTACCGGCTAGCATTAAAATGGCCCAGGCCATATTGGAATCCAATGCAGGTCGCAGCAAATTGGCAGTAAATGCCAACAACCACTTTGGTATCAAATGCGGGAATGACTGGAATGGAAGGACTTTCTATCAAAAGGACGATGACCGGGATTCCCATGGACGTCTGATTCCCAGTTGTTTCAGGAGTTATCAAACTGTGGAGGAGTCGTTTATCGCTCATTCTGAATTTTTGAGTGGACCTTCCAGGCAATCGCGTTACGGATGGTTGTTTGATCTAGATCCCACCGATTACGAGGCGTGGGCCCATGGACTGCAAAAATCCGGCTATGCGACCAATCGCCGCTACGGCAATTTGCTGATCAACGTAATAGAAAATTACAGCCTATACGAATTGGATCACATGGAGAGACCACTTGCGTCTGCTTCAGAGAGGGAGGAGCTAAGAGAAAGAATGGCTGAAAAAAGAAAAGACGGCGGCTTTTTCCGCACCCAGGCACCTCCGCCCCCGAGAAGACAAACCTCTATAAACAGACTGGCGGCAGTTAAAGCCAATGCCGGTGAAACCCTAGCGGATATTGCCCTTGAACTGGAGGTTTCTCTCAGGGCATTACTCAGGTTTAACGATGGGGTCGAGGATGCATTTGAGACCTTTGATTCGGAGCGGTATGTGTTTTTGGAGCGCAAGCGAAGAAATTACCGGGGTGGCCGGGAAATTCACCGGGTCCGCGAAGGAGAGGAAATGTTTGACATTGCCAACGCTCATGGAATCAGACTTAACGCCCTCCATCGGAGAAACAGGGTGGACCGGGACCGCGAGCCGGCTGTGGGGGAGCGCATTATCCTCAGAGGAAGGCGTAACAGAAACCAACCGGTGAGGTACAGGCCTGAGAATTACCGACCACCAACCCAGGAAGAAGAGATAAAACCGGAATCTCCTGAGGACCTTAAACCTGTGGATGCATTCGATGCAAAGGATGTAATTGCCAGCGCTGATACCGGTGTCCATGCTGAACCCGCTGCCCAAAAATTAGAGAAAGACCCCGTTGGATCATCGGCGAATAGCAGCAGAACGGAGCAATCCGAATCTTCCACATCTATTGACCTCCGGAAAATCGGGGAAGAAAATAGCGAAGCTGAAAAGCTCAGGCATACTGTCAGTCCCGGAGAAACGCTTTTTGCCATTTCCAGAAAGTACGATATGTCGGTGGAAGAATTGATGGAATTGAACGGTCTGACAAACAACCAATTGAGTATCGGACAGGTACTGGTCGTAAAGAAGTAATCTCACCATGGTAAAACCTTTGATCCCAACGGCTTCTGAAGAGTTCCACCCGGATCTGGAAGCCCTGATAAAATTCTATAACGAAACGCTTGGCTTTTGTCCCAACAGCGTAAAAACCATGTACCACCGGCCTGCCATTGCGAAGGCTTTTATCGAAATGAACAAAGCGGTCATGGAAAACAAGGGCAGCGTGACCAGTGATCTAAAGCGTCTGGTAGGGTATCTTTCGAGCCGTGTTGCCGGATGCAAATACTGTCAGGCGCATACCATCCGTGCGGCCGAACGCTACGGAGCTTCGCGTGAAAAATTGGAGAATATTTGGGATTTCCACACCCATCCTGCTTATTCAGAACCTGAAAGAGCCGCACTGGAATTTGCACTGCAGGCCTCAGCACAGCCAGGGGAGGTAGATGAAGCAACCGGCGATAATCTTCGAAAATACTGGAATGCAGGAGAAATTGTGGAACTGCTTGGGGTCATTTCCCTTTTTGGCTTTCTAAACAGATGGAATGACACAGCAGGTACGGAGTTGGAAGGGCCCGCCAAAGAATCTGCCGAAAAATGGTTGGAAAAGGACAATTGGACTACAGGGAAACACTCCGGTTGATATTCAACATCCCGAACAAAATCATCGGTCACCTAAAATACACAAACCGGATATTGTCTTCTCCTAACCTGACCTTCAGCCACCTTTCAAAGGTTTCACGCTGATCAAAATCTTCATCAGGAATGGTGACAATGGCCGTAATGAGAGTGTCTTTCTCCGGTCGCTCCTCTTCGTGATACACCATTCTACCGAGTGAGAAACCTTCAATGAAGGGGTACTGGACATTAATCTCCCGAAACACCTCTGTGGACATTTGGTCGAGCATCGCGTACTTATTGAGATCCTCCTGGAGTTGGCGAATTTCTTCTTGTTGTCTGGAGAGTCGCTCTTCATTGCGCTCAAACAATTCTTCCATGATATCCGATCGGAGATTGGTAGTGAGCAACTCAGCCCTCCAGTCTTCCACTCCGTCCACGGGGCCCGCTCTTTGATTGATTACGAGTTTTGTATTTCTCAAGCCATAATTGCCCATCCTCCTTTCCATCAAATTGATTAGGTCCTCGTCAAGGGGTTCACCAAAAAGGGTGAGGTCAATGACCGAAGTGTCCGAAGGGCGGTATTCCAAATCACTGCTGATAACACGCGTGTTTTCAAAATCGAAATTCTCAGCGATAAAAGTCCTGGCATTGGTAGTGAAATAACTCTGCATAACCACTTTATAGGCCATAAAAATGGATGGGATAATGGTTAGGAGTACAAAAATAGTGATGTACCACTTCACTCGCTTTTCGCGCTTTGGGTCCACAAAAACCTTTTTGGGGTATTTGAGGTAACGGACGGTAATTACCGTGGCCAGGCTGATGAAAATACTGTTGAGCAAAAACAGGTAAAGCGCACCAAAGAAAAATCTGAACTCCATAGTAGCCAGGCCGTAACCCGCAGTACAAAGGGGCGGCATCAATGCAGTTGCAATGGCCACACCGGGAATAGCAGTTCCTCCCTTATCCGTCCTGGAATAGGCTACAATACCGGCAAAACCACCAAAAAGTGCCACAAAGGCGTCAAAAATGGTAGGACTTGTCCTCAACAAAAGCTCGGATTGTGCTTCTGAAAGCGGCGTGATAAAAAAGTATATGGCGGAGGCAACGACAGAAAAGGAAACCATCTCCCCGAAGTTGAGCAGAGATTTCTTGATAAGAGCAAAACTGTTAATACCCACACCGAGGCCCACTCCCATGATGGGTCCCAAAAGCGGTGAGATTAACATCGCTCCGATTACCACCGCAGTGGAGTTTATGTTTAGACCCACTGAGCAAACAAGCACCGAGAATATCAGAATCCACAGGTTGGTTCCCTTAAAAACCACACTTTTTTCAATCTGTCCGATGGTTTCATGGGCATCTGCTTTGGTGTCCTTTTCCAGATCTATCAACTCACGTACGTAGCTGCCGAAGTCGATGAGCATCTCTTTCAACTTTGGAAAAAAAGTCCCCTCTGATCCGTGGTCCTTATCGTCTTTATTTTCCGGGCCTTTTTGATTCATTTTGTCAGTTCTTCAGGCTGATAGTCGCACAAAAATACATTCATATTTTTTACTATTCAAATGAGGCAACCATCTGTTCATTCCGGCAGTAAACGAAAAAAGGGACAGAAAACTTCTGTCCCTTCGTACTATCTTTATGTCTAGGAAATTATTTTACTACGATAAAACGCTCTGTCCACACCGATCCATTTGTCACCAGGGAAATATTGTACGTCCCTGAAGGGAGACCGCTCACATCAATTTTTTCACTCTGATGGGATCCTTCAATGGAAATACTGCGGTTATCTACCTGTCTGCCTTTCACATCGGTGATAACAAGACTGGCATTTCTCTCGGCCGGCATTTCTCTCAGAACTATATTGAGGAAGTCCCTCGCCGGATTGGGGAACAAACTTATCGAGGGGTGTTCAACAACCGGCTCTTCTGTGGAGACGGGGAGCTGTGGTTCAACAATAGTGCCGCGCCCACCTGCATAAGCCGTAGCTTCTATACCATTATCTGATATGACCACCACCTCGCTGTTGTAGTTGTGCGCTTCAAAAACCTCAAAATCGTCAATGTACCAACCCTCCATGCTTACGTTATTGTCACTGCCAAACCTGAACTGTAAAAACAGGGTTTCACCTCTGAAATCAGAGAGGTCTGCATAAGTCTGCACCCAGTCCTGTGAGTTTCCGGAAAATGCCTTTAAGTCTCCCTGGGAAAAGGTTGCACCGGAGATGCGGTTTGGATAGTCTTCTCTGAACATAGCATATCCAAGGTCGATTTGAGAAACAAGACCATCGTTGGAGACACTGATCAATCCCCCGTCGGTCCCATCTTCCGTATGGTATCTATGTGCGACCCTAAGCACCGGAAATTCTCCTTCCACTTCAATTGGAATCGTATATGTAAGTGATTGATCGTTGGTGCGGTTGGTGTTGGGAGCAAACCAGGATTGACTTCCTGAAAAGGCATCGGTTGTAGTGAGTTCGAAGAAATCATTTCCAACGAGTGCCCCGGGAATAAACCGATTACTTGCCTGATCTTCATTGTCCTCTTCCAAAATGATTTTTGAAAAAAGGTCTATATCTGTGGCGAGTTGGTAGTCAAAGACTAAATCCTGATCAAAATCAAGCTCACCCACCGTAATAACAACCTCGTTTCCATCTACCGATGCACCGGCGGGAAGCGATTCGTGAATTACTGAGGTGTTCTCGGGAATTTGGTCCCTAATCTCCACGCCGGTGGGATTTTCACTTTTGTGGCTGACCAGTCTAAGTTGTACATCGATATTATCACCCGCTTCAATATTGGGGGTCATTTCTTTGTGAATTTTTACAGTAGGAAGACAAGTGGGAGGCAACTCGTAGGACTCCCTGGCATCTCTGACTCTCATAGGATTTCCCTGTTCTGCTCCGAACCCCAACCCTCGTCTGGCAAAAACACTCCAGATAAGACACTGATTAGCCCCGTCGTAAAGCAATTCATCTGCAGCCAGTATGGCATCTCTTCCATCCACAAAACCGGGATTACAGGGCTGTATTTTCAATCCGTCCATAACCAGTTGGACAGCCATGTTGTTTCCACCTGTTCCGCGGTACCAATCGGGATCAAAACCGTATTCATCAATCATGGCCCATAACAGATCCCAGAGCATGGAGGCAAAAACGTGCCCGACTCCATGTGGAACAGACGCATCGTAGGTGTCGTAATAGGTGACCGGATTGGCATCCATGTTGTAGTTGTATGGATACGATCTGATACCCCTCGCATCTGTCGAAGCCCGGATTACGTAATTTCCAACACCCCGGTTGGTGTTTCTGGTGTCGCCGGCTCTCATACCTGTAATTAGTGTAAAAAAGTCACTCCATGCTTCTCCCATTTGCTGTCCGTCGCTTCGATTTCCGTTTTGTGAATTGGACAGACAGCCGGATGAAGATGGCCCACCTGTCATTCTTAGGGAAATCCCGTGGGCAAATTCGTGGGCAATAATCCCATTGTCGAATGAGGCATCGTACATATCAGGACCACCAATTTCCGGTCTTTGCAGTCTAACCTTAAGTCCGTTTTCAGCATGGGCACGTATGATATTGCAATCACTCTGCGAGATAAATACCGAAGGAATGCTAACCAAATCACCCACTGCTCCAGGAGCCATATTGACTATTCCTCCTGATCGGTTGTTGCAAATTATAACTGCAATAGCACCGCTTTGCTCCGCATTCAGCACCTTGGCACCAAATTCGCACTGTCCGCGATCAATAAGTGCAATATTGCCTGCAATTTCTGAACTGTTGATTATATCCTCACAGGCATCGGTTACAATACCAACACCATCATTAACTATTACCACATCGGCAATGATAGGGTCTTCGGTTATCGAAGCTCCAAAAGTAGCGGTTCCGGTTTCATACGAACCGGCCACCTCAGCTGGTTCCTCCACCGTAAGCAAGCTGGCATCGGCACTGTTTCTGGTCCAGACAAACATATTCATGGTGCCCGGATTGCCGTCAGGGGGAGAAGAGAAGGTAGCGTTGTTGAAATTGAAGCCGGTATTGGCACCGGATTGTGATATAGCTTGTACAGGATCATTACCCTGGCCCTGACCGGTTAAATTTGTCACCTGAAAGTTTCCCGCCGCTTCATCAAATCCATACGCCATGGAAAAATCGTGGAGGATGTTGTTCCAGTAAAACAAATTGGTAACAGCAGCTTCCATGTACTCCTCCGGCTCCCAATCCTGATCAAAGGGGAAATCAAATACCAAATTACTTCCTCCGTCAACTGAAATATCGGGAGAACCACTTCCCTGCCGATCTACAAAAGCAATTACATTGTTGCCTCTTGTAGTGGTATAATCAGGCTGATCACCGGGGGATATACTGTGCCACCCCAGGGGGGAAAACTCTTCATCGTAAGGACTTTCCACCAATTCAAAATCCCCGTGAATCGGACTTTCGTAAGGGAATGGAACAACCCTGTATGCACTTTCCTCATTTACCTGGCCCAGTCTCTTTGCGCCAAAGTGCAGATTATCGGCAACAACTCCATCCGCACCCCTTGCAGAGTATCCTTGCTCCGCTCGTTTAGAAAAGCAACTCTGAGTGTGGCGATGGCTGGGGATGTCATCAAGGTTGCAGCTCACAGTCCAACTCACTTTATCCAAAACACGCCCATCTATAGCACTGGTGCGAATACTCCAATAATCCAATTGACTCTCAGGATCAAATGACAAATCGTATGCGAGTTCAATTTGGCCATCCTGAAGCGGTTGATATACCAGTTCTACAGGTATGTCGGATCTCGAAAACTTCTCAGCGCGAAAGATTACTTTGTCTTCTCGGAGCTCAGACAGCACAAAGTCACTGGCCTCCGCTTCAATTCCGACTTCGCTGAATGCAGCTACCACGGCATCAATAGCTGCCATGGTGGGTCGCTCTCCCACAATTTTATGCTCGAGCTCCGGTACGAATCTACTGAATGCAGAAAGCGGTTCCCCATCGGGACGCAGGGTCAGAGTTACTATGGCGTTGTAAACATCGAGGCCGTTGTACTGTTGGTTCAGATATATGTGTTTCGCCCCTGTGTGACGGCTGGTGTATTTATCCCTGACTCTGAATTCCATCAGGTCATTTGCAGTCAGATTCCAATCTGATGCGTATTTTTGTAAGTGTTGTGCGAAATTATCTGCCGGATTTTCCTGATTTTGGGCATTGCCATTCAACCAGGCAGGTAAGATTAGTAAAGTGAGGTAAACGTATTTCCACATATTGAATCAATTTTATTAAGTGAAGTTAGCTTTTTAACGCAGGTGGTCAGCCTTCATTTTGCTTATTTAAAAATCCCTTAACATTGTAGCCAACAATAAATGGCTAAGCGCTTTAAAACCATATAAAATTTTGAAAAATTCAACGCAAATTATAGCAGGACGTAAGCCGGTGCTGGGTGCCATAGAGTCTGGTATGTCTTTGGACAAGGTGATGATCGACCAGAAATTAACCGGCGAAGTTGAGATAAAGTTGAGGAAGTTGTGCAAGGAAAAAAATATACCACTGCAAAGGGTACCTGTTCATGTCCTGGATGGTGTGTCTAAAGCCATGCACCAGGGAGTGGTTGCACAAACAGCTGTGCTGGACTTTTCACCATTTGAGGATACGGTGGATCAACTTATGTATGAAAAGGGTGATCCTGTATTTTTAGTTCTGGATCAGGTGAGTGATGTCAGGAATCTGGGAGCAATAGCGAGAAGTGCAGAGTTGCTAGGGGTCTCGGCCATCATTCTTCCTGAGGGTGGTAGCGCTAAGATCAATGAAGTAAGTATTAAAGCATCGGCCGGAGCACTGTTGAATATCCCACTTTGCAGGGTCCCGAGTTTGCTGACAGCACTCAAGCACATGAAACTTCACGGCATAGGGATTGTTATTACCGATGTAAAATCCGGTAAATCTGCTCACGAATCCGACTTGAGTGGGCCGCTGGCTTTGGTAGTTGGTTCGGAGGAAAAGGGCGTACGACCACACCTGATGCGAAATGCTGATAGTTGGATTCACATTCCTCAGATTGGACAAACAGAATCTTACAATGTCTCGGTAGCAACGGGAATTTTGCTCTACGAAATAGCCAGACAGCGCAATTTTAAGACCGGAATTCAAGCCGGCAATAAAAGAAAATAAGCAAGGTAATTCGATCTTTATACGTTTGAACTAAAATCACTAAGAAAATAGACACCATGAAAAATATATTATCCTGGGCATTGATCACTCTTACAGTCATTTCAGCCACCGTCCTGGCCGCCTGTTCACCCAAAGCTGGCGAACAGGTACGTGCCGCTGATGAACCACTCGCCAATGCGCTCCTCTGGGAAATTTCGGGTAACGACCTGAAGCACACGTCCTATTTGTTTGGAACTATTCACCTCATATCGGCCGATGATTTTTTCTGGCCGGCGGGGACCCTTTCCGCTTTTGATAAAACAGAGAAAGTGGTTTTTGAAATCGACATGAATGAAATGACAGACATCGGTTCCCAACTCAATCTCTTTCAAATGGCCTTTATGCGGGACAATACCACCCTGAGCGATTTGATGTCGGAAGAAGATTATGAGCTGGTGAGCGAACACTTTCAAAATATGGGTCTGCCCATGTTTATGATGGAGCGCATCAAACCGATGTTTCTAACCATCCTCACCGGAGATTCAGAATTCGGAGGTCTCGACCTGGATCTTTTTGGCAGTGCAGGGGGCCAAACAAAATCCTATGAAATAGAACTTAATAATCTGGCTGAAGCTGCCGGAAAACCCGTAGGCGGATTGGAAAGTATAGAATTTCAAATCAGCCTGTTTGACTCTATTCCCTACAAAATGCAGGCAGATATGTTGGTAGAATCCATCAAAAACCCGGTAGGCGACAATGGTAGTGCGGGGTTTGATGAAATCGTGAGCATCTACACCTCCCAGGACATCGAGGCAATGGCCCAAATGATAAACGAGGACGATGCGGGCTTTGGAGATTTTACCTATCTCATTCTGGAGAGCAGGAATAAAGCCTGGATTGAGCCAATGATTGAAAAAATGCGACAACAACCGGTCTTTTTTGCAGTGGGGGCCGGTCACCTCGGAGGCGATGAAGGAGTGATTCGGCTGCTTAGAAAGGAGGGGTATACCCTCACCCCGGTAAAAAATTAAGAGACTCGCTATTGATTCCCGTAAACTGGGGCTGAGGTGAAATGTACGATGCGGGGTTTTGTAATATCTTATAGAAACAATCCTATGGCCATCATCAAAAAAGTTCGAGGGATAACGCCCGTTTTCGGCAACCAATGTTTTTTGGCAGAAACAGCTGTGCTGACAGGTGATGTAACACTGGGTGACGAATGTAGCATTTGGTTCAATGCGGTGGTAAGGGGCGATGTAAATGCAGTGCGAATCGGTAACCGGGTCAATATTCAGGACAACGCCACTGTGCACTGCACCTACGAAAAGTTTGGCACCAGCATCGGTGACAATGTATCCATCGGTCACAATGCCATTATTCACGGCTGCACTCTTCACGACAATACCATTGTTGGAATGGGTGCTATGGTGCTGGACGGTGCGGAGATTCCTTCATTTACCATGATAGCGGCCGGGGCTCTTATTCCCGAAGGTCGGGTTTTGGAATCCGGTTACCTCTATATGGGGATGCCGGCAAAAAAGGTCAAACCCCTGTCGGAGGAGCAAATTGACTTTTTTATAAAGAGAACTTCAAAAAACTACGTGAAATACGCCTCCTGGTACAAGTAAGTGGTGAAAAGAACCGGCTTCTATCCTCGGAATAACTGTCATATAGCTAGGTGCTACATTGTTCCAGTGATTTTTATTTTGACGGAGTGTAGCCATTCCGCAAGTGAATGAAAAGAGGCAGTGAGGGGCAATCAGGAATCATTCTTTTTTGGACTTGAAAGAATTGCCGAAATCAGAAAACTGCTTCTCCACTTTGTCAAACTCCTCCCTCACCTTTTTAGAAATGGCATCTACATCGATCTTTTCTCCCCTCATCATCAACCGGTCTTTGGCCGTTATTGCTTCCGGGGTTATTGCCCAAAGCACTATGTATAGAACAGCAATGGCTCCTCCTGATATCAGAAAGGAAATTACAAAAGCAACGCGCACCCACACGGGGTCGTGAACCCCAAAATATGCAGCCAAACCGGAACAGGTACCCGAAATAATCGAATTTTGAGGATCCCTGAAAAGTTTTTTGCCGGTTTTGTAGCGGGTTTCACCTGCTTTGGATTTGTTTCGGTGGTCTTCAGTGGCATTGATTTCTTCCCAATCCATCTCGGCTCCCAGGTCTTTTGGGGTACCCATGATGTCAATGGCCATCGAGACATCCGAATCGTTGACAATTTTTCGGTCATTCAAATTGCCCTGGATGATTTCAGCCATACGCACTTCTATGTCTTTGAGAATTTCATCGGAGCCCTCTGTCTTTTCAAAGTGGACACTCAACAATTTTAAGTATCGGCTTAGCTTTTCATAGGCAGAGTCATCCACCGTAAATGGCATGCCTCCTAAATTAATATTGACTACTTTATTCATGATTCGAATTTTTTTCTACAATGTTTTCAACAGAGTTTACCAGTTTCCCCCAGGATCCCTCCAGATTATTCAAAAATTCACTTCCTGCCGCCGTCAATTGATAGTATTTCCGGGGCGGGCCATACTTGCTCTCCCGCCAGTTGTATTCGAGATAGCCCGCAGATTTTAAACGACTTAGCATCGGGTATAAAGTCCCTTCAACAATAATTAATTCTGCTTCTTTAAGCTTCTCAATGATCTCAGAGGTATAAACTTCTCCTCTGGAGATTATGGCGAGTATGCACATCTCCAATACCCCCTTTTTCATCTGTCTTTGAATATTATCCATTTTCATTCAAAAATCTTTTCCTGTGGTTAGACTGTTGCTTAAGCGCGAAAATCGGTTCTTCCGGTCTGGATTGCCCCCGGAAAAAGTTTTACCGGAATCCTAACAGTAAATACAACAATTTTTCCGGTAGTTTTTGCTTCCTTCCCCCTCAATTGTTACCACATTTTAGCTGCTTTAATCACTGCAAATGTACGATAGATATAGAACCTTGCAATACATAGTACTCTGACTATACAAAATACTTGACCAACACAATGATTTTATCGACAAAAGCACCTTATCAAAAGAATTCCGGTAGCGGATCTAAGTGTTCAATATTTCCAGGATTTCCCTGCGACCTTTTTCCGGCGAAAATCTTGCACTGTATAGACTTGCTGCATTTGCCTTTTCTGCGTAGAGGGGTTCATTGTTGAGGACTCCTTTGAGGTTTGAGGCCATGACTTCGGGGTCTGGAATGGTGAGGATACCACGCTCCAGATTGTCACCAATCAATTGCGGAATGCAACCAACCGGAGTGGCTACAGGAAGACAACCCAATGACATGGCCTTTGCTATTGAAATTGGCCAAACAGCATCCCTGACGAGGTACAGAAAAAAATGGGCCTCCCTGAAAACTTGTAGGGATAGCCCGTTTTTCGGTATGCTGTGCAGGTGAATTTGACCTTCCAGTTCATTCCTTTTGATAAAGTCTTCCACGGGCTTTCTTTCGCTATCATTTCCCTTGCAGTGGAAGTGAAGTTTTACCGGGTAGCCCTCTACAACCAATCTCCTGATCAATTTACACGCCAAAACAGGCTGAAATTCGGGGTCCAAACCACCTGTGTGCAAGAATTTAATGCAGGGGGTGAATTTCCGCACCCGGATTTCTTCCGCATGAATTTTTTTATAAAGAGGTTGTACCACATACTTGAATGCAGTTTGGGTCGGAAGGGGCTCATTGTAAATTAAGATCTGGGATCTTCGGGTAAAAAATTTCCATCCCAGCAAAAGTCGCAACAGTCCCTCGGTTCTGGATCGCTTGGAACCGACGCCCCAATTCCGGTCGTAAATCACGGTTTTTGCATCCGTGGAAAAAAATGGTAGCAGAAAAAGCGCAATGGCAGATCGCCCTCCCGAGTAATGAATTAGCAAGTGGTCGCATTTTCGGGCTGCCAGGAGAAAACGGAGTGCAATAGTTAAAGCCTGGTAGGGTCTGACAATCCGGCGGAAAAGAGAATTTCCAATCTGCCCTGGAAGTTCTTTTACCAAAAAGTTCCCAACCGGGTTCTTTTCGGTAAGTTTAAGCAGATAGGAGCACGTTTCATAGGAACCAAAAACAGTACTACTTTCAGCAAATCTCAACCAATCACAGAGCCAGTGCAGGGTGTTTTCATTATCGCTGCCGGACTTTGTATCGACTTTGAAAACCAAATCTGTGATAAGGACCATCTTCATTGGGTCAATTATTTTGCTCTGGCGGGATATAGGAATCCCTTAAATACATGGCAGCAAAGTAAGGAATATCTTCCGTATTTTGAAAAGAAGAGAAAGTGGAGGTAGCATGGTGGAATGCCGTTGAAAATTTTTCTCCACGAAAAACCGGTAGATTCCGAAGGATTCACTTTTTCCGAATCACAGAAATACCGTCTCTCACGGGCAACATTACCACTTCAACGCGGGGGTCTTTTCGGACTTTCTCATTAAACAAAACAAGGGCCTCAGTATCGTCATCTCTTTCTTCCTGGAGTACTTTTCCGCTCCAGAGCACATTGTCCGCCAGGATGACACCACCTTTGGACAATTTGTCGATCACCAGGTCAAAGTAAAGGGGATAATCCTTTTTTCCGGCGTCGATAAAGACCAGGTCAAATGGGGCCGGGAGATTTGAGATAACTTTAGTTGCATCGCCAATGTGGAGGTGGATGGCATTGGCAAAAGGTGATTTTTCAAAATATTTGCGAATCATGGGTTCCAGTTCATCGTTCACCTCGATGGTGTGTACCTCCCCATTGTCTGCCAGGCCCTCAGCAAAACAAAGAGCGGAGTAACCGGTGTAGGTGCCGATTTCCACCACTTTTGAAGGTCTGACCAATTTGCTGATCATGGACAGCATACGCCCCTGCAGATAGCCACTGAGCATATTGGGGGAAAGCACTTTGAGATGGGTTTCCCGGTCCAGTTCCATGAGATATTCAGGTGGTTTACTGCTCATATCCCTGCAGTAATTCTCCAGCGACTTATCGATAAATTTCATGCTGATTTTTTAGGTGAAAAAACAGGTAGGAAACGGGAAAACAGTCCGGTTGTTTACCGGTCATCCTGCTCCGCAAAAACTTTTCTCAACCGATCGGTGGTCCTGGCGCTGACATCGGTCCTGATTTTCATTTCCTCTTTTTCAATCATGGAAAAAAGCCCCTCCAAGCCCCTGTTGGTAACGTGTTCGTCCAATCTGGTATCTATTGGTGAAACCATGGGTAATCGGTTGTAAGCAGTACTCGCCTCCTCCCAGACTTTCACTGCATTGACCTCCTCCAGAGATTCTCTAATGACCGGGAGGAATTCAGCGAACAGTTGTTCATTGGTAGTGCGGTGCAAATAGCGGGTTGCCGCGTCATCCTCACCAAGTAGAATATCCTTTGCATCGCGGACGGTCATTCCTCGTATCGCATCCCTGAATATGGGTTTTGCTTTGGCAGCAGCAAGTTCGGCGGCCCGGTTGATTCTCTTGATCAGATCGTCCTCCAAATTCCTGAATGCAGGCACTGAACTCAAGCGACTAACCACAGTTTGGGCTTCGTCTGGAAGGAGAATTTTATAGGGACTCATATAGTAGCCGTCCGTTTCAGATAGAGTCTCTGAGGCGTAGTCGGCACCTTTTTCAAGGGCTTCCTTCAGGCCGGCAGCTACTTCACTTTCTCCCAGTCCAATTCTGTCTCTGGCGCGATCCAGTAAATTGCCGATCTGGGCATCTACCAGGTTGGGAAGCAAAAGAAAAAAGGCAACTGTGACAATCCATATTTTCATAATATTCAGCTTGAAATTGTTAGTAATTAGGAGTTGGATGTCGCCTCTCAAACCCCTGTGGTGTCGATCAAAAAATTATCGCAACAGGCGATCCTTGAACTATTTTGACCATTAAACGGCATATGTAAGTACTGTAGTACCCATTTATCAATCCGGGAATTCTCCCAACTGCGGTCTGAGGACCACTTCCTCCATAACTGCCGATTTGCCCAAAGTGAGTGCACAGACGACCACTTTGGCTATATCTTCCGGTTCCATAAGTCGCTCGCGAGGGAATTCAGCACCCTCCCATGAATTGGACCAGGTGTAACCGGGCATTACATTGGTCACCTTTATTCCATCCTTTTTGAATACTTCTCTCATGTTGTCACTCAATCCTCTAAGTGCGTATTTTGAAACACTGTAGGCCGGACTTTGGGCATTGGGTGTTTTAGACTGTACTGATGCAATGTTGATTACATGAGGATTGCGGGAAGCTCTGAGTAAGGAACTAAGGTCCACAATCAAATAGAAGGGGGCCTTAAGATGCAGATCTATTGCCGTCTCGAATACTTCGGGATCTTGCAGGCAGTCCCCGGTTTCAAAAATCCCTGCGTTGTTAACCACCACATCCAGTTTTTGGTGACGTGAACGAATTGATTGGGTAAGAGAAGATCGTTCCTTTGGGTCCGTAAGGTCGGCTGCCAGACAATCGCAATGGATGGATGGGTACTTCCCAGTAAGATTTTTGCTAAAATGCTTAAGTCTTTCGGAGTTTCGCGCGTTGAGTATGAGGTCATAGCCTTTCGCTGCCAGGGCCTCAGCAATGGCTTTTCCAATTCCCAGGCTGGCCCCGGTGATAAAAGCTTTCATAGAACCAAGTGTTTTAATTGATGTTAAAAGATGCGGGTTGTTTCAAAGGAAATACCCATTTTTGCAATAATAATAAATAAATCTCTGTTCCCGGAACCGGGTTTTTTATATGATCACAAATTTTATTTATCATTTCGGCCGGTATGTTATGCTCCTCGGACAATCTCTGGGGGGTCCGCGCAAGCTGAATATTTATTTCCGGGAGACTATTCGGCATATGATGGATATTGGCATTGGATCCGTCATTATCGTGGCTTTGATAGCCTTTTTTATAGGGGCTGTTACCGCTGTCCAGTTCAGTTATCAGCTCGGAGGTACGCTCATTCCCAGATATTACATCGGATATATCGTCAGAGATATGACCATCATCGAGTTGGCTCCGACGATCACATGCCTGGTTTTGGCCGGTAAAGTGGGCTCCAATATAGCATCCGAAATTGGGGGTATGAGGCAAAAGGAACACATCGACGCTATGGAAATCATGGGTGTGAATACTGCCTCTTTCCTTATTTTACCAAGAGTTATCGCCGGTCTCACCATGATTCCCCTGCTGGTATTTATGGCTGCGATTATCAGCATTTTTGGAGCTTTTGTGGCCTCCGTTCCAATCGGGCTCTTCTCGGCAGATGAGTTTATCAAAGGACTGGGCATGTTTTACGACCCTTATAATGTATTCATGATGTTCGTTAAGTCGGTGGTCTTTGCCTTTATATTGATTACTATTCCTGCCTATCAGGGCTACAATGTGAGAGGGGGAAGCATAGAACTCGGCAATGCCAGTACCGCAGCAGTGGTTTTCAGCAATGTTTTTATTCTGCTGTCCGATTATTTCATCGCCTTACTCCTAACAACCTAATTCCGCAATGATAAGGGTCGAAAAAATATACAAACAATTTGGAGATTTGGAAGTGCTCAAAGATATCAATGTCGAATTTGAGCGCGGAAAAACCAACCTTATCATTGGTCGAAGTGGTGCGGGAAAGACGGTGTTACTAAAAATATTGATCGGTCTTATTATCCCGACCAGTGGTACCGTTTTTTACGACGATACAGACTTTTACAAGCTCAATAAAAAACAGATTCGTAAACTCAGGATGGAAGTGGGAATGTTGTTTCAGGCTTCGGCTCTCTTCGATTCTTATACTGTGGAGGAGAACATCCGCTTCCCCCTTGATATGTTTACCAATTTCACCCCCGCTGAAAAAAGTAATCGGGTAAATAGTTGTCTGGAAAAAGTCAATCTCGAAGGAGTCAACAACAGGTATCCGTCAGAAATATCCGGTGGTATGCAAAAAAGGGTTGGAATAGCCCGGGCCATTGTGATGCATCCCCAGTACTTGTTTTGCGATGAACCCAACAGTGGACTGGACCCCAAGACCTCAATTCTCATCGATCAGCTAATCAGAGATATCACGCGCGAGAACAACATTACCACCATTATCAATACCCACGATATGAACTCCGTAATGGAAATTGGAGAAAACATCATATTGCTGCAAGACGGCCATCTTGTCTGGCAGGGATCCAGTGGGGATGTATTGAGTACAGATAGCGGAATTATTCAAAACTTTATCTTCGCCTCACCCTTTCTCCAGCGACTTAAAAAGCTGGCTCTGGAAAAGTGATCCCTGCCTATTTTAATCTCTCCCGGGATTGACAGACCCAGGCTACATAGAATCCTATCCTTTCAATTTTCCGGAGTCCTCCGCTATCCATTCCGTATAGTTTCGTATTTTTGTATCGGTTAGTTAAATGGCATTGATAAAAAGCGATGGGCGTTCTGAAAAAAATGGAAAAGTGGGCTTTATGGGTGATTTTTGCGCTGGCTTTTCTGCTGCACGCCAATACACTGTCTCACGATTTTGTGATGGACGATGCCATTGTCATTACCGAAAATGCATTTACCACCCAGGGAATTAAAGGCATACCGGGTCTTTTAAAGCACGATACGTTTTACGGATTTTTTGAAGATGCGGGAAAGGCCGATTTGGTGGCCGGGGGCAGGTATCGTCCATTTACACCGATGATGTTTGCCGTGGAGTACGAACTTTTCGGACCCAATCCATTTCCGGGGCATCTCATCAATGTGTTACTTTACGCGATCACCTGCGCTGTTTTATTCCACTTTTTCAAAAGGCTTTTCAGGGGCAATTTCAGGAAGGAATTCCTTTATCCGGTCGCCTTTTTATTGTGTTTGGTGTTTGTGGTTCATCCCCTACACACCGAGGCGGTGGCAAATATCAAAGGGCGTGACGAGATCATGGCATTGCTGGGTGGTTTGGCGGCTTTTTACATTTTACTTGGCAAACAAGCGGACAATCTACAATCCCAGATTCTGGCTTTTGCGGTGTTCTCCGTGGGCTTGTTTTCCAAAGAAAATGCCATTGTTTTCACAGTGGTTGTTCCGCTCGCCCTCTATCTCTTGAAAAAACGAACCATCAGAGATTCACTGGTCAGAAGTGCTCCGCTATTTATTGCCGCTGCTGTCTTTTTGATTGCCAGGCAATCTGTCCTGGGGATGGGAATTGGAGGTGATGCGCCGGGGGAACTCATGAACAACCCTTTTTTAAAGATGGAGGGCGGTAGGTATGTCCCCTTTGATGTGGGTGAAAAAATGGCGACCATATTGGTGATCCTTTTCCATTACCTAAAACTGATGGTCATACCCTGGCCACTGACGCACGACTACTATCCGCGCCATATCGAGATATATCAAATGAGCGATGCACTTCCCCTGGTCAGTCTCGCCCTAATCGCTTTTCTGATTTATCTCACCCTAATAAATTTTAGAAAGAAACCGCTGCTGTCTTACGGCCTGTTGTTTTTTGCCATGGCCCTATTCCCTTACTCGAACATATTGTTTCCCATCGGCACCAATTTGTCGGAGCGGTTTTTATTCACTCCTTCAGTCGGTGCCTGTATGGTGCTGGGCCACTACCTCAATAAACTTTTTCACAAAAAGAGACCGGGCCGGTCAAGTGCTGCACTGTACGCTGTACTTGGGATTTCGCTGATTTTTGCCCTTATCACCTTCAACAGAAATTACGCCTGGAAAGATAACTACACACTCTTTACCACGGACATTGCTGTGAGTGAGCGGTCAGCCAAACTAAACAATGCAGTAGCCGGAGAATTGACTTCCAGGGCAGCGGGGATGGGACTTGAAGCAGGTGGAAGGGAAGCAAAATTACAGCGAGCGCTGACGCATGCGGAGAGAGCCATTGAAATTCATCCTACTTATAAAAACGCCCATCTCCTAAAGGGAAATGCACTGTATTATCTGGAGCGATATGAAGAGGCAGTAAATGCTTATAAGGAAGCACTGGCATTGGATGCAAATTACAGGGAAGCCAGAAAAAACATCGGAATAGCGTACCGGGATGGCGGCCAATATTTTGGAGAGCGCGAGGGCAACATTGAAAAAGCTTTGGAGTTTTTAATTAAGGCCGAAAGCTACATGCCGGAGGATTACGAAACCCTGCGATTGCTCGGGGTCGCACACGGTTTTGCCGGCCGACATGAAGAGGCTGTGAGTTTTTTCGGGAAAGCCGCTGAGGTCAATCCCGATGCAGCCGGGGCCTGGTACAATTTGGGTTCGGCTTATCACCATCTGGGCAGGCCGGATATGACGGAAAAGTACCACCAAAAAGCAAAGGAAATGGAACCCAATATTGTCGAAAAAATGAGGTCTGATGGTCAATAAATTTTATTCGAAAATTACTGTTTCTCTTGTGATTGGCGTCCTTCTGTCGCTGTCCCTGCACAACACAGCCATTGCCCAATGGCCCATTCAAATGGTCGAAGACGAAAAATCAATCCATTGGGTGGACTCTGTTTACGATCAAATGTCCCTGAAAGAGCGAATCGGCCAACTCATTATGATCAGGGCACACTCCAATTTAGGAGAAAATCACATCGCTGAGGTAAAGCGGCAAATTGAGCAATACCACGTAGGGGCTGTGTGCTTTTTTCAGGGCAATCCACTAGAGCAAGCCCGGCTCACCAACAAATACCAGGAACTTTCGAACATCCCAATGCTGGTGGCAATGGATGCAGAGTGGGGTCTGGGTATGCGATTCAGGGAGGACGGAATCTCCTTTCCGAGACAACTCACTCTCGGAGCCATCCAGGACAACAATCTGGTTTATCAAAAAGGCCGCGAAATTGCCAGACAACTTAACCGCATCGGAGTACATATCAATTTTGCACCCGTTATCGATGTCAACAACAATCCGGCCAATCCGGTGATCAACGACCGTTCTTTTGGAGAGGTGAAGGAGCAGGTAGCTGTTAAGGGTCACGCCTATATGCGCGGTTTGCAAAACGGCGGGGTGATGGCCTGCGGAAAGCACTTCCCCGGACACGGTGATACGGATGTGGACTCCCATTTTGACCTACCCGTAATAAACCACAGCGTCGAAAGACTCGACAGTATCGAGTTATTTCCATTCAAACAACTCATTCCCCAGGGCTTGCAGAGCATCATGATTGCCCACCTGCACATTCCCGCCTACGATTCCACCCCCAATATGCCCACCACGCTCTCAAAAGATGTGGTTACAGGAATTCTGAAAGAGGAGCTGAGATTCAAGGGACTGATCATAACCGATGCAATGGAAATGAAAGGGGTTACAAAGTACTTTCCGGCCGGAGAGGCAGAGGTGAAATCAATTTTGGCGGGCAATGACATCATCTGCCTTCCCGCTGATGTGGACAAGACCTTTTCTGCATTGAAAAAAGCTTATGAAGAGGGCAGGTTAAGCCCTGACAGGCTGGAGGAGAGCGTTAAAAAAATACTGTCTGCCAAGTACTTTCTGGGTCTCAATAATTACGAACCGGTCGAACTTGATAACCTCACCGAGGAAGTCAACCACCCCAAAGCACTCGCCCTGAAATCAGAATTAATCGAGAATGCACTGACCCTGGTGAGGGATGAACAGGAAATTTTTCCCATCGACCTCGATAACGAAAAAAAGCGCACAACCATAGCAATCGGTACCGCAGGCAAGAATAAATTTCAGCATCGACTGGACGATTACGCCGACTGGGAACACCACCACTTTTTGCAGGACGATCTCCAATTGTCCTCGCAGGAATTTGCAACCCGGTTTTCCGACAGCGACCTTGTGGTAGTGTCACTTCACAACATGGGCAGGTTTTTGTCGGGTAATTACGGCCTCAAAAACTCCACCATAGGCTTTGTGAACCGGCTCGCATCGCACAGCCGTGTGGCACTGGTTATTTTTGGCAGTCCGTATTCGCTCAGGTTTTTTGATGATGTTGAGACAGTGCTTGTCGCATATGACGATGGGGAGATGTTCAGAGATTTTACCGCTCAGGGCTTGAGTGGGGCTTTCGCGATAACAGGCAGACTTCCCGTAACTGCATCTGATAGGTCCTGGGCTGGGGATGGATTGGACATTGCATCGCAGTTCCGGCTGGGATTCGTCCTTCCCGAACGGGTGGGGATGTGTTCCAATTCTCTTAAAGAAATTGACAAGTTGGTGGAGGAGATGATTGCGGATAGAGCCGCCCCCGGCTGCCAAATTGTGGTGGCCAGAAAGGGCAAAATAGTTTACAGACATTCTTTTGGGTACCACACTTATGAAAGAATTAAGCCCGTGGAACACAACCACATTTACGACATTGCCTCACTGACAAAAGTGCTTTCGACCACCTACAGTACCATGATACTCTCCGACCGGGATCGGTTAAATGTATTCAGGGATATTGGGTATTACCTGCCGGAGTTAAGGGCGTCGGACAAGGGGCCTTTGCAGATACACGACATCATGGTTCACCGCTCCGGATTGCAGGCGTGGATTCCCTTTTACCAGGAGACCGTACAAAATACCAGAGGCAGAATACTGCACGACCCTGAAATTTACAGCAACTCAGGCCCTTCTGAGCAATATGCCCTCAGAGTGAGCGATCAATTGTGGATCAATTCAGAGTATCCGTCTGTACTTTGGAGTGAGATCATCAACTCTCCACTGGGTAGAGCGAACAGATATCGATACAGTGACCTGGGATTTTACATGATGGCAGAGTTGATCGACAGGGTGAGTGGCAGTCCCATTGATGAATTTGCCAATCGGGAGATTTTTCACCCACTCAATCTACGCAGGACGATGTACAATCCGAGGGAGAAATTCAGCCCAGATCAGATCGTACCTTCCGAGGACGACCGCTATTTCAGGGGAGAGCGACTCCGGGGTTATGTACACGACATGGGGGCGGCGATGCTGGGGGGCGTAAGCGGGCATGCGGGTCTTTTTTCCAATGCCACTGAGGTAGCTGTGCTTATGCAATCTCTGCTCAATGGTGGATATTACGGCGGAGTTCGATTAGTGGACCCGGGTACGGTGTCCCTTTTTACTACCCGCCCCCAAATGGAAACCCGCAGAGGAATAGGTTTTGATATGCAGGAATTGAACAAAGCCAGGAGACCCAATATGTCAGAGTACGCTTCATACAGGACATTTGGCCACCTGGGATTTACCGGAACGGCTGCCTGGGCAGATCCCAAAGATCAGCTCATATTCGTCATATTGTCCAACCGGACCTTTCCAACCATGGAAAACAGGAAGTTTATAAGGGATAATTACCGGATAAGAATTCAGGATAAGGTGTACCGGGCCATTGTTGATCCCCGAGAAAGTGGGGGAGCCTGAGGGTCTAATGATTCTGTTCCTGCCCTCTCAATCGGCCACCCCTGTTATGCAATAGAGATAAAATGCTGAAATACCAACTTGCGAAAAGATACCTGATCGGCAAAAAATCGACCAATGCAATCAATGTGATCACGGGCATATCGGTGGTCGGTCTTTCGGTGGGTACTGCCGCACTCATTATTATACTGTCTGTCTTCAATGGCTTTCAGGATCTTTTGATGCAGTTTTTTTCCAACTTCAATCCCGAGGTAAAGATAACCCCAAAAGTTGGCAAGACTTTCCTGCCGGGAGACGATGTGGAATCCTTCCTCCGGGAACACCCTGATGTCAGGGCTTTTTCCTTTACGCTCGAGGACCTGGCACTTTTTGAATACGATGACAGAATTGAAATAGGAACTGTAAAGGGGGTGGATGTCAACTTTAAGGAGGTAACTGATCTGGAAAAGGTTATGAGGGAGGGTCGTTTCGTCCTCTCTGAGGAAGGGGGCGCAAGGGCTGTGCTCGGAGCCGGTATGGCGAGAAAGCTGCAAGTCAATCTAAGAGATCAATTCACCTCGCTGGCCGTGTATATGCCCGATCAAAGAGCCGGTGCGCTGGACCAGCCTTTTCGCAGCAGTCTGATTAGAACGGCAGGAACTTTTGCCGTACACCACGAAGCTGACCAGGAATACGTGGTGGTTCCCATTGATTTTGTACGGGACCTATTGGCAGAACCCGAAGCCGTGAGTGGTATTGAGATTGCTGTCAGGGAAGGGGCTTCTGTTTCTTCTCTAATCAGGGATTTGAAGGAATTGATGGGGGATGAATTTGATGTCCTTGACAGATATCAACAGGATGCTGCATTCTACCGCATTATGCAAATAGAAAAGTGGGTGAGTTTTGCGATAATAAGTCTCACATTGATTTTGGTAGCTTTTAACCTGGTGGGTGCGCTGTGGATGATTGTGCTGGAAAAGAAAAGGGACATATCCATTCTCAGGGCAATGGGTGCCAACAATAAATTTATTAAGCACATTTTCCTGTTGTCGGGCCTTTTTATCGGATTGGGTGGAATGGTGGTAGGGATACTCATCGCTTTGGTGTTTTACTGGCTGCAGGTGACGGTGGGGCTAATTCCCGTACCGCCGGGTTTTGTGGTTGATTCCTATCCCATCAGTCTTCGGTTTTTGGATTTTGTGATAGTAGCAATAACCGTATCAGCCATCAGTATTTTGGGCAGTGTATGGCCCGCTGTAAAGGCCTCCGGAATCAGTGTTTCATTGAGAACCGATTGATAAATACCATATTCAGAGGCAGGTAAATAAAATTATCCAAATCCCTTCCCTATCTTTGTCCAGGCCACGGTGATGGTGAAGATTTTTTAATGAAAAGTATTATTAACCCATGCGTCAGAAGCCCTTCACGGCCAACTTAAACCAGTGATCAATGAAGAAGAACAGGCATTTCTCACTCTTAGCAGGTCTTCTGCTTACATTTTTTATGTTGGTTTCAGATACGCTTCAAGCCCAGCAGGTTGAATTCATAATCTCACCGGGTGTAGAACGTGCGCGGGAGCGCTTTATGGAGAAAAAAGCAGACCGGCCTTATTACAGAGGCTGGCGGGTGGTAGTAGGAATTACCAGAGAACGTCGGGAACTCGATAATATGGAGAAAAAGTTTAGGGAAAAATTTCCCGACCGTGAGGTCACCTGGATTTTTTCAGATCCCTTTTTCAGATTGTTGACTGGGGCCTATTACAGTAGATGGGATGTCATTCCTACATTGATGGAAATACGCAAGGAGTTCCCCGGAGCTTTTGAGATGAATGCAGACATTCCCTACGAAGAATTCTTAGAATAACCGGAGCCCAAAATCATTTGCGAAATATGACCAACCGCAGAACCGGGAATACGAAGCGATTTGATTGGATAACTCTCTGGATTTATCTATTACTGCTCACAGCGGGATGGCTCATGATTTATGCTGTAGAGTACCGGGAGGACAGTGTGCAACCGCTGGTCAACTTATCCACTTCATACGGAAAACAATTTATTTGGATAGTCATTTCTCTCTGCATTGTATTTGCCACCCAGGTTATACACTCCAGTTTTTGGCGCACATTTGCATACGCTATACTCATCGGGGCCCTGGCTTTACTGCTTCTTGTGTTGTTTTTCGGACAGGAGATTAAGGGTTCTCAATCCTGGTTTACATTTGGTCCTGTCTCTCTGCAACCGGGAGAAGTCGCTAAATTCCCCGCCATATTGGCTCTTGCTGCCTATCTCGCCTACTACAGAACAGACCTCAGAAAAAACCTTCATTTTTTCACCGCATTGGGAATCATAGCTCTGCCCGTTGGAATGATTATGTTACAGCCGGATACAGGAACCGCACTGACCTACGGTGCACTCCTAATTGTTCTTTTCAGAGCCGGTGCCCATCCCATTTGGTACATTCTCTTTCTGGGTATTGGAGTTTTATTCATAACTTCCATTCTTTTCAGCTCTTACTATGTGATTCTGGTTTTGTTGCTGGGTGGTGGGGGACTGGCCATTTTATATTACAAAGACCAGCTCAACTGGTTTTTGGCATACGCATTGTTCACCACTCTAATCCTTTTGGTCGTCGCATTGGAGATGTACACACTCGCAATGGTGCTGGCGGTATTGCTGTGTTCGGTTTATGTACTTAAAATTTTTACCACCAGAGAGCAGCGGCTGGTATTTGTTTTTGCGCCTGTACTTGCCCTCTCAAGTGCATTTAGTTTTTCTACTACTTACGTCTTTGACAATGTCCTTTTACCCCATCAAAGAGATCGCCTCAATGTATGGCTTCAGCCGGAACTCTCGGATCCACGAGGTGCCCTCTACAATGTTTTTCAGTCCAAACTCGCCATAGGCAGTGGAGGACTGACCGGGAAGGGTTATCTGGATGGCACCCTCACCAAATTGAACTATGTGCCTGAGCAAAACACGGATTTCATCTTTGTGACCGTGGCTGAGGAGCAGGGTTTTATTGGAGCCTCAGCATTGATCATTATCTACAGTATTTTGATGATACGGATTTTCAGGATGGGAGAGAGAATGCGAAATGACTTCGACCGCGCATTTGCTTACGGATTCGGTGGCTTTTTATTTATTCACTTTGCCATCAATATTGGGATGACCATGGGACTGATGCCGGTGGTGGGCATACCACTGCCTTACTTGAGCTATGGTGGTTCCTCACTGCTCGTTTTCAGCGCTATGATGGGGGTGTTACTGCGCATGGATTTGGAGCGCAGGAACTCGTGATTATTTTGCTCAAGATTTGTAGTTGGTATATGTCCAACTGCCAATATTTAATGCATAGATTGGTACATTAATTTAAAGAGATAAAACCCGTAATTAATGACCCTTGAAAATGATTGGCTTATACAAATCATAGTTTGTCCCCAGTTTAATTGTTACGGATTTCAATTCAATATCTCTTACTTTTTGTCTTGATCCACCAAAGGATTGGGGACAAGTACAAAAAGTAACAATCCCCACCCCCCCCCAAAGCTTTGGGGGGCAGGCATGTATTTCGCTAAAAAATCGGCCCCTTACCTAAAAGTTGTCAAACTTGTTCATAGGAATTTGCAAAGCACCAATATTGAGGGAAGAATCACGGCTTGTAAAATTTGTTTCTTGGAATTCTCCGAATCTTTTTGTCGAATTCCTATGACCTTCAGACACTGATAACTTTCTTAACGGTGAGAAACCAATTTTTCTTAACGCCAAATTCATAAAGGCCGTCTTTTCATAGGAATTAATTGATATTGCATACAAGCCTGCAAGGGGATAAAAAGGCTAAGGTAGAGCACTCTCAAAACACGCAATTCACTAATTGCCTCTCATAACTCTAAACTTTGCACCCAATTAAGAACCCGTATTTTTTTGGTTGCCCAATGGGAATTTCATGGTGGAATATGATTAATATGATAGGAGATATCCAAGGAATTACGTATCGACAGAAATTAACCATATCCACTTATCCCCAAAGCTTTGGGAGGCGGGTCTTTTCATAAATTTCTACTGCTCCAACATCAAAAATTTATGGTCGGCATAAAATTCACCTGACCTGGCAATTGAGCATGGGTTTTCCGTTCAGGTAGCCCCGGAAATGATCTCCTACTGCGATGGGGCCGACACCTGCCGGGGTTCCGGTGAAAATGAGGTCGTTCATTTGGAGCGTAAAGTAGCGGGACAAAAACACGATCAGATTCTCGAAGGAGTGGATCATTTGTTCCGTATTTCCTCTTTGTACTACTTCCCCATTTTTCTCGAGATGGAAATTGATCGGTCCCTCTTCCAGTGAGGAAATGGGGATAAACTTGCTTATGGGAGCAGAGTGGTGAAAGGCTTTGGCAAGTTCCCAGGGAAGTCCCTTTTTCTTGAGTTCCTTTTGCAGGTCTCTGGCAGTTAGGTCAATGCCCAGAGCTACCTTGTCGTAATAGCGAGAAGCAAAGGCTGGATCGATATGGCGTCCGTTCTTACAAATCTTAATAACCAATTCAGATTCGTAATGGATATCAGAGGAAAAATCCGGGTAGTAAAATGGCTTGCCATTCACCAGCAGGGATCCCGGAGGCTTCATAAAAACCACAGGTTCATCAGGTACTTCATTGCCCAATTCCCGGGCGTGATCTACGTAATTTCGACCGATGCAAAAAATCTTCATGAAAGTTGTTTTACAGGAGTCCAGAGAGTTCCTTGACCTCACTTAGGGTTTGCGCAGCTACTTTTCTAATCTCTTCGGACGAGTCTTTAACTCGTCTTCGGATCTGTTTTTTGTCGGCTTGTATTTCTTCAAAACGCTCCCTGATGGGCTTGAGATAATTAATTAGAGATTCTGCGATACCCTCTTTGAATACGCCGTATTGCAAATTGCCCTTTTTGTAGTCCTCCAAAAATTGTCCGTGCACTTCCGGATTGATTTCCCACAATATGTTGAAAAGGTTGGCAATACCGGGACTCATTGTATCGGGTTTAACCTCCCCCGAATCCGTCACCGCGCTCTTTATCTGCTTAACAATCCGCTTTTCATCTGCAAACAGGTCAATATTGTGCTTTTCGCCCAGACTTGCGCTCATTTTTCGGCTGGGATCTGCGGTGGACATCACCTTTGGAATTCGCGTGAAAAGCGGTTCGGGTAGTTGGAAATACTTATTGCCCACGACATTGTTAAACCGCTGTGCTATGTTTCTGGTGAGTTCCAAATGTTGCTCCTGGTCTTTTCCGACGGGAACAAGGGAGGGTTTGTAGATCAAAATATCAGCGGCTTGCAAAACCGGATAGGTGAAAAGGCCGGCAGAAATAAACATATCCTTGTCCGTCTCCCTCACTTGTTGGGACTTGTCCTTAAACTGTGTCATGCGACCAAGTTCACCGTAACTGGTGTTGCAGTTTAAAATCCAGGCAAGTTCAGTGTGTTCCGGTACGAGAGACTGGATGAATAGGTTTTCCTCTTTGATTCCGCAGGCCAAAAGCCGGTAAACCAGGTCCCAGCTTTGCTCCCGGAGTTTTTTGGGCTTGTAGGGCATAGTGATGGCGTGGTAGTTGACCACGCTGTAAAAGCACTGATAATCATCCTGTAATCCAACCCAGTTGCGAATAGCACCCAGATAACGTCCTAAATGCAGGTTGCCGGTAGGTTGTACCCCGGAAAGTATTCGTTTTTTCTCTGACATATTAAGCTGAGTTGTTGATTGGGGATGGGGAGAGGAAAAATGGTAAATCAGCAACTGTGTTCAAAGGTGGGGTCATCTCAACTGAATGACACAATCCAATCAAACCGCAATGGCTGATATCTCTACATTGGCGCCCTTTGGAAGTTTGGAAACCTCGACCAATTCTCTGGCCGGCGGTTGGGTGCCTTTGAAAAACTCGGTATAAACCTCGTTGATGCGGGCATACTGATTGATGTCACGAACAAAAATGGAGCATTTCACCACCCCTTCAAGATCAGAATTGGCGGCCAAAAGTACCTGTCGCAAATTTTCCAACACCTTGTGTGTTTCACTTTCGATATCATCTGCTACCATCTCACCGGTTTGGGGGTCGATGGCGATCTGTCCAGAGACGAAAGTGAAACCGTTAACTTTAACAGCCTGGCTGTAGGGTCCTAGTGGATTGGGTGCCCTGTCGGTATGAATTATTTTTTTCATCCTTCCCTGGGTTGCAAAAATAGCGGTTGCTTAATCAATTTCTACCTCATCTTCTTCATCAAATCCCTTGATCACCATTTTGCCCTTGTAGTACATGTTACCCTCATACCAAAATGCTCTGTGAAACTGGTGTGTTTCACCTGTATTGGGGCAGGTGGCAATTTGAGGAGAAGTGGCCTTGTAGTGCGTTCTTCTCTTGCGCTTTCTCTGCTTTGATATTCTACTCTTTGGATGTGCCATGACACCTTACTTTTTATTAATTAACTATTGCAATTCTCTCTTGATCTGCTCCCAAATGCCGTCCATCTCAGAATCTTCTTCTGTATCCGGTTGGACATTTTCCAGTTTTTCCAAAACTTCGAGGTTGCAGGGTTGGGGGTTCTCTCCACCGCAGTCGTACGTCTTGCTGATTGGCAAGCTCAAACAGGCAAACTCATACAGATGGTCCGACAGGTCCAACTGGGGAACATCCGGGTCGATGTAAATAATTTCATCGTTTTGCTCTGATATTTCCTCCTCCCAGGTCATTTTTACCATCAGTCGATAATCTCCTGTAACCGGCAAATTGATTTTTGCTGTGCACCGGTCGCAGCTACAGTTTACATAACCCCCTATTTCAAAGTCAAAGACCAGCAGGGTCGCTCTGCGATAGAGTTTTACAGTAACTTCGAGTTGGGCGTCTTTGATGGGTGAATTTTCCCTGTCTTCAAAGAAATCGCTTCCCAAAATGAAGTTCCATTCGTACTGGTCGTTAGCCAATCCTTTGATCGGCAAGATAAATCCTTTCAATTCCAACATAACTGCGTTGTGTGAATTGGAGTGCAAAGATACTACAATGTATTGAATTGCATCCCAATGGATTCGATAATAATTTTCAAAAAATAATCCCGCCCCTGTTGATATTTTTTTACCTATATGTAAGCGGTCAAAAATCAATTGCTTATACGCTCTTTTTGCCTTTCCATGAGCCAATTATTAATCGGATTCTCACGATCTGTTGCGCCAAAAACTTCCCACTCGTGCCTCTAAACCATTTTCTCAGGTCTCACCCACTGGTCGAATTGCTCCTCAGTGAGCAATTCCAGATCCAGGGCAGCTTGCTTAAGGGTCGTTCCCTCTTTGTAGGCCTTTTTCGCTATTTCGGCGGCCTTGTCGTAACCGATGTGTACATTGAGTGCCGTAACCAACATCAGGCTGTTTTCCAGTTGCTGTGTTATGCGCTCGCGATTGGGTTCCAGACCCGCAATACAGTTGTCTGCAAAACTAACACTGGCCTCTCCTATCAAACGAGCAGATACCAACAAATTGTAGATCATAACCGGTTTAAAAACATTGAGTTGAAAATGTCCGGTCATTCCCCCTACATTCACAGCCACGTCATTCCCTGTCACCTGAGCCATTGCCATGGTGAGAGCTTCGGCCTGGGTGGGATTAACTTTACCCGGCATGATAGAAGAACCTGGTTCATTGGCCGGAATGTTGTACTCTCCTATTCCACTTCGAGGTCCTGAAACCAGCATTCGCACATCATTGCCAATTTTCATCAGCGATACTGCTGCGGTTTTCAAGGCACCGTGAGATTCCACAATGGCATCGTGTGCAGCCATGGCTTCAAATTTATTGGGAGCCGACACAAACTGATAATTGGTGAATTTCGCTATCCGGGCTGCCACTTTTTCTGAATAGCCCTCAGGTGTATTTAAGCCGGTTCCAACTGCGGTGCCTCCAAGTGCAATCTCGGCCAGATGAGGCAAGCTGTTCTTTATGGTCCTTTCGGCATTAGCGATTTGTGAAGAAAAAGCCGACAGTTCCTGACCAACTGTTACCGGGGTGGCATCCATAAAGTGGGTCCTGCCAATTTTAACCACATCGGAAAAAGTATCTGCCTTTTCCTCTATTGTTTTCCGCAGGTGAAGCAATCCGGGAAGGGTATTTTCTGACAAAATTCTGTATGCGGCAATGTTCATCGCCGTCGGGAAAGTGTCGTTGGAGGATTGAGATTTGTTTATGTCGTCGTTGGGGTGAAACATTTTTTTCTCATCGTCCAACTTCCCTCCTTTGAGTACATGGGCCCGGTTGGCCACCACTTCGTTGACATTCATATTTGTTTGGGTTCCGGAGCCGGTTTGCCAAACAACCAGAGGAAATTGGTCGTCGTGTTTGCCCTCTGCTATTTCATCGCAAACTTGTGCTATAATATCCGCTTTTTCCTGCGGAAGTGCGCCTAATTCGGCATTGGTAAGAGCGGCTGCCTTTTTCAGGACAGCAAATGCACGGATAATTTCCAATGGCATTTTCTGTCCACCAATCTTAAAATTTTGTAGCGATCTCTGTGTCTGCGCGCCCCAGTAAACATCTGCCGGCACTTCCACTACACCAATGCTGTCTCTCTCTTTTCTGTAGTTCATAATAATATTAATTTGTTACTTCGGCTTTCAACAAGCCCATTTGTTCATTCATTACCCAATTAATCGGAACAAAAAGCAGTCGTTTCCGTTTTACAAAAGAACGATTATTATATTTTTTCACACAAAAAACATTTAAGATTATGGCTTTCAAATTACCTGATCTTCCATTTGCTCACGATGCGTTGGAACCACATATCGACGAAACAACCATGAAAATTCACCATGGTAAACACCACGCCGGTTATACGAGCAAATTAAATGCTGCGGTTGAAGGCACAGCGTTGGAAGGAAAAAACATTGAGGACATTCTTTCCGGAGTGAGCAAGCATGGAAATGCAGTTAGAAACAATGGAGGTGGATATTACAACCACAACCTCTTTTGGGAAGTTATGTCGCCAAACGGTGGTGGCAATCCCGGTGGAGAAGTAGCTAAGGCACTTGATGAGGCTTTCGGTTCTTTTGACAACTTCAAAGACGAGTTTAGCAAAGCAGCGGCAACCAGATTTGGTTCAGGATGGGCGTGGTTAATTGTTGACAATCATGGAAAACTGGCCGTGACAAGCACCCCAAATCAGGACAACCCGCTAATGGACCTGGCTGATAAAAAAGGTACACCGATTATGGGGCTTGATGTTTGGGAGCATGCTTATTATTTGAAGTACCAAAACAAGCGCCCCGATTACATCAATGCCTTCTTCAATGTCATCAACTGGGATGCAGTGGAGAAAAAGTACCAGGCTGCGAAATAAACGAATAGGTACATATTACTGACTCTTCATAAAGTATTTTGCTATACGAGAGTTGATATATTTTCAATAGCACCGGTTGATTTAGCAATTAACGGGATTTTTTGAGAATTAGCTAAGCAAATATTATTTCAAGGAGTGGCGTAAGGCTGCTCCTTTTTTTGTGTGCCATGCATACTATATACTGATAGGGTTAAAGTCCCGAATGCGCCT
>REEO01000032.1 GCA_007695035.1 Saprospirales bacterium | reverse complement strand
CTGGCAGCGGACATAAAGTCCTGCTCTTTGGCGGCTTCCTTCATCTTTCGCTCGGTCTCTTCTATTAGTTTTTTCAATTGATCGGCCGTCATGTACTCCAGTATGGGATCGGCGGCTACGGATGTCCCCGCACTGCCCTCCACATAGGCCTCCTTCTTTCCTCCCTTGATGTCAAGTATGGATCGCTGCCCCATGATGTCCTCTCGGGACTTGAAAATGGTCATGGGGGTGATGCCGTGCTCTTCATTGTAGGCAATCTGCTTGGCGCGGCGACGATTGGTCTCGTCTATGGTACGCTGCATGGAATTGGTGATCTTATCCGCGTTAAAGATAACCATCACATCGGCATTCCGGGTATCCCTTCCTGCAGAATAAAATCTCTGAGGTGAAAAAAGCCGCTACACAACTCCTCAAAGTTTACAATTCCACAGAAAGGGGGAGCCTCAGCCCTAAACCCGGGTACTCACCTCTTTTAAAAGATGTGGAAAATGGAATTGTGGTGTATGGGACAGCTTTGGAGCTATAACTACTCACAAAAAATTGGTTGCGGCGATCTGAAGTATCCGACCGGGAGAATACCAGGAAGAGTGGGGAAACTGCATCACAATTACATTTTTTCCCACACATTTTTGTAGGAATTCACATTTTTTCAAGGGAAAAAATGTAAAAAACGCCATATTATCCCCGGAAAAGGTGTATATTTGCTGTCTGGGGTACATGGCTGATGCAGTTGATGTCAGTTGTGCAGCAAGGATTTCAGTATGCTCTATCACCGGGAACCTAAAGGTGGGATGGCAGATAACCCGAAGGAAAACTGTAGCTTATGAAGAGAAAACTAGAGAATAAATTACTGGAGTGGAAGAAGCACGACAAGCGAAAACCCGTCCTTTTACACGGTGCGAGGCAGGTCGGAAAAACCTGGATGATGAAATACTTTGGCGAATCCCATTTCGACCAGTACCTGTACATCAATTTTGAAAAGGAGATGCGATACAGGGATCTGTTTAAGGAAAGCCTGGATCCACAGCGGGTACTGGTGGCCCTTGAAATTTTAACCGGGAAAAAAGTCATCCCAGGTCAGACCCTGCTTCTTTTTGATGAAATACAAGAGGCTGAAAATGGTTTGACCATATTGAAGTACTTTCAGGAGGATTTACCTGAGTTGCACATTATAGCGGCAGGGTCTTTGGTTGGAATAGCTCTTGAGAAGCAATCCTTTCCGGTTGGAAAAGTTGAATTTGTAAAAATAGATCCACTGGATCTGGAGGAATTCTTTTGGGCGACCGGAAATCAGAGATTGAATGATCTGGTTTGCGATGGGGATTGGCAGACCATTTCACTGCTGAAAGAGGAATTCCTGAATGTCCTGAGGGATTACTATTTTGTGGGAGGAATGCCTGAGGCTGTGCAAACTTTTATAGAGAAAAAAAATCATCGGGATGTTCGGGAGGTGCAGACACAAATTCTACTGGCCTATCAGCAGGATTTCGCCAGGCATGCTCCGGGCGAGGTCATCCCAAAGATTAAAATCGTGTGGAACAGTGTAGTAAGTCAATTGGCTAAAGAAAATAAGAAGTTTGTCTACGGTCTCATGAAAAAAGGAGCCAGGGCAAAAGAGTTTGAAACGGCCCTCGACTGGCTGGAGGAATACGGATTGATCACCAGGATATACAACCTCAAAAAAGCCGGTCTTCCGCTGGCGGCTTACAGAGATTTAAAGTCATTCAAGTTGTTTGTTCTGGACGTGGGACTGTTGGGCGCCCTGGCCAAACTCGAAATCACAACCCTGATCAATAAAAACCGCTTATTTCAGGAGTTCAAAGGAGCTTTGACCGAGCAATTCGCCTGTCAGGAACTGCAGGCCAAACACGGAAAAAATATATATTACTGGACCAATCCCTCGGGCAATGCTGAGGTTGACTTTATCTTTGAACACCAAAGTACCATTTACCCCCTTGAAGTCAAGGCTGCTGAAAACCTGAAATCTAAATCGTTAAAAACCTTTGCCGCCAAATATCCGGGCATCCACTGTTACAGAACCTCTACCTCCAATTACAGAAAGGAGGAATGGATGACCAATGTTCCCCTCTACGCAATTGGACACCTGGGATTGAATGATTTGTGAGAAAAAGTAATGAGTCCCACGAAAATACAATGCCTCTGTTTTACACAATTGAGCCCGGTCTTTTGAATACAACTCAATAAAGCCCCTTCTTCTTCAGCCTGTTTAAAGCTATCATTCTCCGAATTGCATAGACAACAATAGTAAGATTTATAGAAAGGTGCATAATAATCGGGATAAGAATATTGCCCGTCAGCAAATACACTTTCCCGGTTGCAAGACCCAATAAAAAACTCGATATAAACCCTCTTACACCTTGATACAAATGACCGACACCAAACATAATTGCTGTGATTACCACCAACCAATCTCCTTCAATATTGAGGGTGGTATGAAAAGAGGAAAACATAAATTGTCGAAAGAAAATTTCTTCCAGAACCACACCAATAACAATAAAGAAAAAAAACGCTGCCAGTTGAATCAGATTATTCGGCATTAAGGCAGTATCAAAACCAAATATCTCCTTAACATTCCTTATATCCTCTTTGGGAAAGTTGGTATCTGTGGGGAGAAATGCAATAAAGAACGGCACCAAAAATATGCCGGCAATTAGGCTAATATATTTGTCCTCTATTGGAAATCCCTGGTCTATATCAGAAATATCAGGATTAATCAAGGAAAAATTAAGAATGAGAATTACGACCACAGGAATGAGAAATGGAAGATTGTCATACAGGTAAAATTTTAACAGATCTCTCGGAGGTTTTGTGCCCTTATAGTAAAATCCAAGGATGATATAGACTGTAGGAACAGCAACTAAAATTATAAAAACAAGCCAGTCGATTATCATATTTCAAAATTTACCTTTCAAATAACCAAATCCTCAATATTACTCCTGATCCTAATCAAACTGTCAGATTCAAACAAATGAACCTGCCGACATCGTTCTCATCCCTGGAGTTCTCGTCAAAGAGATCAGCTTTAAATCTCCTTAAGTATCTATCCGTAAAATTAGTCCTGTAATACTCAGTATCTACCCCAAAAATTGGTCGTTCCAGGTCAAAATCAACCGCCATTTCACTGTAATCGTAATAATTTGCTACGATGAACAGGTCAACTCCATGCCTGGAAGAGAACTCCTGGGCAAAATTTGGTGGGATACAAACAGGAGCACTGCAGTTCGGACTCCAAAAATAGACCACCGATTTGGCGCTACCCTTTAGACAGTCCTTTAACTCCCCGCCCCTTATTCTATACACGATAATAGGCTCCATTGGCTCCAGTTCACACAAGCTTGGATCGGGACGCTGGATAAATGAGGGGTGCTCTTTCATTGTTACCTTATAATAGCTGTATATCCCCCTTATATCATCGGGATAGTAAACTAAACAGGATGAAAATATGCAGGCAATGATTACTATTAAAAATACAGCCTGTATAGTCCTGGATGGGAACGGATATTTCATTTTGTCCTTGGGAATAAATGAGTACAGACCATAAGCTTCGAGTGAATAATTATCAGCAAAGATAATTTCTTTGGGAAAACCGCAGGAAGGGTCTCAATCTAATTTAGAAAAGGTGAAAAAAAGCAATGTCTTTATCTTCCTCTATTCACCCTCAAACCTTCTCTTTCAGTTTTTCCTTCAATTCAAACCACTCGTCCCGGTGTCTGGCAGCGGACATAAAGTCCTGCTCTTTGGCGGCTTCCTTCATCTTTCGCTCGGTCTCTTCTATTAGTTTTTTCAATTGATCGGCCGTCATGTACTCCAGTATGGGATCGGCGGCTACGGATGTCCCCGCACTGCCCTCCACATAGGCCTCCTTCTTTCCTCCCTTGATGTCAAGTATGGATCGCTGCCCCATGATGTCCTCTCGGGACTTGAAAATGGTCATGGGGGTGATGCCGTGCTCTTCATTGTAGGCAATCTGCTTGGCGCGGCGACGATTGGTCTCGTCTATGGTACGCTGCATGGATTGGGTGATCGTATCCGCGTAAAAGATAACCAGCCCCCCGGCATTCCGGGCAGCTCTTCCCGCAGTCTGGGTGAGGGATCGGTCATTTCTGAGGAATCCCTCCTTGTCGGCATCCAAAATGGCCACGAGTGAGACTTCCGGCAGATCCAGCCCCTCCCTAAGCAGGTTCACTCCTATCAGAACATCAAAATTTCCGAGCCGCAGATCTCGAAGAATTTCCACCCGCTCCATGGTGTCGATATCGCTGTGCAGGTAGCGACAGCGAATATCCAGTCTGGTGAGGTATTTGGCCAACTCCTCCGACATGCGCTTGGTCAGGGTGGTCACCAAAATCCGCTCGCCCTTTGCCGTCCGGCTGTGAATTTCATCCAGCAGATCGTCCATCTGATCGAGGCTGGGTCGCACATCTATGGGCGGATCCAACAGCCCCGTGGGCCGAATGAGTTGCTCTACAAATACACCTCCGGTTTTCTCCAGCTCAAAGTCCGAGGGCGTTGCGCTGACAAAAATGAGCTGATTGGCCAGGGATTGAAATTCCTCAAAATTCAGCGGGCGGTTGTCCATGGCACTGGGCAGACGAAAACCGTGGTTTACCAGATTGAGTTTCCGGGCCCGGTCTCCTCCCCACATACCGCGGAGCTGGGGAAGGGTCACGTGGCTTTCATCTATAAACATCAGGTAGTCCTCCGGAAAATAATCCAGCAGGCAAAAGGGCCGAGTTCCGGGATTGCGCCGGTCGAAAAAGCGGGAGTAATTCTCCACCCCAGAGCAATAGCCCAGTTCCCGCAGCATTTCCAGGTCAAACTCAGTGCGCTCCCTTATCCTTTTTGCCTCGATATAGCGCCCCTCCTTCTCGAAAAACTTCTCGTGCCCATACAGCTCGTCCTCGATCTCCCGGATTATGGTGTTTAGTCGGTCTCTCGGTGCGACGTAGAGATTCGCGGGAAATACGGCAGCGTGCTCCAGGGATTCGTGGCGCCGACCTGTTTCGGGATCGATTACGTCTATCGACTCGATTTCATCCCCGAAAAAGGAAATGCGGTAACCGAAATCCACATAGGGCAAATTGATGTCCACGGTATCGCCCTTAACTCTGAAGTTCGCCCGCTCGAGAAGGCCCTCAGTACGCGAGTAGAGGGACTCTACCAGTTTGTACAAAAAGGTGTTGCGCGTGATGGTCTGCCCCACTTCAATGCGCACAATGCCCGATTTGTAGTCCTCCGGATTTCCCATACCGTATATGCAGGAAACCGATGCCACAATGATCACATCCCTTCGCCCCGACAACAGGCTGCTGGTTGCCCGAAGGCGCAGTTTGTCCACTTCCTCATTGATGGAGAGGTCCTTTTCAATGTAGGTGTCGCTCACTGTAATATAGGCCTCCGGCTGGTAGTAGTCGTAGTAGGAAACAAAGTACTCCACGGCATTGTCCGGAAAAAACTCCCTGAATTCCCCGTAGAGTTGCGCGGTGAGGGTTTTGTTGTGGGTGAGAATGAGGGTGGGTCTGTTGAGCTGCTCTATGACATTGGCCATGGTAAAAGTCTTGCCCGATCCGGTCACACCGAGCAGGGTCTGGTACTTCTCTCCCGCCTTCACATCGGCCACGAGCCGACTTATCGCCTGTGGCTGGTCTCCAGTGGGTACAAACGGTGCTTTTAGTAGAAACTTCATGCGCTTTTTTTTAATTGACTCCGGGCTAACTTCACAATGCAGCAACAAATATCCTGAGTGCTGCTCACTTTCGTGATCTCTTTTCAAAGATATCTACTCAACCCGAAACAGTAAAACCTTCAAAGATAAACCAACCACCGGGATAGAAAAAATATTTTACATAAGATTGGTGATTCTCAGCTTTTCGGCATTCTCATTTCATTACTATTGAGAGACATTTAGTGAATCGCGAGATAGATAAGTTTGAGTAGATATTGAAAAGAGCATAAAAAATGAACAAGAAGCATACAGAATTATTTCACAGCCTTCATGTATTGGGCTAAAAAAAATGCATTCCTCAGCTCTTATGTAACAAAATTAATGATCAATCCATATGAGGCGTAATTTTCCAAACTTGTTTGACTCACCGCAAAGGCCGCCATGAACGCAGAGGCAAAAACTCGACTGATTCTCAGCGGACTCTGAAACTATTTCGGCACAGCTCAATACATCGCTCTGCGGTAAGTCCACTTTAAGCCAAAGGCCATTTTGAAAATGAATTCAATGCTCTAAAAACTAGAACTAAAAAATTGAAAACAAATGCAATCAAAAACCGACAAACACCTTTTAGAAGAAATACTTTCAGCCAATTCAGATTACCCCGGAATGAACCAGAGATAATAAAGTAATTTGGTGTTCAGCTCAGGATACCACAGGTACAACACATAGAAGGTACGTTAATTTATATTAATTCCCAGTTGAATGTAAGGGATCAGAGGAAAGACTCCCTGGTTGCCCCTAAAGTCGAAATAGTAAACCGGCCCAAATTCAAAGCTGAAGTGAATATTCTCTCCCCACTGTCTCCTCAATCCCCAGGTGGGGCCAACGACAAATTCGATATTGGATTTCCGGACAAAATTACTTGAAAGTGAAGGTCCTCTGATGAATAAGCGGGCCGAAATAAAATTACCGCTGTTGCCGGCCACTGTTCTGCCCTTTTCCATTCTGTTAGCCCGATTGTATATCCACTGATGCTGCAGATTCAAAAAAGGGCTGAAGTCGTACAAAAACCCCGAGGGAACATTGGTACTGAGGTTGGGAAAAGAGCCTCCGTATCCTAAGCCCATCCCCATTGAAAACACAGATGATTTAGAGGAGGGATACTCCAATACAAAAGCCGGATTTAAAATATTGGCCCGGTCTATCCTTTCTGTATCGAGATCTTTCGAATCCTGAGCTGTAACTGACAAATTGGACAGAGTTAAAACAAGGATGAGCAAAACCACACTCTTGAATACATTAATCACGATGGTAAATTTTTGCATAGTATAATTGTTGGAAGCAGCAATTGATGTGGAAGAGAATTCATCCTGGCCTCCCTCCCCCCAAATCGTACAAAAGGCCTCACCTGCCGACTTTCACAATCTGCCTGACAAAAATTTTTCCACCACTTTCCAACCGCACTATATAACTTCCGGCAGGGAGGTCGAGGATACTAATGCGGTTCATTTGGCCATTGATCTTTCCACTGGAAAATTCCCGACCATCGATTCCAATTACCGTATAATCCATTTCGGGAAGCGGTTGATCTTCCATAGAAACATAAACATAGTCAGATGCGATTGTCGGCCATACAGATACGGAAGTTGATTGCTCAATCTGCACCGTAGAAGTGGATTTGGGAACAAAACGATACAGGGTGCCAGGTCTGGGATCACCCGTGAGACCGGTCAAATCCTCCGTCGGCTCTTTTGTGAAAAAGGGTTCGAGATAGGGGTCATCCGGATCTCCGGACAAAAGACCTGAAATATCGACTACCAAGTCATGATCTTCGATGCGCATGTTTTGAACAAAATAAATCAAAGGTCCCAGCCCATCTCTATCGTGAAGATGGTGAAAAAACTCCCGATTTTCCTGGGGTCCAAAATGCAGACTGATCTCGCCATTGATTTCAAAAAAAGACACCTGAAATGTTGTGTTGACCTGCACGCCGGAACTTCCGTCCATATTTGCAAAACCGGCGCGGTAGTATTCAATTGTGAGTACCCGCTCACCTTCTTCACCAGTCACAGAGTAACGTATTTTCGACTCGTAGTCTGCATCGAAGTTCCAAATATCTGTAAGGGAAGTGTGATAGGGAGTAAATATATTAATTGCTTCCGCGTCAAAATCAGGTCTGAAAAATTCCACCCCCACTACCGGACTTGAATTCTCAATGGGACCGCTATTGATGGTCCCCATAAAGTCCAGGGCAAAATCCAACGGTACAAAAAAGTTGGCATTGGTCCAACCGGGCGAACTCAAAAGCTCGCCATCCTCCAGTGGATGGTACTCCACATCAGTCTCAGTTTCAATATCAAAGTAAAGTTCCTGATTAAAGAGGACCAGGGGGCTGAGGATGGTTAAAAGCACAGGCCCCAGGGCATAGAGAAAATTGCGGATTGTAAATTTTAGCATAACGAATGATTTCTGGTTTCAAAATGGTTGCTTGTAAAAGCATCAGTCTTGAAATCAAAGTTATGTCATTCGACTTGCCTTCAATAAATTATGGCCGGATTTAACACTTAATTTAGTCCTGAACGGTATAACCAGGGCAAAAATGCCTACATCCGGGGGGATAGTTGCATTACTTCTCACTGATTCCTCGAACTCATAGGAACAGGGTATTTTTCCGCGTACTCTCTGGCTTTGGGGATGAGCTTATTCAGATTTTCTGCTCTGCGCTCAGGTCCGGGGTGGGTGCTGAGAAATTCCGGGGGTGCTGCACCACCGGACTGGCCCATACGCTCCCAGAACGGTACAGCCTCTGTGGGATCGTAGCCCGCCATGGTCATCAGGTAGAGTCCGATTTCATCGGCTTCGCTCTCGTGTTTTCGACTGAAGGGCAGAAGCACTCCCACCTGTGCACCGGCTCCGGCTGCTGCCATTAGCAGGTCTTTGGTTTGTTGAGGTTGTTCCGAAAGTGCTACATCAAGGGCTGCAAATCCCAACTGGGTCCACACCATCTGACTCATTCGCTCATTTCCATGATGGGCCAGTGCGTGCGCTATTTCGTGTCCCATGATGACTGCCATTGCATCCTCGTTTTGGGCGAGCTCCATTATCCCGGTAAACATCACCACCTTTCCTCCTGGCATGGCGAAAGCATTAATCTGGTCGCTCTTGACCACATTAAATTCCCATTTAAACTGTTTCAGTTCTCGCTCCATGTTGTTGGCCTTGTAATACACCTCCACAGCGTGTATTAGATCATCTCCAATCCTCCGTATTAATTGGGTTTCCGGGGCATCGGCTGGAAGGGTGTTGTTGGCAGCCAAAAACTCATCGTACTGGGTAAAGCTCATGGAATTAATGGTACCCATCGGGATCAACTGAGCCTGTCTCCTACCGGTAAATGCAACCTGGCTGCAGGCCTCCAGGACAAAGATAAAAACGAGAAACAACGCAACTCTCATAACAGATCTTTTTAAAGAAATGGCCATCTATCCATTTCAGTTCAACAAACGAGAATACAACCCCACAAATATACTCTTTTCGGCTTTATTTCACGTATGACGCCCAATATTTTGAATGGAAAAAAATATCTACCTTAGTGCCCGCATAGGGTAATCTGGAAAAAATGCATGTGGTAATTAACGGGGACTATAAGCGCCATCGCAGGCGACTGGTGGAAATGATCACGGACTTTGACCGATCCGGAGAAATGTTGGTCAAAGGAAAGCGAAACACCATTAAAATCTTTCCACTGGATGGAAAAACTGTCAATATAAAGGCATTTCAGATTCCAAATGCGGTGAATAAACTGGCTTACCGCTACCTTCGAAAGTCCAAGGCGAGGCGTTCCTTCGAATACGCAAAGAAACTACTGGCGCTTGGAATAAACACCCCGGAGCCCATGGCCTATGGGGAAGAACGCAACTTTTGGGGATTGAACAAAAGCTATTACCTGTCGGAACATTTAACAGGTCAATTTAGCATCCGACAACCGCTTGAGCAAAAAAACTTTACCAATAGGGAGGAAATCCTCCGACAATTCACCCGGTTCACTTTTCACCTGCATGAAAAAAGGGTCTGGTTCCTCGATCACAGCCCAGGGAATACCCTGGTAAGGGAAGATTCAAATGGACAATACCAATTCTTCCTTGTCGATATCAACCGGATGCAGTTCAAAAAACTGAGCCGAAAGGTGAGATTGAATAATTTTGCCAGACTAAGCGCTGATAAAAAAGCTCTTTCCATCATAGGAGAAGAATACGCCAAACTCACCGGATGGCCAAAGAAGGCAACCACCCGGGCCATCCTGGAAGCGGACCAAAAATTCAGAGCCGGAAGAAAAAAAAAGCAGCGAATGAAGAGATTATTAGGCAGGAAGTGAGGGCATTGGTTGATAGCTTATGACCAAGTGAAGATGGCCTAACCCCAAATCCCTTCCGAGGTGCAAGAGATTTCGCCCAAAACACAACCATTGTCAACTGTCAATTGTCAACTGTCAATTATCAATTCAATTGTCAATTTAATCTATCTTTGCATGTTCTAAAAGATTAAACCCGTGCATTCGTGCTCGACAATACCATAAAAGGCAAAATGGCGTCAAAAACCAGCGGTTCTGCAAGATCGAAAAAAAGCCGTAATGTTACTTCTACACCCGATGTAATCCACATCAAAGGTGCCCGGAGCAACAACCTCCAAAATGTGGAGATCCAACTCCCTAAAGAGAAGCTGATCGTGGTTTGCGGCCTTTCCGGATCAGGTAAATCCTCCCTAATTATGGAAACTCTCTACGCGGAGGGGCAGCGCCGATATGTGGAAAGCCTTTCCTCCTATGCGCGCCAGTTTATGGAGCGAATGAAAAAACCTGAAGTGGACTACATTCGGGGCCTTTGTCCTGCCATCGCCATCGAACAGCGCACCGCTGGTAGCAATGCCAGGTCCACTGTTGGTTCCATCACTGAGATTTACGACTATCTGAGGCTGTTATTTGCCCGCACGGGAAAAACAATCTCCCCCGTATCAGGGGAGGAGGTAAAGCGATACCAGACTTCGGATGTGGTGGACTACTTATTGTCACTGGAGGAAAAAACCAGAGTTGTTTTGACTGCACCTTTAATCCGCAGCGAAGGCAGGTTATTGGATCAAGAGTTAAAAATATTGATCCAAAAGGGATTCACCCGGGTGATGCAGGATAAAGAGCCACATTATATTGAGGACCTCCTGGAAGACAATAAATTTACGGACGAAAAAAGTGAACCATCGGATTTGCGTATAGTGGTGGACCGCTTTGTAGTAAAGAAAGGAGACGAAGAACTCAAAATGCGAATGGGTGATTCCGTACAAACGGCATTTATACAGGGAGGTGGTAGTTGCAGGGTGGAAGAAATAAAAGGAGCCCACAGAGATTTCAACAATCGATTTGAGGCAGATGGCATCACTTTCATGGACCCCACCCCAAACCTTTTTAACTACAACAATGCTTACGGAGCATGCAACAGATGCGAGGGCTACGGCCAGGTGTTGGGAATAGACGAAAACAAAGTCATCCCCAATCCGGGACTTTCGGTAATGGACGGTGCCATAGCCTGTTATTCCGGTCAAAAATCGGATGCATTTCTGCAGGCAGTTCTCGACAATGCCTACAAATACAAGCTGCGGGTCACGGTGCCCTACCGGGATTTGTCAGAGAGTGAAAAAGACCTCTTGTGGGATGGAACCCACCATTTTCCGGGCATCAATGATTACTTTGATCGGGTGGAGAAAAAGAGCTATAAAATCCAAAACAGGGTCTTATTGTCTCGCTATCGGGGCAGGACCCGCTGTCCGGAGTGCAGGGGTAAGCGATTGAAAAAAGAGGCGCTATATGTAAAATACTGCGGTGTAGATATAGGGCATCTCATGCAATTGCCTGTGGATGAATTACTGCAATTTTTTGAGGAAAATAAACCTGATAAACACAGCCAAAAAATCGCCTCTCGTCTGCTGTTAGAGATTGAAACACGCTTGCGAACCATGGTCAAAACAGGCCTTGAGTACCTCACTCTAAACCGCATATCATCCACTCTGAGCGGCGGTGAATTGCAACGCATCAATCTCACCAGGCTACTGAGTTCCAATCTCACCAAATCCCTCTACATTCTAGACGAACCCAGCATCGGGCTTCATCCGAGGGACACCCGCAATCTCCTCAGGGTCCTCAAAGACTTGCGGGACCTCAACAACACCGTCGTGGTAGTAGAGCACGAGGAGGACATCATCAGAGAAGCCGATCACATCGTAGAAATTGGGCCCGGAGCCGGTTTACACGGAGGGAAAGTGGTGTTTTCCGATGGTTCGAAACGTTTTTTTGACAAAAAAAATACCACCATCACCAGCGAATACCTCAGTGGGAAAAAACGAGTCAGCATGCCCGGCCCCCGAAGGAAACTAAGGTATTTCATCGAATTGGAGGAGGCCCGCTGCCACAATATAGAGGGCATTGACATCAAAATCCCCTTACACGTACTCACGGTGGTGACTGGCGTGTCGGGATCGGGCAAGTCCACCCTGGTCAGAGACATTCTCTATCCCGCGGTGCAATCCAGGGTTGGTGATCAATACATACACACCTCTGACAAATTCAAGTCATTGGGCGGAGACCTGGACCGCATAGAGCAGGTCGAATGGGTTTCCCAAAAACCAATAGGGAGGTCGTCTCGCTCCAATCCCGTTACCTACGTCAAAGCATACGACGAAATAAGAAAACTGATGGCCGGCAGACCCTTTGCGGAAATGCAGGGATTTTTGCCCCGCCATTTTTCCTTTAATGTGGAGGGTGGAAGGTGCCCGGAATGTGAGGGAGAGGGAAAGGTGACCATTGAAATGCAGTTTCTCGCTGATGTTTCACTCGTCTGTGAAGCATGTAAAGGTATGCGGTTCAAGCACGAAGTACTGCAGGTAAAATATAGAGATAAAAACATCCACGATATTCTGGAAATGTCGGTGGAGGAGTCGCTGCAGTATTTTGCAGAGGAGCCACAAATCGCCAGGCGGCTTCAGGCACTTTATGATGTTGGGCTCGGCTACATCAAGCTCGGCCAGTCATCGAGCACCTTATCAGGAGGAGAGGCCCAGCGGGTAAAACTGGCTTCATTCCTTCTGGCGGGCCACAACAACCCAAAAACCTTGTTTATTTTTGACGAACCCACCACCGGACTCCATTTTGACGACATCAACAAATTGCTCACCGCCATTGCCGAACTCATTGGCAAAGGGCATACTGCAATCATTATAGAGCACAATATGGAAGTGGTCAAAAGTGCTGACTGGATTATAGACCTTGGACCGGAGGGCGGTAAAAAAGGAGGACAGATAGTTTACCAGGGACCTCGCGATGGCATACTGGAGGTCAAAGGATCCCACACGGGGCAATTCCTCGCCCAAAAACTGGAATCTGAAGGACAGTGACAGCCATTGAAAGTTAAGCACTGCAATTAGTCAGGCGGAGTGAGCCGGTAGGTGTAATTTCCACACTCTCTAAAGGGAGCGTCCTGATCAATTTCAAAGCGATAGGTGGAGAGCAGATCCATGGCTCTTCTCAACAGATCGGTATCCTCGATGGTTGTACCCGCTTCGTTAATCTCCTGAAAGATAATCTCCCCGCTGCGATTAATACACAGTCGGATCATAATAACTCCGGGGCCACCTGCAAGTGCACGGGAATCACCCCTGTGGACAACAGCTCTTCTAAGAGGGCCGGTTCCCTGAAACCCAGACCACTGGCTGCGATCTTCGCCCCTTGCACCACCTCTTGGATTGGGAACTCTTCCCTCCCCGGCGGTTTCACTGGGTCTGTCAGAGTCACCACGGGCTTCGGAATCACCTCTACCATCATCGGCCGACGCACGATCGGAATCGCTGTCTCTTTCGCCCGGACTGGGCCTGGGGAATTCACTGGGTGTGGGTCGCGTTCTAGGGCTTTCTTCCTGGGTAGGTCTGTCGGCCTCACTGGGCGTGGGGGTGGGTCTTGGTTCGGGTTCAGGCTCGGGTTCCTCTTCAATCACTTCCTCAATCTCCTCCTCAATTATTTCTTCTTCCGGTTCGGGTTCCGGTTGTTGTTCGCGTTCTCTGGCGATGATATCGGAAAAATCTTCCGTGGTAAGGTCCGTTACTACATCCGCGGGTTCGGGTTGAGCTTCCGGTTGTTCGATCTCAATTTCTTCGACCGGTTGTTCGATTTCAGCAGCCTCTTCTTCGAACACTTCTTCTTCAACCACTTCTTCCTCTGCAGGAGCAGCAGCTTCGGGAGCGGGTTCTGCGGCTTCAGACTGCGCGGCTTCCGGTGCGGATGGGCCACTGGGCTGTTCGAAAACAACCTCTATGTATGCCATTTCATCCGGGCGATCGGTACTGCTGATGCCCACGAACCACATAATGAGAAACAGAGCTGCATGGAAAAGAATGGAGTAGATAATACCCCTCCTGCGATTTTTTCGCTCGGCAGCATTGATTCGATTTCTCTGTCTAAAGGTCATGTCGGTCGGTATGGTTTATTTGCTCTTATTACACAAATATACGATGCGTTGAGAGGCTTTTTTGGCGTATTTGCGCAAAAATTATGTTAAAGGTTGCCAATGCCGGCCCGAAAGCTTCGTACAATTGCCGGGTAACTGTAACGGACATTGACCTGTACAAATTCCATACCGACTGTGAAAATATAGGGGGGCGATTGTATCTGGCCGGTTTTGTGGGCCTCGTGGAGGGTTGTTGCACCCCTTCAGGCGATGGGTGATACCCCCTAAAGAATTCTTGTCCCCTATGCTTTCTGGAGGGGTCTGGTTCATCACTGTGTTGAATGACCCCATGGGGTCTGGTGTAAAGGGAAAACACCAAGCTGCCGCAACCCTTCAGGATGCTTTTCACAGGGGGTTAATGAGGGATGAGTGTTGCACCCCACAAAGTTTTGCCTACCCTGAAAAATTTGGTGGGGACAGGCCCTCAAAAGCTTTAGAGTCAAGCTATCGCTGTTTTGTATGACACCGTTGGTCTGGTGTGGTGGTATTCCTATTAACTCTGATAAATGTAGTTAAAAAGGCAATATGGAGGGATTTACATTGCCTCCGGAAAGAATAATTCCGACCCTTTTGCCGGTCCATTTATCACGGTCCTTGAGTGCTGCGGCGAGGGCTACTGCAGCAGATGGTTCAACCACCAATTTCATGCGTTCGTAAATTAACTTCATGGCCTGGATGATCTGGTTTTCTGATACGGTAGTGATGCCTGAAGCCCATTTTTTGATAATGGGAAAATTCACATCTCCGAGGTGGGTTTTCAATCCGTCTGCGATGGTTTTCGGGGGTTTTTCGTTGTATTGTATTTCACCAATTTGCAGAGATCGATAGGCATCGTCTGCCATTTCCGGTTCGGCGCCTATCACCCGGCAATTCCCGCCTGCCAATCGGGCGGCAAGCAACACACCGGCTATCAATCCACCTCCGCCCACCGGCACATAAACAGCATCCAGCTCCCCTACATCCTGGAAGAGTTCCAAACCGGCAGTACCCTGACCTTGAATAACCCGGATATCATTGGATGGATGCAGCAACTCCGCTCCTGTTTTATCTAAAATCACCTGGGCCGCTTTTTCCCTGTTTTTGATGCCGGGACCGCATAGTTGGATCGCCCCACCGTAGTCTTTCGCGGCCTCCCTTTTAACCAAAGGGGCATTTTCCGGCATGGCGATATAGGCGCTCACCCCCAGATTGCGCGCAGCGAGTGCCAGGGCCTGTGCAAAATTACCACTGGAATGAGTGACCACACCTCTTTTTCGCTTTTCCTCAGGGAGTGACAACAAGGCGTTCGTGGCACCCCGGATCTTGAAGGAGCCCGCCTTTTGGAAGTTCTCACATTTGAAAAAAAGGTCGATTCCCGATAGCGCATTTAATTGCCGGGATCGCATCACGGGACTCCGGTGTACAAAGGGTTCAATTCTGCGGTGACATTCCAGTATTTCTATGAATTCCATACGATCTAAACTATTGGAGTCGCAAGATAATCAAATCAGCAGAAAAGCCGGCTCAGTCAGCTCGTAAACATAGGACAGCGGCCCCCTAGAAATTTCATACCACGACTGCGAACAGGTCGTTATTGCTCTGTAGATTTGCAAAATAAATGTGTTATGCCTAAAATTACCCTCCAACTGCTGCTGGTTTCCCTCTGTTTATTTACAGCGTTTTCTTACCCCCTTTACGGCACAGAAAGGGATACCACCCTCAACTATTTTGAAGGCAGTTGGGAGGAGGCATTGGATAGGTCGTCGGAAACGGGCAAGCCCATGATGTTGAGTATTTTGGCCAATTGGTGCTACTGGTGCAAAGCCATGAAAGAGACAACCTTCAAGGACCCGGAGGTCCTGGACATTCTCAACAATGAGTTTGTGCTATTCCGGGCCAATGCAGAGGAAAAAAAGGGTGAAAAAATATCGGCCAAATTTCGCGCCACTTCCCTACCTGTTTTAATTTTCATTGACAGCGAGGGAAATTTGATTGATAAAAATACGGGGTACATACGCGACAATCTTGGGTTCACGAAGACTTTGAGCAGCTATCTTGAATTTCCTGAACCCCTTAGGGCCAAAATTGATGTCAGAAATCTGGACCCCGGATTTCCTGAATTTTACCTAAGCAGTTTTGATTCAGACGAAGATTGGTCAGAGGAAGAATTTACAGTTAAGGCATTTCAGTTCCTGGATCAACTGGACAGATCAGAATGGATGGATGAAGTAGCATGGTCGGTCATGTTTAGGTTTGGAATAGTAATGGCAGAAATGGGCGCTTATTTTCTCGAAAACTACCACCAGTTTAAGGAGAACTACGGAGAAGCAGAGACTTTTGCTCACCTCAACAACCTCTACAATTACTACATGTTTATCCATGCCCAAAGGGATGAAGAGGAGGAGGCCCTGCAATTGATAAACCTCTTATCGGAATTTGAACCGGAGCGAAAGGAAGAACTCAGTCTTCGGTACAAGGTTTCATTTTACATGCAGTCCAGAGATTGGAATAAAGTGCTGGATCAATTGGAAAATCACCTTAGTAGATCGGACGAGCCCCAGCTCAATTCGATCAATTCGGTTTGTCTCAACATCCACGATGCCACCTCTGACCGGGAAATCCTCAACCGCGCGGCTGCAGTGATGGGAAAGCTCACAGAAATAGAACCCGCTTACCAGCATTTGGACACCCATGCATCCTTGCTTTTCAGGGCCGGGCAAACTCAAAAGGGAATTGAAGTAGCGGAAAAGGCAATTGAGGTCGGTGAAAAAGCGGGCATTGATGTCACTGATACCAGATATCTGTTGGAAATTTACGGAGACCATTGATGGGTTGTCCAGTTTTGAATTGGTAAGTCTGCAGAGCAGTTATCGGCGGATGGTTGATGGCGGATGGCTGCTTCAGCGTAAGTGCATAATATCCTGCATCCTATCAATTTTATGGGATTGTTGGTTTGGAGGTTTTTTCCATGGCTACAACAATGCTGCTGCACCCCTTCAGGGTGCCTTGGTGGTGGACGTCACCCGCCAAAGCTTTGGGGGTCAATTAAATCCTCTGCAGCCTCTGCCTCCTTAGTGTCCTTTGCGTGAAACCTTTTCCCTAATTTGAGAATATCCGCTATAATTATTTTCCGTTTCGAGATGCCAAAGATTTCGGACAAAAAACCCCAATTCGTAATTCCCCGTCTATATCTCCACCTGTGGTCAATCCCCGGCACCGAATTCTAAAAAGGTTCTTTCGATGTTTTTGTAAAGTTGTTCAGCGGATTGGTACCAGTCGAATTTTTTGCGTTGCCTCTTGCCTTTTTTCACCAGATCATCACACAATTCGGGTGACCTGGCCAGTTCGTACATCGCTTTGCCAATGTCCTGTGGATTGCGCGGATCTACCAATAGTGCAGCTTTGCCCGCTACTTCGGGCATGGAACTTATCCGGGAGGTGATCACGGGCACCTCTGCGTGCATGGCTTCCAACAGGGGAACCCCAAAACCCTCAAACAAGGATGGGTAAATGAGGCCACTGGAGGCTCCAAGCAAACGAGCCAGGGGTTCGTCTTCCAGGTAACCGGTCAGGTGTATCTGTTTTTTAAAGGGTGAGTTGGTCAATTCTTTTTCAAAGAGATCAAACATCCATGCCTTTCTGCCGACAATTACCAAAGAGTGATCAAATTTGCTGCGGAAACGAAAATGGTTGTACGCCCTGATTATATTGACCAGGTTTTTCCTCGGGTGAACTGCCCCGGTATAAATAAAATAAGGCTGGTGGAAATTCCACTCGCGATAGACTCCAGATTTTTCCTGTTTAGAAAGCGGCCTGAAAACCGGGCGGCATCCATTGGGTATGATATCAATAGCGTCGGGCTCCAGGTCAAAATTTTTTATCAGGTCATTTTTACTGCTCTTCGAGACCGTACCAAGACCATCTGCGGCCTCAATAAATCGAGGCACATTTTTCCGGTAATACCTCAATTGAAAAGAGGGGATGTACTCGGGATAATGAATGTAAGCCAAATCGTGAATAACTAAGTAAGTGGGTATTTTGAGGCGGGTAGAAGCAAAGCCGTCGCAGGAGACAAAAATATCAGCCCCGGCCTTTCGCAGCATACCTGGCAACATAAAGTCGAACCAAATTTTATATAAAATGGGGTGTCGGGCCTGGGGTCTGGACCACTTTTTCACGACATTGGGATAATCGAGTAAATCATTGGGTGGCTTGCGATCGAATACCAAAATAAAGATGTCTCCCGGATGATCCTCGATCATTCGCACCGCCGTTTCGTATATAAACCACCCAATGCCTTCCAGTTTATCGGGGATTAGCATCCGGCAGTTGATTGCAATCTTCATTCTGTAAAAAGATTCCTCAAATAAAACCCCACAATTGACTCCGCTACAAATTTACAGATTTTTGGGGCAATGACGTAATGAATGGGGGGATTTCCCAAAGACAGGGCTCCGAGAAAGAAAAAGGGGAAATGCACAGCGGCAAATCCCCTTAGAATTTTGCGGGTTCTTAAGAGCGTGAAACCGGACAGAAATTCTGCCCTGTCGTTGTCACCACCTTGGGCAGTAAACACCTCTACGCTCAGGTCCACATATGTTGTAAATCAGCGAGAACTCAAATGCACCGTTACCGTTGGAAACCGTAGTGAGGTCACTGACATTGATATCGTAGCTAAAACCAATTCCAAAGTGCTCAAAATCAAAGCGAGCTGTGAGAATTACCGCATCGGCACCGATTCCCACATCATCGCGAAAATCAGATGGATCATCGTCTGAAACTGAAACATTGTAGTTGTTAACAAGCCTTACCCAGGCACCGATCTGGAAAGACTGGTTGTCACCGCGCGGTCCTATTTGGAATCTGGAACTCAAACCACCGTTGAACTGGAATGAAGGTCCCTGGAACATGGTCACAATATTGGGAACCAGTGAAAACCGGCTGGAAAATGGTATTTCACCACCACCGTGAAGGGTGTATTTGGTGTAAAGCTCAATTGTATTGTCGTTAAAGAACGACTGATTGGGACGATTCAGGTGATGAGCTGCTGCACCGAGGTAAATACTGCGGCCATCCTGCCAGGTCGTAAACCAAAGAATACCGGCACTCACATCAGCAAACAAGAAATTGTCCCTTTCAAAGGTTTCATTGGAAGGAAGTGTAGGATCGAAGCCACCCATTCCATCATGCTGAGCACCCCAGCGCAGTCTGTCAACATCAATTCCACGTTGAGCAAGACCAAAGTCGGCTCCAAATACGAGGTAGCTGTTGAAATCTCTGCCGCCCGACATCCACTTACTGAACGAACCGGAAATCCGACCCTGAACTGTGCTGTAATTGGCGGAACCGGCATTGTCACCCCAGAAAGAGGCGCCCACGCCGAAGTAATCATTCCGGCCGGAGGGTATTCGCTGATCGTAACTGGCAGCATAGGTGCTGTATGCATTGCTCCTCAGCACACTGGACCACTGATTTCTGTAATTGGCGACCAATCGCTGGTTGCACTGCATCACACCTGTCATCGCTGGATTAAGCGTCAGCGGTGCCTGATAGAACTGCGAAAAATGAATGTCCTGTGCCTTTGCTTCAGTGAAAAAGCCAAAGATCACAAACACTCCCAGAAGGTAGAATACTCTTTTCATATGAAACCTTTAATGTCGTTTATCAAGTTTGAATTGATAAAGATATGAACAATATTTTAAACTCTCCAAAAAGATAAGGCTTATTTAACATATTAAAATGTCTCTCATACTAGAAACCATTCAATTGTTAATCACCTCAGCCGCGGTCTTTTCCCGGCTTTTCAACAGTATAGACACCCCGTTTCTCAAAAACGCTTGCCGGAGTCAAAGTTTTTTTGAATAATTTTTTTTCAAACACACCTTTAGCCCCATTTTTCAAAGGCAAAAATCTACTGATGACGGACCGCCACATTCCCGTTACAGAACAGAAAAACCGGATATGTAAGGCCCATGGCCCGGTTTTTGTCAATCATATAATACGCAATGCGTTACAGGGAAAAAATGGCCGAAAAAAGACCTATGAAATTAATGACTCCAGTAAAAATACCAGAACCGAAACAGCAAATAGGACTGAAGGAGGGGGTATTTTGCATGGGATCCTGCTTTGCAGACCACATTACCCGTTTTTTTCAGCAGCGAAAAATCCCCGTACATGCCAATCCGGGGGGTATCACCTACAATCCGATAAGTATTTCACACTGGTTGAATAATTTGGTCGGGGACAGCCCACCCAGAACGGAAGAAGTTTTTGAATACCGGGGTCTGTATCACCACTTTCAATTTCACGGCAGTTTCTCCCGCCCCGGCAGGGACGCGGCTTATAGCAACATGTTGGAATCGCACATCAAAAGCCGGGAGAGGTTGCTGAATGCAAAGCACCTGATACTGACTTTTGGCACAGCTTATACTTTTTCACTGCGAGAGAATGGAGAGGTGGTTTCGAATTGCCACAAGCTGCCCGGAACCGATTTTGACAGAACTTTTCATCCACCACATCTTATTCGTGATAAACTGGTCAGCTCCTTCCACAAGCTCTTTGAAGTCAATCCCGACCTGCATATTATCCTTACCGTCAGCCCGATCAGGCACCTCAGGGATGGCTTGATCAACAACAGCCGCAGCAAATCATCACTGATAATTGCCGTTCAGTATCTGCAGGAGGAATTCCCCGATCGGTTGTCTTATTTCCCGGCCTACGAAATTGAGATGGACGAACTTCGTGATTACAGGTTTTACGGGGAGGACATGACCCATCCCACACAGCAGGCGGTCTCCTACATTTTGAAAAAATTCACGGTCCACTATCTGACACCTGAAGTGCGGGACTTTGCAGGGGAAGCAGGGGCCATTTCTACAGCAGTCAACCACCGTCCCCTTCACCCGGGCAGCGAGGACCACCGGGCATTTGTGAAAGCCCAGTTTAAAAAAATTGATCAGCTTTCAGAAAAATATCCTTTCGTGGATTGGTCTGAGGAGCGCGAATATTTTCGGGCCTCGTTAGGATAAATTTTTTGGGTGGGCAGAGGCAGTAAAACAATCAATTGGCCCGGAATGAAAGCATCCATTACCAAACAGAACCCAGGGGATTAGTCGCAAAGTTGGTTTATCCACAGCCCGGTCAATACATTGATATTCAATGGGTTGCTCCGAAAAAACACCATCAGTAGGCCTGCCTCAAAACTTAGGGTGCCATAGGCCCACGACGATCAAAGTACTCCCGCATCCTCGCGGAAGATTACCTCCAGTACGGTGTGTCCGACTGCCTTGAGTGTTCGCTTGTCGATGACATCCAGGTCGTCTGAAACGGTGTGCCAGTGTGGCACAAAGCCGGTTTGGGTGCCGGGTGGGCGGTTGATGATATTGATCATGGGAATATTGGCAATGCGGTTGACAAAAAAGTGATCGTCAATGACACCATCCACACTTTGGTTGACGAAATACCTTCCGTAGCCAAGGCCCTGAGCTACAGACCAGACCTTATCCACCACATCCGGTGCGTAGCGAACGGAGAATCCCTCCCTGCCAAATCTGGGATTGGAAGCTCCGACCATGTCCAACAGAATGCCGTATGAGGGTCGGGGACTTCTCGACCTTGAAATGGCTCTTGACCAGTGTTGTGCACCGACGCCCCAGGTTTCGTAATTACCTTCCTCGCCCTGGTCTTCAGCATCAAAAAATACGATATCCACACCAACTGAGGGTGTGTTTTTTCCCAGTTGTCTGGCTACTTCCATTAAAACCGCGACTCCACTGGCTCCATCGTCGGCTCCTGGAACGGGCTGATCGCGCATATTCTCGTCGGGATCGTGATCGGCTTTGTAACGCGAATCCCAGTGGGCTGCAAGCAAAATCCTGTTTCTATTTTCGGGATTAAATCTTGAGATGACATTGAAACAACGCACCGAGCGCTGACTTTCAAAGAGACGTGGTGTAAATTCCTGGACTTCAACCTCAGCGCCGAAGCGGGTCATCTGCTCTACAAAATAGTCCCTACATTTTAGTTGACTCTCTGTACCGGGAACACGCGGGCCAAAAGCCAACTGATCCGCGATAAATTGGAAGGCGGAATCTGCATTAAAGTCGGGTGTGTTTATTTCAACTATCTGTTTCGGGTCTGCGGGACTGCGATCGCGATCAGCAGTTCGTTCTTCCGATCCACAACCGGTGAGAAAGAATCCGGCCAGGAAGAGAAAAGCCAGGATGGACAATTGGGGTGCGACTGAATTACATTTCATCATCATCGTCTTGTTTTTTTAAAAACATGGAAACAAACATTGAAAGTATAAATCCGGCGGCAACTATGCTAAAAGTTTTCCTTATTAACTGAACGGGCAGGTTAAAATACATCTGCGCTTCGGTGGGGTCCATTCCCCGGTCCACACTCAGTACAATGGCCAAATCAAAATACATGTCGCCCAGTGTATAGTAATAAATCACGTGGAGTATGAGGATTAAAGGCAATGCCATGACAACCACCAATGTACCACTTTGCACCCCCTGCCAAAACGAAAGAAGGCCTTCGTTCTCCCCGTCGCGAAGTTTTTTTACAGACATCCAAATTACAGGGAGAGCGGGCACAAACCAGAGATCTCCAGTCAACAGATGAATTTCGATCCAGTCGCTGTGTAGTCCGCTGAAATTGGCGATCAAAAGCCAAACCGCGGATGCCAACGTCAAATACAAGGCCCAGTGAAACTCGTGTTTAAACTTCATAATCCACCTAAGTATTGACTGTCCAGGTGCTGCCGTCTTTGCTGTCCTTCACCTCCACACCCAGCTCTTTCAAAGTATCGCGAATGGTGTCTGCCATTCCCCAGTTTTTCTCCTCTCTGGCGCGCTGACGCAAATCCAAAATCAACTCCATCAAGCCTGTGGCCAGGTCATCACTTTGACTGTCTCCACCCGCGGTTTCATCTTTCAGGCCAAAGACCTCAAAAATCACGGTCTCAAAGGTCTCTTTCATTTTTTCCAGCACTTCGGGACGAAGGTTTTCGGCATCGGTGCGGTCATTGGCAATGGCATTGATCACGGTTACCATTTCAAAAAGATTGGCCAGCGCCCTCGGACTGTTAAAATCATCGTCCAGGTTTTCGTAGAGTCCTGTGATGTTTTTCTCGATTTTTTCATTCAGTGCTGCATCCGCTTTGGAGCCCGAGGTGGAAATCTCCAGTAAATTTTTGTAGCCCTCCATCAGGCGGCGAAAGCCCTTCTCTGCGGCTTTTAGTGCATCATCGGTGAGGTCGAGTGTGCTGCGGTAATGAGATTGCAGCATAAAAAAGCGAACTGCCATGGGCGAATACCCCTTGGTAAGATGAGGGCTGTCGCCGGTGAACAACTGCTCGGGGGTGACAGTATTCCCATCGCTTTTGGACATTTTCTTACCGTTGAGCAGCAGCATATTGCCGTGCATCCAGTAGTTGGCGGGCGCACAATTGCAGGCGCCGTAATTTTGAGCTACCTCATTTTCATGATGGGGAAATTTGAGGTCTCCCCCACCCCCGTGGATATCAAAAGTCTTGCCCAGGTATTTGGTACTCATGGCCGAGCACTCGAGATGCCAGCCGGGAAATCCCACACTCCAGGGGGAGTTCCATCGCATCAGGTGACTGGGATCCGCTTTTATCCAAATGGCAAAATCAGACGGATGCCTTTTTTCGTCCTGCTTTTTCAAATCCCTGGTCTCAGAGAGCAAGTCCTCCACTTTTCTCCCACTGAGCTGACCATACACCTGCTTGTCTTTCACAAATTTGACCGTATCGAAATAAACGGATCCATTGACTTCATACCCGTAACCGTTGTCAACTATGTCTTTGACCATCTCGATTTGTTCGAGAATGTGTCCCGTGGCCCGGGGTTCAATGGAGGGTGGCAGGGTATTGAAAACATCCATCATTTTGTGGAAACCAATGGTGTATTTCTGGGCAATTTCCATGGGTTCCAACTGCTCCAGGCGCGCTTTTTTGGAAATTTTATCCTCTGCATCCGTATCGGAATCTCCCTCCAGGTGCCCCACATCGGTAATGTTTCTAACATACCTGATCTTGTAGCCCTTGTGCAACAGGTAGCGGTAGATAAAATCAAAGCTGACAAAGGTCCGGCAGTTGCCGAGGTGTACGTCGCTGTACACCGTAGGACCACAGACGTACATTCCGATCCTTCCCTCGTTGATTGGCTTGAATAGTTCCTTTTTTCCTGTGATGGTGTTAAAAATCTTCAATTGGTCCTGCATTTAGCTCTCACTCTTTAAATGATTGAATGTAAACGGGGGCAAATTTAGTGAAATATTGGGAAGGGACGGATTATTCGACCGATCTCCGGGAAAAGAAGATTTGGACCGGATGTAATCGGCAATTGAGGTGTGTTTTTTGAAGAAAAGCCAACTATCAGACCGGCCGGACAGAATCTCCGGTTCGGAAAGTGCCGCCTTCAATTACTCTGGCTGTGTACCCGCCCAGCCCTTTCATGGCATCGAGAGCACCTGAGCCGATGGTTTTGTTCATTCTGTCACAAGGTCTGCAGTCTCCGGTAATTTCGACTACCGCATCGCTTCCAATGGCAATTTTCATTCCTTTGGAAAAGCTATTGCTGTTCAGGCCGGAAACGAGGAGGTTCCTCCGGGTTTGTTCGTGGTCAATGGATTTGAGATTCAAATTTTGTGCAATCGCCTGTAAATGCTCTGAGAGGATCAGAGTCACCTGCCTGCGGCCACTTTTACCTGCATAGTGGTCGCCCACGAGCCCTTTTTCGGTCGAGAGTTCGGCCTTAGAAACCCGGTTGAGGGTTCCTCCTTTAACCGGGCGCAAGGTGATCGAGGTGATTTCTCCGGTGATTTTTTGGTGCATCAACCCACTTTTTCTGTCTTATCAGATACACGACACCCATGTCGATAATCAATCCTCTTCGCCCTCGTCGAAGTCGGTTTTTTCGATCAGGTCCCTGGCTTTTTCCTCGTCCTTTTTATCTACAAAAACGGCCACCTCTCCAAGCATGACGTAGGCACTGTCCTTTCGGTCCAGCAGGCGGGATTCTATTCCGTTTCTCTCTAATAGGCCCTGGATCAATTTGGTCTTGACAGGGTCATTGGATGCAAATACTTTTGTGGGATCTTTCATAATTTATATGTCTTATTGTTTCCTAATCATTGATCTTCCGATTGCACGGTTGTTTGCGACAAACTCTTGAAATTTGCAAGCGGGCGGCCTTCGTTGACAACTTTTTTAAAGGCAGCCTGAGCTACAAAGATAACAATGGCCACCAATTAAAGGTCTTATTTCAACCAATCTTTAAAGCGCTCCCTGAATTTATTGAGTTTTGGGTTGATCACCACCCGGCAATATCCCTGCTCGGGGTTGTTGGCGTAGTAATTTTGATGGTATTCTTCGGCCTGGTAGAATGTTTCCAGGGGGGTGATTTCCGTTACTATGGGATCGTCCCAGAGTTCGGTGGCTACTTCGTCTTTGGACTTTTGGGCTATTTTGCGCTGCTCTTTGCTATTGTAAAAAACAGCAGAGCGATACTGCGTACCCACATCGGCTCCCTGGCGATTGAGGGTGGTGGGATCGTGGGTACTCCAAAAGACCTCCAATACGGTTTGCAGGGGGATAACATCCGGGTCGAAGGTGACCTTCACCACCTCTGCATGTCCTGTTCTACCGCTGACCACTTCACGGTACGTGGGATTTTTGACATGGCCTCCGGCGTAACCCGAAACTGCGGCTTTCACTCCTTTTAACTCCTGAAAAACAGCCTCCACACACCAAAAACAACCGGCGCCGAAGGTTATTTGCTCGTAATCATCCATGGATTCGGTTTTTTGCAAAAATTCTTTCTCACGTTCGACAATCTCTAAAATGCGCTGGTCCTGACCGCATGCCTGATTGAGCGGTAGTCCAAAAATCAACAACATCCACAAAAATCGCATCATCATAATTCAACGTTTTCTACCCGCAATTATCAGCAATTAAAATCACCGGTGTACACCCTGCTAAAAGCTGCTCAATGAACCGTAATTCCCGATTGCTGTCACATTTGTTAGAGGCTTAGTTAACAAATCCGTGGGGCATAAGTTCTTTAAAGAGGACACTATCCAGCAGTGCGTTGTGTTCCCAGTATGCAATGTGGATGGATCGGTATTTTTCAGCCCGGTGCACCACCTTTTCATTGTGCCGGAAAAACTCCTCCTCCCATCCTGTAATTTGGTGGGGAAAATCGCTTCGATAATCTATCCTGAGTCTGCGGTTGGGTTCAGAGATTCTCAATTCGTAGCGGGAAATGGAGTCATTGACCACCCTGTGCGAAGCCGTTGCTGTTTTCACGGTCGGATTGGCCACCCGCTCCCTCAAATTCATATTTCCGGCTATGATTTTAAAACTGTCCTGTGGGAGTTGTTCGGGGTCCATTCTTAAAAGGGTCCAGAGTTCGTCCTCCAACCAAATATCCGGAAAATTGAAAGTCTGGTCTCCCTGCCTTTCAAAATAAGAAAAGCTCCTGTTGAGCCACCCTCTATCGGACTCCCGATTCCACTGAGTAAACGTCTGACCACACCACTCCAGGGACGAACTCGTCACTTTAAGTGCTCTTCCCTGGAAGTCCCCTGTAATGGGAGAAAAAACCGAGGTAATCATGGTGTAAGGGTAAATGCCAGTGAGAAAGCGCTTTTCCTTATTGAGCTTAAGCACTGTAATCAACTCCTGGCTCTCCTCCCCGGGGTGATCGGGTTTGACGTGTTTATTTGCATCAAAATCCTCGGTGACAAAAATCAGGGTGACCACAGCCGGGTACTGGTCTCCGTAATGGCCCTGAGTCATTTTATAGGTAGTAATCTCAGCAGTTCCGGCATACCACTTATCCGCAAATGCATCATCGGTTTCTATGACAATCTGATGGGCCTCGTCTGCAGCGCTCCTGCAAGACTGAAATCCGACAATCATCAGACCGGTGATTAAACTAAGAAATACTGTCCGAAAACAGGTAGAAGCGACCATTTTCTTTTGTTTATTACATCAAACATAACCTCCGGGAGGGGTCTTTGGTTCGAAATAGTGCTACTCATTTAATCTGAATTAATTTCCAGGATAAACAAATAAAAAATAAATAAAGTCCAACAATTTTTTAGCCAAAGCCCATTCTTCCACTATCCAAAGCAACCGGCAAATAGCGCTAAGCTATCTACCATGGACTGCTTTTGCCAGTTATTTAACATTTTGGGGTTATGGGGCGTTAATTAATTAAGCAATAAACAGGAATTGAATCGACCGGTCGCATAAGTCGATGGATCGAACATTAAAAGCATAGGATTGAACCATCACAATTGGATATTTTTGGATGAGCAGGGTGGGCGGCACAAAGTGGGTATATACCACGGCCCCACCTCTGGAAATCTGTTGATCTATTGCAATGCCAAAATCCTGCTGATTGACTTTCTGGTAAAAAAGCCCAAAATCTACTCCTTTTTTATCAACGAAGAGTTCTGCGAGGTGAAACTCCACAAGGAGGGGGACAATAAATTCACCTATGAATTCAGAATCAATAAGAGGGTGGATACTCCATTGAACAAAAAGCGGGCCACCCGGGAGGTTAGGTATATGTTTTATACTATTGTTCTTCTCGCATTGTTCTTTTTGTTTGTAGGGGTTATTTTGTATCTGGTTTTGACTTAAACCACCCGGATTGTTATATCACCCCACTGTTTTTTTTATTATTAACAACAACAACAGGTTTAAACAATGGATCAAGCCTACCCACAAAACCTGGTTGAAAACAACTTATAAGAGTTCTCTTGGTAACAAGTTTATTGATTACTAAAATATCTGTTGAAGGACGTCTTTATGATTGGTATTACTTTTTGTCTTGATCCACCAAAGGATTGGGGGCAAGTACAAAAAGTAACAATCCCCACCCCCCCAAAGCTTTGGGGACAAAGCTATCGTATGGTTGTATGACCCCGCTGGGGTCAGTTGATTAGGTTTAATAGCAACTTAAAAGTCCGAAAAACATCCTGCTTGTCTTTGTGAGTGCAAACTTATTCGTCATTAGAGCCTAAGAAAACGCCCTGAAAGGGCAGAACAAAAAAGCGTTAGCTTGTAGGCGCCAAAAGCCATAAATTATCTATCACCCTGAAGGGGTGAGACAAAGTTCTGGCATTGAAAATTGCGCATGGGGCAAACATCAATTGCGTTAAATCTTCCATTTCTGCATCATGCTTAATATCTTCGCGTTATTTGCAGAAGTTAAGTGGAAACCAATGGCCAGTAGATAATCTCGGCGACAGATGCCAATTGGCTTTTTCAATTGATAATAGTGGGCTGAGCGGGTAGTTTGTTTATCCCCATTGAAGAGTGGAAAATGTGCAAGTGCAGCATGAAATCCCCCTCTCGGTCACAAAAAAACTGAATAGTGGACAAACTGGATTTATACATAGAGAGTGTGATATTTTCCTCGGAGGAGCCGGTTGGGTTTGATCATTTGAGGAAGTTATTCAGCAGTGAGTTTAAAACCGATATTCCCACGGAACAGATGGAAGCGGCGCTGGACCGGTTGATGGAGAAGTACGAAAACGGGGATTGCGCTTTCAGCATAGTGGAGATGAACAACGGCTATCTGTTTATGAGCAAGCCGGAGTACCACCACATTATTTCCGAGCACCTAAAACTGAGCAGCAGAAAAAAACTCACCAAAACGGCCCTGGAAACCCTTGCCATTGTGGCCTACAAGCAGCCGGTTACCAGAGCGGATATCAGTAGCATCAGGGGAGTCAGCTCGGACTACATCATTCAAAAGCTGCTCGAAAAAGAGCTAATCGCCATAGCAGGAAGGTCCGAAGACGTGGGGAGACCACTTTTGTACAAAACCTCTGAACGCTTTCTGGAATACTTCGGTTTAAGGAATATAAAAGACCTCCCCAAATTAAGGGAGTTGATGCCCGAAAAAGAGGGTGGAAGTATTGGAGAACCCGCCCCTGTGGAAGCTGATGTTGAAAAAGAATCAAAACCCGGGGAACACCCTTGAATGCCTGAAAAAAATGGTAGTTCGAAGATCCCATTTATAAATACATAAAATCATTTTTACATGAAAACACAAGATGCACCGCTGGTAAATAAGGTGGCTCAAAGTGGGCTCATTACACTGGAACTGGAAAATTTTCATCCCGGGGAGGAGTGGGTCGAGATCGACATGGCCGATTTTCTATTCAAGGGACTCATTCTGAAGGAAAAAGAATTTCGCCAAAAAGTGAGTGAGGAGAATTGGGACCAGTACGCAGATAAAAACGTCAATGTCATCTGCTCGACCGACGCCATTGTTCCACCCTGGGCGTACATGCTGATATCAAAAAAACTACTGGAGGCCGGCTCAGTCCATGCTTTTGGTTCCAAAGAAGAGGCCATTGATAAAACGATGGTTAGAAATTTGGAACAAAATTTGAATCCCGGGGACTTCGAAGACAGGCGGATTCTGGTAAAGGGGTGTTCAACCAAAAAAATACCGCAGGGCATTTACATGCTGGTCACGGAAAAATTGCGGCCTGTGGTAAAGTCTCTGATGTACGGAGAAGCCTGTTCCAATGTCCCAGTTTACAAGAAGCCGGTAAGTAGAAAACGCAGATAATTCCATAGTTCTAAAAAAACTGTCATGAACAAAGGTCTCACTATTTTCAACATCTCTCTTTCGTCCATTTTGCTGTTGTTACTCCTGTCATCCTACCTTTCCACGGATAAGGGCGAGGAGCAAAAAATACAGCGAGAAATGGCCAATATTGGTGCGATGGGCACCATGGTTCCCCAGCAAATCAGATCGATTGGCCTCAAAGACCACTACGAGTTTGCCGGGGAGCGCGTCCCTGTGGAAAGTTTCGACGTGCGGGAGCGATTGGAGCGGGAGTTGCTCGTCAATTCCTACTGGCACTCAAGTACCACCCTGAACATAAAAATGGCAAGGCGCTTTTTTGACATTATAGAGCCTATCCTGGAAGAAGAGGGCATACCCGATGATTTTAAATACCTGGCGATGGCGGAGAGCAACCTCAGAAATGTGACTTCTCCCGCCGGAGCCAAGGGAATATGGCAATTTCTGAGCAATACGGGCAGGGGATACGGACTGGAGATCAATTCTGAAGTAGATGAGCGCTACCACTATGAAAAGGCGACCCGGGCCGCTTGTCAATACATACGCGAGTACTACGAGGAATTCGGGAGTTGGACGCTAGCCGCGGCGGCTTACAACATGGGAGGCCCCCGGCTGAAGCGCTTTTTGAAAGACCAACGCGCCGATAACTACTACGACCTGAATTTATTTGAGGAGACCAACCGCTATGTATTCAGAATACTGGCCTTTAAGGAAATACTGGAAAATCGCGAGCAATACGGCTTTTTCATCGAAGAGGATGAAATGTACCCGGTGTTTGAAGACGTCAAATACGTGAGGGTCGATCAAGCCATTCCCAATCTCGGGGATTTTGCCGCTGAGCACGGTATTTCCTACCGCATGCTAAAAGTCTATAACCCGTGGCTGATCAGCGGTTCTTTGAACAATGCGAGAAACAGGACTTACGAGATCAAAGTCCCCATTCAGGATAATTTGGATGAGGGCGATTTTGCTGAGTGACCGGCAGTCTGTGCCCTTTTTTTAAAAAGGCTAAAGCAGTTTATCGGACCGCATTGATCCTGTTGGCAATTTCATTGGCGGGCAGGTATCCCCTGCTGATAATTTGGAGTTCCTGTCCATTGTAGTATAAAATGGTCGGGAATCCTGTGGCGCCGAGGTTCGCCGCCAGGGTAAATTCCACCTCTGCTCTGTGCTTCATATCCGGGTCCCGGCACTTTTCAAGAAATTCCTCTCTGGAGACCCCGTAATTTTCGGCATAGGAGACGTAAGATTCAAAGTCAGCAGGGGGCAAGCCATCCACATAGACAGCCTTTTGGAGGTCGTGGGCAAAATCCAGTGCGTGCTGAGGCGCCAATTCCTTCATCACCACAAGCGCAATGGACGGTTCCAGGGAGGAAAAAATATGGCTCCCGTCATTGTACAAATGGTCCAAAAATGGTTGGCCAAACTCTACACCAGTTTGTTCTTCCACCGTTTTGTAGGCCTCTTTGATGTACTCCGCAGATTCACTCAGGGGCCCTACCCGTTCACCGGTAATCATACCGCCCGAAAGCACCCTGATCTCCATCTGTGAGCCATACTGAGCTGCTATTCTATCCATCTGCTCCCCAAAGGCAAAGCACCAACCACAGAGGGGATCAAAGATGTAATACAACCTCTCTTCGTCCCCGGCTTTTAAAGGAGTTGCCCCTATAAGTAAAGACGCTGCTAACAACAAAAAAACTGACTTCATACTATGGTTTTCTGTATAACGGATTGCCCTCCGTCTTATGTTGATCAAATGAGTGTGCAAAAGTACTAAATGGAGAACTGGGAATAGTCAGAATTACGTAACTTACTCAATTAGTGCTACGTCAGTGAAAGGGTTTCAGGAAATGTTTCGGTGCTTGTGCATGCTGATCCATTTACATAATGTCCCCTCTTCTGAGTTTTTGGATTTCTTTTGTAAAGTTATAATCGTCCCTCTTTACGGGGTTGCAGGGATGATTCTTTGTGGCAATGTCCATATGATCTCAGTGGCTGTGTGGTGGACTAGAAAGTAGTTTTAACTTGGTGAGTCTGGGACGTATTAATGGCTTTTAATCTCACAAGAACTTAGTGTACTGGAACATATTCATTATAATATAGAGGAGATTATGTGGGTGAAACCGAAAAAACAATACATGCATAATGGCAAGTAAAAAGGTAGGTTTTTCGGAAAATTAGGATGCATGTTAAATTAGGAGAAACCGTCGTAGAATAATTTTAGGCAGGAAAGATTCGCTTGTATTATTTTTCTCGATGCTGGTCGATAATCTACAGTTCAGGTGGTGGAATAGCTTAACTTTGAAGTCATTTTTCAGAAAAAATAAAATACCGTCGATATGAAAATCATGATTGCTTTAGGTTGTCTGATGCCATTTGTCTCATCGGGGCAGGATTTTGACAGTGAAAAACTGGTTAACTATCTCAATCTTTTGGAGGAGAAAAACCGGGCCATGGGCAGCATTGCCATATCCGAATCAGGGGAAGAAGTTTTTTCCCATTCTTTTGGATACAGTCGCGTTGAAAAAGGTGAAAAGGCTGGAGACCACACCATTTATCGTGTAGGGTCAGTTTCCAAAACATTTACTGCTGCCCTGGTGCTTCTTTTGAAAGATGAGGGAAAGCTACAACTGGACGACCCGATATCAACCTATTTTGACGGACTTCCCAATGGCGATAAAATAACCATACGACACCTGCTACTGCACCGCAGTGGCCTATTTAATTTTACGAATAGCGAAAACTACACCGATTGGATGGAGGAAGAGCAGTCCAGGGAAAAGCTGCTCACCCTATTCAGAGGTCAGGAACCGGAATTCGAACCAGCGGAGCGCACCGAGTACAGCAACACCAATTTTGTGCTTCTTTCCTTCCTCATTGAAGATCTGGCAGACATGACATTTTCTGAGGCATTGAAGAAAAAAATCACAGAACCACTGGGATTGAAAAACACCTTTATCACCAATGACATAAACAATACCGAAAACCACGCCCAATCTTACAACTTCACAGGAGAATGGAAAGTCTCGACCGAAACCCATCCATCCGTACCACTTGGAGCCGGTGCACTGTCCTCCACCACTGCTGACCTCAACCAATTTTTGGAAAGTTTGTTTGGCGGAAGATTAATCACCGAAGAGAGCCTAAAAGAAATGACCAATCCGGTTAACGGATTCGGAATGGGTATCTTTCAACTACCCTTCTACGATATGATTATGTGGGGACATACCGGAGGAATAGATGGATATATGTCGGTTTTTGCCTGGCACGAGAAAAAACAACTCGCAGTATCTGCAAATTTCAACGGCCTGTCCATGTCCATGAATGATATTCTTATTGCCACACTGAGTTTATACCTGGGCAAGGATTTTGAGATACCGGAAATAACCGCCCCGATGGTATTATCAGAAGAAGAGCTGATCCAGTACACAGGATATTACACTTCGGAGACCTTCCCCCTAAACATCCGCATAACCGCTGAAGGAAACACCCTAATGGGGCAGGCCACCGGTCAACCTCCCTTCCCATTGGAACCACGAGGTGATCACATATTCACATTGGACCAGGTGGGTTTGCGGTTAACGTTTGAACCAGAGGAAAATAAGATGGTACTGAAACAAGGGGGCATGAATTTTGTAATGTATAGAAGTGGAGATGAGGAATGAGAGGGGTAATGGACAAAAGGACAATATGAAGAGATTTGGGTTGATAGGGGCTGCCGGATTCGTGGCCCCTCGCCATTTACGGGCAATATCTGAGACAGGCAACGATCTGATGGCTGCATGTGATCCCTACGATGGGGTTGGTGTGCTGGACTCCTGGTTTCCCGGGGCTTCCTTTTTTACGGAGTTTGAGCGCTTTGACAGGCATGTGGAGAAAATGAGGCTGGGGGGTGATCCCATTGATTATTTCTCTATTTGCTCACCCAACTACCTTCACGACGCGCACGTGCGATTTGCCCTGAGGTACGGGGCCAGTGCGATTTGTGAAAAACCTCTTGTGCTCAATCCCTGGAATCTGGACGCACTTGAGGAGATACAGAACAACAGCCCCGGCAAGGTTTACACCATACTGCAATTGCGGTTGCACCCCGCCATAGTAGCCCTAAAGGAAAAACTGGAGAGCGACAGCGGAAGCGGGCGCAAACAGGTAAAGCTCACCTATATCGCGTCGCGCGGCAACTGGTACTACACCTCCTGGAAGGGAGAAACCAGCAAATCGGGCGGCATAGCTACCAACATAGGAATTCACTTTTTCGATATGCTGATGTGGCTCTTCGGGAACTGCGAACAGATGGAGGTTCACCAACTCAGCCACGACAGGGCCTCCGGCTGGCTCGGTTTGCAGAATGCCGATGTGGAATGGTTTCTCAGCATCAATTCCGACACCCTGCCCGATGAAGCCGTCAAGGCGGGCAAAAAAACCTACCGCAGCATTCTCATCGACGGGGAAGAAATAGAATTCAGCAGCGGATTCGAGGACCTGCACAACAAAAGCTACGAGAAAATCCTCCGAAACGAAGGCTTTGGTATAAGCGAAGCCCGACCCTCCATAGAGCTGGTCCACCAAATTCGCAAGGCCGTATTAAAACCCCAATCGGGCAGGCAGCATCCACTGGCCGGTTTGCCGCAGAGCAGGCATCCATTTGAAGGGGATGGGGGGTGATTAAAGCCCGGGTTTCCTGGTCTTAGATATAACACCCTTCCCTGTGGTAGAGTGAACTCAGGATTTACCTTTGTAAAATAAAGCGTCTGGAAGTATAATCACCTTCAACCTTATGCCACTTCATAATGTAGACACCAGGGGCATAAGATTCATCAAATTCAAAAGTTCTGGAATCGGAATCGAGATCCAGGTCAGTTTTCAACACTTCCTGACCCAACATATTAAACGTTGAGACATATTCGTACACTCCGGCGGGCCAATTGGCATGTAGGGTCTGATTGGTAGGATTGGGATACAATTCTATTTGCCCTCCGTCAGCCCCATCGCGATCCCTTGCTATTATCCTGCTTTCCTCTACAGGAGGAAGATCATGCCAAACCCATTGGATCTCCTTATTCTCCCCATCATAGCTAATCACAAAAACAGCATCCGGGTTGTCTATTTCTGACTGATAGGCCGTATCATAGGGAGTGGATCCATAGAGCAGTATTTCATTAACCAACATATAGGTACTGTCTTTCAGGTCAGAAGATAAGGAAGTATTAAAAAATGGATCAATCTCAGTGTACCAATAGTACCAAAAGTCAAGCTCATCCGAATTGGGGCCCAGTCCGCCACCGTCATTAGGGTCAGGGATTCCGGCCACTAAAACCCTATCATTACTCACATGAGGAAACTCGTACAAACAATGAGTCGTACCGAACCATTCGTGACACTTTTTGATAAAAACACATAAATAAGCCACACAACCATCATTGCTGGTAATGTGGATGCAGTATTGACCAGGGGAAAGTCCACCAAGCTGCCAGCTATACTGGCTGACATTTACTGTATGAGAATAGGAAGTACCGGGCTTGGTGACAGTGATCTCAAAGGGTGCATTGCCCAGTAGTTGATCGATCTCCACAAGAATAGAGCCGGTGTAGCCAGGCGGATAGGCATCCTCTGTAGTTACCGTCACATCAGCAGCCTGCAGATGAAATGTAAATAGGGTCGCTAAAACTATGATTATTGGTTTCATTTTTGATCGTTTTTTCTTAACTTATAATTTAATCAATTCTTAATGCTTTCAAAGACAAAAGGCATTATACCCTTCTTTTATTATAAAAACTTACTCATCACTATAATATCGCATCAAATGCTTATACACAGGAGAATCGGGATCCTCAGCATTTGCTCTCATGAATTCCAGCAAAAGATGGCTACTTTGGTAATTATGAATTAAATTAGAGAAAGTGGAAAACTCCCAGGGAAAACGTGGTCCAGAAAAATAGTCCTGTCTTCCAAAGTGTTCTATCAAAAATGGCATAACTCTCCATCTATACATCCTTCTTTCATTACGAGAAAGTCCACTTGTAAGGCCCGAAAGACCACTCTTTTCGCACCCCCAACAGTCATCAATAAACTGGCCCCTTTCATCCATAAGCAATCCAAAATTTAGTCTTGATTCATTATCAAAGATGTATTTAATGTGATCATAAAAAGGGGATTTTCCAATCATTAGAGCGGCCTTTTCTTTGGTGGCCCGGGTCTCCTCATCTCCCCTTTGAGTAATATCGATTAGCTTACTATATAGTGCATAGAGAGAGTCATTTATTGCCTCAATTTGAGATTCAATCGCCAGTACTTCTGCAGAAATTGTATCTAATTTTCTCTGTTGTTCCCATACGGAAAGCTCACTACTACCTCGGAGAAATGCAAAGTCACCTAACCTCCTCATGAGACGACTTAAAGTCTTTAGCCCTTCCATTTTAAGATCGCGATCATCCTGCAAGGCGGGATGGCGGTTTATTTCACGATGTATTTCTCCAACGAGACTGTCAGCCATGGACCTTTGTTGAACGCTTGCATCAGGGAATTGCCTGAGGTCTTCTATAATCTTATCCTTGAGGACTTCCCCATTGTCATCCAGGTACTGGGAGGCCATAGATGCGGTAAATAATAGAATGGCAGCTAACAGAACTACGTGCTTCGAAAGAGACTTCATAGTAAATATTATCTTTTGGTGATGTTGATTTGAACGATGACTGTCTGTCATTAATTGACTCAGTAGCCGGAAAGTAAACGCACCGGCATTAAAACGGGCAGGTAGGGGCACTGGCAAACTATACTCTTGTAAGCCAGCTTCATTCCCCCATAGAATTGGCAATGCACATCAACCTCTACATTTTTGAACCCGATCATGTATATTTCGCTACAGTTTATCCATTTTAGAAAAGTTATGAAAAAATTCATCAAAGGACCACTTTTTTACATAAAAGCACCAAAATTCTACTACTATTCATAGTTTTTATTATCTTTGGTTCAGAGTTCCAGTCACTGTGACTGTGATTTCAGACAGATTTTTAACAACAACACCAATTAATATGAGACTTAATTTACACCTGAGATTTATTGCACTGGTAATTTTTACACTTCCTAAAATTGGGTTGTCAGGGCAAGATTATCACCCGCTGCCCGATGATGACATAAGAATTTACTGGGAGAATCAGGAAATGTTCATTGTTCCACCAAGCCTACAATTGAGAGGGGTTGAGGTAGTGGCCGCCGGCAACCGGTTATTGACCAACTCCAATTACCTGGAAAGAAAACCGATTGGCGGTTAGGAATCCTGTTTCCACAATACAGGGAATTGGTGGGCAGAGGAGATTTTATGGAATGAGGGCACACTCCTGCTCATTATGGAAGATGGTTCAAAATTAACTCTGGATACCCGTCTGGAGGTGGGCCAGAGCAGCGATTTGATCGTGGTAAATGACAATTTGGAAATGTCTGTGGCTGTTATTTCCAAAGGTAAACAGCAAACAATTACCGGACAGGACACCATCAAAACATTTAAAGTGAATATTTACGATAAATTTACCGGAGAAGCAGAGGAGGGCCACCACTTCCATGAACAAGAAGTGGCCATTGGGAAAACTGTGGGACTGATCCGTACATTCCCTTTTAATGCCGCTCATTTATTCCCCCATCAAAATTGGTCATTCGACCAACCAGTTGAATTGGATATCAAAGCGGAGGAAGCCAACGATATAATCCCCGACTACCTGGATTACTTCCCCTTTGAGGAGGGTGACAAACTCCATATACTCTCGACCACCACCACCGGACCTCCAGATAAATCCGAAAAAAAGGAAAACTCACTTTTTTAAGCCGGGATTACAACCTCCAGACGGGGCAGTTAATACTGACTTACGAAAGAGAGATGCAGTCGTATAGCAACCATTTCGGGGATATAACCACTAATGAGAAAAGAGATACAGGTAGCTGGACCATCAATCCAGGGCAATTAATCGATTGGGAACTGGTTCCGGGATTTTTTGATCACATCCCGGGAGAACCGATTATCACAACCGTGGAAGACCATTCGGTTGAAATAGAACTATTCACCCTTGTCCCGGCGGAACGCTCTACCTTTAACCAAAGGGAGTTAATCCTCCACAGTGAATATCTGCACGAATCTCCAGAAAACGACTGTGAGTACACTTTTTCAACGGCCTACGACCGGCTGGTCTATAACAATTTTTATATAGAGGGTATGGGTGGAGGATACCACCGAATCTATGACCACCCCGGGACGTCCATCCGCAAACCGGTATATGTTTCTACCGCCGATCTAGAATGGGGCGAACCTTTTGAATTTACGGTCCATACAATGGGATTGGGGGACCAACAGACTGTTCTCCTTTACCCCAATCCGGTGAGAAGCGGGGAAAACCTGAGATTGGAGGCCGGCGAAATAAAAGCGGAGGCCTACAACATCTACAGGTTGGGTAAAAAAGTAAAAAGAGGGAATATAGCCCCATACAGTGGCATACAGGAAATTGAAACCGGCTCCCTGAACTCAGGTTTTTATCACGTTGAGCTGGAAGTTGAAAATGGGCAGGTTGTGATTAAGCGGATTGTAGTTCTTGATTGAAGGCAGTTATTTTGATAGTTCTGAATGGTTTGGCCCTTTGCCGGGGCAAAGGGCGTGAGTCTGTGATTTAGTGAGTTGTTTTCTAAAGCGCTTCCTCGATTCGACTCCATTTAAATCCCGGACTCTTGCACGGTTCCAATTCTCTATTGTCATAATCACGCAAATAAAGAACCTCAAGGTTGGCAGTTTTCTTTCGTGGAAATTATGATGGCCTTGTATATTGTGAGGCAATTAGTGAATTGCGAGATTGGTGAGGTTGAGTGGATTGAGAAAGTATAAAAGTTTGTCTTCTAAAGATAGCGCAATTTTAGCCAAATACGCTGACAAGCCCGCCCCCTAAACTTTGGGTCCTGCCCCTTTTTTGTTACTTTTTGCGACATGGACAAAAAGTAAGAAGGATCAGATAATTGCAACAAAACTATTAACCTGAGATGGTATAAATTTATGTCAGGTCGAAGTTTCAGGTAAATGGCTGATAAACAATCAAAAGAAGGCATCCGTTTTTTAATTAATAATATTCAGGCAGTTTGTATTCAGTTAAATATAACCTGATAAACTTCAATTCCTAATTGGCTAGAAATCCATGCTATAGGAAGATTCAAGGAATTTATATTATTCCTGAGCGTCAGTAATTCCCCCTGGAAAAATTTCCTATCCCAACCAGGTGGCCAGTTCCCCTCCATAATACTCTTCAACCTGATCTTTGGGGTCAAACCTGCCGCAGAGGAGGTGATTTCCGCTTATGAACAGGGTCCCAATGGAATCATTTATTGAGAAAAGTTGCCCATAAAGAGTAGATTCACATCGATTTTTTTTACAAACAGGGGCGAGAATTAAGGGGTACAGGGGGTCAATCCCTTTTTTATGGAGTTCCTTGGCAAACTGGACCAACAAGGAGTCCAGCCAGTCAGTGCCAGCGTCAAAAAGCAGGATGTACCTTGGTAAAATGGTTTTGAAATTGGTGAAAAAGCGTCTGGTTTGTTGGTGCAATTTCCTTGTGTTGCCATCGTCGTCCACATATTGCGACATATCCAGGACTTTCATAATCAGTTTGCCATTGGTGCGGTCCAAAAGATGGAGGTGTTCTATAAACCTCTCGGTCACATAGGGATGAAAACCGGTGTGAAAAACCACCACGGGATTGAACTCACTGCCGTAAGGTCCACTTCTCCTCACCACATCAGCCCACTGCCCTCGCAATCCCGGCAAACTCCGAATATCGGAGCTGGATAACAACCTTTTTCTAATCTTCCTATGAGTGCCTTCCATTTTAAAAAATTAATAATTTCTACCACCACATCCAGTGGATAAACTACTAGCTAACCGTTGAACATCATGTGCCTTGATACAATTATGAAAATGGCCGATTGTTCAAAAAAGGGGTGGATGCAGCACCCAATCATTTTAACCTACAATTTTCTCAATCACCACCTGATGGACTTAGTGAAATGGCATCGTGGCCTTAGCCGTACAAAAATGATTCAATGATTACGAAACAATAGGGTATTTGCTCAGGGGGTGAAACAAAGTTGGTGCAGGAAAAATTTGGTCCAGCGATTGTGGGAATTTTTGACAAAATTTCTTTCCTCTATTTTTAGCCTGTTGGAGATGCATTGGAATGCCAAATCCGAAACTTTATTCCAAAAAATTTATTTGAAGAATTATACTCGGTTATTAAATCAGTTTATGGCCCTCCTAAAGCAAAAAATCTGAATAATGAGTCCACTCCAAAAACTGTTAAACCTGGTGCTGCCCGGAGCATTCCTCATCCGGATATATGGGGAATGGATCCATGAACAAACTTTTAAAAAATGTGCTTTGAAGGAATAAAAAATGACCGGGATTGTGTGTTCAAGCATAATGGATAGGATTGGGTTTCTTGAAAAAGTTGTGAATTTTTTGCAAATTACAATTTTTAAACTACCTTTGTTAAAAATATCAATATGAACAAACGACAAACGACACTTAATCAGTCGTTTAGCTATCATTGCGATCTTCCTTCCTTTGATCTTTTACTCTTGTGAAAAGGAAATAGTTGACCCGGAACCAGACAGTTATGAGGCCCCAAACACGTACAATATATTTCCAGCAGAGATGAGGAATTTTTCCCAAAGTAATTCATTTGCCAGATTTCCTCCGAAAGATTTATGAGTCCACACCAAAACCCTTTCGTCATGAGATTGAGCGAAAAATTCGAGATCGAGGCATCGGGTGAAATATTCCGCAGGCGTAGCCA
>REEO01000029.1 GCA_007695035.1 Saprospirales bacterium | reverse complement strand
AATATCTTCGTCATCAGGAAAAATCTTTCCTCAACGTAGCTATGGCTACGCCTGCGGAATATTTTCCCTTCTTCCTCGATCTTAAATTTTTCGCTCATTTTCATGACAAAAGGGTTTTCGGAGTGGACTCATAGTTTGTTTTATATGTAATTCATTGACAATTAAGTATAAATTTATCAAAAAAAAATATGTTAAATATGCCCTGTATAATTGCCTTATATTTAATGTATTAAAGGTAATTTTGGTGTGAACTAAATGTATAAATATTATGGAAAATCATTATATATTGTTAAAATCAGTGTTGGTAGGAGTATTTATTGTGACATTGCCCTGTGCAATTTTATCTGCCACCAATAGCGAATGTGGTTCACATGCTGAGGGGATTGTGGCTTACTCAGTTAACGGTCCGGGGTGCTGTACATCAGAAGCAAATGAAATCGCCTTTATTCACGATTATCAATTAAACGAGGGCGTTTGGCAACACTCAGGGATTACTCAAATCCATGGTTCTTCTGCTCAGTTGCATTGTTGTTTGCCAACATAGGGCAAACTTTATTATATATATTTTTGTACATTCAATAAAATTATTTCTTCCATGAAATTCTTATCTCTTAAATTATTTACTGTACTTCTGGTGACTGTTATGGCTTGCCAGAGTGACCAAAATGATACATTATTGAGTATTGAGGAGGATCTCACTAGTGAAGCGAGAATTTCTCCTTCAAGTGACTTTCCTGGCAAAGTACCCGCTGACCTTTCCTTTTGGGATGTTGTGCTCCATCCCCAAGATCACAGTTGGGAGGATTTGGATGATTACTTCAGAAACGATTTGCCTAAACACAAAGGTGAGGAGTACTACTCCAATCTTGAATCCGTGCTTTTTAGTCATCTCATTGGTCAGTTTAATATAGACCGGGAGGCTGACCTGGAAACAGTGTTATTCTATACGAAAAGGCAATTTCAAAGAGACTTCCTCGCGGAGCCTGAACTTTTCGTGCGTTGTCTGGAAAGATTGGATGAAGATGGTTACTCACCTCGGTTTCTTGCACCTTATGTGATCGGCGTTCACGACAGATTAATGAAAACAATCTCTGAGATGGATGATCCCGATGCCTATTTGGTAAAGCACGGTCACAAATACCACACTTTGGAGCAGTTTGAAGCGGAATTGAAAGAGAGGTTGAACATGAGTGAAGAAGACTGAAATCAGCTTCCGTTCCAGGACTTTTGGTAAAGGTCCGGCCTGTGTTTTTGGTTGGCTATTTCCATTTATCGGTGTCAGTCACATTGTTGCTTGTACTCACATAGAGGTTCATTGCGGAATGGTATAAAAGGGAAAGAATGATGAAATTCGTAAAGTTATTGAGGAGCATAAAGCTACCATTCGAAGAATCGGTAGCAAATTCGTATAAATCTGGATACAACATTTATAATACTAGTGTTGGATTTAAATGTCAAAAGAGGAGGTTCAAGTAATTTTTCAAGAGGAAGGACTCCCGTAGTTTTAATCATAGGGGCCGACCCTTTTCCATTGGATCACTAATTTGTCAATCTTTGATTAGTGTTGGGAATATTATGTTTTAATTTTTTCTCCCAGTCTCAAGACATCGCTGTAAACACCTAAAGCCGTTATCTTTCCGCCTGCACCGGGCCCTTCAATGACTATAGGGGATGAGCCGAAGGTGTGGCTGTAGATTTGAAACAAATTATGAGAATCTTTTAGGGAACCGAGTGGACTGCTTTTCTTCACCTTAACCAGGGCAGTTCGCAAAACAAGTGGATCGATTTGGACCTCACCTATGTATCTCAAAACCTCTCCATCTTCCAAATCATTTTTCATGGAATGGTAGAACTGGTTTAATTGCTCTCCGGCTTTTTTATCATGGAGCAGGTCGGCACTTCGAATGGATTCTGGAATTAAATTCTCTATGGTAACATCTCCAATAGAAGCTTCAATACCAAGTTCCCGCGCCAGGATTAAAACTTTCCGCGCAACATCCATACCCGACAGGTCCTGCGAGGGGTCAGGTTCAGTGTAGCCCAATTTTTTTGCCTGTTTCAAAACTTCTGTGAAAGTGGTTTCTTCGTTGGAAAATTTGTTAAATATATAGCTCAGCGAACCACTAAAAACCCCGTTTACCTTTTGAATATCCGCATTGGAATTAATCATTTGTGAAAGGTTCTGAATGACCGGCAAAGCAGCTCCAACATTGGTTTCATAGAGGTATTCACGTCTGTGAAGTTTCAGTGTTTCTCGTAGTCTTTTGTAATAATTGAGGTCGGCTGCCATGGCTTTTTTATTTGAACTCACAAGGTGAAATCCGTTTTGAATCAGGGAGATGTACTGGTCTGCAATTTCCTGACTGGCTGTATTATCTATTACGACCACATAACCCAGGCCCATGGCATCTATTGCGCTTGTCATATCTCGGAGGTGGAAGGGTTTGCCGTGACTTAGTTTTTCCCGCCAGTTATCACCTATGCCGTTTTTATCTGTGAAAAATTTCTTTGAGTCAGCTACTCCGATAAGTTTTATCCGCTCCGGGGCATCGCTGTTTTCTCCCTCCAAAACCTGTTGTATAAATTCAGCGCCGACTTCTCCTTTACCTATTGCAAAAGCGTGGATGGGGGAAGTTTTTTGGAAAACGGCCCTGTGCACCACCCGAACAGCCTTGTTTAGGTTTTTTCTGTCAATAATAAGACTGATGTGACGGCCTCGAATGCTGTGAGATACCAGATGAAGCTGGATGCCGGTTTCATTTAGGGATTTGAGGGCTCTCTCCAGGGCTTTGCTATGCCTGCCAATTATCACGACGGAAGCAATATCACTGTTTAAATCAATGGCGGAAATATCACCGGCTGAAATATCGGTCGAAAATTCTCTTTTCAATTCTTCGATTGCAGCCTCGCCGTCACTCTCTTCAATGACAAAGCCAATTTCCCTCTCGGTGGAGGCCTGAGAAATCAACCGCACATTGATTCCTCGCTTACTCAAGGTGCTGAATATGCGGGCGTCTATGCCAATTTTTCCCAGTAGTCCGTTACCCTCGATTACAACCAGTGCAATATCCTCTACAACGGTTACCGCCTTGGCATTGCCCTTTGATTGATGGCCAGATATAAGTGTTCCCGGTGCCTGTGGTTGCAGGTAGTTGAGTATTCGGAATGGGATTTTTTTCTGCATCAATGGCTGCAGGGTCTTGGAGTGTAATATATGCGCACCAAAATTGGCGAGATCGTTGGCCTCAGAGAATGATAGCTTTGGAATTGGCTCGGCATCTGGTACTATTTTGGGATTGGCCGAAAACAACCCATTGACATCCGTCCAGTTTTGAATTTCAGAAGCATTGGTAAAAGCAGCTATCAAAGAGGCTGAAAAATTGCTGCCGTTCAAACCGAGATTCGAAGTGCGCCCCAAATGATTCCTTACAATAAAACCGGTAATCACCGGGATGGTATCTACTTCAATTGAATTGAATAGTTTAGAAAATTCACCGGCACTGTGCTTTTCATCTACTCTCCCATCTTTATGGGTAAGGAGGTGGTCCCTTGCATCTATCACACGGACTTTATACCCAAGACGCTCCAGATTGGCTCCCACTGTTTTGGCGCTCATCAACTCACCTTGTGCGAGCACTCTGTCAACTGCAGATTTTTCTGCCCAGCCCAATGTCTCAAGAGCATTCAGCCCCGATTTTATTTCCTTTGCTTCTTTTTGAAGGAGTGATTTTTCAACCTTGGAATATTGATACTCCATCACCTCCTCCAGTAAATTCCGGTAATCTTCTCCTGCCGCTGCCATGTTTGCCAGCTTCTGTAAATTACCAGTGGTCTCACCTCTGGCTGATACCACCAGAGTGACTGGGCCGTTTTCAAGCTCTTGAGCAATGATTTCCAGAGACCGTTCAAAACCGATTTGGTTGGAGAGTGCTTTGCCACCAAATTTGAGCAACTTTCTCGATGGCAATTCCCCGTTGCCGTTTAGGAATGAGTCCAGTATTTTGGATAGTTTTTCGGTTTCCAACAAAAATCCATCATGGCCGTATTCGGTAGGTACAAATTCATAGTTTGCATGGGGTATTTCCCTCGCCAGAATTTTCTGCTCTTCGTTGGGGAAGAGTATGTCACCTTCAAAAGCCGCAATCAGCGATTTTTGTCGAATTGACTGAAGTGCATGTACAATGCCGCCGCGGTTTCTGCCCAGGTTGTGGCTGTCCATCGCGTGGGTTAAATAATAATAAGACCACGCATTAAATCTCCTGGCCAGTTTTTCGCCCTGATAGTTTTGATAGGATGGAGCCCTGTCCGGGAATATGGAATCACCGTTTTGGGATTGCTGGGTTTTTTGATAGAGTTGGTAGTTTCGATAGGATAAAAGTGCAATAGCCCTGGCAGTTTTCATTCCTTCAATGCCGGCTTCCGGTTGGGCGACACCCCAATCCGCTGAGCGCTCTATGGTTTTTCGCTGGGTTTCATTAAATGCCGCTGACCAGGGTGAATTGACAGCGCTACTGGCCAATACCGCTATTTTGTCAATGGTGTCGGGCTCTACGTAAGCCCATTCTAAAACCTGATAGCCTCCTATTGAACCACCGATCAACAAGTCGATTTTATCAATTCTCAATTCCTTTCGTAAGAGCATATGAAAGCCGACCATATCCCGAATGGTGATTTTTGGGAACTCCCCGTAATAAGGTTCTCCGGTGGACGGATTGATGTCCAATGGTGATGTGGACCCATAAGGTGAGCCGATAATATTGGCGCAAATTATATAGTAGTCTTCCGGATTGAAAAGGGTATCCTCCCCGAACAATCCCGGCCACCATTCAAATACGTTGCTGTTGGCCGTAAGTGCGTGACAAATCCAAATGGTCTTTCTTTTGGAAGGGTTGTAATCACCCCAACTGTGATAAGTGATTGCGGGGTTTTCCAACACTCCCCCGGTCTCTAGATTAAATTTTCCTTCGAGCTGTATGGTTTTAGGATTGTTGCTCATCTTCTTCGGTTTTGTGTTATAAATTTTTGTGAAAAAGAGGAACCAGATGCCCCTCTATGGTTATCAACCTTGAGAGACACCTGATTGCCCGAATAACAGTTTGGCGGTTAAGCCCCAGAATTATGAACTTTTTTCGAAAGCCTGTTTAAGGTCATTTACAATATCGTTTACATGTTCGATTCCAACTGATAACCTCAACAATCCCTCTTCCACTCCGGCAGACAATTGCTCTTCAGCGGTCAATTGTTCGTGAGTGGTGGAGGCCGGATGAATAATCAGTGTTTTGGCATCGCCGACATTTGCCAGATGCGATATCAGCGATACTGCATCTACAATTTTGTCCGCTTGTTCTTTTCCTCCTTTGACCTTGAAGCTGAGCACGCCGCCAAAGCCATTGGTCATGTACTTTTTAGCATTCCCATGGTCTTCATGCGACTCCAGGCCCGGATAATTAACCTCAGAGACCTCGACTTGTTTTTCTAACCACCTCGCAATTTCCAATGCGTTGTCCACGGTTTTTTGAACCCTGAGTGAAAGGGTTTCAAGCCCCTGCAGAAGCAAGAAGCTGTTGAAAGGGCTGGGTGCGGGACCAAAATCTCGAAGACCATCCACCCGGGCTCTAATTCCAAAAGCTACATTGGGCATGCCCAGTGGATTGTTGTAGCCAAATGTTTCAGCAAAAACCAATCCGTGGTAACTCTCAGACGGTTGCGAGAACTGTGGAAACTTCCCGTTGCCCCAGTTGTAATTTCCCCCATCCACGATTACTCCTCCAATGGAGGTCCCGTGACCGCCGATCCACTTGGTTGCGGATTGTACCACCACATTGGCTCCCAATTTAATCGGCTTTACGAGATAGCCACCGGCTCCAAATGTATTATCGACAATGAGCGGGATGTTGTGTTTTTTTGCCAAATCCCTGAAAGCCCAAAAATCGGGTACAGAAAACTTTGGGTTTCCGATGCTTTCCAGGTAAATGGCCTTTGTGTTTTGGTCGATCAGGGATTCGAAAGACCCGGCTTCGTTGTCCTCCGCAAAACGCGCCTCAACCCCAATCGACTTGAATGACACTTTAAATTGGTTGTAAGTACCTCCGTAGAGATTTGGCGAACTGACAAAATTCTCACCCGGCCGAAGTATGTTATTCAATGCGATAAATTGTGCGGCTTGCCCGGATGCGACAGCCAGCGCATTGGTTCCTCCCTCCAGTGCTGCGATGCGCTTTTCAAAGACATCGGTGGTGGGATTCATGATGCGGGTGTAAATGTTTCCAAACTCCTTTAGGCCGAATAAATTGGCCGCATGTTCTGAATTGTCAAACACATAAGAGGTAGTCTGGTAAATGGGTACAGCCCTGCTCCTGGTCGTTGCATCAACTTCCTGACCTGCGTGCAACTGAAGTGTTTCGAAATGGAGTGCTTTTTCGCTCATGATTTATTTGTTTAAAAAGTTTGAAAAAAACTGACCTAAAGCGGGGAACAAATAAATCATTGGCTGCTCCCCTATCCGGGTGCAGCATTTGATGTTTTAAGAAAATTTAAAGTGGGTAAAATTATTTACAACTGCAGCCCGGTCGAGTCATCATACAACAGCAGCAGCAACACATACAGCCAACAGCTTTAACGCTGGAATCTACCGATGAGACGGTTGAAAAAAGGAATGAAATGAGGATATTTGATTTCATCTTCAATAATTTCTAGAAGCAAATCTAAACCGGTTTTTTTTTACGGCAAACATTTCCGGATTATTTTTGAAAAAATTTACATTCAGATTGCTCGAACTGCAGATCAACAGCCCGGTGGACTCCGGAGAATTAGCAAATGACTATCATTTTTTACAAGATCCGAAATTCATCTCTGTCCTTTAAAAAGGGATACCGCTGCCGGAAGTTTTTCAAATCCGCTGCTTCGAGTCTTATATTGGCAACGCCTTCGCGATCGAGTAAGGTAGCAATCACTTCCCCGACATAGTCTATCATCTGTGTATCCCCCTGATAGTCTATTTTATTGTCATCGACTCCACAGCGGTTAACCCCGGCCACATAGCATTGATTTTCTATTGCCCGGGCCTTCAATAGGCTGTTCCAGGCATTACTTCTGCGTTGGGGCCAGTTTGCGACGAAAACCATTAGATGAGCTTCTTCAGTGTTTCGATTCCAAACCGGGAAGCGGAGATCGTAGCATACCAGAGGCTTTATTTTCCAACCGTGAAGCTCTAAATGCAGCTGTTTTTTTCCCGGACTGTAGTGCTTATCTTCACCCGCGTAGGAGAACAAATGTCGCTTATCGTAGTGGATTAATTCACCGGAGGGAAGTGCACAAATCACTCTGTTGAAATACCGGTCTTCGTCTTTTATCACCAGGCTCCCCATTAGGACCGCTTCCAGGTTTTTGGCGCGAGCTTTCATCCAGGCTACGGACGGCCCTTCCATGGTTTCATAAACTTTATCGGGCTGCATGGTAAATCCGGTAGTGAACATTTCTGGTAAAATATACAGTTCTGCGCCGGGATTGGCATCCAACAATGAGTCAGCTTTATCCCTGTTTTTTCCGGCATTGTGCCAGCTCAAATCCCATTGTAGCAGTGATACTTGCAGATTTTCCTTCATGATTTACCCTTTTGATTGCAAAAGTAAAGATACGATAGCGAAGGGAAAGAGAATCTCACCGGATTAATACCGTCAGGTTTGGAGTTCGAAAAATTTGTCAGCACGAGTTCTATTTGCCCGTCATAATTTAAGATAATGGGGTTTTTGCCTTACCTTTGCGCGAAATTTTTAAATATGCCGAAGTATCGAGAACTTTAGGCAGACAGAAAAGATTCGCGATGGACAAAATTGACCAGTTGCAGAAAACCGCCAGCCAGATCAGAAGGGATATTGTACGCATGGTTTACAATGCCGGTTCAGGACATCCCGGAGGTTCCCTGGGCTGTGCTGATTTTTTGACAGCCCTGTATTTCAGCCGTATGAAGCACAATCCCGCATTTCGAATGGACGGGAAAGGCGAGGATGTATTTGTGCTATCAAATGGACACATTTCTCCGCTTTTTTACTCCATCCTGGCGCGTTCCGGCTACTTTGACCTGGATGAACTCAAGACTTTTAGGGAAATAGACAGCAGATTGCAGGGACATCCCGCTACCCACGAGGGTTTGCCTGGTGTTCGGGTTGCTACAGGATCGCTCGGTCAGGGTCTCTCAGTTGCAGTGGGCATAGCCCTTTCCAAAAGGTTGGCCGGGGATGATCGCTACGTCTATGCGCTCACAGGAGATGGGGAATTACAAGAGGGTCAAATTTGGGAGGCATTGATGTTTTCAGCCCACCACAAAATTGACAATCTGATCGTGACCGTGGATTGGAATGGCCAGCAAATTGACGGTCCTAACGATGCAGTAATTAGTCTTGGTGATCTGCGGGCAAAATGGGAAGCTTTTGGCTGGGAAACACTCGAAATGAATGGGAATGACATGTCTGAAGTCCTCAATGGATTGGATGATGCCAAAAAGAGGACCGGCAATGGCAAACCGGTGTGTATCCTGATGAAAACCGAAATGGGATACGGAGTCGATTTTATGACCGGCACCCACAAGTGGCACGGCATAGCCCCCAATAAAGAACAGTTGGATATTGCTCTGGGACAACTCGAGGAGACGCTGGGCGATTTTTAAGGTCGAGTAAATCGGTAAGCCGGATTTTAGGAAATTTAACCTGAAGCTGCGGGATTTATTGACTCACCTGATAATTTGACAAACAAAAGAAAGCATTTAACAATGTTGGAAAAATTGCTTGATTTCAAGGATAAAAAAGCCACCCGGGATGGTTTCGGGGACGGACTTTATGAACTGGCTAAATCAAACCCGAAAGTAGTGGGACTCTGCGCCGATCTGGCAGGTTCGCTCAAGATGAATAAATTTATCGACGCTTTCCCGGAGAGGTTTTTCCAGTGTGGAGTGGCGGAGGCCAATATGATGGGAACGGCAGCAGGACTGGCCACCGGAGGCTTTATTCCTTACACGGGAACATTCGCTAATTTCAGCACAGGGAGGGTTTACGATCAGATCAGGCAATCCATCGCATATTCCCACAAAAACGTCAAAATTTGTGCTTCACATGCGGGAATCACTCTTGGAGAAGATGGTGCGACTCATCAGATCCTTGAGGACATGGGCATGATGAAAATGCTTCCTGGAATGGCTGTGGTGAATCCCTGTGATTACAACCAAACCAAAGCAGCAACCATCGCTATTGCAGAACACAACGGCCCGGTTTACCTGAGGTTTGGAAGACCCGGCTGGCCAGTTTTTATGCCGGAGGATATTCCCTTCGAACTTGGCAAGGGCATTCTGCTGTCTGAGGGAAGCGATGTAACCCTGATTGCAACCGGTCACATGGTTTGGGAGTCTGTTAAAGCTGCCAAAGAATTAGAGAGCAGGGGAATTTCCTGTGAATTGATCAATATCCACACTATCAAGCCTCTGGACGAGCAAATTATTCTGAACAGTGCCTCAAAAACCGGGAAGATTGTCACCGCAGAAGAGCACCAGATTAATGGTGGTTTGGGCGAATCAATAGCCAGTTTGTGCGCCAGAAAGATGCCTGTCCCAATCGAGATGGTGGCCGTGAACGATCGTTTTGGTGAAAGTGGAAAGCCACCTGAACTCTTGAAGAAGTACGGACTGGATAGCAGCAATGTAGTTGAAGCTGTAGAGGCTGTGATTGAGCGGTAAACTACCGCTGAAGTTCTGCGACATAAAATCAGCAGAAGAATGTCGCCTTGTAAATTTGTAACAAATTGCGCCAAGCGCTGTTGGAAGTAAAAATTGGATGATTTATGAAGTTTGAAACAAAAGTAATTCACGCAGGGGTTGAGCCCGATCCATTAACAGGAGCCGTAATGACCCCCATATACCAGACATCTACCTACAAACAGGATTCTCCCGGTGTCCACAAGGGTTATGAATATGCCAGAACCCAAAATCCTACAAGGGAAGCGCTTGAAAAGAATCTCGCCGCCCTGGAAAAAGGGTACGGGGCCGTTTCCTTTTCGAGCGGTTTGGCAGCAATGGATGCCATCTTGAAGACGATGGAATCGGGAGATGAAATTATTTCTACTAACGACCTTTACGGTGGTAGTTATCGCCAGATAAAAGCCATATTTGAGAAACTGGGCATCAAGTCACAATTTATCGATATGACGGATCCTGAAAATGTTCGTCATGCCATCAGTGATAGCACCAAATTGATATGGGTTGAAACGCCCACCAACCCCATGCTTCAAATTGTCGATATAGAGGCGATATGTAAAATAGCTGCTGAAAAGGGAATCAAAGTCTGTGTGGACAACACCTTTGCCTCTCCTTATCTGCAAACGCCCATTGACCTTGGAGCTGATATGGTGTTGCACTCTGCTACGAAATATCTCGGCGGTCATTCTGATGTGGTACACGGTGCCGTTATTTGTAAGAGTGAAAGCGATTACGAAAAGATCAAGTTTGTACAGAATGCCTCTGGAGCGGTACCCGGTCCAATGGACTGTTTTCTCATATTGAGGGGAATAAAAACTCTGCACTTACGCGTGGAAAGAGCTTGCCAGAACGCCGAAAAAATCGCTGAGTATCTCCGCGATCACCCCAAAGTGGATAAAGTGTATTATCCCGGATTTGAATCACATCCCGGTCATGAGATTGCCAAAAAGCAAATGAAGAAATTCGGGGGAATGATATCGTTTGATCTCGGTAGCAATAACGAAGAGGCCGCTATGAAAGTCCTCGCAGCAACCCGCTTCTTCCTACTAGCAGAATCACTTGGAGGAGTGGAGAGCTTAATAGGGCACCCTGCTTCGATGACTCATGGGTCAATCCCGCCTGAAGAAAGAGCAAAAATCGGACTTACCGATTCACTGATCCGAGTAAGTGTGGGAATCGAAAACGGTGATGATTTGATCGCAGACCTCGAAAGTTCACTTAAGAATATTTAGAAGCAGCTTGATTTAGCTGTGGTGATCCATTTTCAAAAGCTGAATGAGCTTGTCACCCATTGGTTCAGAATAAACTCCGTAGGCTGTGACCAGCGTTCCTTTGTGCTTGCCGTTTTTGGACTCAATGGCATAAACGATTGACATATCAGAGGGGTTGGTATCACCCTCAAACCTGTAAGCTTTTGCCACTTTGCAATCTTTGGGATCCAGTTTTAGGTTTTTATCCTTGCTTTTCAACAATCCCTGGTCTATTTCCCAGTCAATTTTGTAACCTTTATCCTTAAAGTCCTGTAGCGCTTCCACCATGGTTGAATAGTCCTCTTTCATCGGATTTATTTTTTACTCTTTTCGTTAAATGTACTTTTTTCAAAGCAGAAGTGTCCATGATTGTTCCTGCTATTGGTCTAAGTTTTTGGTAAACAGGACAATAGTGAAATTGTTGTAGTTTTTCGTGTGTAACATGAAAGCTATCGGTGTTTAACTTGTTCGATGGCAAATTCTTGAAATCCCCACAATTTATCTGAACTTAATCTAATAAAACCAGGGCTATCGTCGAAAAATGTGCTTCTGTAGTTAGAAAATTTCCTATCTTGTCCCCCGAATCCAAAAAGATAGACTATGGAAGAGAATAAGCCAGACATGCAAAAAGTGGATATGTTTCTCATGACGAATGGGAAATATTTTGAATCCTATCGATTAAACCATATTCGCGGCAGGCTTCAAGAAATGGACGAGAATCAGTTTTTTCGCGTGCAGTCTCAATCTTATAAGGATCCTATGATGATTCTGGTTGTCTCCCTATTGGTGGGGAGTCTGGGTATAGATCGGTTTCTCATTGGAGAAGTGGGCTTGGGCATCGCCAAACTTTTGACCTGCGGAGGTTTTGGGATTTGGTACATCGTAGATTGGTTTTTGATTATGGGGGCTACACGGGATAAAAACTTAGAGCGTTTTGAGATTGCCTCAGCGGGCTATTGATTAACATTTGAGTAGTTGTTCTTGACGTTTGTGATGAAGCAACTTTTTAACCACATATAAGAGCGTAAATAGTGGTTTATGAGTAAGCCCGATAAAAAATTTTACCTGCTGGTTTTGACAGCCATTGCCGGAGGATATCTTTGGCTGGGATTGTCCTGGTATGCGGATAACCGGTCTGAACTTAAAGGGGCTGAATATACAGTGTGTGTGGTCAAAAATGTGTCCTCCCTTCCCTGTCCCTCTTGTGGGTCAACACGTACGGTAAAAAATCTCTTCCTGGGGAATATAGGTGAGGCACTCCGAATCAATCCACTGGGGTTTTTACTGGCTCTTGGTCTTTTGATTGTACCTGTTTTATTTCTTTGGGATGTAATTTTCGGTGCTCGCTACTTAAGGAATTCATGGGATCAGTTTCAAATTTTTTTTAGCCACAAGTGGGTGTTGATCTTATTTTTTGTGTTGATCACCGCCAATTGGATATGGAATATAAATAAGGGGTTATGATAGCAATTAAGGAGTTTTACTACAAGCCGAACCTGGATGAAAGGGAGCGCGCTTCCAATAGTTACCTGATGTCTCTGGTGGTGATTATTGTTGGAATGCCCCTACCTATCGTCAATCTGGTAGCCTCGGGAATATATTACCTCGGCAATACCAAATCCACCACTTTTATTCGCTGGCATTGTATCCAGGTTATGTTTACCCAACTGTTCCTGTTCCTTGTCAATGCGATTGGGGTAACCTGGCTATTGTTGATTTTATTTGGGGATTGGGAGGCTAGCAATTACTTCTTCGCATACCTGGCAGTTTTGCTCGGCTTTAATCTTTCAGAATTAATCGGTACTATTGTATCGGCTCTTCAGATTCAAAAAGGCTTGCACCCCAAATGGTGGTTGTTCGGTGATTTGACGGATGCAGTTATGAGTGAATTGGACTATGAGTAAAATATTTTTAAAATCACTGTTGTTAATTGGCGGCATTGTTGCGGCGGTGTTGATCATTGGCCAGATCAATTTCCAAAGTGCCACTGAGGGGGCAGATGAATTGATTGATCTGCAGGAGGAAAAGCTGGGTGACGCTCTCCTTAAAGTATTTAATGCCGAAAATAGGTCCGTGACAGATTCCGGTAAATTAGCACCCATTATCAAAATCACAGAGAAAATATGCGAGGCAAATGAATTGGATTGCGAAGGCCTTAAAGTCCACCTCCTCGACAAAAGAATGGTAAATGCCTTTGCACTTCCGGGTGGGAATGTGGTTTTGTTTACCGAACTGATCGCGGTATGTGAAAATGCCGAAGAGCTGGCCGGAGTAATTGCTCACGAAATCGCACATGTAAAGATGGATCACATCCGGAGAAAATTGATGAGAGAAGTCGGCATTTCGATAGCAGTTGGTATTGCCGGTGGATCTGCAGGAGGGGAAGCCGCTCGCCAGGTAGCCAGTATTCTCGCAAGCTCATCCTATGGGAGACAATTGGAGAACGAAGCGGACGAGCAGGCCGTGATCTATCTCTCCAACGCAGGGATTAATCCCAATGGCCTCGCGGAGCTTTTAAACCGGATTGCCGGTAACGATGAAGAATTGCCTGCTGGTGCTTATTGGTTTTCATCCCACCCCAATCCAAATGAAAGGGTGCGATCCATCAGGGAAAAAGCCTGGTCCCTGGAGGAGACAGAATTCAAGCCTCTTTACTCCAAAGAGGAATGGGAACAGTACCTCGATAAACTGTAATGATATTTGGTGTTGGCATGGTAGAAACCCGGGATTTGTAAGAAACGCAGGTGTCCGCATTTTTGAAATAAATCAATCGGCCTTGTATGCCTGGTCTCAGGGATGACTGATCTAGCGCGAGGTTAAATAAAAGCGGGGTCAGACACCATCGACGTCTGTCAACCATGCTTCTATTCCACCTTCCAGATTGAGAACATCATCAAAACCGTAGTTGAGCAACAGATTTTGGCCCATTTGGCTTCGGGAGCCTGATTTGCAATAAATCACGATGGTCTGATGTTTGTGCTTCTCAAGGTCAACCATTTTCCCCATCAATTCACCGAGGGGAATTAGTTCGCCCCCTATATTGAACTCCTCATTTTCCCAGGGTTCTCTGACGTCGATTAGCACTATTTCTTCACCATCTTTTAATCGATTGTGAAGTTCTTTCGGACTGATTATATCCATGAGAAGTTGTTATTTTTATGCTGCGGAAATTTCTGGGTTAACATTCTACCGGACATCTTGTTTGATGAATTGTCCATATCGCAACTCATTGGAGTTTTTGTACCGTATTGCCAATATGTAGGACCCCGGAGGAAGATGTGTAATGTCCACCCTATTGTCGTGATAGGAGACCGGATACATCTTCCCATCCATTGAATAAACGACCAATTTATCTATTCCGCCCAAAGCATCTGAATCCCCAAAGTGGATTTCATCATTGGCCGGATTGGGGTAGAGTCGGATGGTTTTGGGGGCTCCGTCCAGTTCAAATACATTGGTCTGGACCACCGGCTCATCAGAGAATATAGGTCTTATCATTACAGCACCCCTCACTCCGGGATTTATATCACCTATTCGCCTCCAAATAGCACCATCGCTAAAGAATACGTGATCCGCATTGTCGGGGTTGTTGCTGTCAAAACCCACATACACTCCTGAAGCTCCCCGGGATATCTGTTTCCAACCGACGTGAAAATCCCCTGCAGGGATGTAAATGGCTGTGTCATTTCCGGTTACCGGGGAGCGCAGTGCGTAGGTCGAAAAGCCCTGAATGCTATCGTGAAAGACATCCACAAAACGCGGACCCAGGTTTTCAGACTCAAAGAGCGGCTCGTCATCCAGTGAGGCACCCCACACCATAAGTCTGAATCTCTTGTTTCTGTCACCGGGTGAAATTCTAGGAAGATTTACTGCAATTCCCCTGAGTGTGTCTCCCGTATTGGAGTGGTATTGGACACCAAGCGCGGGTGCACTGCTGCCGGTCCCGAAAAAGACGTTGAAAGCCCTTTCTGCTGATCCGTCGTCGTATGCGTAGTAGTCAGATATTACAGTTTCCCCTGATACCTGGTTGTTGCGAATCAATTCGGGAATCTGTTCCTCATTTTGCTGGAAGGAATATTCCGTGCGAATGATCATTTTATCCATGAGTGAGCCGGTCATGGCCTCGACATTGTTTTTGTAGGGCTCTTCATTTTGAATATTGTTAGTAAAAAAGTGAAATCCCGGGTCGAGGTCACGCTGGTTTTCATCCACTACCGGGGGAACCTCCAGCAGAGTTTCAGACAGCAGTTGCTGTCCTGTGGAAGCTTCTATAATTCTCAAATTACTCGGGTCTGCCTGGCGCGTTCCATTGAAGTGATTGTGGAGTCCGATCTGTATTTCTGTAGCCAGCTCCTCGCGTTCGTGACCGACAAACTGCCGGAAGGGCATTGCTGTGTATCTTTCCAGGGCAGAACTTGGCGGTCTGGTGAATGCAATGTCATTCTCAAATATAAGGTCTGCCTGAAATTCGTTGGCCAACTTTACGTAGTTAAGGTGCCAGTTTGAGTTCATCCCGGTGCCGTCGGCCAGATTCACAAACCTGAATTTAAAATCTTCGTAGAAGAATCGCTCCTCCAACTGGATGCTCTTGAAGTAAAACCGCTCATTGTCGGGATGGTCAGCTGAACTATAGCTGGTGATTTCTTCCCAGTCTCCATCCTCGGTTTTAAATTCCAGTATTAATAATTCGGCATTGTCCGGAACGTAAGAGTAGCCCCCAGCCTGTATGTAAAAAGTGAGAAAGCACTGGCCGGGAATGGCACTGGTCATATCAATAAATGCCGATGTGAGATGATCGGCCCGCCCGAAATCTCCACCATAGGGTCTGCCTGTGTCATCGATTCCATCAAAAGTGGCCGTTCCCACAGACACAGGGTTGATAACCAGTGTATTATTGACAAAGACGAAGCGGTCAATCCAGTAATCCGGATGTGGAAAGGGGCCGGAATAGCTAAAGTCATCCACAAAGGGAAGTGATCTGATTGGGCGGACATTGACCAAAAGCAGTAAGTCGGCCTCCGATCCCTCTGATCCGGTTAGCATTATACAAAAAGTATCGGATTGGACTGTTGCACCTGAAGGTCCTGCCTCAAATATTAAACAATTGTCCGCAATTTCGATGGTTGTATTTTGAGGGCTACTGCAAGATAGATCTGCTATGCTGTCTAGCAATTCGCCAAGGAAGGGGTTTTCAGGGCAAAATTGTGTCGTCCCGTTCGATGAGATATTTATATGAATTATCTCGGGCTCTTCGCCTGATCTGAAATGATCTCCGAATTGCCCCGGGAGTTGGGTCTTTTTACTTGCTTTTTCCTGCAGTTTTTCATTGTAGGTAAGGGGTGTCAGTTCGAAGCCCGACTGAGCCTGGATACTAATGGTAAAGCAGAGTATGAATACAAACAAGGGAGCAGTGAGCGTCAGTAAGCCAATCCCTGTCCATTTTATTTTATTTTGACGAAATTTCACCATTTGGAGTCAATTGATTTTTTGAACATATTGATAAGTCCATTCCGAAAACCTCTTTTTATAACAAATGGCTGCAAATTCCAAAATCTTCGTCATCAGGAAAAATTTTCCCATCTTCTCGATCTTTAATTTTTCGCTAATTTTCATGCAAAAATGGATTTTCAGATTGAACTCATTGATAAAAAACGGAATCACATCAGGGCTATTTTATCCGTTAAAATTCCTCTGGTTCCGGGTCGCAAAAGTCCGGTTGTTCTCTGGATAGGATGAGATTGATTGACCTTCCCATCCTTATTTTCTCATCCGGCTTATAAGGGGGATCCTGTTCTACCACAAAGGCCCTCTGCAAATCCTCCACTTCGCCTTGCAGCCGGGTTGAACCGACTCGCAATCTGTGCGAACTAATAATAAATTCTGCTTCGTCCAAGCTGCGGCAAACTACATTCGGTATTTCAACCATTCCTCCGCGCTGCTCTGACACGATAAAACCCACGGTTGCACCCACGGGTATTTCCACAGATTTTAATACATCCCCCCGGTCAATAATGGTATCCCCCTCAAAAATCATTAACATGATGTGACCTTCGGGTCCTGGGTCATAGGTTTTTCCCATAATCCGTGCATCAATATTGTGGGCAGCCTGTAGCACCCGGGCAGTTCTCTCAAAACTGCGACCGTACATCGGAGGCAATTCATCCAGCGTGACCATGTCCGGCTGACTTTTGGTGACGGTAACGTAAATTTTACGGTCTTTTTTGACCAGTTCGTGTGGTTGTGGAATTTGGTCCAGAATAATACCACCCCTGCGCCCTACGATATAGATGGAGTCTGATACGACCATTCGAAAGGAGCGGTTATCTGCATCCTCCATGGCAGAGTTTATAGATTCACCTGTGTAGTCGGGGAGTGGAATTTGCTGGCCGTGACGGGTGTACCACTTTAGAGATTGGTGGGTCAGGAAGACAATGACCAGGCCTGCTATTGCCATTAGCAACAGGTTTTTCCAAAGTGTTTTACTCACCAGGAAAAGTGCCAGGGCCTTGAGTTTATCCCCGGTTGTCAAGTCCTTTCCAGTCCTTTTTTTTGCCATAGAAAACAGAGCGAATTTGGCGTAAGGCCTATTCTTAATTAAAGCCCAAAGGTAAGTGTTTAAAATAATTTACCGAAAACTAACGTCAGACGGGCTCCGAATATTTGTTTTCACTCGCTTGTGTGGTGTAGTATCCTTATGTTTGCGGTTTATTTCTGGATAATTATGTATTGAAATGGCCGGAAGCTTGATTGCCGGTAGGACTTTGAAGATTAACCGGGAAATGCTGGCTCTGGCGATTCCCAATATTATCAGCAACATCAGTTTGCCATTGCTGGGCACCGTGGACACCGCACTGATGGGACGTCTTTCAGATGTGCATATAGGTGCCGTGGGAATAGCATCTATGATATTCAACTTTTTGTACTGGAATTTTGGATTCCTTCGAATGGCCACTACGGGCTTTACTGCACAGTTTTTTGGAAAAGCGAATCAAACGGGCCAAATTATGCAGCTATCCAGGGGATTGATGGTCGCCCTGTTTTTTGCCTTTCTGTTTTTGGTGTTTCAGTCGCTGATTGGTGAAACGGCTTTTGTGCTGATGAATGTGGAGGGAGATCTGCTGCCACTGGTCAGAGAATACTTTTTTATCAGAATTTGGGATGTGCCCGCCACCCTGGCCCTGTTTGTAATCATGGGTTGGTTTTTCGGCATGCAAAATTCTCTGTACCCCCTCTACCTGACCATTTTTATCAATACCCTTAATATTGGACTGAGTTATTATTTTGTAATGGTTGATGGCAGGGGAGCGGATGGAGTGGCGCTGGGCACGCTACTGGCTCAGTACATTGGTGTTGTTGCGGGCTTGGGCCTTTTGTTCTTCAAATACCGCTACATGTTTGCTCACTTCAAAGGTTCGCTGTTAAAGCAATTCAGAAACTGGCTGGAATTTGCGCGGGTCAATTCCGATATATTTCTTCGAACGCTGGCCCTGACGCTGGTATTTGCCTTTTTCTATGCGCAAAGTGCGGAAATGGGGGCCATGGTCCTGGCGGTCAATGTCATTTTGATGCACTTTGTAAATTGGATGTCTTACGGCATCGATGGTTTTGCCTATGCGACTGAAAGTCTTGTTGGCAAATACAAGGGAAAAGACAGTAAAGAGGATCTCGATAAAACCATATCGCTCTCCTTTCTTTGGTCAGGTGGCCTGGCTATTGTCTGTGCTTTGGTTTACGGGATTTACGGCCCTCTTTTCCTAAGAATATTTACTGATGTGGAGGAAGTATTGGAGGGGGCACGCCCATATCTCTTATTTGTGGCCGTACTGCCACTGGTGGGATTTTGGTCCTACGTTTGGGATGGCATTTATATTGGCCTCACGGCATCCAAAACCATGCGCAATGCCATGGTAGTAGCATTTGCCGGCTTTTTTATCTTTTTCTATACCTTGGGTGATACCACATCTAACAATTGGTTGTGGATCAGTTTGATGGCCTTTCTAGTATTAAGAGCCGCCATTCAGTACCTCTTGTTCAGGATTTATGGTTACGAGCTAAAGTAAGTCGGGATTTTATTTTATAATCAACCGTTCACTGAAGGTATTGGTTCCGGTACTCATTTGTAAAACATAAAGTCCCGGTGACAGTTTTGAAAGTTCGAGCTGGGTCATCCCCCCACTTAGCAGTTGCACGCTGTTGTGTACCAATTGGCCTGTGGAATTATACAGGCGAATCTGAGCAGATTGGTTTGTACCGCTTGACTTTTGAAGTGTGACATGTCCTCCGGTGGGGTTGGGATAAACCTTAAACTCCGCAGTACTGGTAATTTCAGTTGTGTTGGAAACAGCGTCTTCGCGAATTGCAATGTAGAAAGTATCAGGTCCGGTCCATGCACTCTCATCGTCAATTACTGAAAAGGTGAAGTGGTCGTCCCCATCTCCATTAATATCAGCCCGGTAACGAACCCTGCCATCTAAGATGTCTTGCTGGGTGAAAACAAAACCAGTGCTTTGGTCTACATTGTCAAAAATAAGGGATCCCAATGTGGGTTTCTCAATGACTGTAAACTCAATGTTTTCATTGGTGGTACTGCCATTTTCCACTCTCAAGAGACTTGAGCTTATTCCCGTCCGCTCCAGGGGTGGGGCGAAAAGGGTATCGATATGGGTGAATTGCAATCCGGGAAGTGAGAGGTTGGCGCAAACTTCCATACTCCAGCCGTCCCACCTTCCTGAAGAGCCCGAATTGTATCGTCTCAATTCCATGGTCCAAATTCCCTCAAGAGGTTCACCGGAGAAATTAGCCAGTGGTTCTTGAGGTTGGTACCTCTGGCCAGAGGTAAGTGGGCATCCCAATTCGATTGGCGAATTATCATCAAACCCCAAATTGTAATGACTGAGATTGCCACATCTTCTTGTGAAAAGTGGCACCTTTGTACCGGATGGTGAAATGAGGGTAAAACCTATATCTCCAACCCAGGATTGCAGTCCTGAAAGATTGGGAATATTGATCTCATCCACCTGACCCTGATTTTCAATAAGTATTTCTGAAGTGTTGATACTTCCGTTTACACCGGAATTTACAATCGGATGTCCAGTGGCCTCAAATGTTTCGCATGAAACTGTCCTGGTCTGAAAGACCCCCGCTGTAAGAGGTTCTCCAACACCACATTGGTTTATGGGAGTCACTCTCCAGTAAAGAAGCGTATTGGCCGGGAACTGAAATTCTGGTTGAATTTCCGCAATTCCCGTCACAGTTTCACTGAAAACCATTTGATTTTCTTCAAAAGCCGGATTCAAAGCCACTTCCAGGTGATAGGATACTGCGTTATCACTCGGATTCCAGGCAAAGGGTATAATTTGGTCAACACCATCCGCTCCGTTTTCCGGCCAGCTTAATTCCACGGCGCTAAACTCATTGGATACCGTTGTAAAATAGACGGTTCTGTAAAGGGTATCCTGTCCTGATTTCAGCCTGAATGTTAACTCGTGGTCAGCGTTTATATTTACACCAGACAAGTCAATGGACAATTCTCCTTCTTCATCGGCTTTTATATAATCCGGGAATAGAGCTACTGCGCCGTCCGGCAATCCATCGACAATTTCTATCACAATGGAATCATTAAAGCTTAACAGAGGCTCTGTTCGATAATTTATGTTCAAAACATTGGGAAGACATTGCAGGTCTTGACCTGGATTGTGTCGAAAAATAAAACCTGGCTGTTCTGCCGGAACAAGACCGAAGTTTTGCTGTGACACATTGAAAAATATATTATCTGAGGCTCTGACTTTAATGCGGTTCCAAGGGCCACCGGTATTTGGCAACTGCACCATAGCGCTACCGGTATTCGGGGTTCTCTCCATCAACACGATTGGAAAAGACAATCCCCTGTTAAAGGAGAATAGAATGTCCACGTATTCCGCATTTACAGGGCTTTGATCTGTATTTGCCACTTCCCAGGTAATCTCAACCAGTTCACCTGCTCTGTAGGTTTGGCCGCTACCGGGAAAAGTAACCTCAAAAGGACCTGCGGCTGCGGTTGCAAAAAAGCGCAATTGGTCCCACACAATGGCTCCTCCCGCAGGATTATTATCTCTGACGGTACATCTGAAGTTGAGCACCCTGGAATAGGTGGGTAGTTGCTGGGAAATATCGTTAGAGCCTGATGCTGCCGTCTGAAGGTTGGGAAAATATCTTGTAGGGCTCACTGAGGGAGGAAATGTGCGGAAGAGAGGTATTGTCCCCGCAGCCTCCTGCATCGGTAAATTTGGGCCGAGATCCATTTGCTCCCAGGCGAAAGTGAGTGGATCATCGTTTGCATCCATGGCTTCTGCTGTAAGTTTAAAAGGGGTGCTGATAGGAATGTGAAAGTCGTTTTCGTAGGGGAGAAAAATTTCCGGTTCGGTATTGCCGGTAAAAATCACTTCCCCGCAGTTGGCATTGTCCGGGTTGAGACGCGAAAAAGCAATCCACTCGTTCAGTGATCCTGCGTGAAAATAGGCGTGGGTATTAGTCTGCACATTCTGACTGCCGCATGATCCGGCATAGGACATAATGGTAGAGCCTGATCCGGGTTCGTAGGCAGAACTTGATGAACGTTGATTGTCCAATCCGGGGCAGTGGTTCCAACTATGAGCCACATTGAATTGGTGTCCCACCTCATGGGCAAATATTCTGGTCACAATGCTGGACATATTGTTGTTGGAATGACAGGTTACTCCCCGGGCTTTTCCCGGCGTGCATGCCCTTCCGTTTACCACCCCACCCACATCGTTACAACGCCCTGTGAATACATGACCCACATCAAATTGATTCAAAGGGATGCCTCCGTGACTCGCTATGGCTGATGTATTTTGTCCAAGAAGTCCCCTCCCCTCATCTACGTTAACATAAGGTTCATCATCCGGATCGAGCCATATGATATTGTGATTGTTGGGAACCAGTTCAAATCTTATGGCAACCTCATTTTCCGTTATTTGATTCAACAAATTCATTGCTTCATTAAGGGACGCCATTACAGATTCCAGTGTACCTCCTTTTAGGTCAGCATATGCACTGGTGGTAGCCAGGGCCATTCGGTAAACTCGCAGTTCAAGTTCATTGCCACCCATACTTCGCCCGATGCTTTCCACCTCTTCCAGGATTTCCGATCGACGGTTTGCATCGGAAAACCCGAGAAACCCGCACCTCATTTCATCTTGCATTTCCCGGTTGAAAGCCATGTCCCTGTCGTAGAATACCGCGTAATCCCCTTTTTCTCCAAATTCATACCGCTCGATAAAAAGGTCTCCATTTGTGGTATTGAACATACCTGCAATTCCAATTGGCGAGACACTAATTCTACCGGTTCTTCCGGAGCTTCCCTCCGAAATGGCTTTGTAGGATTTGATATTTGGAAATTTTGCAGCAAGTTCAGGCGCAAAAACCGGTGACTCGGCTATTCTGAAATACTCGTATTCACCTGTTGGTAAGGGGATGGGAATTATTATGTCGCTTTCAAAATTTCTAAGATTTTCGAAGGGAACTTCACTGACAAGTTTCGCCATTTTGCTGCTGTCCAAAGTGAACACGCTGTATTGTGTCGCCGGGAAAAAGTCTCCTGAGCGCATAGTAGCTATCCGCTCAACATCCTGCTCCTTCTCAGTTACAAAACTCCAGGGATTGGCCAATTGTCCAGCCATAAGTCCCGTACTGAAAATGGTTGACAAACAAAGGAGGCTTAAAACTGTGATAGTGTTTTTTTGAAACATAAGTTACATTGTTATTCAATAATCACCCTCGTATTTGCACTACCGGAATCATTAATTATATTGATGAAGTAAATTCCTGATGACAGGGACCTGAGATCCATTACATTTCTTGCCTCGAGGCGAACGGGTTTTTTTAGTACTGTTTGGCCATCTGCTGAGACAACCGTTAAATCAACAAGCTGCCCCTCCATGCCTTCGAGTTCGTAATTGAATAGACCATCACCCGGGTTGGGGAAGACCGTCAATTTCAACTCACTGGTGTGAATTTCTTCTGTAAAAGTGGCCGGACCATCCGATATTTTGATCTCAAAACGCTCAATACCTCTCCATCCATTGCGCTCATCTCGAACCAAAAACTTGAAGTGGTCAAAATCAAAGGTGTCGATTTCAGTGGCGTAACTCACTCTTTCGTTGTCAATATCATTTTGGGTGAAGATGTCTCCTACTTCCAGTTCCTGACCTTCACGTGTCAATATACCGAGCTCAGGTAGATCGACCAGTACAAATTCGATTCCGTTTGTGCCGGATGTAGTACTACGCGCTCTCAAAACATCCCTGCTTACTTCATTGGTGCTTTCGGGTCTCAATCTCAGTGTGTCGTTTCGCAGGGCAGTTATCTCAGAAAGGGTAACATTAAAGCAAACGGACATTTCCCAGGCTTGTAATTGACCTGCGGAACCGGACCTAATCCTGCTCACACGCAAGCCCCAGGAACCCTCAATCTGTTCTCCTCTAAAAGTAGCAAGGGGTTCCTCAGGGATATAAAGATTTCCTGAAGTCAATGAGCAGGGAGGGGTGATTTCAAAGGCTGAATCGTCGTCAAAACCCAGGTCATAATTGCCCTGGGTTCCACATTTCCCACTCACCAATACTACTTCCGTTCCGGAGGGAGAAAGCAGGGAGAGCTGTATATCACCGACAAATGGCTGAATACCCCTGACATTGGGAACGACAATCTCCTCCACCTCTCCACCGAGTTCAACATTTAACATAGATGTTCCAGAAGCATTTGCAGGAACGCTGACGGGTACATCTGTAGAGGTAAAATTATCGCACTCTCTGGTTCTTACCTGAAAGGCAGAAACATCGCTAAACTCTCCGATACCACAGATATTAAATGGTCTGATTCTCCAGTAGTAAATCTCTCCGGTTTCAAATTGTATGAGCGCATCCAGGCTGTCGATGCGATCGGTCACCTCTTTGTAAACAATTACATCCTCGGAAAAATCCGGATGCGTGGCTACCTGAATTTCATAGCCCTCCGCATCGCTACCTTGATCCCACCTAAAGGTGATTGTGCGATCAAGATTCATTTGACCATTCTCAGGAAAACGGGTGGCGAGATCCGTAAAATCATTGGAAACGGTCTCGAAGAATATGGATCGTTCCATCTCAGCAATGGTGTCGTTGAATACTACGAAATCGACCCGATAATCTCCAGAAATTGCAGCTTCACTAAAGTCTATTTCAAGATTGAAAGCCTCTCCGGGAATTACATACTCGGGAATGTGAATCGGAATGGCTCCATCAGGCAAATCCTCAGCCAACTCAAAGAAAAGGGTATCCGTAAATCCGAATAGACTTTCTGTTTGAAAATCTACTGAGAGTTTTTCCGGCAGGCAAAGCAGCCCTCTGTAGGGGTTGTAATTGATGATGATACCCGGTTCGGATGCTTCCGATACAATGAAGTTTCTATCAGAAATATCGAAAAAGATGTTATCGGCTGCACGCACTTTTACCCTGAAGTTATTTCCGGTAACGTTGGGTAAGGTCACAAAGGCACTTCCCGTATTTGGTGCCCCCTCGGCCAGAGTATATGGATAGGTGAAGCCCCTGTCATCGGACAGTAAAATATCAACACTCCTTGAATTCACCGGCGATTGGTCTGTGTTGGCCACATCCCATAAAACCTCAAAATATTGACCCGCTTCAAGTGTATCTCTTTGGTTTGGAAAAATCACCTGGAATGGGCCGGCCTGTGCCGTTGAGGAAAAGCGAACTTGCTCCCAGGTGGTGGCTCCTGCATCCGGGTGGTTATCTCGCACCACCATTCTGAATGTCAGTAAGCGGGTAGTGTCGGGAAGTAACTCATAAGGTCGTTGTCTGTTGTTGATTAAGTCAGATAAGCGAGGAAAATACCTCACGGGATCCTCTGTCGGAGGCCACACCCTGAAAAGTGGGGAGTTCCCAATAGTTTGACCCAGATTTATGGGTGGGTCAAGGGAGGGCCCAATATCGTATTGCTCCCAGGAGATAGTCAATTGATCGTCGTTCTCATCGGTGGCTATCCCCTCCAGTTTAAATGGGGTTTGGATTGGGATGTGAAAACCATCTTCATAGGACAGTTCAATGGCGGGAGGAATATTGTCTGTGGGTACTTCGACTGCACATGCACTTCCTGATCCATTGCGACTGAAGTCCATCATAACATCGATAGAATTGGCGTGGAAATATGGATCGGTTTGGTTTTGCAGATTATTTTGCGGAGCACAAATCCCTGTGTAAGACATAATGGTAGATCCACTTCCGGGCTCATAAGCGGTACTTGGATTGACGTTGTGACAACTGTACATCGTATGTCTGGCAGCAAATTGATGGCCGATTTCATGGCAGACTATAGCTACAATAAAAGGGTCATTAAAGGGATTTACGTGAGTAGATACTCCTCTGGCTTTTCCCGGTGAACATACATTTCCCAATCCCGCAAGGCCTGCCAGAGAACTGCTTGTTCCAAACACATGCCCTATATCGTAGTTGTCGATACCAATTCTGGCGTTGAGCACTGGAGGATTTTGGTTAATCATTTGACCGGTGTTTCCATTGGTGTAGAAACCATCTGATCCGGGAGTTGTAAAGACCAAAGTGTCATTATTATCCACCAGCAAAAACCTTATTCCCAGATCCCTTTCAAAAATACTGTTAATCCTGTTGACAGCTGTTACGATTGCAGACATTCCATCATCAACCGTTCCACCTAATCTAATGGTATATTCACCGGTAGCAGCTACTGCAAGCCTGTAGGTGAGAAGTGGGAACGTCTCATCGTCCGATCTCCATGTTGCCTCACCCCGACTGTGCAAATTATTCATGTACTCGTTGATTTCGTGATCATGATCGTGCACTCCACATTCAATTTGATAGGAATTTTCTGGAGAGAAATTGTTTTCCACCTCGAAGACAATGTAGAAGTCCGTTGTGGACAAATTGTAGGGATTAATGTAATATGACCCTCCATCGGTAAATACAATACCGTGAAAACCGTGGCTTGTAATATCAAACCGACCACTTTTGCGACCGTCACTACTCACCCCTCTGAAGGTGTGAAAATGGGGATATTTTTCAGCGAGACCGGCTTGCATTATAGGTGATCTGGTAAGATTGAAGACCGTAAACTTACCATCCGGCCCCGGAATTTCAACCTTAAGGGGATTTCTGTGAGCCCGCCTTGTGTTTTCAAGCGGTGCAGAAGTAATAAGGTCTTTGTACTCCTCATATTGCAGCTGAAATACCCGGTATTTATCCGGCTTAATATCTTTTTCCAGTGGTACAGCACTCCTGCTCAGTGGAGCAAGCTTATCTAGCTCTTCCCAAAATTGAGACTGGCCTTGAAGGGCATTAGCGAAACAAATGCCAATAAATAAAGGCATTATCAAAATAATATTCTTAAGCATGTTGCGAATGTTTGAAAACATTGGGTGAAAATAGTAATTAATTGGCAATCACGAACCTCATAAGGTGGTGATTTAACTTTTTTAAATATTCCATTAGTGCTTTGTTAACACTTTTTTGGCCCAACCAGTAATAAGAATCTGCGATGCAGATGGTACCAGGCGTATTTATAAAGGGAGTGATTTATCAAATTTAAGGTGGCATGAATATTGTCGATTTCACTGGGCCAATTTTCTAGAGCTAAATCTTTTGAAACCGGGATTTCCTATTGTTTTAATCCAAAACGAACCGCTTGGTGCCCCTCCAAACTTTTATAAAGCTTTGAAGTTCAACAAAAAGTGCAAAATTGATTAGAAAAAGTTGGACAGTATTTCAAAGTTTTAGTAATTTGGCCCTTTGGTAGATGTAATTAATGAAGATTATGGAAAGGAAAAAAGTGGATCTAATACTGGCTGACGAACAGCAATTGACCATTGATGGTCTATGCAACCTTCTGACTGAAAGTGATTTTGGATGCGATTTGAATGTGTGCAAAACGGTTAATAGCGGAGAGGATCTGTTGACGCTTGCCAAAGAAAATTTTTATGATCTACTTGTTATGGAACTCAAGTTGCCCGTCATTGATGGGATAGACCTGATTTATGAACTCAAGGAGGTTCAACCTCTGATGCGCATTTTGATTCTTACCAGCTACGACAGCAATAAATTCGTAAAAGAGGCCTTTAAAAACGGAGCCGATGGGTACATGCTCAAAAAATCAGGGAAAGATGAACTTGTAAAGGCCATTAAGGATGTACTAAAGGGGGTGGCCTACATGGGTGAAGGTGTTAATATATCCCCTACCAAAAACGGCATAAAAAAGGCAAATGAGGAGGAGTACTGGGTTACAGAGGACAACTTTCTTCTCAAACACTATTTGACCAAACGCGAGCGCGAGATTATCAATGAAATTGCCTGCGATAAAAACAACAGAGAAATTGCCAGGGATTTATTTATCAGTGACCAAACCGTTTCCGTTCACCGCAAGAATATCATGAGAAAACTCAAAGTGGAGACCAATGATGGGCTGATAAAAATCGCCCAGGAAAATGGTTTGCTCAAGCAGTGATTTCCTTTCTTCGCCTCCTCCTGTTATTTACTTCCTTTTCTAAAGCCAGCTGCCATCACCTTCAGAACCCCAGCTTTCTATAAATCATTTTTTCACACTTTTCTTAGTGATTCTTTAGATATGGGGTAATAGTAATTTCCAATGTCAATTATTTTGAATATATTTGTAAAAATATTATTCATAAATTCCCTATATGTAGTCCGGGCTGCATTGGTGGATAAATAAGATGCGCATGGAAAAGATATACCTCCGCTTTTTGAAAATCATGATTCTTTCTGCACTCTTTTGGTGTTTTTCTGTTGGTGAAACCCTTGCCAATTGTCCTGTTTCCTGTCTGCCCAATGTCGAGATTTCTGCAGGAATAAATTGTGATACTGAAGTTCAGGCACATCAGGTTTTAAGTAATTTTCAATACGGCACATGCAATTATTTTGTAAACATCCAATCGCCATCAGGAAGTTCTCTGGGTGATGTGATACCCGGCCAGTTTTTGGACCAGACTCTCAATTTTACAGTGATCTCCGGGGGATGGAGTTGCTCGGGCCAAATTACCGTAGTAGATGACGTGGCGCCGGTTGCAGTGTGTGATCTCGACACTAGAATTTCTCTTGGCTCTAACGGGCTTGGAAGAGTGTATGTGGCCGCATTTGACGACGGGAGTTATGACAATTGCGAACTCGCATCGGTGGAGATTGCGCGCAAATATGCCGGAAATTGCCCGGATGGAGTTATAGATGACACAGAGTTCAGAAACTTTGTGGAAGTTTGTTGCTCCGATATTGCAGAGAGTCCACTCGAAATTATACTTCGCGCCACGGACGCTGCAGGAAATACTAATACCTGCTGGGCGCAACTCTACGTAGAGGATAAGTTACCTCCAAATATCATCTGCCCCTCGGATATCACCGTTACCTGTGATTTTGAGTTTGACTTCGATGATCTATCTGTTTTTGGTAAAGTGGCTTTAAGTCAGGCTGACCGGGAACAAATAATTATTCAGGACCCTCTTTATGGACCTGATTTTAGAGCAGGTTTTGATGGATTGGCCACCGACAATTGCGGGGTGGTGGTAACTGAGGATTTTGAAAAAGATTTAAAATGTGGGAAGGGCATTATTGAGCGCACTTTTACAGCTACCGATCCCGATGACAGGACTGCACACTGTACCCAGATCATTGAAATTATCGAGTTGGAACCATTTGATGACGAGTACATCACCTGGCCGGATGATGTGATGATAGAGGATTGCCCCAACGGAATTCTAGATCCAGATGTAACCGGAATGCCCGAAATTGATGGAGATCACTGCAGTGACATACTATTTTCTTATACCGATAAAATTTTCACTCAGGTAGATGGAGAGTGTTTTAAAGTCCTGCGCACCTGGTCTGTCATGGATTGGTGTCAACATATTCCAAATGTGGAACCACCGGTTGGCCTTTGGTCGGAACTCCAGGTGATTAAGGTAAAAACGAATCAGGCCCCGGTCATTCAAAATTGCCAGCCTAAAAACATCTGTGGAGAAAACCCCGATGGCTGTAGTGGCAATATTGAAATTCTTCAAACTGCAATCGATGACTGTACTCCGGATTCACTATTGAAGTGGACCTACATGATCGATATTGACAATACCGGCCAATTCAATGTGATGGGGTCCGGGAACGAAATCAGTGGTGAATTTCCCTTTGGAACCCACAGGGTGAGGTGGAGTGCCGAAGACCTTTGCGGAAACAAATCCCATTGCCACCAGGAAATAACCATTGAGGATTGCCAGCAACCGGTACCAGTTTGCCACCATGGAATTTCTACCGTGGTCATTCCGATTTCAGGTGAAGTTACCCTCAATGCAGACCACTTTAATGCGGGCAGTTTTGACAATTGCACGCCTGATGAAGATCTCATTTTGGCCTACAGCAACGACCCCGCTGATACCACCCGAACATTTGATTGCAGCGAACTCGATTCGACGGAGGTGGAAATATGGGTGATCGATCAAAATGGCAATGCTGATTTTTGTAGCACATATGTTTATATCACTGACAACCACGGTGCCTGCCTTGATTCACTAATTGGATTTAAATCCGGTTTGGTTTGGGACCCGGACATGAGACCGGTTAAAGGAGTTGAGGTCGAGTATAATTCCCCGGATTTACCATATCTGGAAAATTCCATTACAGCCGGTGATGGAAAGTATGAATTGCTGTGGTACTTAATCCCGGAGGAGGGGCAGGGACTTTTGACAGCAACAAAGGACCACGATCCTCTTAATGGATTTACTTCCTTTGATTTATTATTGATGCAAAAGCACATTATCGGCTTAAGGCCTTTTACCAAATATGATCAGTTAATTGCTGCAGATATCAACCGCGATGGTGAAATTGATGTGGCCGATGTGGTCGAAGGGCGAAATCTTATCCTCGGCAGGCAAACTTCTTTTGAAAACAATACCTCCTGGAGAATTTTTCCTTCACCACATGACATAAGAAGTCTCCAACCCGGAGATCAAATACCTTCCGAGGGGATTAGAAGTCCTTTCTACTCAGACTCTTTGGTCGTGGTTGATTTTGATGCAGTGAAAACCGGGGATGTTAACCGCAGTGCTGACCCGGGTGGTCATATCGCAAACCCAAGGTCAGGAGAAATGGAAACCCTGCTTTATTCTTTTGATGATTCTGAACTTCACTTATTTTTTGAGAAAAGCCTATTCGTAAAATCACTGCAATTCAGCCTCGAATTGGATGTGACTCCCTTTGAAATAAGTGGTGTGGAATGGATTGCAGGGGGTGATTTTGACTACACACTTTTTGATTCAGATAAAGGTGGAACGATATTGACAATCAGTTCTGTGAATACCAGTGGTATGGAATTTAATGCCGGTGAGCCCTTTTTGGTAGTTGAAATGGCTGGAAATGATAATGAGGGGAACAACCTCTCACCCAAACTTGCAGAAGTGCCTGCAGTTGGCGAAATTGGGCTTAGCTCCTTCCAAACAGCCGGTCTTGAGTTGAAAGCTTCAGTTGAAGTTGAGGAAAATGCCATTACTGAAATGGAGCCAATTTCTGTACAACCCAATCCTTCATTGAATAGTCAAAGTGTGAGAATAAAGGGGTTGGAAGCTGGAGTGGATTGGGAGTACACCCTTACCGATGCTGCAGGAAGGCTTTTGCAGAGCGGGTTGTGGAAAAAAGATGCTCCAGGTTTGGATTCGGCATATGTATTAAGAGGCTCGGATCTGCCGGAAAGAGGCATCTACTACCTTCATGTGCGGGATTTGTCCAGCGGTTTTTCACAAACTGTTAAAATTATTCGACAGTAGCAAATTTGAATGCATAAAGCGTTTTTGATTATTGTTTTCTTGCTGTAAAAGTATGATTGTTGGAATGGCCTGTTGAGCTCGTTGGAGTTGTACAGTGATAATCATTAGGTGGGTTTGGACTGGGTGAGTTATAAAAGTCCCGGCAATTGAAGGGCTGTCCATGATGCCGTTTCAGTTTTCCTGACAAAAAAGCTATATTTTATTTAATGGGCTTGTAATAATGGAATTGTTATTGCAGGCAAACTGAAGGTGTGTTTTGATCAAAAAATATTTTCACAGATATTGCAGATGTATTATTTGCTATATTTGCAACAAATTTGCGTGGCATAATAAAATTTTAACCATGAGGATAACAGTTGTATTGGCACTATTGTGGATGGTTATTTCCACCGTGTCGGTTGTTGCACAACCCACTTTTAGTTTTTCTAGTCACACTGCAGAACCGGGTGATATTATTGAAGTGGATCTATCTGTAGAGGACTTTGAGATGTTGGTTGTTGCAGAATTCGCATTTAGTTGGGACCAGTCCGTTCTCGAGTTTATAGAGTTTACCAACTTTAATGATCAGGCCGGGGTTTCTGGCAATGTGCTTGGAGGACCCCCTGACCACGGAATCTCCAACGAAGGCAGATTTGCCGGTCTTGCATGGACTGAACCGGAGGGATTGACTCTCGATGATGGGGATGTTTTATTCAGTATTTCCTTTGAGGTAATTGGATCTGAATGTAGTTTTTCAGAAATTTCTTTTAACCCTGGAGGATCAACCCTCTCTCCTGGAATTATCCAGCTGGACGCCAATCTCATGGATATTGATGTCACGAGTGAGACCACTTTTGGTGGGGGAGAAGTTGATGTGCCAGGTGAAGATTGTCCGGAGTTTACCCAATTAGAAGTTTTTGCTAACCAGGTGAGTGGTGAGAATGGCGATGAAGTGTGTGTGGAAGTCAGTGTGATAGGATTTACTGATATAATCAGCATGCAATATACCAATCAATGGGACCCCGACATATTGGAATTCAACCGCATTCAAAATTTCAATCTGCCCAATATGACCATGGGCAATTTTGGAACCGGACAAACCGACAACGGTCGGGTCAACCTATCTTATAATGACCCGAGTGGGCAACCAGTAACGGTCCCTGACAATTCTGTTATTTATGAGGTATGTTTTGATATTATCGGAAGCACAGGTCAGTTTTCTCCCTTTGAATTTACCTCAAGTCCATTACCCATAGATTTTATAGGTGAGGTTGATGGAGATGATGTTACCCTGGATCCTGTTTTAACTCCCGGGGGGGTGACCGTAACCGGTGATTTTGATGGACTTTCTTTTGTTCCTGAAAGTTCTTCTGGGCAGCCGGGAGATATTGTTTGTATCGACCTTAATGTTTTTGGGTTTGACAACATTTTGGCATTCCAGGATTTATTTCTCGAATGGGACCCCAGTCAGTTGAACTACGAATCATATAATGCCACGGGCCTATCTCAGGGGCTGGATGTCAATGATTTGAATACCGACGACGGAGAATTCAGGGTGTTTTTCTTTGAACCCAATTTAAATGGCATAACCCTTTCTGATGGGGCCTCCATTATTGAATTGTGTTTTGAAGTGGTGGGAGACTGTGAAACGGAAACCACCGTAATTGCCAGAGGAGACGATGGACCTATATTTGTGATTGACGAGGATGAAAATGAAGTTCCGGCCATTGGGGGTGAGGGCACATTTTCTATTATTTGTGAATGCATGATCGAGGCTTTGGTTAATGATGCCACCTGTTTTGGAGGGAGTGATGGTAGTATAGAGCTGGTATTGAGCCAGGCCTGTACTCCTTTTGAAAATATAAGTTGGAGCGGTCCTTCCGATATTGCCGATGGCGAAATCAACCCCGGAGGTCTTATAGCCGGTTCATATAGTGTGACTGTCACTTATGACGGTGGTGCTGAAGAAGCTGTACTTGACAATATTGTAGTGGGAGAAGCCGATGAGATTGTCATTGAAAATATAGATCTTGAATTTCCTACTGAACCTGATTTTGACAATGGGTCGATCTCTATTGAAGCTTCTGGTGGTACAGGAGAATTGTCTTTCACCTGGGATCCCGATGTGGGAGATGGCAGTGAAATAACAGGTCTTGAAGGCGGTCTGTATTCTGTTACGATTACCGATGAAGCGGGTTGTGAAATTATCCCGGAACCAATTGTGCTATGTGCTCCAGTTCCTGCTGAATTTACGGTAAATGACGTGAGTTGTCATGGCGAAATGGACGGATCCATATTTGTCGAGCTGGACGGAGATGCTGAGGGGTTCGCTTTTTCCTGGTCGTGTGACGAGGGCAATACTGGTCTCGAAGTTACTGGCCTCGGACCCGATACCTGCATCCTAGTGGTAGAAGAAATTGGTACCCCCTGTGTTTCTGAGTTTGAGTTTGTAATCAATGAACCTGATGAACTCACCATAGAAGAAATTAATCTCGTTGATGACGATGGGACAGATAGCGGTGAGATAAGCGTCGTGGTTAGTGGAGGCATTACACCATATGACTTTGATTGGGGGCCTGGAGATTTGCCCAACAGTCCTGAATTGACCGGTATTCCTGGTGGAAACTATACCTTGGTGGTTACTGATGCCAATGGATGTCACGTAGATGCAGGAACGATTAGACTTCCCGGTGCTCTGGAAATTGGTGCTTTAATTCAGGATGTCGCCTGTAGAGGAGATGAAACCGGAAGCATCACATTGATGGTTGCCGGAGGTTCAGGAGATTATACTTATCAATGGATTTGTGACAGCGGTCAATCATCTACCACCTCATCCATTGATGGAGTGGGGGCGGGAATTTGTTCTGTGACAATTACCGATAACGAGTCCGGTGTGGTCATAGAAGAGCAATTTGAAGTCAATGAACCCAATATGGATTTGAATCTTGAGGTCCTGTCCCTTGATTGCAATGACTTTACCAACCAGGCAGATTTGAATTTGCTGGCTACAGGCGGAGTTTCCCCTTATCAATTTAGTATTGATGGAACCCAGTTTCAAGGGTCTAATACTTTTACAAATATGCCCTCCGGAGAATGGGAGGTTTTTGTGCGAGATAATGGCGGTTGTGTTAGAAGTATTGATATTGAAGTGCCTAATTGTTTTGATGAAGACTGTTTTGAGGGAAGGTTGGTAATTACCCCCAATGGCAGTGGCCGAAATGACAATTTGATCATCAAATGCGCGGAAACCACCAACAATGTCCTACGGATATTTAACCGGGGCGGACAAGTGATTTTTGAGCAGAACAACTACCGAAATGATTGGGAGGGTACTACTAACAGAGGAAATGCTGTAAATGAGGATACATATATGTGGGTTTTGGAGGTGTTTGACAATACCGGCGGGCGTGAAGTTTACAGGGGAACAGTTACCGTCTTGAGAGAACTCCGTTAATAATTTACTAAAGCACTGAAAGAGATTTTACCATGAGAAAGATATACTTGACCTTACTTGCAGGTTTTTTAACAATGGCCGTTGGTTTTTCCCAGGACCATGCGGATTACACGCAGTATCACCTCAATCCCGTGCTGATTAATCCTGCAGCTGCAGGGTTGCACGGAGGGCACCATTTTATGCTGAATTATCGCAACAATTGGAGTTCTTTCCAGGGAGCTCCAAGAGCCTATACATTCAGTTATGACGGCAGCGTAATGGATGATCGAGTGGGACTCGGCCTTATAATTTCCGGTAGAGAATTTGGAGTAGAGCGCCAATTGCGCACTAGGCTTTCCTACAGTTACCGTTTCGGTGGCGATGATTGGAAATGGTCCGTGGGTCTTTCAACTGAGCTGGAGCGCTTCAGCTTGAGCAATGATGTGTTTCTAAGTGATCTTTACGAGCCCGGAGATCCCATTATTGAAGATGCTGCAAATGGAATCAATTATTTTGATTTGAGCGCAGGTATTTACGGGGAATTCCAAGATCGGTTCTTTTTTGGATTGGCGGCTCCTGATATGGTGAGAGCGCGCATTGATGACGTCAGCTTTGAAGACGACTCGAGCGTTAGCCTTTTTGAGTATTTCAACCTCCTCCTGGGCTATCGATTTGAGGTTCCCAATTACGGAATGACCTTAGAGCCCTCTGTATTTGTAAAAAGACTGCGGAATATCCCATTTCAAATCGACTTCAACGTACTTGCTCACTTTTTGGATGAGCAACTTGCAGCAGGCTTGTCTTATTCAACCGGAGAAGGAGACCGGCTTGGGTTTTTGATAGGCACCCGATTTGATAATGTAAGGCTCTATTATTCCTATGACCTCTCTTTCCAAACATTCCAGGATTATTCCAACGGTTCTCACGAGTTCAGTCTTTCGATTAGATTGAATGGGAATGAGGACAAGTAATTGATGGAGATAATCCTGCCGACCATGTCTTAACTGCATGGATACTTTGCCGCATTAAAGTACAAATGGGGAGTAAATTCCTACGTCATTGCCTTAGTACTGTTCCTTCTTACGCCAATGTTAAGTGAGTGAAGTTTTGGCGAGGTTTATTTACCTGGGGCGTTCTACCTTATCTTTCTTCCTTCCCAAATCACCCCTTAGCAGATTAATCACTTCAGTCCTAACAATCGGTCATTATGTGGGGAGGAATGTAGTTAGGAAAAGTTATACCTTTTTTACAAAGAAAATATATATTAATGTATAATATTCAGATAAACAATAAATTGCGAAGGTAGTGTTGCTCCAGTGCAATTTTTACCTAATATTAGCTGTTCGACTTTAGCAGACTTGGGAAAATAATCCTAAAATATTGTATATCAGCTTATAGAAGAGATGAATTCTCACCAATTAAAGGTGATTTAGGTGTTTTAATTCCCACAATAACATATTATGATAAAAAATAATTTAAAAAACACTATTTTATAGTTATTAAAGAATTTAAAATATTTTTAATCTAAAAATTACCCAACTACTTGTCTTTAAGCGCTTGCATTGTCCTTACTTTTGCGCTTAAGCAGATTGAATTAAAAGACGTATATCATTGGTTCATCCAGGGCCGGAAAATAATTGGCCTTCGACAGTGTGTGAAAGACGATCTCATGAAAATGTTACCTGGCAAGTTTAAAAGACCTGTTCATGGCTACCTTTTGGTTAGCTTTGGCAGTTATATTATTTGCTGTATATCAAGTAGTTTTAGTGAGTTTCGCAAGTCTTATCCCCACTTCTTTTCCAAAATTTTTCTGAGCAAAACTTCTATTCAAAATAAGCCATCCAAATTTGTGGTTATGCCTCTATTTGGTTATTTGGCTCTATTTTCGAATAACTCTGCAAATGTTTTTCAAAGGTTGTCAGAATTTGAATTTGTGGAATTTTTTTTGCAGCAAAGTAAAAGATGGGTTGAGGATACAAGTGCAAATAATTCATCGATTACCCATAGAACACTAGAATATAATATCTTACAAATTAATAATAATCTTAATATAAGATTCTCATTTACCAAATGAATTTAATATCATCAAAACTTTATCCCATGAAGTCAAAAATTTTCAGGAAAATTGTTTCAAAACTAATGGCTGGTGCATTCCTTGCCATATTCGCCTTTTCTCCCGGACAGAATGAAGTGAATGCTCAAACTGTTGGAGATATTTCTACTAAAACAATGGATGCTTTTGAACAAATGATCAACAAGCAAAAAGCCCTACTGGTAAGAGGGATAGAAATGAATCCTAATCACGCCGAAATTATTGAGGTGAATAAGAGTTTGATAAACTACTTTGGCAGTGCTTTCAAAACCTTCAGGCAGGGAGATATCGATATTCAAGAAGCTTTTGCCTGGAGTCTTTCAGTCATAGCTCCTCCGGATAATAACAATTACATGACCGAAAACCTTTTTGATGGTGATGACGGCAACATCGCAAGTCAGGGCAATATCATTCAGATAACTCCGGCCTTCAAATTGGCTACAGCTGAATTGCAATTGGCAATTACCTCAATTGATATTTCCAGCGGGGAAATGCAATCGCTGGAGAACTTTATTGAATTTATCAACGATAACCGATAATAAGTAAAATTGTGAGAATCCATTACTCAATCTTAGGTAATGGCCATTATTACAATACTAAAATCTATAATCTCATGAAAAAAGTTATTACAAAAATTTCAACGATCAGCTTGATTTTCGCTTTGCCTCTCTTCTTGGGGCTAAATGGTCTTCAAGCTCAATGTACAAATGATTGGCAGTGGCCCACTTCCGCTGTTAATGCTCCAGATGATGTGGGTGATGTTGTGACAATTTCTACCTGTATTTTCGCGGATGAATACTCTCATATTACCAATATCAGTAGTGGAGATACTTATGAGTTTACCAGTGACATTAGTACGGACTACCTGACCATTCGCGAGGGTTCGTCAACCGGCCCGGTAATTGCTTCCGGAGTTACTCCTGTAGAAGTTATTACTACCAGCAGTGATGACTTATATGTGCATGTTAATTCTGATAGCAATTGTAATTCAGCTGGTGGATGTCGAACAACGACAGTTGAATGTTTAACTTGTGGGACTGGTACTGCAGGATATTGCAATGTAGGCCCAACCAATGCTGACTATTCTCAATTGGAATCTGCTTCATTAATCGGAGAATCCAACGATATTGATTGGTTTGCCGGATGTCCCGGTCAAACCGGTGTCATAGACGCTACAACTGACACGGCTGATTTGAATCGTGGTGGTACCTATGATTTAGATATGGTCATCAGTAATTGTACAGGAACCGGCAGTTGGGATGTTATTTCAGTTGTTTGGGTGGATTGGAATCAGGATTTTGAATTTTCTTCTGACGAAATAATTGGTGACTGGGATGGTCAAAGCACCCCCGCCGGTACTGATGCGAGCTTTCAATTTACTGTGCCCTCTGACGCTCAACTTGGAACTACAACCATGAGAATTCTGGTTTGGGAAACCAGTGCCTATTCAGTTAATGACCTGGATGATCCATGTGATTTGCCGGGTCTATTTACCTGGGGTGCCGTAGCAGACTTTACGGTCGAGGTGCTTGACGCAGCCGGTGTTTGCGAATTAACGGAATGTCCTCCCAGTTTAATACAAGTTGGTAATGATCCGGGTGAGTGCGGAGCTTTTGTAAATATTGATTTGCCTACTCTGGAGGGTACAGCTTGTGCAGATGTTGAAATTACTAACACATATAATAATGATGCGGATGCCTCCGATTTTTACCCTGTGGGCACCACAGAAGTGATTATCACCGCAGAGGGATTAGGCGATTGCAATGTGACTGTAACCGTAGTTGATGAGGAACCTCCTCTTTTGGACTGCCCCAATGATATTAATATTAGTTTGGGTGGTGGAGAATGTAATCGAATTGTAGAATACAATGTTAGTGTTACCGATAACTGCCCCTTTGAAGATGCCGGAAGTCTATGGGGATATGAAGGGTCAACTGTATCAGTTAACTCACTTTGGTATGGTTCAGCATTTTTGTTGATCAATGAAACAAATGACCCGATCGTAATTGACAATTTTACGCAGCCCATTCCTAATGTTGGAACCCGCGAATACGAGATATATGTTACCAATGATGACCATGCCAATTACGGTGGATTTTTAGATGTGAATTGGGATTTGGTAAGTATCGAAACAGTAACTTCTACTGTAGCCGGTGATGTGAATGATTTGGATACTTACACCGAAATACCTGTTCCTGCAGGGGCTTTGATTATCCCTCCGAATGAGACGAGAGGTATTATCATTTGGGACAATAGCCCAACCAGTGGTGGATGGATGTACAGCAGTCTTCATTTTGCCGGTATAGCCAATGATTTCCAGACTGATGGGAATCTGTCGATGGACCTTTCTGACGGTTGTGCGATTACTACCGCTGGCCCCATTGATTGTTCATGGGGACCTCCCAGGGGTTTTGTAGGAGAAGTCTTTTATTCCATTGGCGGTGGAGGAGATGTTGTTCAAACTGACGGTTTGCCATCCGGCAGTACTTTTGAAGTAGGTACTGTTACAAACTGTTTCGAAACCGAAGATGGGGCCGGAAATTTGAGTACCTGCTGTTTCAATGTCACCATCAATGATTTCCCTAATCCGATTACTTCACTGGCATGTAACGATCATGTTAATATAAGTGTAGATGATAATTGTTCAGTGAACCTGAATGCGGATATGTTTTTGGAGGGCGGTCCTTACAAATGTTACGATGATTATATCCTTGAATTTACAGATAGCGACGGCAATGTGGTTGACCTGGAAGACCTCTTTCTTCCCGATTACATCGACCAGCAATTTATATATTCTGTGACCGATCCGGAAACTGGAAATAAGTGTTGGGGTACTGTATTATTTGAAGATAAATTGGATCCTGTCATTGAATGTAGAGATATTACCGTCTTGTGCGGAGAGGATATTCCGGAAGAACCGGCACCAGCATTTGACAATGAGCCGTTCAGCATAGCATTTACCGGCCTGAACGATGAATTTGGTAACGTGGCCTTTGGTCCAGCACCAGAGGAAATTGAATATGAATTTGACTTCAGTGACCTGGATGATGATTTTACCATTGCTGATGTTAAATTGCGTGTGGATATGGAAATGTTGAGGCCTCACAACAACAGTATTATTCTGGAGAGTCCTGACGGTACAACTCAAACTATATACAATGCGACCACCTTTAATGCGGGTACTTTTACATTCGATGTAACCTTCGATGACCAGGGAGAAGTTATTACTGCTTATGATCAGCTCATTCAGTTCACTGAGGGTGCTCCTTTACAGCCCATCAATGGTACAATAGCTGCCGGTGCGGGTCCCGTATTCTTTAATTTTGCAGGTGAATCTGCCCAGGGAGTATGGACAGTCCGTTTTGAGACTACTTTCCTTTCAGCATTTACGGCTGCAGGTGGTGAAATTAGCGAAGTAGAGCTGATATTAGAAGTTGATGCTGACAGGGTTGACCCCTCCGACAATTGCAGTCTTGCCGATGTTACTTTCGATGACAATGTGATTAATTTTGGGGACTGTGATGAGGTTATTCAAGAAATCCAGAGAACGTGGACAGCAATTGATGCTTCTGGTAATTCTTCTTCTTGTGTTCAAACCATTGAGGTATTGCGCACCGGACTTGATGAACTTACACTACCCGATGATATTACCTTGAATTGTACGCAGAATTTTGCAGTGGATAATCAGGGACATCCTCATCCTTCTGTGACCGGAGAACCAGGTGGTAAGTGCCCTAATGTTCTCACTACATACACGGATATTGTTATAAACGATTGTCCAGGTGAGTTCAAAATATTGAGGAATTGGAGATTGGTTGACTGGTGTACTGATGAAAGCAGAACAGTTACTCAGGTGATCAAAATTGACAACAATACGACTCCTGAGATTGAGTGTTTGCCAGCTGTGACTGTAAGTACCGAATTCAATGCTTGCGAAGGCACCTGGGATGCTACCCTGGAGAGTTTGTTTGCAACGGGGGCCATTGATGCGCTTCCTGAGGACGCTTGTTCAGATGATGTGAACTATACGGTGAGTTCTACTGGAGGTAATGTTGATAATATCAATGATAACTGGATTATTTCCGGAATTCCTGTAGGTACTCACCTGGTTATTTATAGTGCCAATGATGGATGTGGCAATACCGCTGAATGTGTGACTCAATTAACCGTAGTTGACGACGTAGCACCTGTTGCGATTTGTGACCTCGACACTCGAGTTTCTCTTGGTGGTGGTACTCAAGGATTTGCACGTGTATTTGTAGATGCCTTTGACGATGGCTCATGGGATAATTGTGGTGTGGAGTCTATATTGGTGAGAAGATCTAGAGACGACAATAACTTCTCCAAAAACAGCCAGTGTGGTAACAGCCGCACTGAATGGCAGGAGTTTATGGATTTCTGTTGCGAGGATATTGAAGCTCGTGACGGAGAAGTTGATATATACGTTCAGGTTACTGACCTGAGTGGAA
>REEO01000049.1 GCA_007695035.1 Saprospirales bacterium | reverse complement strand
ACCATTCGACTTTTCTATTAAACAATTAATCTCTGATTGAATTAATTTCTGTATTGGATTCATATTGAATTAATTATTTCGTCTTGTTTTGTTTTATAATTGGGCACAACTCGTTTATACACGCACATTCTACACCCATTAACGCTAAATAAGCCATGTAATGCGCTATAAAGGTGCTTTTATTTCTATATGTCCATGTCATCTAGTGGACTTTTTATGTTTCTTATGTCTTTGCCGCTCAAGTGTGTATAGAGCATGGTAGTTTTGGGGGATTTGTGCCCCAGTATTTCTTGCAGGAACTGGATATTGACCCCCTGGTTGGTTAGGTGTGTGGCATATGAATGGCGCAAGGTATGTAGAGTCAGTTGTTTTTTTATTCCGGCACGCATTCCTGCTCGCTTGAGCACCTGTGCTGCACTTCGATTGCTGTATTTTCCGCCCGATTGACCCTCAAACAGATAGTCCTTTGGTTGATACATCTTGAAGTACCTTCTCAGTTCGATCAAAACGCGATCCGAAAGTGGCACCCGGCGATCCTTTTGCCCTTTGGCTCCTCTTATATAAATGAGCCCTTCGCCACTTTGTATATCGGCCGGTTTGATGGCCAATGTCTCGCCTATCCGCAGACCACAGGAGTAGATCAGCATCAAAAGGGTTCTGTGTTTTTGATTGGGCGTACAATGAAAAATCTTCTTGACTTCCGCTACTGTGAGTATATCCGGTAGGCTTTTAACTTTGCGCGGCCTCTGGATATCCTGCAAATCTCCTGCATTCAAGCCATGTACTTTGAGATAAAGCTTGATTGCGTTAATCCATTGATTCTGTGTGTTGAATGACTTTTTCTTTGCAATGAATTCTTCGTGATTATAACGAGTGATAATGTCTTTAGTAATTCCCGCCCACTTTAAGGAGATGTTTTCCTGAAAAAACTTCCTTACCAGGCTCGTATAGGTTGCAACGGTACTTTCACTATAGCGCATTTGCCTCATCCAGCGTTCCATTTCATGGATTTTACCACTTACTATTGATGAAATCTGCGAAGACTTTTGTGGCTTGCTTTGCGCTACTATTAGCTCTTTATCATTTGATTCCCCACCGGAGATGGCCCTTTTTACATCTGCCACCGACCGCTCACTTGCCAGCCACCACCAGCCCCTGTGCGTGCGCGTGTAGCGACCACCCATCTCTTTACATCGACGATAGAGCTCTGTATTATAGGTAAACTGCACCAATACCACCTCTTGCCCGCGATGACGAATCTTGCGAATTTTGTATGTCGGTTCTTTTAAATGTTGTTGAGCAATTGACAAATCGTCCAGGTTTATTTGTGGTGCCAAATATAGGAAAAAGATATTGAGATGTTTATACAGGGCCTGCCATAAATTTAAAATAATGTGTATAGTGCTGGACCTCAGTATGATGGATAATGTATTTGTGATTAGAAATGTGTTTCTGTAGTGGACACTTTTGAAGATGGTACATTATACGAAGGAATCTCAGCTTAGGAACACTATTTTTAAGTCTCCCTCCCAGGCTTGTTTGTGTAGGGGGGGCTGACGCTGCCTTGATAATCGCACCCCTTTTTGGCAAAACGCCCCTTCTAAAAGGTAATCACCTTATCCGCATTTTTGGTCCAGTTGGCAAATTCTACCATATTGCTTCGGTGGATACCTTTGAGCAGGGAGGATTCATCAATCCCCCTCGCATCCATACAAGTGCCGCAGGTTCCGCCCACACCGCCTTTGCGAACAAACAGCTTCAGCATTTTTGCTATATTATAGTAGCCATCCGGTGTCTTTTGTTTGTCGATTGGGCAGGTGACCGCATCCGCCATGAAAAACACCTTCACCCTTACGTCCTCGTGGTCCTTCAGTAGCTGGTTGGCCAGTCGAATGGCGTTGTAGGCTTTCTCCGTACCGTAGGGAGCGTCGTTGATGATAATCAGAATTTCTTGCATATCCTGTTTTTATGAAAAATTGAATTCCTCCGGTTAATTTTGAATGGCAATATCAATGTAGAGTATCTTACCCAACCCAAATGTTTCAAACCTATTTTCAATTTGTGTTTGTGTACGATTTGAGTTACGTCGAATATTCCCATGGCTTTTATTCGCCGCTATTGGCTTATAGATTTTCGTAGTCCCTGTCCACAAAGGCAATTTTCATCAATCCCCTCAGATCGCCCATTTTGAAGCCTGTCGCCATGTCGTCCGGATAATTGGCGAGGATGGTGTTGTACAGTTCGGGATCGACATCGGTGCCGACATCTCCGTGGCAGGTCATACAGGTTTCAGCCACAATTTTGATAGGTGCGTAAAAAGTTTTTTGGCCGTTTACAGAAACCAGTTGAGGCCCGGCGGTTTCATCTTCAGCCGCATCCTGATATTCACGGATGATTTCCATCTCCCGTTCATTGGCTGCATTATCAGGGTTTCTGGGTTTGTGCGAAACACGCTGGATTTTGACACCCTCTGCCTTGGAAATGCTGTCGGTAATAGGGATGGCTCTGACCGAGCAAAAATCCACCGCTGCAGCCGGACCGCGCTCTTCCATTGCACGCATTACTTCCGACATGAGGGCGCTGCTGATCAAACCTGCAATTTCTCGCCCTTTTGCCATATAATCTTCATCGCTGAGCGCTTCTTTTTCCGTCATTTCCTCCTCATAATCCTGTTCGCTTTCCACCTCTCCGCAGCCCGTAAAGGCAAATGCAGCGGCAAGTCCAAAAATCAACAAGCCGCCCCAAATCATTGAGAATGAGTAAAATCCTGGTTTCATATTATCTTTTTTTTATGTTAAAAAATGGCCGGTCACCTGATTGTTCATGTTGTAAAAGTAACGCTTTTCTACCACTTCTGTTCTATAACCACCTCTTGGCAAAAAACAGCCGCACATATTCTATCGACTGTTACCGGGTATATCCTTACCATACCAGTTCAAAGTACTACCTCCTCAAAATTATCTTTGTGTACGATGTCAAAATGCGGGTCTCCGTTGTGTTTTCCCTACCTGGTTAATTTTCCTTGCGCGCTGGAACGCAATTCAATAATTGCGTTGCGGGGAGGGGAGACTGTTCGGTAAAGTGTATCAAGACAAAAAGTAATAGTAATCAAATAGAGAATAATCACCCCCTTATCTCACCTTTCAGTCAGCTTTCAACCCATAAATTATTCTCTTTGGTACAATTGACTTAGATTTGTCTGTTGCCGGTACAGCTCTTATGTGAAAAGGGAGGCTGTTGAGGGTTACCAGCAGACAGCTGTTATAAACTTTTAGCCGGCACTAGATTTTAGTCACTAAATCACTTCAAATCATGGACAAACCAAAGGACAAAATACCGGAGCGGTATCTCCGGTTTATGGAAAAATACAGCGAAATAGGGAAGGCCTACAGAGACCTGGGCGAAGCTGTTCACTCGGCAGGACCTTTGGATGAAAAAACAAGAGCACTTATAAAGGTGGGCATTTCGGGAGGTGCCATGCTGGAAGGTGCTTTTCACTCGCATGTGCGAAAAGCGGTGAAGGCCGGGGCCTCAGAGGAAGAAATCAGACAGGTTGCCTTGCTGTCTTTGCCGACCATTGGATTTCCATCCATGATGGCCCTGATGTCCTGGATAGATGACATCTATTATCCGAAAAAATAACAGCGCGTGCTTGTTGGGATCCTAATTTTTTTCAATCAATCCGCGGCATAATCAATTTTGGAAAACCGGGTACTTTATATTGATGGCTGGAAAAAATTTTGTAGATTGCAACAGTTTTCTTGCTGTAATAAAGCTGTGCGAATGTCGGCTAGAAGAACGCTATTTTCCCCGGGATTCCGGGAACGTTAATGAAAGGCATGAATTGAAGATGGGTATCACAATGAACAAGCAGGCACAACTGGTCATTTTTTATAAAACATCTGTGCACCAATGAATCACAATTCGCTCAAAGACCGCTTCGGACGATTTCACGACTACCTCAGAATTTCACTGACGGACAGCTGCAATTTCAGGTGTTTTTACTGCATGCCCGATGGGCCGATTAACTGCCTGTCCTCTAGCAAATTGATGTCCCCGGAAGAGATAAACTCCCTGGCAAAGCTATTTGTCGATTTGGGCGTCCAAAAAATCAGACTCACGGGTGGGGAACCCATGGTTCGAAAGGAATTCCCCCGCATAGTCGAAATGCTTTCGAAACTGCCCGTCGAACTCACCCTGACCACAAATGGAGTGTTGGTGGATAAATACCTGGATGTGCTCAATGATTGTGGAGTCAGGTCTATCAATGTCAGCCTCGATTCACTCGATCCCGAAGGGTTTTTTAAGATAACCCAACGCGACGATTTTCACCGTGTGATGGAGAATATTGAAAAGCTCATCGACTGCAATATGCATGTAAAAATCAATGCCGTGGCTATGAGTGAATTGATTGAATCTGAGCTGACTGATTTCATAGAATTCACCAGGGACAAACCGGTGCATGTACGGTTTATAGAATTTATGCCTTTTGCGGGCAACAAGTGGAGTTCCAATAAGGTGATAACGGCCGCCCAAATGCTCAAGCTGGTAGGTTCGACCTACGATGTGGTCAAGTTGCGAGATAAGCCACATTCCACCGCAAAAAAATACAAAGTTATCGGATACGAGGGTACTATTGCTTTTATTACTACCATGAGCGAGCACTTTTGTGGAGATTGCAACAGGTTGCGCCTGACAGCGGATGGTAAGCTTAAAAATTGCCTCTTTGGCGGAGAGGAGTGGGACCTGCTCTCGGCCCTTAGAAATGGAGAAAGTCTGATCCCAATTATTGACAAATGCATCACGGCCAAGTTTGAAAAACTGGGTGGTCAGCTCAACCCCGATTTTCGCAAGACCGATTACGATGCGATTGATAACCGCAGTATGCTAAAAATAGGTGGATGATATCGGTTAAGCAAGCTAAGAAATTGATCAAAGCCAATCTCCCCCGGAGACAGACCCGGGTTCTGGATATTGGTTCCTGTACCGGAGTGGTTCTCGCCACTGATGTAAAATCCGGTGTGGATGTACCCAACTTTGACAACTCCGCCATGGATGGATATGCTTTTCGCTATAAAACGGGTTGCGAAAAATTGAATGTGGTCGGGGAATTAAAAGCTGGAGCCTATTCACAGGAGGAGTTAAAAACCGGTCATGCGTTCAGGATTTTTACAGGGGCTCCCATTCCAAAAGGCGCAGATACGGTCATTCCCCAGGAATTGGTAAAAAAGGACGATGATGCCATCGTTTTTGAAAAAAATGCGGTGAAGCGGGGAGCCAATGTCCGCAAACAAGGTACTCAGACTCGCAAAGGTGAGGTGATTTTGAAAAGGGGAAGGGTGCTGGACCCGGGTGCTCTGGCCCTGGCCGCTTCTGTGGGAATGGATAAACTCAAGGTTTTTCGCAGACCCTACGTCGGCATTATTGTAACCGGAGATGAATTGGTGACGCCGGGCAAAAAGCTTAAACCCGGGCAAATTTACGACTCCAATACCGTCCTCCTGACCTCGGCTTTGAATATGCTGAATGTGTTACCGCGGTTTGTTTTCCGAGTCGCTGACAGTCGAAGAGAATTGGATAAACACATCGATACATGCCTTCAACATTGTGATGTGGTCTTGCTGACCGGTGGAATTTCTGTTGGCGACTATGATTTTGTGTATGAGTTGCTGAATTCCAGAGGTGTCAATAAGTTGTTTTACAAGCTCAAGCAGCGACCAGGCAAGCCGTTGTTTGCAGGCGTGAGAGACGAAACCATGGTCTTTGCACTTCCCGGCAATCCAGTATCCGTGGCCAGTTGTTTTGTACAGTACGTCAAACCCGTAATTAGGCATTTGAGGGGATTTGAAAATACCTTTGAACCGGATGGAGAACTCCCTCTGAGTTCTGATTTTCAAAAGAAACCAGGTTTGACATATTTTCTCAAGGTCCAGGCTACAACCAATTCCGCTTTAGTGCCCAAAGGCCAGCAGTCCTTTAATTTGATGCCCTTTACCAATTCAGACGCCTTTGCCGAACTGGATGGTGAATCCGAGGTGGTCAGAACGGGCACGATGGTGAAAGTGTATAAGTGGTAGAATAATTTCCCATATGGAAATGTATTGGCTTGCGCTATTCGTTATTCTCCCTGTGATTGGCTTTCTCTATGCCTCCGTTGGGCACGGAGGTGCGAGCAGTTATCTCATGGTTCTCGCTTTATCTGGTTTTGCCCCGGAGGAGATACGTCCCACAGCCCTGATGATGAATATACTGGTGTCCCTGTTGGCATTTCTCGCTTTTTCCAAAGTAAGTGCGTTTCCCCATCGGCTTTTTTGGTCCCTGATTCTCTTTTCGGTGCCTGCCGCCTACCTCGGAGGGACCGTGCTGGTCAATGAGGACCTGTATCGCCGAATTTTGGGAGTGCTGCTGCTCTTTCCTGTTTTTCGAATGATGGGCTGGTTTCCCGGGAAAGGAGCATATCAAATTTCCATGCACTGGTGGTTGCCGCCCTTGCTGGGGTTAACCATTGGCTTTGCCAGTGGGTTGATAGGGATCGGCGGAGGAATCATCCTTTCTCCAATTGTACTCCTTGCGGGCTGGGCAGATATTAAGCAAACTGCGGCTGTGAGTGCACTTTTTATCTTTTTCAACTCCATTGCCGGGCTCAGTGGCGCGCTTATGTATAATGCTACCATTCAACCCCAGCTCTTTTACCTGATCCCCTTTGCCGTTGCCGGAGGCGCACTTGGTGCATGGTACGGTTCCCATAGATTCAATTTTGATGTGGTAAAAAAAATACTCGTGGTAGTACTTGTTGTGGCCTCCGTCAAGTTGATAATTTTGTAACTTTACTGAAGAAAAGTATTTGCTATGTCAATCAAAATAAAGGCTTTTGGACTGATCGCTGAAAAAATGGACGCCCGGGAAATTCGGGTTGATCAAACTAAAACCACTGCTGAACTGAAGGCATTGCTCCACGAGCGGTATCCTGCACTGGAAAAATTGGATTTTGCAATCGCTGTGGACAGAAGAATTGTCAATGACAACACTCCACTGGAACCGGGAGCAGAGGTGGCCCTTTTGCCTCCCTTTTCCGGTGGATAAAACAAGCAAATGGACAGATTTGTCAGACAGATTAATTTGCGCGAAATGGGTGTCGAAGGGCAGGATCGACTCTCCAATGCCTCTGTCCTCGTCGTGGGTGCCGGTGGCCTGGGGTGTCCGGCACTTTTGTTTCTGGCTGCAGCGGGTGTTGGCAAAATTTGCATTCTGGATGGTGACCGGGTTTCGGTTTCCAATCTCAATCGCCAGGTTCTTTACGGACGCAAGGATGTGGGCAAGTTAAAATCAGAGGTTGCCGCTCAACAACTCTCGGAGAAATACGGCGACAGCGATTATCATTGTCTTCCTTTTTTCCTGACTCCTGAAAATGCCGCTGAGATAATCGAAGACTGCGATCTGGTCCTGGACTGTACGGACAATTTCCCAACGCGCTACCTGATCAACGACGCCTGTGTGCTATTAGGCAAACCTTTTGTCCAGGGCGCTATTTTTGAGGACGAAGGCCAGATTGGTGTATTCAATCTCCCGCACAATGACCGACCTGCCTGCACCTACCGGGACCTCTACCCGGAACCACCCGCCGGGAACCTCATACCCGACTGCAATGAAACCGGGGTGTTGGGTGTTTTGCCCGGTGTAATTGGCACCCTGCAGGCATCGGAAGCCATTAAGATTATTTGTAAAAGGGGAGAACCGCTGGCAGGAAAAATCTTTTTTCTCAATCTTTACACCAATGAGAGCTACACCCTGGAAGTGAGTCCCCGACCCGGCAGCTCTTCCACAATTCCCTCCGACATTGATGAGCTGAGGTCTCGCGATTATGGCATTGCCTGCCGCACAGAAGTAGAAGTGAGTTGGCTAACCGCAAAAAAATGGCTCGAGAGCGACAATAGTCATTCTGTGTTGGTTGATGTGAGAAATCCGGGGGAAAGGCCCCTTATGAATTTGCCCGACACGCTGTCATTGCCTTTGATAGATATTGAAAAACAGGGTGGAAGGCTCGAAAAGTACGATCGGATTTTGTTCTTTTGCAAAATCGGTCAGCGGAGTTTGACTGCAGTTGAAAAGATGCGGGATTTACTCCCAGACAGTGAACTTTATTCAGTGGAGGGAGGTGTTTTGCATCCCGACTCTCCGGTAAAAGCAACAGACCAATGGGCAAGAAACTGAAGAACATTTTTACAGAAGGCGCGATTGCACCTGACTTTATCAGCAATTCCATCGCCAATCACAGCCGCAAAACCGGTATTGGCGGACACAGTATTTTTCTGGGTCAGGTGAGAGCCGATGTCGTGGAGGGAGACAGAGAAGTTGTGGCCATTGATTACACGGCCTACAGAGACATGGCACTGGAAAAAGCCCATGAGATAAGAGAGGAAACTTTTGAAAAATACGACCTCAATTGCATGCACATACACCACAGCCTGGGCAAGGTGAATAAAGGGGAGATATGCCTCTTCGTGTTTACCTCCTCCAAACACCGCAGCCCCGCCGTGGAGGCCTGCAATGAACTGGTAGAGCGAATCAAAAACGAACTTCCCATCTGGGGAAGGGAATTGTTCAACGACGATCAATCGAGCTGGAAAGTCAACACCTAATTTTTCCCATGGTAGATATAACCCATAAATCCAACAGCCTGCGCATAGCGACAGCCACTGCAGTGGTTCGACTCAGTGAAAAGGCCGCCCTTGATGCCCTCGAGAACAACGAGGTGCCTAAGGGCAATGTCTTTGAAATATCCCGTGCAGCCGGCCTTTTTGCCGTCAAGCGGACCAGCGATATGATACCGGATTGCCATCCCCTTCCCATTGAATCCACCACCATTAAGCACCAAATCTCCGGGATGGAAGTAACCGTGGAAGTGGAGGTCAAAACCATCTACAAAACCGGTGTGGAGGTGGAGGCCATGCACGCAGCATCGGTGGTGGCATTGACCATATACGACATGCTCAAACCCCTGGATAAAGGCATTGAAATCGGTGACATCCGGCTTTTGAAAAAATCAGGGGGTAAAGGTAGTTTTGATGCAGGAAAATACAGTTGGGTGCGGACTCTGGTGGTCGTTTGCTCTGATACGGTAGCTGCGGGAGAGAAAGAGGACCGCTCCGGCCTCGCCTTATTGGAAAAGTTAAAGGGTTTTCATGTAGAGAACAGTGAAAGAATAGTGGTTTCCGACGATCCTGATCAAATAAAAAAAGCTGCGGTGGATGCAATGGACCGCGGAGTTGACCTCATTGTCTTTACAGGTGGAACAGGAGTTTCCCCCAGAGACAATACACCAGAAGCACTTTTACCTCTGATTGAAAAGCGACTCCCCGGGGTGGAGGAGACCATACGCTCCTACGGGCAGCAGCGCACCCCGTTTTCCATGGCATCTCGCACTGTGGCCGGTATAGCCAGGCAATCTGTCGTTCTCGCGCTTCCGGGTTCGGTAAAAGGGGCTACAGAGAGCATGGATGCTGTTTTTCCCCATCTTTTGCATCTTTTTCATGTTTTGAAGGGTGGAGGTCATTAGAAATATGTATATTTATGACATGAAAAATTTTATCCACGGCTTTATGACCCTGGTTTTAATTGGTCTCTTGACTGGTTGCAGTGGACCCCGCCAATCTTCAGAGTCCGGCGAAGTGCGGAATATTGATCGATCTGACAACCTGTTACTTTACCAGAATAACAAATCATTTCCCGGAAAAATAGAGGGTTATTACTCCAGTGGTAAGAAAAAGTATGAGTTTGATGTGGAGGATGGTGAGCGGTCGAGAAATTTTAAAATGTGGTATCCCAATGGCCAACTTAAAATTGAGGGGCAACTTTATCTGTACTACCCGGAATCTGACCAGTTTTTGGTGGATGGCATGTTTAGTGCATACAACCCGGAAGGGGAATTGGTAGTGAGGGAGAGGTACGAAAGGGGGTTTTGGTCACCGAAAATTGAAAGCTTCAGAAGCCCCGGTACCGGCTTTATTTGGATGGCCTCCAGCCCTTCATTCGCATCGGAATTTAAAGGGAGCCAGGAGGAGCGCATCCCATCGGCTCTTTATTTTAAAATGGTAGAAAAGGTCGAAGAACAAAAATTGTCAAAGTGGGCCAGAATACCTTCCATCACTGATGTTGCAGGTTTTCATGAAGCCGGGGAAGAACTGCCCAAATTTGCAGAACCCGTCAGACCATGTCCCCCGGGTTACCGCCTTCCCAACCCCGGAGACCTGGAGAAAGAATTGTTCCACAGTGCAAATTCTACAGTTGAGAACCCTTATTTTACACTGGAATCGCTCGGGAAATGGGACGCTGAAAAGAGAAATTCCGTAGAATTTGGTTCTGCCGGTTATTACTGGATACTCGGTGAAGCGGGCTATCAAGTGGCAAAGCTGACCGATGGTGAAATTGAATACCTTACCCCTGAACCCAATCATGGCTACCCGGTTCGCTGTCTCTTCAATCCTGTGGGCACTCCGGAGGCTCCTGCTTTTGAACGCACCTTCTCAGAAGACGACCCTGCTGACCAATTAAAAGAATTTGCCGATGATTTGTCGGGCAAATTGGTTGTGTACTTATGCTTGAATCGAAATGGCAGGGTTATTCACCGGGAGATCAATCACAATCGCACCGACATGGAATGTGAGGACCTGCATGGGGTTATACTGTCCATGGTGGAAAATTATGTATTCCCTTCCGATCATTCTGCCCCTCAAGCCCAATGCGGGGATTTTATATTTGAGTTTGATTGAGAATTTCAACCAATACCAATAAATGAGCCTACTCCAAAAACCCTTTCGTCATGAGAATGAACGAACGATCCCGAAGGGTGAATGTCTGGGGGACATTCAAGTGAGTGAACCGCGAAGCGGGTGGGCTTGCAAATCCAAGATCGAGGCATCGGGTGAGCGAACGATCCCGAAGGGTGAAGGTCCGGGGGACCTTCAAGTGAGTGAACCGCGAAGCGGACGGGTTGCCCACAGGCGTAGCCTGAGCTACGTTGAGGAAAGATTTTACCCGATAACGAAGATACTGGATTTTGCAGCCAATCGGAATAGAAATGGGTTTTTGGAGTGGGCTCATAAATAATGGCATGGTCATTTTCCCCCAGGTTTTGGTATTGATTGCCGTAATTCCTTTAAGAGGCTTGTAAACAAGCACCAGATTCTATAAAATCTTTCATGAAATGCACTTCTACTTGCTGAACAGGTATGCGCTTTCTGCGGATTGAGAGCATTACTCATGCTGCATTCCGGCGAATTTTACTCCCGTCAGATCAGCCATTTCCTTTTTCCAGGTAGTGATGTCGCGCTGGTTGAACTTGTTCAGATGATTGTGACCGCAAGCCCTTGCCATCACTTTCATCAATTCGGTGGATGCGGAGAAGAAGTTAAACAGTTGTATGGCTGATTTATCCACATTGAGTAGTTTTCGCAATTCTGGTTTTTGAGTAGCTACTCCTGCAGGGCAATTGTTGGTATTGCACATCCTGGCAGCCACACACCCTATGGACTGCAAAGCAGAGTTGGACAAGGCAATTCCATCCGCTCCCAATGCCATCGCTTTTATAAAGTCATCAGGCACGCGAATACCTCCGGTAATGATCAGGGTGACATCTCTCCTATTTACTTTGTCCAGGTATTTTCTCGCTCTTGCCAGGGCCGGAATGGTCGGCACTGAGATGTTGTTTCGGAAAATCAAAGGCGCTGCGCCTGTTCCTCCTCCCCGCCCATCTAATATTATGTAATCTGCGCTGGCGTCAAGGGCAAATTGAATGTCCTCTTCAATGTGATTGGCGGACAGCTTGAATCCAATGGGGATACCCCCGGTGTAGTCGCGAACTTTCTCGGCAAAATCCCTAAAGTCTTCCGCGGTGATCAGATCGTCAAATGTGGGAGGAGAAACGGCTGGAGTGCCCTCTTTAAGGTTTCGGACCTCTGCTATTTTACCCACCACCTTATTGCCCGACAAGTGACCGCCGGTGCCGGTTTTGGCTCCTTGTCCCCCCTTGAAGTGAAAAGCCTGAACCCGCTTTAGTTTTTCCCAGTCAAAACCAAATTTGGCCGATGCCAACTCGTAAAAGTATTTGCTGTTACTCTGTTGTTCTTCGTCCAGCATTCCTCCCTCACCCGAGCAAATACCGGTACCCGCCATTTCTGCCCCTTTGGCTAAAGCGATTTTCGCCTCTTCTGACAAAGCTCCAAAACTCATATCAGATACAAATAAAGGGATGTCCAGTTTCAGGGGCTTTTTGGCATTGGGACCTATGATCAATTCGGTGCCGACGTCCACATCTTCCATCAGGGGCTTTGTGGCCATTTGAGCCACGAGAATCTGTATGTCATTCCACCTGGGTAGCTCCGGGATGGGAACTCCCATAGCCCCCATTTCTCCGTGTTCACCCATTTTGGAAAGCCCATCTTTGGCAAGCGCCTTTATGTATCCCAGCGTGGGCTCTTCTTTGGTAGAATCTGAATTTCCGGCCGGGGCTTCATCAGCGCCATCTGTATCCTTTAATTTGGCATGGGTGCCATCGCAGTACGGTGGATTTTTGGTGTATTTGCACATGCACAGGTGGGCTTCTTCGGTCTTCTCAGCTACAAATCGGACGGGTTTTATATCCGTGGTCCGGTGGGCTCCGTCACAATACGGTTGATTGGAACTGAGGCCACAGGCACACCAGTGTTTTTCCTGCCCCTCTTTTACTTCTACCTTTATTGGTTTCTTATCTGCAATCTTTGGTTTACTCATCATTCAGTTTTTCTTTAGGTTAAAAAAAGGTCACGGTCGTTTACCATCCGCCCGGGCTGGTTCCGGTAAAATGGCTTTGCTGGATTGCTCCGGTTCTTTTGCTTCAAAGGTTTTTTAATGCAATAACTGAACCTGTTTTTTGCAAAAATCCGGCTGGATTCTATCGCTTACCGTCTTTTGAAATCGGGATAGGGCACAAAGCCTGTCTCTCCTGTTATTTTTGGGAATCGCTGGTTAATCCAATCTTCCCTGGCTTCCCGCAATCGCTCCTTGCTCGAAGAAACAAAGTTCCAATCAATGTACCGCTCCTCGGGAAAGGGTTTGCCCCCAAAAATGTACACTGTGGAATTGGGAGCCATATCAAAGTCGCACAAGGTGGCATCTTTAGCGACTAAAATTTGTCGGGGCCCAAAAGTATTTCCCTCAGCAGAAACAGAGCCTTCCAGGATGTACAGAGCACTCTCTCCGTAAAGCATGTCCCCAATGCTGATAGTCCTGGCCTCTTTGTTTTTTATTTCCAAAAAATACAGCGGACTGTAGGTGGGAACCGGTGACTTTTTACCGGCAACCTCTCCTGCTATCAATTTGAAATCGACTCCATTTTGGCTCCATTCAGGAATTTTTTCAGCCGGAATATGGGTAAAATCGGGTTTCATTTCTTCCTTGTCTTTGGGAAGGGCGACCCAGATCTGCAATCCGTGGAGATTTTTTGGAGAATTCCTAAGTCGCTCAGGACTCCTCTCAGAATGAACCACTCCTTTGCCTGCAGTCATCCAGTTTACAGCACCCGGTCTTATTTCTATTTCACTTCCTATGCTGTCGCGGTGTATTATGGCTCCCTCAAACAAAAAGGTAAGTGTGGACAACCCGATGTGGGGATGGGGAAGAATATCCATGTTTTCCCTTTCATTCATTTTGACCGGTCCCATGTGGTCTATGAATACAAAGGGGCCAACCGACCTCTTTCGCCTAAAGGGCAGGAGTCTTCCCACCATGAAGTTTCCTATATTAACTGCCCTTTCTTCAATGATCAATGCGATGTTTGACATAACTTTTAATCTTCCAGGTGACCAAATTTTCCGGTATTGAAATCCTCAATAGCCTCGATGATTTCCTCCCGGCTATTCATCACAAAAGGACCATGTGCTGCAATAGGTTCATTGAGGGGCTCTCCACTGAGTACCAAAACCAATGCTTTCTCCCCAACGGCCTGAATGGCAAAGTCTGTGTCGTTATTCTCCAATAGCACAAAGTGATCGGTTGGAACTTCTTCGCCCCCGTTTACTTTGATGCTGCCCTCAACTACCAGTAGGCCGGTATTGAAGTTAGCTGGAAAACTGAATTCGGCTGAGCCGCCCTTTTCCAATTTGGCATTCATCATATGCACTGGTGAAAATGTGCTTGCAGTTCCCTTTACCCCCTGGTATTCCCCGGCAATTATTTCAATAGTGCCGGCCCCGTCGGGCAGCGTATGTTTGGTGATCTCCCCGTTGGAAATTGCCTGGTATTTGGGTTCAGACATTTTGTACTTAGCGGGTAGGTTTACCCAAAGTTGAATCATTTGGAAATCTCCCCCCTCCCTACTGAAATTTTCTTCGTGATACTCTTTGTGCAGGATGCCGGATGCTGCGGTCATCCACTGAACATCGCCTTCGTCAATTACTCCACCACCACCGCTGCTGTCGTGATGGGCAACCCGGCCTTTGTAGGCAACGGTTACCGTTTCAAAACCCCGATGTGGATGCACGCCAACTCCTCTGGGCTTTTCTGAAGGGGGGAAGTAGTGGCGTGAGTTGTAATCCAACATGATAAAGGGGTCCATTCTCTTCATATCCAGCCGATATCCTCCGGGGATAAAATTGTGTACACGAAATCCATCGCCCACAAAATGCGGCTCTCTCGGCGGAACAATAATCTCTACAGTTCTCATTTTTATAGTATTTTAGTTATTGATACTGCAAAAGTCCATACAATGAGTGAGCCTTACATTGATGTATGTTAAGAAAGCACTATTTGGTTTATTTTTGAGTCAAACCCCTGCGAACCCTGCTCAAACTTTCGGGTGTAATTCCCAGATAGGAAGCTATCATCCATTGAGGTATTCTCATTGCGAGGTCCGGGTATAATTTTATGAATTCCAGGTACCGCTTTTCAGCCGTGGCGCCAATTAATAGATTAATCCTTTTTTGCATCTGCCTGATGTGATTCTGCAAAATGTACTCATTGTAGGTCCTGTATTCAGGGCTGATTTCAGATGCGCGGTCCACAAATTGCTGATCAAAAACGACTGCTTTGGTGTCTTCAAGGGCGTCGATAAAAAAAACGGATGGTGATCCAAAATACAAACTGCCTCTTTCACTCATAAACCAGTTTTCCGGCGCAAACTGAATGATGTGCTCCCTGCCTTCTTCATCGATGGAATACAGCCGCAAAAGCCCTTGCTCCACAAAAAACATATTTTTGCACACTTGGCCCTCAGTCAAAAGCAAATCGCCCTTTGAGAGCATTTTTTTTGACACTTCCCGGGCCAGCAGTGGAAGGTGCTCTGACTTTACCAGCACTTTTTTCTTCAAATAGTTATAAAAGGTACTTTCCATTTGGTTCCTGATAGGTTCTTTTTACTAATTGCAATGGCAAAAAGCAGCCAAATAAAGCCATCCTTCACCTTTTCCCTCCGGGTGCCTCCCTGTTGCCAAAGATAAAAAGGTAAACTGAATTCCCTGCAGAATCGGCGGTGTTTCTATCATCAAAAGACAAATCCCCAACGCTATATGATCTAGAAAGCAGCTTTTTGAAAAGACATTCCAAAGGACCCTGGGCAATTCATTTGTATTTCAGATGCTCGCCCTACTCCCTATAAAAAACCGTATCCCCCAGCCCCCGGTTTTGCCTTGCCATTGCCACTGGCGTATTTATTGTTAAATTTCAGGAGTTGAGCATACAGATGACCTAAAAACAGCGGTACTCAATCCTTTTACGGCTCAAACAAGAGGAATTAATGCCTTATTCGACAGGTATGGCTACTAATAGATGAGTCCACTCCGAAAACCTCTTTTTATTACAAATGGCTGCAAAATCCAATATCTTCGTCATCAGGAAAAATCTTTCCTCAACGTAGCTATGGCTACGCCTGCGGAATATTTTCCCTTCTTCCTCGATCTTAAATTTTTCGCTCATTTTCATGACAAAAGGGTTTTCGGAGTGGACTCATCAATGAATTTTTACATCACCAATACTCCCCCGAGTATAATCGCAATCATTAGCTGTTCATGGATGCGAGGAATTCCTCGTTGTTTCGCGTTCCTTCAATTCTTCGCTTGATAAATTGAATGGCTTCATCCGGCTTCATGTCCGCGAGGTGATTTCTAAGAATAAACATTCGCTGCATAGCTTCTGCATCCAGGAGCAGGTCTTCTCGTCTTGTACTGGACTTAGTCAGATCGATGGCCGGATACAATCTCTTGTTGGCCAAAGAGCGGTCTAATTGGAGCTCCATGTTACCCGTTCCTTTAAATTCTTCAAAGATGACTCCGTCCATTTTTGAACCGGTATCTATAAGTGCAGTGGCGAGAATAGTCAGCGAGCCACCTCCTTCGATATTTCTCGCAGCCCCGAAGAACTTTTTCGGTTTGTGGAGTGCATTAGCTTCCACACCACCTGAGAGTACTTTACCACTTGCGGGGGCAACTGTATTGTATGCCCTTGCAAGTCTGGTGATAGAGTCCAATAGAATTACCACATCGTGTCCTGATTCCACCAGTCTTTTGGATTTTTCCAGGACGATATTAGCTACGCGTACATGATTTTCGGCGGGCTCATCAAAGGTAGAAGCGACCACTTCTGCATCCACACTTCTTGCCATGTCGGTTACTTCCTCCGGGCGCTCATCGATCAGAAGTACGATCATGTAGCATTCGGGGTGATTTTTCGCCACGGCATTGGCCATGTCCTTAAGCAAAAAGGTCTTACCTGTTTTAGGTTGTGCAACGATCAATCCACGCTGTCCTTTTCCAATTGGTGTAAACAAGTCGATCATGCGTACGCCGTAGTCCTTACCATCGGGTCTACTGGCCAGGGTGAATTTTTCCTGTGGAAAAAGCGGGGTGAGGTAATCAAATGGTACCCGGTCGCGTATTTCATTCGGCTTCAATCCGTTTATCAGATTGACACGCAGGAGGGCAAAGTACTTTTCACCATCTTTGGGTGGTCTGACCGGCCCGCTGATGGTGTCGCCTGTTTTCAGACCAAAGAGTTTGATCTGAGAGGGGGATACGTAAATGTCATCGGGTGAGGAGAGGTAATTGAAATCAGCCGATCTCAAAAATCCATATCCATCCGTCATCATTTCCAGTACGCCTTCGCCCTCTACGATTCCATCCAGGTCCACATTGAAACCGGAGGATTCCTTGCCCTTTTTGCCTCCCTTTCCGGTAGTCTTTTGTTCAGACCTGGAATCTTGCTTTTGCTGTCCGGATTGTCTGGATGAAGAGGACTTTCTTTGCTTTTGGTCTTGTTGTTGGGAATCGCTGTCCTTTCTTCTCTTTTGACCCCTGTTATTGCTATCATCAGAAGATTTAGAATCTTTAGATTGATCGCTTTGACGCCTGGATGAGGATTGTTTATCCGAGGCTTTTGAGGTATCTTCTGACTTTCTTCTACGACCGCGAAGCGATCCTGTATCGGACGCTGTTTTATCCTCTGAAGACTCAGCCTTTTTAGTGACTTCTTTGGCCTTTGGAACCTCTTTCGCTTTGGGTGTTTCTTTCGCTTTCGGAGCCTCCTTTTTATGGGTATCCTGTTTTTTGGAAGGCTGTGATTTGCTGGCTCTTTCACGGCGCCTCTGTGGAGGGTTGTATTCTGGTTTGGTCTCAGAGCGGTTAGCCGCGGTGGGTTCTTCAGTAACGTTAGACCGCTCAATTACGGCCTGTTGGTCCAGAATCTTGTATATCAACTCTTGTTTATTGAGTCGTGATATCCCTTTGATTCCGAGTGATTCTGCAAGTTCCCTTAATTCAGGAACAAGCATATCATTTAATTGCAATATGTCATACATGGTATTCGTGTGATTTTTGGGTAATTAATTAGTAATCTGGAAAATACAGGTTTCATTGGTAGTTGGGAAGTATTACAAAGCAAATAACCCGGGGAAATTATATTGCAGGACTCTGCGATCCGCTAAAGTTACTTTTATCTTAATTTATGTAAACGCGTGCAATAGTAAGAGGATGGTGCAAAGATATAAAGAACTTTACTAAACCAAATAATTTACCGGATTTTTTTGCGGATATCTTTCCTGCAACACCATAATGTTCTCCAAAGCTTAACGCTTCTTTTAAACCTGTTCGATTGTCTAAACGCCTTTTTGATTTCAATAGTTTTAAGTACTGGGTTTATTTCTGAGATTTTGATTGGTTCCTAATGCAGGCATTATTTGTTAGATCAATTATTACCAAGATACTATCTTTGCCTCTCGGAATCTTAAAAAGTTGATTTATGCTCGAGTTAAAAAAATTAAAGGGCCATTGGAAAAGTGCTGCTAAAGCCCTTGAAAAAAGGGGAATGACTGAGGCGCAAATTGAGGAGTATTTCCACCAACTTAAGAATCTTGATTTGAGAAGAAGGCGTAACCTCCAACAGGCCGAGGAGTTCCGGTCTGAAATTAAGAGACTGTCAAAGGAAGTGGGGAAGTTGTTCAAAACGGGAAAAGCCAAAGAGGATGAAGGAACCGAATTGGCCAATGAAATGCGTGAGCAGGTTTTGCACCTCAAAAGAAAACTTTCTCTTAAGGAGGCCAACCTGGAAAAGATCGAAGATGAATTGCGGGAATGCCTCTACAATATTCCCAATCTGCCTCATGAATTGGTTCCGGCCGGAGACAGTGAGGAGGACAATTACATGTATAAGGATGCTTCCAGTACTTTGCCTGATCTCGGTGATAACGCTCTGCCCCATTGGGAACTTGCAAAAAAATACAAGCTCTTTGACTTTGAATTGGGTGTTAAAGTGACCGGTTCAGGGTTTCCTGTTTATACTGGAAAAGGTGCTGCCTTGCAGCGAGCTATGATCACTTACTTTTTGAACAAAGCCAAGGAGGCCGGTTACAGGGAGGTTATTCCACCCTTGTTGGTCAACGAAGATACGGCGCGTGGAACAGGTCAGTTGCCCGATAAGGAGGGCCAGATGTACCACGCTGAAAAAGACAATTTTTATCTGATTCCCACAGCAGAAGTACCCATTACCAATCTCTACCGCGGGGATATAATTAAGGAGACGGAGCTACCGATCCGCATGGTAGGTTATACGCCTTGCTTCAGGAGAGAGGCCGGCTCATATGGAGCTCATGTGAAAGGACTCAACCGGGTCCACCAGTTTGACAAGGTGGAGATTGTCCAATTCGCCAGACCTGAGAATTCCTACGAACAATTGGATGAAATGTTAGCCCATGTGGAGGGCTTGCTCAATGCGCTTAAATTACCGTACCGGATTCTCCGACTCTGTGGCGGAGACCTTGGGTTTACTGCTGCTCTCACCTACGATTTTGAGGTGTGGTCTGCAGCTCAGGAGAGATGGCTGGAGGTGAGCAGTGTTTCCAATTTCGAAACATACCAGTCCAACCGTATGATGATACGAACCCGGAGCAAAAGTGAAAAGCCGAGATTGGTTCACACGCTCAACGGAAGTGCACTTGCTCTTCCACGAGTCATGGCAGCTTTGCTGGAGTTGTATCAGGATGAAAAAGGAATAAAGGTTCCTGAAGTACTCGTGCCATATACCGGATTTAAGAGGATTGATTAACAGCGAGCGTATTTTAGAAGTTTTCTGCACAAAAAATACGCGAGTAGGCGTTTTACAAGCAAAAAATTAATATTTCATGGGTGAATATATGGCCTTTATTGTTGTGGCGGGTGTTTTTTCTGTCATCGGTTGGTTGATACAAAATCGCCTTAAGCGGGTTTTTAGTCACTACAGCCAGATAGGATTGCGGAGTGGATTGACCGGAGCTGAGGTGGCCGAGCGAATGCTTCGCCATTACAATATTAACGATGTTCGCGTGGTACCCGGTAAGGGCTTTTTGACAGACCACTACAATCCCACTACAAAAACAGTTAGTCTGAGTGAGGCGGTTTACAGCAGCCGGAGTATCTCTGCTGCCGCTGTGGCTGCCCATGAATGTGGGCATGCTGTTCAACACGCCACAGCTTATCCAATGCTGCAAATGCGGTCGAAATTGGTTCCTGTGGTTCAGGTCGCTGCCGGACTTCAACAGTACCTGCTTCTCGCCGCACTTCTTTTCCTGGGTACATTCCCTCAGTTACTCTTGATCGTTATTGCATCCTTTGCGGCTACTACACTTTTTAGCCTTGTAACTCTGCCCGTGGAGTTTGATGCCTCCAAGCGGGCTTTGAAGTGGTTGGAAAGGGCGGGAATAACAAGTGGGGATGAACAGCGCGGTGCTAAAACTGCACTTTGGTGGGCGGCAATGACTTATGTAGCTGCAGCACTGGCTTCGTTTGTAATGTTGCTTTACCTCGTATTTCGGTATATGCAAAATCGATAAAAATTATTACCTTTGGGCCAATCAACAAACAGAGAATAAAAATTATGAGTGCGGATTTAGAAGATGTAATAAAAGAGGGTGCCAGTGCCATGGAAAGTAGTGTTGATCACTTGAAAAAAGAACTGGTCAAATTGCGGACAGGTAAAGCTTCGGCCTCAATGTTGTCCGGTATTGAAGTGGATTATTACGGTACTTTAACCCCGCTCAATCAGGTGGCTAATGTCAGTGTCACCGATTCCAAAACACTTAGTATCCAGCCCTGGGAAAAATCCATGCTCGGACCCATAGAAAAGGCCATATTTGAAGCCAATCTCGGACTCACTCCGATGAATGACGGCGAATTGGTGAGAATAAGTATTCCGCCTCTGACTGAGGAAAGGCGAAAAGATCTTTTTAAACATGTAAAATCCCTGGGGGAAGATGCGAAAATTTCCCTGCGGAATACCCGCCAAAAACTCATGGATGCCGTTCGTTCAGAGGTTAAAGCCGGGTTTCCTGAGGATGCGGGTAAGCGATTGGAGGGGCAAATCCAGGGCATGGTCAATACTTTTTCCGAAAAGGTTGACGAAGTTATCGACGCCAAGGAAAAAGATATTATGACAGTCTGAGGTTTCGGAAAAGGTGAAGCCTGTTTTTGCTACAGTGTCTAACCGATTTAAAACTCATGGCTTTTCTGGCTTTGAAGCCGGGAAAGTTTTACTTTGTCTCCTGTCCGGAAGAAGCGGGGATTACTTGTGGTTCGAATTTTTTCAACTCCATTTTTTCTCCGTCAAATACTGCGTAAGTGAAGTGATGGATCCAATCTCCGAGATTGATGTAAACACTTTTACCATTTTCCAATGTGTGTTGTATTGGCAAATGTCTGTGTCCAAAAACAAAGTAATTGATGGTGGGGTCTTCGGTTAGTTTTCGCTCACAATACTGGACCAACCATTCGCGGTCTGCTCCCAGGAATTCATCTCTTTTTGAATGCGCCCTGCTTTTTCCCGACCAAAAATTAGCCAGTGTTATCCCAAAATTTGGATGAAGCCTGGCGAAGAGCCACTGACAAAGCCGGTTTCTGAATACCTTTTTCAGCCTTTTATATCCGCGATCTCCGGGGCCGAGTCCATCTCCATGCCCAATGAAAAACCGCTTTCCGTTCCACTCTCTAACCACCTGTTTGTGAAAGACTGGAATACCAAGCTCTTCCTCGAAGTACCCAAACATCCACATGTCGTGGTTTCCGGAAAAAACAGATATATCAATTCCCGAATCGCTGAGTTCAGCCAGTTTTCCAAGAAATCTTGTGTGGCCTTTGGGAATGACGGTTTGGTACTCAAACCAAAAGTCAAAGAGGTCACCGACGAGGTATATTTCACTCGCATCCCTGGCAATGGTGTCCAACCACCGGCAAATTATCCGCTCACGCTGCCGGTTTGTCAGTGCCTCAGCATCCAGTCCGAGGTGAAAATCCGAGGCGAAGTAAATTTTTCCATCCATTTACGCTGCCGGTGTTCAGTCCGGTTTTTCCATTACAGTGCCGCATTTGTCACAAGTCCTGAGTTCCTCGCTGTTCATGAAATTGTTGATTACCGGTGGTAGTTGATTGACGATATCAGTCATTTCGAAGGTGTCTTCATGCAACTTGTGGTTGCAATTCTCGCAAAACCACATCAATTTATCCACCTCATCTCCTCTGCGGTATCGCTCTATAACAAGGCCGATGGTATTGGCAGGGCGCTGTGGCGAATGTGGGATTCTGGCCGGCAACAAAAACATTTCCCCCTCTTTGATTTCAATGTCTTTCCGCTTGCCGTCCTCATCGATTATTTTTACCGTGATATCACCTTCCAGTTGGTAGAACAACTCTTCTCCATCCTCCCAGTGATAATCTTTACGTCCATTGGGTCCACCGACAACCATTACGATAAAGTCATCGTTTTCAAGGTAAACCTGCTTATTTCCTACAGGAGGTTTAAGAAGGTGCCTGTTGTCGTCAATCCACTTTTGAAAATTAATTGGTGGCAACATAATCTCGCTGAATTTTGATTAGAAAAAATTACTTATAAATTGTTGAAATTCAGAACATAATGCGGGTTAAAATTCTTGGTCAAGGAATTTAAATCCCGCTACTTTTTAAAATATCCGTGAATTTACGGAATTTTACGCAACCTAAGGAAAAAATAACAGGAAATAAGACCATATTTCTAAAAAATCATTCATGGATTTAAATCTTACAAAGAAGAACGCTCTGGTCTGTGGCGGTAGTCGCGGAATTGGACTTGCTGCTGCGGCAGAACTCGCAGAATTAGGTGCCAATATCACGCTTGTTGCCAGGAGCGGCGACAAATTGGCAGAACTGGTGCATAGTTTACACAGAGACAGTAGTCAGAATCACGATTTTTTGGTGGCTGATTTCAACAATCCTGTTGAGTTGTCAAAAAGAGTCAAGGCACTGTTGACGAAAAAACCAATTCATATACTTCTCAATAACACTGGTGGACCAAAGGGTGGACCCATTACGGAGGCCCAAGTTGAGGAATTCACCCAGGCTTTCAACAACCACCTGGTGTGTTCTCATATTTTGACTAAAATCATTAGCCCGGTGATGATAAAAGAGGGATACGGCCGAATCATTAATGTCATTTCCACTTCTGTGAAAGAACCCATACCAGGACTTGGGGTTTCAAATACCATTAGGGGAGCTGTGGCTTCATGGGCGAAGACACTGGCGGGTGAATTGGGCCGATACGGTATCACAGTCAATAATGTACTGCCCGGATATACTCAAACCAGTCGCTTGGAGAGTATAATTCAAGCAAGGGTAAAGAAAACCGGAAAGTCAGAGCAGGAAGTAATTGATGAGATGTTGGCCAAAGTTCCGATGCGCCGTTTTGCAGACCCTTCCGAAACCGGATCTGTAATTGCTTTTCTGGCTTCGCCTGCCGGATCTTATGTAAATGGAACCAATATCCCAGTAGATGGAGGGCGGACCAAAAGCCTTTGATGTTTTTGGACTGCCATGATATAAAAATACATGCTTGAAAATTGAGAGCAGTCTCAATTTAATTGGGATCGCAAGCTGTTTAAGTCTCACAGATAGAGAGTCCTACAGGCTTTTTAATTGTCTTTGTAACGCCTGTAAACCAATTGGATGAAATTTTTGGCCTTGTTCTTTTTATCCGGGTCTGTCCACTGATAAGTATAAGCAACCTCTGAGGATAAAAAGTTTTTGGCATCCTCAAAAGAATTCAAGGTGTTGAGTTTTTGGATAACCTGTCTGAATACATTGTCGTCTCCGGCGAAGAGTTCGTTTTTCACAAAAATTTTCTCATTAACACCCATGGCCCGGTTCAAGTCGCTGATAGGTAGCTGAGAGAGTTTTTCAGAAATTTCGTTGGCTTTCTTAATGGTGAACAACTCTTCGACCTCGGGCTCTTCTTCGACCTTTTCTGCTATGAGTGTTTCAACTTTGGTTTCCTCAGTTTTTGGTGCTTTGGAAATGCTGGCTTTCTGAGATTTTTCGATAGGTTTTTCTTCTGTGGCTTCAACAGGTCGGGGTTTAGCTGCCTTTTTTTCGACCTTTGGCTTCTCTATTGGAGCTTCCTGCACTGGCTCAGTTTCCTGCACAGGCTCTGGTTCGGTCTCAGTTATAGTTTGCGGTTCCGGTGCGTGTTTTTTTTCTACAGGTTGCTGGACCAAAGTTTCGGTCTCCTCTTTTTGACGACTTTCCGGATTGTTTGCAGGCTTTTGGGGGGCAATTGATTCTGCTGTTGTGGGTTTAAAAGATAATGTACCCGAAGAAGGTAAATCAGCATCTGAATTTTCAAGCACACTTTCGTAGAGTTCGCGAATGTAGTTGAGAAGAAGATCGCGCTCGAGACGAGAAGTCGGGCTTTCGTCCGGCTCAATGGTGTCAAGGAGGCGATTGATCTTGTTCATTTTTTTCTTTGCTTGCTCGAGATTCATACCTTTTTTTGATTGATAACGATGGATTGTTATATTATTATGCGAAGGTCTTTACTTATTACGAAATTTACAAATATATTTGAGGCGAAAATCATGCCTATGATGGTTAAATTAATGTGAAAATCAGCAAATGTTTCTCGAATCAAATGTTAAGTTACAGCCGGCAGGATGGATAGAAGTGGTTTGTGGATCGATGTTTTCGGGCAAAACAGAGGAGTTGTTGCGAAGGCTGAAGCGCGCTCGTTATGCCCGGCAGCACTATATTCTGTTAAAGCCGGAAAAAGATATTCGGTATTCGGAAAAAGCAGTGGTGTCGCACGATGAAAATGCTATGGATTGTGTGCTAGTAAAAAATTCGTCGGAGATTCTCAGGCACATGTCCGGTGTTGAAGTCATCGGTATAGATGAGGCCCAGTTTTTCGACGATGGTCTGCCGAAGGTTTGTGAAAATTTGGCCGTGGCAGGTAAGCGTGTTATCATTGCCGGACTGGATATGGATTTTCGCGGAAAGCCGTTTGGACCGATTCCTCAATTGCTCGCCATGGCTGAGTATGTCACCAAGGTTCATGCCATTTGCCCCCATTGTGGAAACCTGGCCTCTCATTCCTACAGGTTTGCGCAGAGCGATGAAACTATTTTGCTCGGCGCATCTGATTCCTACGAGCCCAGATGTCGCAAATGTTTTAGTCTGGGAGACAAACTTAGATGGAAGAAAAAATCAGAACCCGGGAAGTGAGAAAGCGGTAACTCTAAAAACAATGACTGAGGATTGTTGTCGTTAACTTTGCTAGTGTCATATTATCAAATTCAAACATCAAACCCGTTTATTAATGGCAAAGCTGATTGCAGTTCTCTTTCTTACTTTTTTCACCACACCTTTGTTGGCGAGTTACATGATTATTTACATGGAACCTACCCAAAATAATCACCTTAAAGCTTATGGATTGACCTATTGGGTTCTCGAACAAGATGTGGAGGCTTACTGGCTGCTCAATTACCGGGGTGGAAGTTTTGCCTTTATACACACCCAGGCATTTGAACGCGAGGCCATTCTCAGGGATGTCTCCTACGAAATTGTCACTACGGCTCAGTTCAATCGAATAAGACAGGATATAGCCAACCCTGCGGTAAACAAGGAAGTGATCAAACTCGAAGTAGCGCCACGGATTGCAGTTTACACCCCCGACTACAACCCCTGGGGAGAGGGTATCCAACCGTGGGGTGATGCGGTAACCCAGGTGCTCGACTATGCCGAAATTCCCTACGATAAATTGTATGACAGGGAGGTGCTCGACGGCCGCCTCGCTGAATACGACTGGTTGCATCTGCATCACGAGGACTTTACCGGCCAGTTTGGTAAATTCCACCGTGCTTTTCACGCACATAGCTGGTACCGAAACCACGTCTCCTCTTTGGAGAATCTGGCATCAGAGCTGGGTTTTGATAAGGTGTCTGACTTGAAGTCAGCCGTAGTGGAAGAAATACGCAACTATGTCGGAGCCGGTGGTTTTATGTTTGCCATGTGTTCGGCCACTGACACCTACGATATTGCCCTGGCTGCAAGAGATGTAGATATAGTTCCCGAGGTATTTGATGGAGATCCACCACATCCTAACGCACAGGAGTTGTTGAATTTTTCAAGGACCTTTGCCTTCCGAGATTTTATATTAGAAATGGATCCAATGGTTTATGCCTACAGCAGTATTGATCCAAAAACTAGACAGGTGGCACCGGAAAACGATTATTTCACCCTTTTTGATTTCTCTGCTAAATGGGATCCCGTACCCACCATGCTCACTCAAAATCACACGCGAACTGTAAAGGGCTTTATGGGGCAAACGACTTCTTTTGACCGTGATCTGATAAAACCAACTGTGGTAATAATGGGTGAAAATCGGGGACTGAATGAGGCCCGTTACATCCACGGTAATTTTGGGGAGGGTTTCTGGAGTTTTTACGGAGGCCACGACCCCGAGGATTACACACATAGAGTTGGCGATCCGGAGGTCGATCTCAATTTGCATCCAAATTCCCCGGGGTACAGACTTATCCTAAACAACATCCTTTTCCCTGCGGCGAGAAAGCAGGAGCGAAAGACCTGATTGGTCACATCATATGCTGATTGTCAGTCCCGTTTTGAAGTGAAAAATAAACCGGGTAATTGGCACAATGGGCTTGTCTTCGTAGCTGAACTCAAATGAATTTGTCCAGGAAAAATACCTGCTCAATTTTGTGTTTAGATTAATATTTCCACTGGTTCTGTGACGTGGTACACTCAAATCCCTGTCGTAACCAAGCTGGTAATAACCGATGGCGTTAAAATCCACGAAGTCGTTTACAGAGTAGCGGAATGAAAGGTAATTGGTGGTTTTTATGTATCGGACATTTACGGATTCTCCTGTTTCGGGATGTTCCCACCACTCTCCCTCAGCCAAAGCTCCAACTCCGAGGTGTAAGGTTGACCGCTTGGTGTCCAACAAACGCTTGCGAATCCCAGCGCCGGCAAGTGCTCTTGGATCCAGTCCTCGAAAATTGTCATAAGATACCTGGGCAAAGATTTCCAGGCTGATATTATTTTGGTATAAAAAATGCGACCTGAGGTGCATGTAGCCGAAGTTAAGAAAGTCGTTTTCATTGATTTTCAAATAATCCAGGTGACCAATAGCCGCATAGGAGTGTCGCTCTGAAAAATACACTGCATTGATGCCCGCATTGTAGCCAAACATATCAACAGGAGAGTCGGCTGCCGCACTTCGATTGTACAAACGCAGACCAATGGTACCATTGACCATCCAGGCTTTGGTGGTGTCTCTCTGCATTCGCTCCCGTTCAATATTGAGTATTTGGCCAGATACCTCACCCGGTTGGCTCATAATTATAACTATTATTAAAGCAATCAGGGCATTTGGACCCATTCCCCAGTGTTTTTCCATAATTACGTAGTTTTTGTGGGTGCAAATATACCCTCTACAACTGCTATTATGATAATGCATATTTAATTATCGCATGGTGCCAGTTTATAGAATCATTTTGCCAAATACATAATCGGCTCCTATTCTTTCGTTGACAAATTGGTGAATTGTTTCCAACCTATTGACAATCACAGGATATTGCCCGGGATAGCTTGCGCTGGTGGCCTTGTCGATTTAGGTATGGGCTTGTTTATTTAGCTAGTGTTTGATACTTAGTCGGGATATAAAATTTTAAACAATGTCATCATTCTGGTTAAATTTCCTGGATGTATTTTTCCTGGTTTTTCACAGTACCATCATCGTGTTCAACCTCTTTGGCTGGGTATATAAACCACTGCGAAAGTGGAACCTCCTGTGTTTGTTGCTAACCGGCCTTTCCTGGTTTGGATTGGGTATTTTTTACGGAATAGGATATTGCCCACTTACCGATTGGCACTGGATGGTTTTGCGAGAGTTGGGTGAGACAGGAATACCGGCATCTTACGTGCAATACATACTCGACAGAATACTTTCCATAAGTGTCACCCCGAGTCAGGCGGATATTCTAACTGTATCCACCTTTTTTATCGCACTTGTAATTTCTTCCCTGCTAAACTGGCGGGACAGAATAAGCCGGAAGAAGCAATCCTGACAAATTCCCTGTATGTGGAATTTTTTTAGACCCAATTTGTTAATAAATTTAACAAATGCACTTGAAAATGCTAAAAAGTGTTAAGTTTTTAGGTTTGAAAAATTACCCGCATGAAGAAATTAGCTCTACTACTACTTAGTTTACCCATATTTTTTCTCATTGAAAATCCGCTTTACAGTCATTGTTCCGACTTGATCGTCAGCAATTTTGTCAGAGGAAATACTCAATTTATTACTACTGCCGACCGCAATTTAATAGTGAGAGGTGATTTTACTTATCAGGCAGGTTTTGTAGCAGATGCCCGTGGTGTCCTGTTAAAAGTTATTTCCATTGATGGCATGCAATTGGAAAGAGGTGATGAAATTATTTTCATCGACAATACCGGCCACCGGGAAAGTGCTGTGTTCACTGAAAGGAGGGCGGTTCGCCAGGATGGCAGGGTGCCGCATTCGACCAATTTTATCTCCATTAATGCTGAGATGTTGAATTGGTTGGCCGAGAACCGAATATCCACTTTTTTTCTGAGAAAGCGACATGAGAATGTAATGCGCAAGATTAGTTTGCACTCCAGCAGGTCAGCGGAATTTAATCAAATAGCAAGATGTGTGCGAGACATTGTGGACTGGGACATGATCCTAAGCCCTGCGCAGCCTGTTGCAGTTCAACAAAGGCAAAGCCCTGGTTCTTCTGTTGGTACTGATCGGGAATCCGGGCGAAGTGGCACTTCAGGTGTATCAGATGCAGAAACTTTGGCCCTGCAAGAGGAATTACATTCCACACGTGAGCGACTGAGGGTCGAGATTGAGAGGGAGCGAAGAAGTGCGTATGACGTAAAACAGGAGTTACAAGATGAAATACAATCAGCCAGAGCTCATCGCAATGAGGTGATTGCCGGCTTTGAACAGGAGATCGAAGATGAGCGAGCAAAAACACACAGCGAAATTCTTCGTATCCGCAATGATAGGTTAGAGCGGATAGCCAGTGAAAAAGAACAGACCGGTTCTATTATTGACTCACTTCGAATGAATGTAATCACTGAAATGGAGCGAACCAGAGACAAGATTGACGAATTGGGCAAAAACACAAGCGAGCAAATCGCCAGGCAAAGAGCAAAAGCAAATCGAGTAATTGATTCACTCAGACAAAGTAAAGTGACTCAGCAACAACTTTACGCAACTGAGGTGGTCCAGTCCCGGGAACGGGCAGCAGAAAGGATTTCTCAAATTAATTCCGAATTGGAGCGAAGCCTTCAGGAAGCCAGAGACAGTGCAAAAACTGAGAGAGAGCGGTCTGCCGGAGAGGTTGTAGATGCCAGAAAGTCCGCTGCCAATGAGATCCTGGAAGCAAGACAGCGCGCAGCTCGCGAGATAGCAGAGGCTCAAACCAGGGCTGAACTCGAAATAGAGTCCATAGCCAATGAGGTGGCTGAAACCCGAAGAAGAGCTGCAGACGAGCGGGCCGCTATCGCTGAATCCAATCAACTTGATATTACTGAACTGAAGGCGATGGCAGAAAGAGAAAGGGAGGCTATTTTGGCAGATGTGTATTCCCGACGGGCAGAGCGTCTTGAAATGGAGGAGACCCACCGCAATGAAATGGGACGAATCAGATTAGAACACAACGCACTTGTAAAAAATACACGTGCAGTACAAGACTCTCAATTACTCGCCATGAGAGATGACTTTGTTCGTGCAGTTCAAAGAGCTGAGATGCGAAAAGCCGAACGCATTGCAAAGAGCGGGCAGGAAGCCGACTCAGTCCTCGCGATTAGAGAGCTCCAGGTCAATGCCGCCAAAGACCGTAAGAACCAGGTGATTGATTCCATTCAACACCTTGTCGCCGAGGAGAGAAAAAGACTTGCCCAAGCCATTCAAAGTTGGAGACAATCCCATCGTCAAATGCTCGATTCTATAAGAACCGAAGGTGAAAATCAGTTAGAATCCGAATTGGCAGTTATGCAGGAAAGGAGAAGAGCGATTGCTGAAAGAATTGCCGAAACCGATGAAAGGTTAGCTACACTGGAGGCAGATTTGAAGCATAGAGAAGATTCTTTGAGATTGGATTATGCCGCGAGGATAGGAGAAAGTCGAGCCAGATCTGAGGCGCGATTGAAAGAAATAGAAGAGAGGGAGTCCGGGGTGTTGGCTGAGATTACCAGAGAGTTTGAAAAACAGCGCAAATTGTCAAAAGAAGAAGGGGAGAGCCACCGGCTTCAATTGGCTGAAGAAGTAAGAGATGCCAGAACCAGGGCTTTAGAAGCAGTCACCGAAGCAAGAATGAATGCCGAGGAAGAAATTCAAGCAATGCAGACGGAACTCGAACAACTCAGACTTGACAATCGTATGGCAGTGAAAGATGAACGACTTACAGGGGCCAGGAAATTGCGCGAGATCAGGCAGGAAAATATGGGGTTGCGGACGGCTATGCTGGACGAGCGTGAGGAAATGGCCAAAGAACATCACCAGTTATTGCGTGAAGAAAGAGAGAGAATAGCCGGAGAAAGAGCTGCCTTGGTTGAATCCCACAATGAATATCAATTGGCCTTCCGCGATTCTCTCCAAAAATTACAGCAGCAGCATGCGGAAAAGATTTTTGCCATGCGTTCATCCCGGGCCTCTGAGCGAGAAAACATCTTACATACTTATGAGCAAGAGCGAAATAATCGTGCTGAAAAAATGGAGCGAGAAAGGGAAGAGTTTGCCGTTGAATTGGCTTCATTCAGACAGCATCGCGCCATGATGAAGGATAGCCTGCGAACAAAACAGGAGGCTGATATTCAACAATTGCTCGCTGAACACCGGTCCACAAGAGAAGAAATTTTAGCCCAAATCCGACGGGAGAGAAATCGTGCTAACGAAGAAATTGAAACCGTACAAAGGGAACAGGCCATGCGGGTCTTCGAGGCAAAAAAACAAGCCGATTCTGAAATAAAAGCCGTTAAATTGCGGACTGCTTCTGAAATTGAGGTCTTGAAATCCGAAATAGCGGATAGGAAACAGGAGTTGGATGATCTTTTGATTCAAGTAGAGAAGGCCGAACTCCAACTAAAGTCTATTACTGAATCAGGTGAAAAAGATTGAATCCCGGATTAGGGTTCAATCTTAGCTTCTGATAAAATATATTCTTTAAATCGCTTCATTCCTGTGGAAGCTTTGTCACCAACCAGGGTCAATCGCTCTCCAAAGTAGCTGTTTAACTCATTCCCCGGATTGGGGTCAATATACCAGATTTTGCAATGCGGAGGTGTTTGCAGGACCAATCCCGCTGCGGGATAAACTTGCAGAGACGTACCGACTACGACTGCGATATCTGCATTCCTGATAATTTCTTCAGCCGGTTCCATCATTGGAACCATTTCCCCAAACCACACCACATGTGGTCTCAACTGGCCGCCTTTTGGGCACTTGTCTCCAAAATGTATGTCTCCACTTACTTTTACAATGTAGTTTTCATCGATTTCGCTGCGCACTTTTCGCAACTCACCGTGAAGATGCAGTACCCTTTCACTTCCGGCTCTTTCGTGGAGGTCATCGACATTTTGGGTAATTACTTCTACATCAAACCACTGTTGTAATTCTGCACAAATACGGTGGGCCGGATTGGGTTCAACTGAGAGCAGTTGTTTTCTGCGCTTGTTGTAAAAGTCCAGTACCAGTTCCGAATTGTTTTGCCAACCTTCTGGAGATGCCACCTCCATAATGTCATGGCCTTCCCAAAGTCCACCGGCTCCGCGAAAAGTGGCTACTCCACTCTCAGCACTGATTCCGGCACCTGACAGAATTACTATTTTCATAGATTTTGTTGTTTTAAATCAAAGGTAAGGCGAATATGGCAAAATTTGATATCCGACTTTTTCGAGGCCAATAAAAGAACCAGGGTTGAGGATTTATTTTCTGTTTCTCCGGTGATACCAGATTACATTCTACAGTATTTTTAAAACCTCTCGACTCTTATTTTTCAAAGACCTTCAAAGCAAAGGGTAAGTGATTGGCGATATCTCTGGCGATCAACCCATTCTGTCCCAACTTCTCAGCAGCCAAATCTCCGGCCAGGCCGTGCAGATACATGCCTGCGATGGCAGCATTGGTCGGTTTAAGACCCCTCCCCGACATTCCGGCAATTACTCCTGTCAGCACATCCCCGCTTCCGGCGGTGGCCATTCCGGGATTGCCCGTCGGATTGAAAAAAACTTCGCCTTTAGGTGTGGAAACCCTGCTGTATGCCCCTTTGAATAGTATATTGAGCTTGTATTCAACCGATGCGGATCGCTGGATTTCAAGTGTTTCAAAGTCATTTTCACCAATGCCAAACAATCTCTCAAATTCTCCGGGGTGCGGTGTGATAATAGTATTTGGGGGAATTGATGTAAGCCAATTGTTTTCAGCGATAATATTTAGGGCATCCGCATCCAGGATCAGGTTTTGATTCGAGTGGACATTTTCCAGCATTTTTTTCAGAGCGGATGCTGTTACCGGATTTTTACCAATTCCCGGACCACAGGCTATGGTGTCTATTCCGGGTAAAAGTGGGATATCGGAGATATGACTGGTTTCGGGATCCGGGATGCAAATGCTTTCAGGAATGATAGATTGTGCCGGAGAGATACAGGATTTGGGCGTGTGCAACCAGGAGAGTCCTGCTCCGGAACGCATACAACCGAGTGCTGTCAGTGCTGCTGCTCCCGAAAACCCTAATTGACCGGCGACCAATTGGATTTTTCCGTAATTGCCTTTGTGGCTGAATTTCTCTCTGGGAGTTAAAAGAGAGTCAATGTAAGTTTCGGTCAGAAAATAGTGTGGGCATTCGATCTTATCAATACCTTCCTTCAATAGTCCGATGGACCGATAATCCCAATTGCCCACCCGATCTTTATTTTCCGGCATTAAATAGGCCAGTTTGGGGAATTCCAGGGAAAGTGTCCAATCCGCATGCATTGAAACGCCATCGCTGTGTTTTGAGGCAAACAATCCTGTGGGGATATCGATGGCTACTACGGTGTTGGGAAGGTCATTAGCAGTTTCTGCAATTTTTTTTAATCTGCCTTCAAGAGGCCGGGTCAGCCCATTTCCCAGAATCGAATCGACGACAATGTGATTTTCATTGATTTCCCTCAATCGATCAGGGTTTTTAAGAACATTGAAATTCTCAGGGTAGAGTTCTTGAAATTTTTCTATATTTGTTCCGCAATCGGGCGAGGTTTTTATTGGGTCGCCCACAAACAGGACTTCGGTCTTGTAATTTTTTTCAGCCATAATTCTGGCACTTGCCAATCCGTCACCGCCGTTGTTTCCCGGCCCACAGAGAAAAATTATAGCCTCGGTTTTGTCGGGGAGTTTTAAGGTCAACCAATCGCAGAAAATGTGCGAAGCCCTTTCCATGAGGTTCAGGGACGATATGGGTTCAATATCAATGGTGAATTTGTCAAGAGTGGACACTTGCTCTGGTGCAGGTATCTTAATGATTGAAGCCTTTGTTTTTTTTCTATCCATTATGTTCAGGAAATTAATTTTTGGCGAAAATTGTTTAATTGTTATCTTGTGATTTGAAGAGACATTAGGCCATATTTAAAAAGGTAGTACGGTTTTTGCAGATAATAATGTGCTTGAAGTGTGTCTTTGGTGATTTTTTACAAAGATAGCACAGGTGTAAAATAAATAAACCAGTTGTATTGAAAATACTATTACGGATGAGAATCAGTCTTTTGTTACTGGTCTTTGTGGTCCTCGGTGGGTTCGCTCTCCAGGGACAGGACCTTCATTACAGCCAATTTTTTAACAGTCCGCTGAATAAAAATCCGGCATTGACTGGGATATTTAACGGGGATCAACGGATTTATGCCAATTACCGCCATCAATGGTATTCGGTGCCGGTTCCGTATCTGACATTTTCAGGGAGTTACGATCAGAAATTCATTAACCCCCGAAATCCGGATAATTTTTTCAGTGGTGGACTTCTACTAAATTACGATAAATCCGGTGACTCGCGTATGGTTACGCTTCAGGCTGGATTGTCCCTATCTTACACAGCTGCCCGGGATGAAAACAACCTTCTGACCATTGGTGTGCAGGGTAGTTATCTGAACCGCTCATTTCACTACGGCGATAATTTGCAATGGGACAATCAGTTTGATGGATTGATGTTCAATCCTGCGCTTTCGAGTGGAGAGCCTTTTGACGATGGACGTCACGGTTTTTCTTTTGGTACTTTGGGTGCCGGAGTTAATTACAGATGGCAGAGAACTGGTAGAACAAACCTGAATATCGGTGGTGCGATTCACCACATCAATTCACCTGATCACACATTTTATGATGATGGGGACATAGATTGGCCCAATAGATTTACGGTTTTACTTGCTTCCAGTTTCCAGTTGAGTGAATTACTGGATCTGAAAGTAAAGGGGATGGCCCAGTTTCAGGGATCTGCGCATGAATATGTTCCTGCATTGTTATTGAGCTTTCACATCAATCAGCAAAGAGGAAGGCAGTTTATTATGGACATCGGTGGTATGGCGAGAATAAATGATGAAGAGGTTGACGCGGTGGTTCCAATGATTGGTTTTGATTTCAACAGTTGGTATGTGGGTGTGAGCTACGATATCAACTTGTCGGACTTTAGAGTCGCTACCCAGCGCTATGGTGGGCCGGAAATATCTTTTAGATATATTATAACCAAGGTTAGGCCATTGCATAATTTTAAGACCTGTCCTATATTCTAAACAATTGATCCCAATGAAATTATACAGTTACCTGATATTGTTTTCACTGCTTTTTTTTCCGGCTTTAACCCAGGCGCAGACACTGAATGCCTTTTTGCAAGCAGCCGATGAAGCAGAGGAGAACGAGGATTTTTACTCGGCGCTGGTTTTTCACAGCAATGCGTTGGAGTTTGACACGAGCAACATCGATCAAATATACAATGTGGCCCGATCCGCCAGATTGTTTAATGCGTTTCGCCTAGCTGAGGAGCATTACGCCAGGGTATTTGATTTACAGACAGAGGGAGAGTATCCCAATGCCGGCTTTTACCTCGCTCTGATGAAGATGAGACAGGGTAAGTACGAAGGAGCCGCAGAACACTTTAGTATTTACCTTAGTGAATTTGAGGGAGATGACGAAGAATACACTAAACACGCCCGAAGGTTAATGGAAGCCTCTCGATGGGCGATTGACATTGTCGATAACCCCGTGGAAGAGTTTATTATTAATCATACGGGTTCAGAAATCAACACACCCTTTACTGAATTCGGCGCAGTCAATGTGGATGATACCATCTATTTCTCGTCCATGCAATTCGACAATCCTGAAGATGATTACATCCCTCCCCGTCCGATAACACATATTTTGAAATCGGATGGAGAATTTGCAGAACCACTGCCAGATACCATTAATTTGCCGGGCAGACATACTGCCCACAATGCATTTACACCGGAAATGGACCGCGTATATTATACCATATGCGATTATGTGACCGGAAGACAGATAAACTGTGGACTCTATTACCGAGACATTGAAGATGGTAAGTGGGGCGCTGCAGTAAGATTGCCCGATACCATCAATGTTGAGGGTTATACCGCCACCCAACCGTCGGTAGGACTTGATCCTATGACCATGCGGGAAGTACTTTACTTTGTTTCGGATCGGCCTGGAGGTGCTGGTGGGATGGATATTTGGGCAGTGGAGATACTTGACGACGGCGAGTTCGGAATTCCATTTAATGTGGAGTCAATTAATACGGAGGAAGATGACATAACCCCATTTTACCACTACGCCACACACACCTTGTATTTTTCAAGTGAGGGTAGAAAGGGACTCGGTGGATTTGATATCTACAAAGCTTATGATGAGAACGGGCAATGGGGAGATATTACTCACCTGGGCTACCCACTCAATACCAGCTACGATGAAATTTATTACACTCTATCTGATGACAGCCGCACGGCTTTGTTTTCATCCAACAGAGAGCAATCCTTTTTCGTAGATGAGGAAAAAGAGGCATGCTGTTTTGATATATATGAAATGGACATACTGCCTACGGTACATCTGATCACACAGACCTTTGATGCAGTGACCAGAGATTCCTTGCCTGGTGCTGTTGTGAGATTGGTGGACAGAGCCGATCCGGAAAATTTGGTGATTGAACACTACTCACCGGATGAGGTGGAGTATCGTTTTCCATTGGACCGTGACCGGGAGTACATGGTAGTAACTGAAAAAGAGGGCTATATGCCCGATACCATTTACTTCGATACCAGACAGCTGGAAGAAGACGAAGATGAAATTGTCAAGCAAATATACCTGCGACCCGACCAGCTTGAGTTGGATGTGCTGGTTTTTGATGCGAGAACCAGAATGCCCTTGTTGGGTGTAGAGGTTGCAGTCATCAATACTGATGATCTTGACAGAGAAAGGCAGGAGTACACCAATCCTGATTCCAATAACTTTAACTTCCCAATCCAGCGTGGCTTCACTTATCGCATTGTAGCCAATAGAAAGGGTTACACAAGTGCCACTGAGTTGCTGGAGCCGGAGGATTACGCCGGTTTAGACCGAATTGAAAAACGTCTTTATCTAAATATTGGAGATTTAGCAGACTTCCTGCCACTGGTGCTGTATTTTGACAATGATGAACCGGACCGAAGGTCATGGAGTAGGCAAACAGATGTGAAGTATTCAGAGACATTTGGGCCGTATTATGCAAAAAAGGATAAATTCATAGAGCATTACACCGAGCCACTCGAGGGAGAGGAGAGGGATGAAGAAGCACTGAGACTCAACAGATTTTTTGAAACCGAGCTCAAGAAGGGTTATGATGACCTGGCCAGTTTCCTGGAAGTATTGGTTCCGCACCTTGAAGCCGGTGACCGGGTGGATATCCATCTAAAGGGTTATGCTTCGCCCAGAGCCTCTCGAGAATACAATTTGATTCTTGGGTTCAGACGTGTGAATAGTGTGATCAATGAATTGAGAGAATACGAGGATGGGATTTTGGTGCAGTACCTGGATGAGGGTCTTTTGAATATCCGTGAGGAGTCATTCGGTTCGACTCAGGCACCACCTGATGTAATTGGAGATTTGGACGACGAGCGAAATTCCATATACAGTTTGGGTGCATCCAAAGAGAGGCGCGTGGAGATTGTTAAAATAAAAGTGGGGCAATGATCAGGGATGCGTTAGTTTCTAATTCCAAAGTAAGAGAAATGCAAGATACCAACATACATTTGAAGAGAAAATCAGGACTGAGAAGAAAGTTGCTCCGTGCAACCCTGGTCTTTGTTGCAATGCTGTTCTTTTGGGCTACTCCGGTTGAAGTAATGGCTACCCATATCGTGGGAGGAGAACTTACTTATCGCTGCCTGGGAGACGGTAGGTTTGAGATTCAACTCATTGTTTTGAGAGATTGTGATAATGCTCAGGATGGCGCCGTTTTTGATGATCCGGCTTCGATAGGAGTGTTTGTAAGAAACGAGAGGACTGGGAGGTTCAGTAGGAATGGAAAAAATCTCTTTGATGTAGTGGGGGGGGGAGGGTCTCTCGGTCCTCAGGGATTCGATATACCATTAATTGATACTGACACCATTCAGGAAATAATTCCCGCAACCTGTCTGGATGATCGCCAACCCGGGGATTTGTGTATTGAGCGCGCTGTGTATAGAACGGTTTTGCATAGGTTCAATCGAGATGTCGAGGACTTGTACTTTGTGTATCAGCGCTGCTGCCGGAATCAAATTTTAGATAACATTGAAGATCCACTTGAAACGGGTATGTCATTAATGCTTAAGTTCAGCCGTGAGGCCCGGATAAGTTGTAATTCTGCACCTGAACTGGCTGATTTCCCTCCCTTGTATTATTGTAGAGGTGTTCCACTAGAAGTAGAACAGGGAGGTCCTGATATAGACGGTGATTCTATTGTTTACAGGCTGTGTGCACCATTAACAGGTGCAAGTTTGGGTACTTCCAAACCTCAACCTCCCAATGTGCCTCCCAATAATACAGTTGACTCTGCCTATAATCCCGTGACCTGGGTACATTCTACTTACTCTACCTCCGATATGCTCGGAAATCCTGACGACCCGCTGACCATTGACCCGGAAACAGGAGTGTTGACAGGTACTCCATTAATCAATGGGCAATTTTTGGTGGGTATATGCATAGATGAATACAGGGATGGTATGCGGATCAATACTTTTAGACGGGATTTTGAAATGAATGTGAGGAGCTGTGAACAGGGTCCAATAGCAGATTTTGAATTGCCTGAGGTACTCTGTGATGAGGACCGTACCGTGACCTTTTTCAATACCAGTGTGGATGCCGATAATTATCAGTGGTTTGTAGATAGTGGGGATGGCCCCGAATTTTTCACCCATGAAGAAGACCCGCCGCCCTATACATTTCCGGATACCGGCAGATATTATGTGACCCTGGTGGCAGCTTTGGATACGCTCTGTTTTGATACATTGACCAAGCCAATCGATGTACAGATAAATGGATTGATTCCTGATTTTGATGTGGTTCTGGATGAGTGCGTGGATTCACTCGTACTTGCTCCCATTGACAAAAGTATTGATACGATTGGCCACATTGTTGAGTGGACCTGGATTGTGGATACTGGAGATACCATATTAGTGTCGAATGACAGTTTGCCGCAATGGATATTTAGGGACCCACTCACCATCGATATAACCTTGGAGCTTCTATCTTCCAATGGCTGCACAAACTCTTTGACTAAAGAGAATATCCAGCTAAATATTATAGACTTTGAGTTTTTAGGAGACACTGTAGAAGTATGTCCGTTCGAACCTACCGAAATAGTCGCACAAAGCGATCCGGGACTGACATACACATGGGATCCCGTGGAGGGGCTGGATTTATCGAATCCGCACAGCCCACTGGTTTCCATTGATTCCAGCAGGCTTTACCGGGTTGCGGTAACCGATGGGATATGCACACTTGAGGATTCAGTTATGGTAATTGTAAAGCCGGTGAGTGAGTTTGTCTTCACAGATATTGCAGACAGTTGTGATATCCAGCGAATTGTAGTTGCGAAAGGCATGGTGCCCGGAAGTGGAAATTGGTACAGCGATGACGACTACAGTGATTTGATTGGGCAGGGAGATACACTTATCATTGATGTCCCCATCAGCCAAACGGTGTATTTTACCGGAATAGATACCATCAGCGAATGTCTGATTAGAGACAGTGTTAACCTGAGGAGTTTTATAGTGAATCTCCAGTACCAGGATAAATACGATTTTTGCATGGGCGAAACCGGGATTATCAATTTAGTGAATATAGACCCACTGGACACCGTATCTATAATTTGGGAGCCGAATGACATAATAGTCGGAGACCTGGATCAACTTCAAATAGAGGTATTCAGTGATGTGCCGATTGTGGAGACACTTTATTTTGATGCTGTCAATCAATTTGGTTGTGAGTTGCGAGATTCCATAGTGGTTGAGTTTCACCCCTTTGAGGAGGTGGACTTTGAATACGATTATCGCTGCGGAGACAGCACCGTGCAATTTACCATTACCACCGGAGGGAGTTTTCCCGTGGTCTGGGATTTTGGTGATGGGAATACAAGTACTGAACGCAATCCGACCCATACTTACGAAGAAGAGGGTATCTATACGGTTGTGCTTCGTTCTCTTGGCTTTTGTCCCGACACTTCACAAGCTGAGATAGTTATCAATTTCTTCGATATCAATCTTCAGGATACTGTTATATCGTGCTTTGGAGAAGAAGTTACCCTCAATCCGGGCGGAGATCCCAATTTGGTTTACGAATGGAGCCCTCCGGAATTGTTTGATGATCCGGAGGCGGCTACTCAGGTAGTGCAGGTGGATGAGGATACGCGGGTTACTGTGATTGTATTTGATCCTGATGCCGACACGACCTGCATCTTGTTTGACACCATTGATATTGTAATTCCGCCTGAGTTTGAGATTGAAACCAGCGTCGATACCTTACTTCAATGCGAAGAGGGCGAGTTTACACTCGATGTGGATGTGCAACCTGATACCATACCGGTGAGTATAGTTTGGACGGATGATCAGGGCAATGTAATAGACAGCACCAGGGAGATTGTGGTTGAAGCCGGTGAGTCGGAATTTTATACAGTAGTGGTTACCGATGAATTTGGTTGTCAGCGCACCCAGGTCATTCCGGTGATTTTTGACCCTCTTGACTTTGATTTTGAAGTTGGAGCGGAGGATACATTATGTGTCCTGGAGCCTACCATTATTGTCATTACCGGGCTTGATCCTGATGAGCAATACATCATCGAATGGATGGACCACCCATCGATTGTTTCCGGTCACCGGGATGATACTTTACATATAGTACCGGATGGTCCGACCACCTACACGGTTGCGGTTACCAATGAGGCTGGGTGTACAGAAGTCAAATCCGTGCAGGTCTCTCCAAGGGACTTGAGTGATATAATAATAGCAATCGCAATTCCGGATGAAATAATTAAAGGAGAGGAATCCAACCTGGATGTACTGAATGGGAGTCCTTTCTGGGATTACACCTGGACAGACACCTCCGCCGAATTGACCCTATCTGACACGAATATTAAGGATCCGGTGGCTTCCCCGGAAAAAACGACCACCTACTATGTAGAAGTAGAGGATGAGTATGGCTGTATAGCTGGTGACTCAGTAACAGTTGAAGTTATTGTATTACCTTGTGAGCCACCGTATGTGTTTTTACCCAATGCTTTTTCTCCCAATGGAGACGGTACGAACGATGTACTCTACGTGCGCGGAGTTCACATTATTAAGGTCGAGCTTATGATCTATAATCGCTACGGACAAAAGGTTTTTGAGACCGATGACCAGGAAGATGGCTGGGACGGGTTCTTTGACGGCAAACAAGCTCCTGCGGGCGCTTATGGCTACCACCTCTATGTGATGTGCAATTGCGGAGGCGAGTATGTCGAAACCGGTAGTGTCAATATTGTGAGATAGCGGTTTTTGGTTAAAGACCGGTATGAATCTTTAGTGTCAGTCAAATACACCTGAAAAAACAAAGTGCTTCAGTTGGATGGAAATATAATCCGCTGAAGCACTTTTCTATTTCACAAGAGAGCACTGAAAAAAACCAGAATGGATGCCACACAGATATTGAGCATGTCTGTCTAAAAAGTCCCCAAATGCAAGTTGAAGTAGCTTTATCTTTCGGGCACATGAAAAAGGTGAAATTCTACAAATGATTTAGGAGGAAAAAATCCAATCCAGGTAACTCAGCTTATACACCACACTTTAGCGGAATGGCATTCAGTGTAAATTGCCATCAAATTACTTTTGGAGATTGGGAAAGTCCGCGAGGTTAATACCAAAGTGTTAGGTGGAATTATTGATAACGGTCTGGATCCGAGGATTTAAGAGGATACCGAAAACTGTTTTGCTTAGGGGCTGAAACCGGCCAGTCCTTCAAATATCCAATCTGCTAAAGCTTGCCTATTGTAAGGTAAAATAACCCGCATGAGGTCGTTTTGGTTTCTTATGTTGGCCAGTTCAATCATTACAGCTGGTGGGGCAGTGGTCCGCAAAATGTACAAATTTCGCCCCGACACGGTCCCTCTGTAGGGTCTGGAAGGACGGTGTAGATTGTATTTTTCCCTGAAAACCGAGTGTAATTGTTGAGCTGCTTGTCTTCCCTGTCTGCTGTGGTTATAGTGGTAGAAAAAAACATCCTGCCTTTGGTTGGGAGGCCTTGAATCAATGTGAATTGACAACTTTAGGTGCTCCTTCTCGCCATTGTTTTGCTCCTGCCTGTAAAGTTGATTCACAATCCTCGCACGGTCTCTCAAACGCGCCAATTGGTTGGCGGGAATTCTCCTGTTTCCGTAATGGACTTCATCGTTGTCGCAGAGAAGGATTTTGTCGTCTCTAATGCCGTCATAGGGATCCTTAACTATGAGGTGGACAGTGGCACCGTGTTCTTTAAGTCTTCTGGCCAGCCGCAGTGTTACATCGTAACAATATTCATCTTCACAAATGGTGTGACCGTTATAATTTCCCATAGCCCCAGGATCAGGGCCGCCGTGACCGCTCTTGAGGTAATAAACCTTACCCTCCAACATATTGCTCTTAACAGCGACATCTGCATATTGGGGGCCAAAAAGTGGGAAATTTATTGTTCTGCTCGCTGCAGTTACTGCCCTGGGACCCTCATCTTCACAGCCGAAAAGATGATGAGGTACCCACAACTCACCCCCTTCCCGGTAGTCTTTACTCAAAATGCCCGACCTGACGAGACGCTCATTGTATTTCTGAATGGCTACTGCCTGATCCCAGTCGTCTATCCCAATGGTCGATCGAATGCTCGTTCCATCGTACTCCCAGACCGTGACGGGAAGCTTGTACTTTCTTCCCCTGTGCAAATTTTGCTGAGCAC
>REEO01000099.1 GCA_007695035.1 Saprospirales bacterium | reverse complement strand
TGGTATCGCTCTGCCCAAAGTCCCATCCGAGGTGGTACAATTCTTCGAGAGTGGCCTGATAGGCACTGTCAAGATTGAAAGGGACACTTACTTCACCACATACTGGCTCATCTATTTCATTAGTTAAAGCCAAACTATAATTATTACTCCCCATGTCACTCAGATTGTCAGTGGGAATTTGACAGGGATGCTCTGGCTCTTCGGGCACCCAATAGTCAAATTCAGAAGTCTGACCTTCGGTTATAATTTGCGGATTGCCTTCGAAGGTGTAACAATTTCTTGCCGGATCACCAGCCCTGCCAACATCACGCCGACAAACATTTGGATAGGTAGCTGATCCAAAGAGTTTCACATCTGGCCCACAGACTTCCATTTCAAAGGTATTATACTTAAATTCAAATAGTCTGTTTTCCAAAGCAGCATAAATTCCGTAATTGGCTCCCGTATTCGGGTGAGAGGCAAAAATACTGTTGCATCGTACATCAGTGTGATACAGCCCGGTATTGTGTATCCACACTCCACTGGATTGGTGCATAATGCTGTTTCGCGTGACATCGAATATCGAGGGACCGACAATCCGAACACCGGCATTGGCTGATTGAGAAAATGCGTAATTGGCCGACTTGGAAATGTCGTTATTTATCACCTGCAGTCCTAAGGCAAAATTGGTTCCCCCTGCTACAATGGAATACTGGTTGTCGAGAAAATAATTGGATCCGTGTTGAGTTGAATGAGACCCCACTATTAATTCAGAACCAAATGGAAAGGACGATTCAGATTTGATAGCCTGAGGAATATTGATGAATGCGTTGTAATGGTGAATCCAGGAGTGAAAGTTTATTCCATGTATTCCATGCTCACTAAAATCCTCAAAGTGGCACCTTACGAAGTTAATATCCTGACATCTCCAGATAGATACTCCGGATCGACTTGGTATATCAGGATTCCCAAAGAAGAAGGTTCTGAAAAAATTACTTTTATTGGGAAAATCGTACTGCATAAAACCAACTCCCCATTTGTTGTTTTGAAAAATGCCATCTTCACTGTCCACCACTCCACCGTAGTAATCTGGAAAGGCCGGCCAGGAAATTCGGTTGTCCCGCGTTTGTACTGCATTGATGGCCCATTCTATGGTGCCATTTTCTCTAATTAACACCACTCCGGCATCATCTGATGCGAGGTTAGTATAGGGATAGTCGGGTTGTATCTTTCCGGAATTCCCCTGGACCTGAACCCCACTCCACATTTCTTCACAGCGCTTTGTCAACAATCCTCCTCTTATTTCCAGTACAGCACCTCTCTCCACAAAAATACTGGTACCGGGCAACATTCGCATGGTACCGGTGACAGTGAGTCGGTTGCCGGTTTCGACTATTACCGTTCCACTCATAGTCTCATCTCCCGATATGGTAGTGTTTTCCGATATTACAACCTCATCGTCCTCTATACAAGGACAAAATTCATCCACTTCCTGAGCCGTCATTGTCACATTGGACAAGGTAGGGTGCGTCAGCAGGAAATTACGCATCACATCCACCTGACCCTGGGTGAAGTAATTCAGGCAGTTAGGTTCACTTTTAGACATAAAGTTGTAAAAGGGTATATTGTCATATGGAACTCCATTGATGTCTTCAAATTCCGGGTAGGCTGGATCACTAGTACATTCAAAAGGGGATCTCCTATACCTTTGATAATCTTGTGGATCGGGAGGGTTCGAACAAGCATAGTCTGAATCGCAATCCTCCAATAAATATTGCGATCTATCTGTATCTGGTATATAATCACCACAAACTGCTCCATTTCCAGCATGTTCAGGACATTCATGTGGATCTGCTCTAACCCACTCAAGTACATCGCAATCAAATTTAACAGAATAGGGAGGTGGATCAGGATAGGGATCAAAATAAAGAGGATTCAACTGGGATCCATGCCCCGTCCTGAACAATCCGAACATATGGCCCATTTTTTGGACTATTATTTCACTTTCGATATTATAATCCTCCCAGTTTTCATCTCTATGTTTGGTTATAAACCAGGTGCCAGGTATTCCTTCTCCCAATCCACGTAAAGTATAGGGATATGTTCCCTCACTAACGTGACTGTGAATAAGATAAATATCAATCCCATCCTCATGGTGAGGAAACCCATACCAGTCACAGGCCCAGTAATTGGGCTCATGAAAACTTGTTCCACCAAAAAACAGATCATCGTCATCTACAAAGTGCTCTTCGCAGTCATAGATGAAATAAATATCATGAGGATTAAAGGCATTGTCCAAAATCTCCTTGATATTATCAAGCCTTTCGGGTGGATATCCAATAGACCCGTCAGACTTTCTCAAAATATTGAGATAGACGCGTACGAAAATATCCTCAGAACTCACTCCGCCGGAAACATCGTAATAACTCATTTGTGCAGAATCAACAAATAAATAGGTGGTGTACTGGTTCCCATCAGCAAAGGCAGTTTGGGCTTCTACCTGACTCACCATCACTGCATTCATCAGGATGCCGATCAGGCATGCATGTAGGTAGGTAGGTAGGTAGGTAGGTAGGTAGGTAGGTAGTAAATTAATTTTTTCATGATAAAAAAGTTAAAAGGTAGGCGACCGTTCTCATGGATTTATTGTATATGATAGGGTCTCGCGATATTGCGTGCTGCTAATATATGGGATTTATTTAAAATAGAACGAAACTTTAACACTTGGAGACTGTGTTTAACTTTTTCATAAGAAATTTGGATGAAATCTGCATTCTCATAAAATGAGAATTGAGGACAAAAGTCACAACCAAAGCGATCCACAAAAAACCACATAGTCCAGAACAAATCCCCTTCTACGCCATTTGCAACTGTTGATTTGATTCGATAACTGACTTAGTTTCGGCTTCCCTTAATTCGACTTAGACAGCCAACACACCACACAACATCGCCTCACAGCACAACACAGCATGGTAAATCGCAAGTCACCGCTTTGAGTGAACCTCTCCTTCGTCAAATCTCCGCATAAGGGTTAAGTTTACCCCACAACGCATTGTCCAGAAAAGTGGAGTCACCAAACTTGAGACATCAAACATATACCCATCAGCTCTAACCCTGGTTTTTCCGCGCACAGATCAAATGCCGAAAGGCCCACATAGAGTCGATTTGCCAATCCATTGAACCGGGATTCAGTGCATCTTTCAGAAGCTTTTTCCACTCGGGTTTTTTAAAACCGCGTTTGACGGAGAGGGGGGCATCGTTGCGGGTGTAGCGGGATCGGGAGAAGAGGCGGGTCAAAATAGCGATGGAGTAAAATGCGATGGGGTTTCTCTCGAGGTCGTTGATCAAAAAACCGCGGATGCATTTTTCTTCCAATAGGGCGAGCAATTCGGATATCTCTTCTTCGGTGAGGTGGTGGCAAAACAGATTAGCAGTGGCTATATCTACCCGGGGTTCGCCCGCGAGAAAATCCCTGTACGAACAGCACTCCCACTGCACTTTCCCTTCCAGGCCGGGGTAATTTTTCCGGGCAAACTCAATGGCGTGGGGTTCAATGTCGAGGCCTATCAGGTGCAAACTATCGAGTTCGGGAGCCAGGTTTTTGTACACATACCACAGCCAGTCACCTGCTCCGCATCCGAGGTCAAGTACGGTGAGTTCGCGCTGACCATCGGGTATCATTTTTTTCAATGAGCGAAGGGTCTTAGGGTAGTTAGCAGTAAAACGGTTGATAAAGACCAACTCCTCCAGATTGCGGTGCAGTTCGAGCGGGTCATCCAGGGGGCCGTCCATCAATTCTTTTTTCTGCGAGCGCTCCTTCATTGGGTCATTGCCTTTTCAGTTCGAGCATAGCGGATTCGATGGTGAGGCCCGGTCCGAAAGCAGCAGTGAAGACGATGGCGCTTTCTCTTCCAGAGGCCAGAAAGGCCTTCTCCACCTCTTTCAAAACAAATAGCACCGTTGGAGAAGACATATTCCCAAAATCCTTCAAAACCCGAAACGAGGGCTCCATTTTTTCATCGCTCAGGTTCAGGGCTCGCCGGAATCCCTCCAGTATATTTTTGCCCCCGGGGTGTATGGCAAAATAATCGGCTTTTTTCCTTCCCGTGACTTTGAGCAATTCGAGATACAGTCCACGGATATTTTCCTCCACCATGCGGGGCACCTCCTGGGTCAATTTCATTTCAAAACCAGTGTTGCCAATCTGCCAGCTCATCGCTTCGGCAGACGGAACAAGGGCTGCCTTGTGAGCGAGCCATTTTGTGGCTGTTTTTCCATTACCGGCATCCCGACCCACCACCAGGGAAGCAGCCCCATCTCCAAAAAGTGCGGTGGTCAGCAAATCATCCGCCGTTTGAGTTTTCCTAAAATGCAGGGTGCAGGCCTCAGCACAACAGAGAAGTACCCTGGCATCGGGTTCTGCAGTGCAAATGTAATGGGCCATTTTCAGGGCGTGAAATGCAGCGTAACAACCCATGAAGTTGACCGCCAACCGCTCGCAATTATCCGACAACCCGAGTTCCTGACTCAGTTTTATTTCAAGTCCGGGAGCGCGCATGCCCGTGCAACTGACGGTGATTAGGTGGGTGATTTCTGTGGGATCCAATCCCGCTTCCGCGAGTGCCCTTCCGGCTGATCCCGAAGCAAGTGCCAAAATTTCATTCTCAAAAACTTCCAGGCGATCTGAAGTGGGTGGATTTTGAAATTGACCATTGGGGGAGAAAAGTCGAAAAGTATCAGCGCTCTTAAAATCGTGGATCACCGAGTAGCGGTTTTCAATGCCAGAACGACCCACCAGAAATTTGAACTTTCGCAAATGGTCTGATTTCCCGAAAACACCCTCAGCCCACTGCACAATGTCTCCGGCTGAAGTTTTGTGCCCGGGTAAATTAAGTCCTATGGATTGTATGTGTGTCATTCAAAGCAGTTGTGAAGCTATCAATAGCCAGGTGAAAAAGAGGTTCATCCCCAATGCTCCCCGAAAACTCATCTTCATGCTGTTTTCGTACGTGACCTCAGAGCTGTCCTCCAGGGTTTTTCTGAACCAGCGAAAAAAGTGCACAGTGACGGGCAGGGTGCAAAACAGGAAAATCACAATGTCGTAAAGTCGCCCAAATATAGTCAGGTACGTAAACAGCAGGATTACAAAAAAGATGAGTGCGATGAGGCTAAAAATAAATGTCCCCCTTATTCCGAGCAATCGACTCAGGGTCATCACTCCGTCTTTCTCGTCCTGTCGGTGCTGGTAAATCTGCGTCAATGGGTAGGAAGAAGCGATCATCAGGGAAGAAAGCACCATGCCCATGTTAATTTGGAGGGGAAGGTCTGCGAGCTGGGGGGGATTCGGGTCCATCATGCAGATGGTGTAGTAATAGGCCCCTGCACCCTGAAACAGAATGACTATCAAAAAACCAATTATCGGGTATTTTTTGAGGCGAATTCCCCTCCAACTGTACGCCCTGGAGGCCAGAATATAAGCGAGCAGCACCCAGGCGGCAAGAGGTGACCACCAGTAGCTGAGTACCACAGCAACCACATCCATGATTACGGTCACGGGAAAAAGAGCGGACGGAACAGGGGGCGGATCCTTCAATCCTCCAATACTGCCCTCGTCCCTGTCCATTGTACTGTTGTAGCCGTTGCTGGACGGATAGACCAGAAGGTGGAGGACGAGTAATGCCAGTAAAAAGCCCACAGGATGGGGGTTGACAACTGCGCTTGCAGCAAAGAGAAAGACGGGGAGGAGCAGAATCGAAAAAGGGAACCGGAGGTGGCGAATGGTATGGCGAAAATCCGAACTCATTTTATTCCTTTTTCTGATGTATCATAAACTGTAGCAGCAGTAAAATGGTTGCACTGGACAGGTAAAGTGGGTAAATGTATGCAATCGGGTTTTCCGAAAATTTCTTCATACCTTTACTAATCAGAATATGCAACATTGAGTCTTAACCAAAAAAATACACAGCCAAAGATGTCCAGAATAACTACACTCGCACTTCTGCTCACCTTCCTTTTTTCCGGCTCTGCCCACGGTCAGTTGGAAAAGGGATCTCTCCTTTTAGACTTCAGAGGTCACAGCGGCTACGACAGTGAAATCGATCACGTAATTCCGCGGCTCTATGCCAAAGTCGGGTATTTCCCTACACAAGCTCTCGCTGTGGGAGTTCGGGTGGGAGGCTATGGGCATCTGGTATCCGGTCAAAACTTCGGAGATGCCATGTACGCCGGTTTTGCGCGGTACTACTTCAATCCCAACTCGGACAACTACTTTTTCTACGGCGAACTCGAAGGCGGCATTATCTCCAATTACAGTGAATTTGCAGACACCAGGAATCTCACCATCCTGAAGCCAACCGTGGGAGCCAATTTCATCAACACCGGTTCTGTGGCCATAGAAGCAGCCCTGGGTATCTCTATCATTGAAAACCCCAATACCGAAGAGCTCCGGTTCAACAACTTTGTCATGAAAATTGGATGGCGCAGCATGATCAATGAGAGCAGTAAGGAAATGATGAAGGAAATGCGGGAAGAAGCGGAGCCCTTTTTCAGAAGAGGCACTGTAAGTCTGTCAAGTGGATTTAATCTGAATAGCGATTTTGTCCCGGGTCGCTTTATTGATATAACACTTGCAGATGTGGAATTTAATTCTGAGGCAGTTAGCTACAACAATCTGTCAGATGGCCGGAGCGCAGTGCTAGCTTTCAATGCCGGTGTGGGATTTTTCCTCTCTGAGCAAACCATGTTCAGCCTGAATATGGGAGTAACCAACTTTGGGGGTTCGGAATTTGAAGGGGCAACTACCCTTTTCTCCATTGAACCGGGATTGCGCTACTACCTGTCTCTGGGCGAACAAAGCAGATCCAATCTCTACCTGCAGGGCGGATACGAATTCGGAGGACTCAATCTTGAGGGACTCGGCACCGAATACACCTATGGATTTCTCAACGGGGGAATTGGAATCAATTACATGCTCACGCCGGGATCTGCCCTCGAACTGGGAGTGGATTACGGGCAACTGAAAACCGATGAAACCAGCGGACCCTCGGAGACCATCAATTTATTCAAGTTCAACTACGGACTCAGGGTTTTTCTCTAACTGTTTTGAAAAGTTCTAACCCAACACATTGTAAATTTCTATCATTTGTATCCAGTTCATTTTATATATGTTAATCTTCTGCCAAAGCTGAACTTTTTCCCTCTAAAATGGCTTATCTTTGTGAATAATGATGAGAAATGTTGGACGGGAGTAGTTTGACTAAAATTATTTTGAACAATACAGCCTAATAACCAGATGAAACACACATACTTATACAATCTCTTTGCACTGTTCTTTTTCCTCACTGCCTGGCCTGCCCTGAATGCACAGGAGGTCAGCCAGACTGTGGTTATTGAGCAATTCTCCAACACCCGCTGCGGAATTTGCGCCAATCGCATACCTCCATTCTGGAATACGGTGCAATCTTTTGGCGATGATGTGATACTTCTCTCATTCTACGCCTCTTCACCCTATTCCAGTTGTCCTCTTTACCAGGCTGCGAAAGAAACCAACGACCAAAGGGTTGGCTGGTACAGTATTCCCGGCACTCCCTCTGTGCGAATCAACGGGGAAGCTGCACCCACCAATCTATGGCAAAATGCCTCTTCTATTTTAAATTCCCATACGGGGGGAACCTCAGCAGTGGAATTGAATTCCACACTGATTAAGAATTCTACAGACTTCGCAGCCGAAGTAGCCTACAACTTCCACGGTCAAATAAACGCATCGGAAGATCCCGTGCTGCATGTTTTTGTGATCGAGAGAAGTGTTACAGCCGGAAGTTTGTCCGGCTACACCCAGCACCACAATGTCGTAAGAGCGCGACTCACCGAACCGGAGGGACTTTCCCTGGACAGCCATGCCGGAAGCGAGGGAGGATGGAGCCACACTTTTGAAGCACAGCCCGCATGGGATGCAGACGACCTGGCCATAGTTGCCTTCGTACAGAGCCAAACCACAGCGGAGATTCACAACTCTTCCGTCGCAGATGCTGAAATAACCAGCAATGTAGATCGCAATTCCGAAAGCAGCAGAACCGAATTCAGGATGTTTCCCAACCCGGCCACTGACAAATTAACCGTGGAGTCGAATCAGCCGGGACGCAAAACAGTTTCCGTGATCAACCTGCTCGGATCAGTGGTTTACACCAGAACCTTCACCGGCCACTCTCATTCCATTCCGACAGAGGGATTCGCACGCGGCATGTATCTGGTCCGCCTGGAAAGCGCCGAAAAGCAAGCCCGCACCACCCGACTGGTACTCGAGTAGCAAGCTGCGAAATAACCGAAGTTGAATTTCTATCTTTTCTTTCTAACTTAGCTACCACACAAGGTGCTTAGTGGGTTTTTATCTGCATGTCGAGAAATATGCCAAGATTAAACCAACTGTTGTCGTCAAAACCGTGATAGTAGGATGCTGAAATGCCCATGGGGATTTTCCAGTCATTAAAAATTTCGTATCGAAATTGAAAGTACGGGCCCATATCGCTGTAAATAATAGAAATCGGTATGAGTAACTCCGTTTCAAAAGGGATGGGTTCACCATCTGGTCCATTTCCAAACAAACGATTGTAAATTATCTGGTCTTCGAGCACCTCAGCAATAAAGGAGGTATTGACTCGTGTGTAATACCAGCCAGCAATAAGTTCAAAAGAGCGGTCAAATAATTCGGCGGACCTCCCATAACCCAACTGGGCAAACCAACGGGACCCATGCCCGCTGGTTCCATTCAATTCAATAAAATTTCGAATAAAGAAGGAAGTAGATCCAATTCCAGCATATGGTGGCATTGAATAATCAATATCGAGATTGTAATTTTTGGAGGGATCATTGCCAAAGTTCCAGTTGGACAATCCGTACCCTACTCCAAGCCCTCCGGTCAAAATGTGATTATTAATATTCCACTGTATGGAGACAGGGACATTAATTCCGTGCAATTTGCCGAATTCCATAAATGTGTATTGAAAATCGGCAGTAATGGCCAATTCAGACTTAGTATCCTGTGCCGACATCTCGACCGGGAAGGAAAGCCCGATGACCAACAAAATACCAACAAGATTCATACATTTCATAAATCCCACATTTTTAGTATTGATACCTGAGGTGCACACCCAATTGCGTGTAGGTTTCAAAATCCATTACGCCCGATATGTACAAATTAATACCAATTCCCAGGTTTTCAAAAAGAAAATACGAAAACTCCGCCTTGATATCTACCAGGGGTCTCAATTCACGGGAGATTGCTTTGCCCATCATTGTAAAGTAAGGCAATTCACCTGGTGGTTCAATTCCCTCAATATTGATCAAATCTCCCCACCCATAGAGGACTGTGTGAATATAGGTAACCCCTCCACCTAAATCCGTATAAAGTCTGAATTTATCGGAATCATTTAACCAGGTTTTACCAATCCCGATTCCTATGGGGATGGTTTGGTTCACAACCCGCTTTGTTTTCGACTGACGCATACCCGTTCTTGTTATAGAGGGGTCGACCGATACATAATCCCACAAAACAAATTCCAGTTCCGGATCCAGTACTATGTGGTTCCGCTCCTGTGTGGTTTCCAAACTACTATGATCTATAAACTCCCGACTGCGAAAACCACTTCGAAAGAGATAGTAGACGTTGTTCTTCCAGGGCACTGCGTAAGTCATATGAGCGCCGTAGAAACCATTGTCAATAGGGTTCAACAATTCCTTTTGGACAGAGAATATAAACGCCCTTTCCTGCCCCATCAGGTATAGGGGCAAAACGGAGCAGGAAAAGGCAATCAGCAGATACCTCATTTGTGAAGATTTTCTTTCACATATTATTTAATCGCAATCCTCAATTTCAGCAACAAAAAACTCCAATAAACCTGTAGTATACAACTCCCCATCTCCATTGGCTTTATCGCAATAATAAATAATGTCACCTCCTAATTCAAAATCATTATGTTTCCTTTGGACAGTGTAAGAGGCATTAATGCTAGCTGTTCCAATATCTTCGAACTCAACGGAAGTAAAACCAATCCCCAAATTAAAAGTTCTTTCCGTTCCCGATTGATGATGGATCCCTATAAAATCATAAGCATATAGATCCCCATGAACTCCATCAAGATATTGCCACCAATACATCGGAAGATAGATTGGCAGAAACTCTAACGTCCTCCAAGCCCATCTCGGTGCACGCATAAACTTAGTTGGTGGCGTCTCTAAAATAGGATTGTCATTGTCATCCAGGGCGATAAACATTGTATGAACTTCGACAAAACAATCTCTACCAAACAGGGCCCACTTACAAAATTCAGATATAGCATCTCTGCTTGTAAATCTTGCAGCATTAATAATTTCCCTACATTCTCTGGTATCTCTATCACACTCATTACCATTGCCAGGTTCACCTCCATCCCACTCACCACACTCCGCTTCAAAGGTTTCAATTAACATTTGCAAATTAATCAGCACCACTATAAACTCAGGATTAAAGGTAAAAACAGGGGGCCATACAGTTTCTATTAAAATGGGAGTAATAGAACCTAACAAATCAATCTCTTCCCTAATCAAATCTTCTAATTCTTCACACATATCCAACAACATAGAATAAATTTTATGTCCACCTAGTTGTTCTAAAGTTTCTTTATTGATAGGCACAAAATATGGATCAGGTTGTACGGTAACAACAGATGTTGATGGATCTTCTATATTGCTAAAGTAGGTCGTGGTTAAGTCCTTATAAAATGCAATATTTTGAGTCTCAGAGGTATCATTATAAACCTCGGTAACTGGCATTACTGGTGGTAATGATCCAGAACTACTAAATGACCAATTATCAATATCTACAATATTATCACCTGGATAAACAGAAATTGATAGGTTTGGAATCAGGGAGATCAGTTCAGATGCGAAAAAGAGAGAATCCCTCGGATTTTCAGCAATAACAGATTTCTGAGCTAAAAACTCAGGGATTTTATTTTCCCCAACAATGGAATCAATTGTCTGGAGGTATAGCACGCTAGCCTTACCACCGTCATCACTTTTAACTCGTCTTTCAATAAAGTCTCTAAATTCATTATCTTCAAGACTAACAGCAATTGTCTTGGCAAACACTTCTAGATAGTAGTCAACACTGTCCTCAGAAAGTGTTCTTTCAATTCCAAATTGTGGATAATCGGTGCTCCTTGGTTCTATATCCACGATTTCCTTTTCACATGACTGAAGTAAAAAAACCAAGCAAATTAAAAGAATCAAAGGATTATTTATTAAATCTTTGAATCTTTGAATCTTTGAATCTTTGAATCTTTGAATCTTTGAATCTTT
>REEO01000019.1 GCA_007695035.1 Saprospirales bacterium | reverse complement strand
ACAACCGGAGCCATACAGAAAAAGAATCTTTGGGCCGTTTTCGCAGTGTAGATAAAGTTCTACCCCAAAAAATTAAAAAAAAAATTCCTATAGTTGACCGTTGGGTTAAACAACTCCTGGATTGGCTACGGGAGGTCAGGCCCGGTTTGGAGTTGGCAAGTCAAGGCTTTAGGTTGTTCCCCTCCTGTGATATTGACACCTTTTATGCAGTGAAGGGTAAGTCATTGCTGCGTTCTTTTGGTTCCGGTGTGGCGCAACTTTTAAGAGTAGATTTGAGTGGGGTGGGTGACCGCCTTCAATACCATATGAACATTGCAAACGACCCTTACGATAAATTGGAGATATTGGTCCGCGATGCCGATAAGCTTGAGAGTACATTGCATTGCTTTTTGCTCTATCCTGCAAAAAAAGTCAGGCCGGAAGACCGGAGCGGATTAGATTGCCATTTCGCATTCAGAAAGGATTTGAAAAAGTGGAAGGGTAGAATTGCCTGGGGGCTTCATCCATCTCTTTATAGCAACCACTCAGCAGAAATTATTTTGAGAGAGAAAAAGTTATTGGAAGAGTTGGTTGAGCAACCGGTTGAAATTTCCAGACAGCATTTTTTAAATCTACGCTTCCCCGATACCTACAGATCCTTGATCGAAGCTGGAATAAAGGAGGACCACAGCATGGGGTTTCACGATCTACCCGGATTCAGGGCCGGAACATCGAGGCCCTTTTATTGGTACGATTTGGGAAAGGAAGAAATCACGACTTTGAAGGTGCACCCGCTGGTGTTTATGGATGCGTCTGTGAAGCATTATCAGGCGACCGGGCCTGCTGAGTCCTGTGAACTTGTCCGTCAACTAATGGAGGAGACATATACAACCAATGGGATTTTTTCATATCTTTGGCACAACAGTTCACTGTCGGGATTTGACGGTTGGAAAGATTTCCGAAGGGTGTATGACTTTATTGTCAACAATGCGGAGGAGCTTTTGAAAAAGTAGGGATTGTTTTTCAGAAAACCATGAAATAATATGCTTAAAGACCTTTCAAAAAATGCATCTGTGCTGAATGAGTATGTAGCGGAGATGCGGGATGCAGAGAAGCAAAAAGACAGACTTAGATTCAGGAGCAACATCAAGCGCTGCGGCCAAATGATTGCTTACGAAATTAGCAAAACATTGAAATACCGGGAGCAGGAAGTTGAAACACCCCTGGGGGTAGCTGAATGTGAGGTGATGGATCAGGGTGTAGTGATAGCCTCCGTAATGCGAGCCGGTCTTCCTTTTCATCAGGGTTTTTTGGATGTCTTTGACAAGGCCGACAATGCCTTTGTTTCGGCCTATCGGAAGCATCACAAAGACGGAACCTTTGAAATTGATCTTCAGTATTTGACCTGTCCCAATTTGGAGGGAAGGGTGTTGATACTCTGCGATGCCATGTTGGCCACCGGGGCCTCACTCCACAAAACACTGGAATATCTTGAAAACTACGGTAAACCATCTAAAGTACACATTGCGACTGTGATTTCTTCCACCGATGGTGTGAAGTACATTCGCAGGTATCACTCCAAAGCCATAATCTGGACTTGTGCTTTGGACGAAGAGCTCACTGCCAGGTCGTATATCGTTCCCGGACTGGGAGATGCTGGAGATTTGTCATTCGGAGAAAAATTGCAGGAGTGATCTTACGAATTTTGCCCAAACGACTTACCAATAATTTTTTTGTCATTATATTCGCATAAAGAAATTCAACTACAGATGAAGTCACACAAGAGGGAAATCGTGTTGTACTACAATCCTGAGACGAGCAGCGGTAAAATGGCGGCTGCCTATGCCAGGAGTTTGAGTCACAATGTAATACTGTATTCTTTTAAGGATGCGCCTGCTACTGAGACCTATTGGCGCGGCATTGTGGAAATGTTGGATATGCATCCAAAGGAAATGCTCGACAAATCCAAACCCTATTACCAAAAGGAAATCAGAGGTAAAGACTTTGATGATGAAGGTTGGCTCTATGTTTTGAAGAGAAATCCGGATTTGATTAAATATCCTATTGCAATAAGGGGCAACCAGGCAGTATTTTGTCACACCCCGACTGCTATCCTAAAGCTGGTGAGGCCTTCTAATACTGACAAATATCATTAAAATATTGCCTTCATTTTGTAGTCAAACTCCCTTCAATCTGCAATGCAAGCCGGATTGATTCATTACACAAATTTTGATAAATGGGCGGTGGCCTGAATCCCATTCTAGTGCTGGGGCTCGTTGGGGCCTATTTTGTTTTGCTTTTGATCGTATCTTACTTTACGGGTAAAAAGGCAGACAATTCCACCTTCTTTCTAGCTAACAGAAATTCACCCTGGTTTGTAGTCGCCTTTGGAATGATTGGAGCTTCGCTCTCCGGCGTTACTTTTATCTCCATTCCCGGAGTAGTAGGTGGTGACGGACTCAATCAAGCTTTTTCTTACATGCAGCTGGTTTTTGGATATATCCTGGGATATGTGGTAATTGCCCAGATTTTATTGCCCCTGTATTACAAGCTTCAACTCACTACAATATATGGTTACCTGGGGCAGCGATTCGGCCCGGTTTCCTACAAGACCGGTTCTGCATATTTTTTGCTCTCGCGTTCAATTGGATCTGCTTTCCGCTTATTCCTCGTGGCCATTGTGCTACACCAGTTTGTATTAATGCCCTTCGGGCTCAATTTTTTCTGGACGGTGGTTTTTACCATCCTGCTGATCTATGTATATACCTTTCGGGGGGGGATTAAAACAATCGTTTATACCGACACTCTCCAAACTGTCTGCATTCTTTTGGCAGTTATTTTTACCGTTTACAGTATAACCGGAGAGATGAGCTTTGGTCTTACCGATATTCCCAATGAGATTCGGGAGAGCGGATATGGACAGATGTTCTTTTTCGAAGGAGGATGGGCCGATCCCAATAATTTTTTCAAACAGTTTTTTAGTGGCGCGCTGATAACTATTGTAATGACCGGGCTTGATCAGGACATGATGCAAAAAAATCTCACCTGCAGGTCCCTGCGCGATGCCAAGAAAAATATGTACACCTTTACCGTCATCCTTGTACTGGCAAATCTGTTGTTTTTAACCCTGGGAGCCATGCTCTACATATATGCTGCAGAACTGGGCGTTGCCATACCCGAGCGAACCGACGAATTGTATCCCATGCTCGCCATTGAATACCTCCCTCCCGCGGTGGGTATTTTGTTTATCCTCGGGCTGATAGCGGCTGCATACAGTTCTGCAGATTCGGGACTGACTGCTCTCACCACGGCTTTTTGTGTTGATTTTCTCGGATTTAAAACCAGTGACAATGGGCCTGATGTGAAGAGAAAACGATTCGTGGTGCACATTGGATTTAGCCTCTTACTGTTGGGAATTATTCTTCTATTCCACTCACTGAACAACGAGGCTGTAATCAACGGTTTGTTTATTGCGGCAGGATACACCTACGGACCACTGCTGGGTTTGTTTACCTTTGGATTGTTTACCAATCGAAAGATTAGGGATAAATTGGTGGTGTATGTATGTCTGGCGGCTCCCGTACTCTCTTTTTTAATCCACTATTTCAGAGCGGAATTGCTGTGGGGCTTTGAATTCGGATTCCTTATCCTTGCGGTGAACGGTTTACTTACATTCCTCGGTCTGTGGTTGATTTCAAAACCAAAGAATGATAAACCTGGAGATTGAATACACCGGAAAAGCAGTGGGCGTTTTTAATTCAGACGATCGGTTTTTCCGTGGAAAGTAATGGTGGCCTTATAATAATGGAGTTGTTTTGATTAAAAGAATCTATAAATGCTTAGTACCGGAATCATGGAGAATTTCTCTGAGAGAGTCTGTAATGAGATTGGCTGCGCCTCTTTACTGCGGAAATCGATTTATCTGTAACTGTTGCAAACGCTCATTCAGGAAGTTTTTTCCAAAAGGACACATCCATCGTCCCAACGCACAATGCCCCTACTGCATGTCTCTAGAGCGGACAAGGGTACTGGATCTTTTTCTCGATAGGGAATTGGGTGTTTACGATAAAAATGGTCTGAAGATACTTCACTTTGCGCCGGAAAAAGCCCTGGTAAAAAAACTGTCCAAAATATCCGGGCCTGGGGTGGAATATGTGGATGCCGATATAAATCCGGCTTTTGCAGGAAATGTAATCGACATCGAGTCTATTCCCTTTGAGGACGATTATTTTGATTTGATTGTTTGCTCGCATGTACTCGGTCATGTGAAAGACGAGGCTGCAGCAGTAGATGAAATGTACAGGGTTATAAAACCTGGTGGACTGGCTCTTGTGATGACACTATTGAGTGACAGGGAGGATACTTTTGAAGATCCGGCTATTAAAACAGAGGAGGAGCGATTGCAGAATTACGGTGAGTATGATTTGCAAAGACTTCACGGCCTGGATTTTAGCTCCCGGCTTGAAAAGGTTGGTTTTTCCGTGGAGGAGATTGATTACAGAAAAAAATTTTCCCGCCAATTTCAGCTGAAACACGCATTGGGAGATGGTGTTCGGGAGAAGATATTCAAATGCACCAAACCTCAGCCAGTTATTTCCCGACCGGCTACCTGACCGTTCTCGATACGTATTATTTCATCGCAGAGGTGATCTAGTACCTTTCGCTCGTGGGAGACCACCCAGCAATTGATCCCTTTGTTTAACACAAGCGTCTGTAAGAGTTTAATGACCTCTATTTTCCAGTGGATGTCCAGGGTGGTTACGAATTCGTCAAAAACAATTCCCTCCGGTTCAGTGAGCAAGGCGCGAATGATGGCAAAACGCTGTATCTGCCCGCCGCTCAATTGGGAAGGCAACCGGTTGATCAGTTCTTCCTCAAGGCCGCATTTTTCCATCAACGCCCAAATCCGTTCTTCTTCATCTTTTCCTGATCCCCGGTATATTCCACTCAATTGTGTTTTGATACTTCGGGCCGGATTAAAAGAAGATACCGCGTCCTGGAAAATCATTTGAATATTTGGGAAATCGGGGGCTCGCAGTCCCTTAATAAAGGGATTTTCGCCGAACAGTAAACGCCCACTTGTTGGGCTTTCAAGACCACATAGTATTTTCGCCAGGCTGCTTTTCCCACTTCCAGTAGGTCCCCAAATTCCTGTTTTACAGCCTTTTTTAAAATCCAGATCGATATTTTTCAGAGCTAAAAAACCACCGGATGTTGAAAGTATGCCCGTCTGACGGTATTGTAAACTGAGCTGCTCCAACTTTACTTGCCCGGCTGCAGATGCAGGGGTTTTACTCTCATTTTGAATTAGTCCAGGTTGGAGTATGGTGCTGTGGTAGAAAAAATCATACTTTTTAAACAGTGAAGTGGTATATTCATCTTCAGTATGTATTGCCTCTGCAGGGCTTCCATCAAATCTTACCGTACCCTCTTTTAGTACCACAATCCGATCGGTTTTCTCTCTGGCAATTTGGAGGTCGTGAGTAATCAGCAGAAGGTTGCAGTTTTTTCTGCGACACAGTTCGGTCATTAGATCAAGTACCTCGGTCCCGGTTTTGGAATCAAGGGCAGAGGTGGGTTCATCTGCTACGAGAATATCCGGCTCTGTAGAAACGGCCATAATCAATGCCACTCGCTGCAATTGCCCACCTGACAACTGGTGAGGATAGTTGTTGAGTATTCTGGTCGGGTCTTTGAATCCAGTCGATTTTAAGAGTTCATCAAGTGTTTTGAGCTGTATGGATCGATTTGGTTGGAATTTTTGCAGTCGTTCAGTGAGCTGTTTGCCAATTCTCAGCACGGGATTGAATGCACTGAGCGGTTGTTGCATGACAAATCCCAACTGAAATACTCTCAATTCCCTCAACTCACTGGTTCCGGCTTTAAGGACATTAATGGATTGGCCTGCTTTTGAATTGACAACGATCTCCCCCGATGCATGCAAACCCTTTGGCAAAAACCCTCCAATGGAAAGTCCTGTCAGAGATTTTCCCGCGCCGCTCTCTCCAATTATGGAGGTGATTTCCCCTCTTTTAAAATTCAGAGAGGGGATATGCAGCAGTGGTTTTACCTGACCTTTTTTCGACTCAATTCGAAACTCTTTAAAGGTCAATGCCCAGTCCGATTCACTCATGCCTGATCGTTTCACATCGATTGGGCAAATATACCTTTTTTGTGTGCAATTGAGGGTCAGGTGTGCTTGATTGAGCTCATGATGATTGAGTTTAATACAATTTGTAACGAAAGTATATCTGAGGACGGGGTTTTAGAATAAATTCTCAATGGTGGAAAAAATGAGCCAGTTCGTCACAAAAGTTCGGCTGAATTCTGAAAAATTTCGTAACATTGGTCCTTATTGAAAAAGAGTTGATATGTTTATTTTAAAAACCAATGGTCTTACCAAACACTACGGTCGTGTGCGAGCGCTTGAAAATCTGAACCTTGAACTTAAAAAAGGGGAGGTTTTGGGCCTGTTGGGACCCAATGGAAGTGGAAAAACCACGACATTGTCGATTTTATTGGGTATAATAAAGCCGGATTTGGGATCCTACCTGTGGTTTGAGGGGAAGTATGACAGGCCGCTGCTCAAAGTGGGGAGCATATTGGAAACTGCCAACCATTACACCTATCTGAGTGGCTGGGATAATTTGCGAATCATCGCCCATATAAAGAAAGTACCGGAGACGGGACTGATGGAAATCGCAGATCAAGTGGGGTTGAAAGGCAGAATATACAGCCGGGTCAGTACCTATTCGCTCGGGATGAGACAGCGCCTGGCAATCGCCTGCTCGCTGATTGGAGACCCGGAATTGCTTATTTTTGACGAACCCACCAATGGATTGGATCCACAGGGAATTGCAGAAGTGCGAAAACTTATAAACGAAATTGCGGGAACAGGAAAGACCATAATAATGGCGTCGCACATACTGTCTGAGGTGGAAAAAATTTGCTCCCATACCGTGGTGTTGAACAATGGACGCCTCATTGCCTCTGGGCCTGTTGGACAACTGCTGAAACAGACCAATAGCTATTTATTGGCCTACCGGGATCCTGAAAAATTGCAGGAGGTACTTGCCGATTTTGATGGATATGTCAGCCATCGTTTCGATGGAGAAGCAGTGTATACTGAATTGGAAGAAAATTTTGATGGCTCCGAACTCAACGCTTTTTTACACAGTCGGGGTATCAGTGTCTCTACCATTGCCTTTAAAGAAAAGCGATTGGAAGATGCCTTTATGGAAATGTTGACAAAAGATAGAAATAGCAGTTCCCTGGCGTGATGCTGTAAATTGCCATGTTAAAAGAGTCAAAGACGTAAGATCTGTAATGATTTCCCGCAGTTAGATTTTTTCAGAAATTAAGTACTAATGAAACATTTACTCCAACTTGAATGGATGAAATACCGGGGCAATAAGACCATGGTGATATTCTTTTTGTCCACTGTGGTTCTCTATCCCGCCGGACTCCTGCTCACTCACCTTTTCATTACCACAATTATCCCCGAGGAAATGCCTGTGGACCTTTTTAAGTTTCCAGAAATATGGTCCCTTACCGGATATGTGGCTAATTGGATTAGTTATTTTTTTATTGCCTTGTTGGGCATGCAAATGATTACATTGGAGTACAGTGGTAAAACACTTCGCCAAAATCTCATTACCGGTTTGACCAGAACTGAGTTTTTGATGTCCAAGGTGCTGTTTTTAGCTTTGACTTGCCTGGTTCTTACAATTTGGTTTGGCATTGTCACTCTATTACTCGGCCTGTATTCCGGAAGTGAACTTCGGTTTGAAATATCTGAGGTTTCTAAGTACCTGTTTCTTCATTTCCTAATGGTATTTGCCTACGGCTTTGCCAGCTTGTTGATTGGATTGATTTTCAGGGTTCTGGCACTTAGTTTTATCTTGTTTTTCATTTACGCATCCTTTATCGAACCCGCTTTTTCCCGTTTGGTACACAACAATATTTTTGGAGGCAACACTTATCTGTATTATCCCGCCAATGCATTCAATGACCTGTTACCCTTTCCATACTACAGTCAAATTACAGAGATGTTGCCACCCGAAGAGCAAATACAATTTACACTTTCGGAGAGTCACGCGATAGTGGCCTCTCTTATATATTTGGGATTGTTGGGCCTTTTGGCCTGGAGGAAAATGGAGCGAAGTAATTTTTGACCCGGCCTTTTAGAAAAAAAATCTTGCAGTCAACCTACTTTATGCAGAATTGTATTACCTTTGCAGCCTTTAAAGCTCACTGGTCACTGGTTGGCTTGCGTGAGTATTGTCTTACTACAAAAAATGATTTAAATGCCAGTAAAACTCAGGCTGCAGAGAAAGGGTCGTAAAAAGAAGGCCTATTACCACATTGTGGCAGCAGATTCAAGAGCTCCCAGAGACGGGAGGTTCATCGAACAAATCGGTTCGTACAATCCACTTACAGTGCCCGCTACCATTGAGTTGGACAGGGACCGTGCATTGGAATGGCTAGAAAAGGGTGCTCAACCCACCCACACTGTGAATGCCATGCTAAAAATGCAGGGGGTACTCTATCGCAAACACCTCAACAGAGGAGTTGCAAAAGGTGCCATTAGTCAAGAGGAAGCCGATAAGAAATACAATGAATTTATTTCGGCAAAGGACGAAAAGAACAGAAAGCGTGCAGAGCAAGCGAGACAGCAAAAAATAGAAGAGGATCTCAAAAAAGCCGGTTTGGATTCCGGAACTCTGGCAGCCATTGCCGCCAGTCAAAAGCCCCAGGAGAAAAAAGCGGAAGAAGAGGAGTAACGGAATATCACTTGAGGCTTTGACCTCATAAATAAGATCCTGCGGATCTCGTGGATATATCAACCGAAGGACCTGGTGGGCTAAAATTCCATCAGGTCTTTCCTGCATTTAAGCGATTGATATTTAAAATTGATTCAAAAAATTACGCATCCCAAATAGGAGTGCCCATACAATAATATTTTCATGGAAAAATTGGCGAAGAAATACAGACAGCAATTGGACGAAATGGCCAAAGAGATCGAGGGATCTGAATACCTGGAAGCCTACTGGAATGTAGAAGACGAAGAACAGGGGGTGCAGTACTACCAATACCTGCAGTCTGTTTATGAGCCTCGTATCGATGAGATATACCGGGAAGTGGCAGAGCATCACCCTCTTCAAATCATCGAATTGGAGAGAGAAATTCTCCACGAGCGATTCGAGGGGTTCTACCTGCCGCGAATTCTCGCCTACACAATATTGAGAGGTATCGTCAATGAAAATTACAAGTACATAAAACCACAAGAACACTTCCGCACAGTTTTGCTCTCGCTTACCAGGTCCTTGCATTTCGATTACCTATGTACGAGAATTGGTCAAAGTGTGCAGGTTGGTTTTGCTTTGAGTAGCGATATATGGGTGAGTAATTTGCTGAATGAAATACCTAATAAAAAGGTACGAAACTTTTTCCTCACTCAAAAAATAACCCGCTACAGGGATGCATCTGAGCGTAAAAAAGGTCTTCTCAGTATGAGACGACAGTTTGAGGGTGTGAATTTCTACACTACCTCATTCCCCGAAAATGCCATACAGCTCAGAACCGATTATTCTGAGCTAAAAGAATTTATCCTGCAGCGTATTCTTTTGGAATGCGACAATTCGGGCCTTACGAAACACATCGTAAAATTTGCGGAGGAGAAATCGCTTTGGGAGCTCACCGAGTTCGTCTATATTTTTGGCCTCATTATCAACTATTTTGACCTGGATAAAAAGACCCGGGAGAAAATGGCCAAAGTGTTGAACACATGCCGTAAAGAAGTGAAAGGCTTTGTCGATGCATATTTTGAATTCCTCAAAGAATTGCTTGGAAGTTCGCGACTGATTATTAAAACTGAGTGCGATAAAAAGGTTAGTGGGCTAATAGACACCTCTATTGATGACCAGTTTAGCGGGTACTACGGACTCATGACCACCATTCACAAGGAGGGATACAATTCGGACAATACCTTGTCAAGGGTCCAAAAATTCTACTTCCAGAATGAGGGACTTTCCACCATCAATGAGTGTCTGCGACTTACCATGCTTGCGTATTTTACCATGGAGTTGGACGACCTGGAGCCGGAGGAGTATTCCCGCTACATGGATATCACCAAAGTGATGTCGCAATACACCAATATTTTTAACAACCAGTCCTTCAATCAATCTATTGGAGAGGTCAGTCTGAAGTACGTCCGCAAGCTCCTCAAGCACTTTACTGATAAGCGTTCAAGAGACTATCAGGACATTAAGCGCTTTGTAATGGCCTCCTTTAAAGACCTTAACTTCATGCGGGATAAGGACATCGCCGACCTTTTTAAAACCCGTAGAAAAAAGCGTAAAAAGAAAGAGTCCTGAATCATTTAAGACTTAGATAATGCAAGTGCTACTCCGACCTCTTCAGGATTACTTTAAAGGGGCGCAATGTATTGTCCGCTATCGTCTTTGGAAATGGGCCCTTGTTCCTGCATTTACAGGGGTGGCATTTTACGCAATTGTCCTGGTTTTCATACTTTTTCTGAGACTTGAGTTGTTCAAACTGACAGAATCCTGGATTGATGGAGATGCATTCCGCTTTTCCGTGGTTTTTATTACAGGGTTTATAACCGGTTTGTTGCTCCTTTACCTCGCCTTCCTGTTTTTCAAATACGCGGTTCTCATCCTGAGTGCTCCATTTATGACGGTGATGTCCGAGAGAATTGAAGCCGGTTTGTATGGAAATAATGAGCGGGGGAAACTCTCATTAGCCGGAATTCTCTCCGATCTGAAACGAAGTTTTCTACTGAACAGCCGTAATTTCTTAATTGAAATGCTCTGGGTGGCAGCTCTATTTGCGGTTGGATTGTTCTTCCCTCCGGCCTTGTTTTTGGCCCTTTTACTTTGGGGAGTGCAGGCCTATTTTGCCGGTTTTGGAAATATGGATTACACCCTGGAGCGCTATTTCAATATCAGGGAGAGTATTGATTTTGCCCGCCGTTACCGCATTATGGTAGTGGGCAATGGTGCGATTTTTATTTTGCTATTGAGTATTCCACTAATAGGTGCATTGGTGGCGATTCCTTTTGCTACGGCGGCTTCTACAGTCGGAGTTCTGAGAGTGCTGAAGGAAAACTATGATTCAGAATTTCCTTTACATTTTTCTAATCAGGATTGACAAACTTGTAGCCTATTCCACGAACCGAAATAAAGTATTTTGGATTTCTGGGGTCCGGTTCAAAGTACTTCCGAAAGGATAGAATGAAGTTGTCTATTGTCCGGGTGGATGGATAGACATCATAGCCCCAGACTGATTGCAGTATTTGGTTCCTGGAAACGACCTCGTCTTTTCGGTCGATCAGCAATTTGAGCAATCTGGCCTCCTTTTTGGTCAGGTTGACTTTACCCTGATTGGTCTCTGCCTCGAATTTTTTAAAGTCCACTTCGTAGCCTCCAAAACTGTAGGTTGATTTGTAGGCAGATTTTGTTCCGCTTCCGGAGCGCTTTATCAGGTTGCCAATCCTGATAATGAGTTCTTCCAGGTCAAAAGGCTTAACCAGGTAGTCGTCACCGCCTCTCTTTAGACCTTCCACCCGCTCTTCCGCTGTGTCTTTAGCGGTCAGGAATATAATGGGTACATCGGTATCCCTCAGGCGGATTTGTTCGCAGACCGCCAGGCCGTCCATGCCGGGCAACATAATGTCTAATATAATGAGGTCAAAATGTTGAGAACGGAACAACACCAGCGCATCCTTACCATTTCGTGTAGTGACGACCTCGTGGCCTTCCATTTCAAGATTCAGTTCCAGAAGATTCCTAATGTGCTCCTCGTCTTCTACCAAAAGTAATCTGCTCATAAGTTATTTTTTTGAACCTGACCATCTGTAATAATTGATCTGGTATTTTCAGTCTCAGTTTTATCTACCTTCTGAAAGACCAGGTACATTCAGGTGATTTTTTAATAAAATTCTAAACACAGAACCAGCCGGATCGTTGTCTTCAACCTGTATTTTGCCATTGAGGGCCTCAACCATTTTATTGATAATAAACAAACCAAGGCCGGTTCCTTTGGTACTCCTCGTTATTTCTTGACCCAGGCGGTAGAATTTCTCAAAAATCCGGTCTTTTTCCTCATCCGGAATTCCAACTCCCTGATCTGCAACTACAATTTCCAGGGCGTTCTCCCTTTTTTTCAAAACTATCTCCACCTTTGGGTTTTCACCGGAGTATTTTAGCGCATTTTCAATTAGATTGTGCATAATGGTTGCGAATGCAAACTTATCTGTGTAAATCTCTTCTGTTCCGGTTTGCAAATGGAGTTCTATATCAGCATCCTGAAATTTGATCTTTTCTATATTGATAATTTGGTGGAGTACCTTGCCGGAATCTACCGGTTCTTTGTTAATCTCGTAAGCTTCTTCCAATCTGGCTGCCAGTAAAAGGTTGCCAATTAGAGACTTCAATCGCTCCGTTTCTGCTATTGCTCCGCCAGCCACTTGCTCGAGTTGAGGCTTTTCCAGGTCTCGCTTGAGGATGGTTTCCAGTGCGAGTTTTACACTGGCCACTGGACTTTTTAGTTCGTGACTTATGGAGAGCAGGAAGTTGGTTTTGGACCTCGAATTTTTAATAATATCCCGGTAACCTTTGTTGATAAACCAGAATCCAACGAACAAACTCAGGACAAAAACCAGTGACTCACCAAAAATCATTGCCTGACGTCTTTTGTACCGCTCCCGAAGATTGGTGTATCGGTCGGATTGGCGAAATTCTGCTTCCGTTGTATAAGTGCTATTGGCCATCTTGGCTACGCGGAGCATTTCTCGTTTAGCTTCGTATGCCTCCTCATTTTTTTGATTCAGCAAAATGGTCCACCAGGCAAATGCAAGCAACATGTAAGCCATGACCACATAAGAGAGTAATTTAAGTCGGTAATTCATCTGAGTTGATCTGCCCGGAATTTATGAAAAAACCAATTGGCTGTCCAATAGTTTACTAACCAACTGGTTTTACATTAAAAAGATATTACAAAAGGCTGTATAAGTTAGACTGCCATTGTTCAGGTATCTAATGAGTACTTTAATTCGTAACTTTGGGCCCACAAATGAAACGGGATTTATTATTTCATCAGCTTTACGCACTCCTTCTGCAGAGGCAGCACATCGCTCTGCCGGGGCTTGGCCTTTTTATGCTGAAAAATTATCCCGCCCGTATCGATCCCCGAAACGATAAAATTTATCCCCCGGGTAGAGCTGTTGAGTTTTTGGAAGCACCGGGCATCTCTGATTTTTACGCGGCATTTTTTGTATCTACCAGTCTGGATGGTGGTTTCCAATTTTGGCAGCGGGAAATCGAGCAATTGGCTGATGAGGCAAAAAAGCTGCCGGTAGATGGACAATTGTCTCTTGGCAAGTTGGGATCCATCAAGAGGACAAACAAAGGGGTTGAATTGGCTAAAAGTCCTGAAGAAATTATCAATACTCTTAACCAACTTCCAGTAATTGAATGTAAAACAGTGGCTGTTATTAAACCCTCTATTGTTACCTCAAGTGAATCACTAAAAAGCTCTAAAAGTCAGCCAATTGATCGGCAAGAACCAAATTCATCTGTGCGGGGGGCAGTTAAGTCCAGGACTGGAAAAGTTAACTGGAGGTTTTGGGTGGGTTTGCTCCTTCTGGCAGTGATGCTTTTTCTTATGTTATTTTATATGGGAAGAGACGAAAGTGCACCTGATCAAGAATATGAGATGCCACCCCACATTTCAGACCAGCGTTTGAATCAACCACCTGATAAGTTCTACGTGGATACCTTTGAGAATGACACTTTTGAAGATCGAAGACAAGACCCACCGGTTTACAGAGACTTTGACAACGACGAATCCAATTACTTACCTGAGGATCCAGGGGAGCAATATGAACCAGAGGAATATGAAGAACCGGAAGTGGAAGCTGACGAGTGGATTGAATCCGTGCCTGAATCAGAGATGAATCAAACTTACCGGGAGGAAGATACCGAAAAGTGTGTTATTGTTACCGGTGCATTTTCAAGCATGAGCAATGTGCGGGAGATGACCAGGAAACTCCAGGACATGGGCTATGCCGTATATTCGGAGGATATTGGAAATTTGACGAGGGTGGGTGCAGTCATAGATTGCCACGAGGATCAGTTAGAAACTCATTTGATGAATCTACAAGCAAACCTTGAACCCGGGGCCTGGATTTTAGAATAATTATTTTAGCTACAAGAAATGAATAGTAAATACCTGAAAACCAATAATGCACCCTATTTTTTGATAGCCGGCCCTTGCGTGGTGGAGGGCGAAAAGATCACCCTTCAAATTGCCGAAAAGCTGAAAAACTTGTGCACAAAAGCCGGCATACCCCTGATTTTCAAAGCCAGTTACAAAAAGGCTAACCGTACCAAATTGGACTCATTTACTGGGATAGGGGACGAAAAGGCCCTGAAAATTCTCGAAAAGGCAGGAAAGGACTTCGATCTGCCTGTCATAACCGATGTCCACACTGCTGAAGAGGCCCAACTGGCCGCCGGTTTCGTTGATGTGCTGCAAATCCCAGCTTTTTTATGCAGGCAAACAGAGTTGCTCATTGCAGCTGCGGAAACCGGCAAATGGGTCAACATAAAAAAAGGTCAATTTATGAGTCCGGAATCCATGGGGTTTGCGGTGGAAAAAGTGCGACAGAGTGGGAATGACCGCGCAATGCTAACAGAGCGAGGGACTACCTTCGGCTACAGTGACCTGGTCGTCGATTTCAGGGGCATTCCAAAGATGAAGTCATTTGAGGTGCCTGTAATATTGGATTGCACCCATTCCCTTCAACAACCCAATCAATCCGCCGGGGTCACCGGTGGCATGCCTGAACTGATCAATCACATGGCCCGCCTCGGTATTACTGCCGGTGTGGATGGCCTCTTTATGGAAACCCACCCCGAGCCCTCAAAAGCGCTGTCCGACGGCGCAAATATGCTCCCATTAAATCAGATGCCGGATATTATTGATAATCTTAAAATACTGGCAGATACGATGGTACAAATCCACGGAAATTCGTGAAAAGCCAAATAGTCGAAATAGCTGTACCCCCGGAAATGATAGAATCCGGTGAGGTGATCCGGGAAAAAGCACTAAAGGTCGCCAAATTGCCCGGAAACCAATCTGTCTCTGTTGAAATGCTCAGACGTTCGGTGGATGCCCGCGGACGAAAACCGGTTTATAGGCTTCGCCTACGGATTTCTGAAGATGGAGAAAAGGGGGGCGATTCCCCACGTTACACGGATGGATTCAAAAATGTGGAATCGGCCAGAGAGGTTTTGATTATCGGTGCAGGTCCGGCTGGTTACTTTGCGGCCCTGGAGTGTCTTGAGCAAGGAATCAAACCCATTGTGCTCGACCGTGGAAAGGATGTGCGAAGACGGAGGCGAGACTTGAGGGATATCCAGCAATTTGGTAAAGTCAATCCCGATTCCAATTACTGCTTTGGCGAAGGTGGTGCAGGTACTTATTCTGATGGAAAATTATACACCCGTTCTAAGAAGCGTGGCGATTATAAAAAGGTACTGCATTTGCTGGTCGAGCACGGAGCTCCGTCTGATATTGCTATAGACGCGCACCCGCATATAGGCTCCAACAAGCTGCCAAAAATCGTCTCGGCCATCCGGGAAACCATTGAAGCACGAGGGGGACAAGTGTATTTTGATCACAGGGTGACGGATTTACTTATTGAGAAGGATAGGGTAGAGGGTGTCGTAACCAATGGAGATGCTGTTTTCAAAGCGGATGCCATTGTACTCGCCACCGGCCATTCTGCCAGAGATATCTACCGATTACTGCACAGCAAAAAAATAAGCATCCAAGCCAAGGGATTCGCTCTGGGATTCCGGCTTGAGCATCCACAAAAGCTCATCGATTCTATCCAATACAATATCGCCGAAAGGGGAGACTTTCTTCCTGCAAGCAGCTATTCTCTGGCCTGTCAGGTGGGGCCCAAAGGGGTTTTCTCCTTTTGCATGTGTCCGGGAGGCCTGGTAGTCCCCGCTGCGACTGCTCCGGGTGAAATTGTGGTGAATGGGATGTCCCTGTCGAAGCGAAATTCTCCCTTTGCAAATTCGGGTATGGTGGTTAGCGTGGAGCCAGGAGATATCAGAAAGGGAAAGAGTGCTGATCCCTTTGCCTGTTTGGATTTTCAGGCAGAAGTAGAACACAATGTGTTTAAATGGGGTGATGGAAGCCAGGCAGCTCCGGCACAGAGATTGACCGACTTTATGGAGGGCAGGGTTTCAGCTGATTTGCCTGAATCTTCTTACATACCCGGCTTGCTAAGTCGTCCTGTGCATGAAATTCTACCGGGTGAAATAACTGCCTCTCTGCAAAAGGCCATTGGGCAATTTGAGAAAAAAATGCGTGGCTACCTCACCCGTGATGCAGTGGCCATTGCCACAGAAAGCCGGACCAGTTCACCTATTCGGATTCCGAGGGAAAAGACCAGCTTAATGCATCCTCATGTTAAAGGCTTGTTCCCATGTGGGGAAGGAGCCGGATATGCCGGGGGAATTATGTCGGCAGCCATGGACGGTCAAAGGGTGATTAAGGCGGTGGCTGCTTTTTATCAAAAAAATCTGGCAAAATAGAGTAGTGTGAAGTGACAGATTTACTTAAAGCTCTAAATTCCACCGAAAAATTTTGATCGGTTACACCGAAAGATGTGTTATTGATAGCCTCTTGAATAGAGGGTTTGCTGAGATTCCCTCAAAGTTTCTAAATATTGTCCGTGGGAAATGCGTAATTTTGGAGCTTGCCCGGATGGGTTTTGTAGCCAATAGCTAAAAGACTGACTTATGAAAGATGTGCTGGATTTAATAGGCAGGATTTTCCTGAGCTTCATATTCCTTTATGATGCTTATGATTCCATCGCCTTTTACAGCCAGACAAAAGATAAAATGACTGAATACGGCCTGGTCTGGCAACAAGATTTGTTGTTGTCGGGCTCAATCACCCTGATGCTGGTCGGAGGGATATTCCTACTCCTTGGCTACAGAGCCGCACTGGCCGGAATTCTACTACTAATTTACTGGATTCCACTGACTTTTATAGTGTATTCGTTTTGGAATGAACCCGATGTGATGGAGCGCAGGTTTCTCGGAGTAATGTTTATGAAAAATATCGCCATAGCAGGTGGGCTTTTATTGGTTATTGTCAACGGCAGTGGCAGGTTCAGCCTCAAAAGATTGATTGACAGACGAAGATTGGATGTGAAAAATATATAGGCAAAATTGATGAGTTGGAGAGTTTTGATACAATGGATGTTATGTGGTCTTTTTGGCCTCTCTGCTGTATTTCTTTTTGCATGGGAACTTAATGCTCAGGATGACAGGGGAAGGGTGTACGGCCAAGATCGCTTTTTGAAACAGGGTTATTTCAGACTGACAATAGATATTGAAGATCGCAGGAGTGAGGAACTCAAGGCTACGCTCGTTACTAAAAAACCGCGCCGACCAGGTCCGCAGGCCGTTTTGTATCTGCACGGCTATCTGGACTACTTTTTTCAGCATGAACTGGGGGATGCCTTCGTTTATGAAAATTGGTCATTCTACGCATTGGATCTTCGGCGCCACGGCAGATCATGGCATGAGGATCAAATTCTTTCTTACTCTCGCAACTTTACGGAATTTTTTGAAGAGATAGACAGGGCAATCAAAATAATAAAAGACGAGGGCCACGAAACCATTGTCTTTCTTGGTCACTCCACCGGAGGTCTGATTGCTGCTCATTACATAATGGAGCGTGGAGAGGACTCGGATATTGATTTACTGGTTCTCAACAGCCCGTTTCTGAAGTTCAACTTTGGAGAAAAAGATCGGTCCTTTTCACTCTTTAGCGCCGCCGCGATTGGCACAGTGCTTCCCAAAGTCCGGCTTGGTCCTGAACCGATGACCAACTACGGAAAGAGCATCCACAAATCCCATCACGGGGAATGGAATTTTGATACCATCTTTAAACCCATTCAGGCACCAAAAGCCAGGGCAGGGTGGATAAAGGCAACAAGAAGAGCACAGCGAAAAGTTAACAGGGGTAATATTGACATTCCCATACTGGTTTTACATTCCTGCAATTCAGTTAATAGTGAGGAATGGACGGAGGATTTTCTCACCGGAGACGGCGTGTTGAATGTTGACCATATTAGAGAATTGGGTAAGGATCTGGGACCCGATGTCGACTTGCTGGAAATACCTAAAGCACTGCACGATGTTTTCCTCTCTGCCCGTCCCGTAAGGCGAGAAGCCTTTAAATTGATGTTCGAATGGATCAAATCCCACGATAACCCCTGATGCTGTTCATTGTACTTTCCAAATGAGGCATTTCAAAGAACCTTGCTCCAGGGTCTTTGTTTCAAACTTACGAACTTGATCTAAATCAATCATTTGCTGTGGTATGCAGGCATTGATTTTTGGTTGAGAAGTGGGAAAGAAATTTTTCAGAGAGAGTTGCCTTTGACTATGGAGAATAAGACGGGAATACTTTGGTTTCGAAATGATCTAAGATTACATGACAATGAAGCTCTTCTAGATGCAATCCAGCAAGTAGATGATCTTTATCCTGTATATGTTTTTGACGAGCGGATAATTCATGGTGAGACCCCGCTTGGCTTTCGAAAAATGGGCGTTTTCAGATCTAAATTTCTGTATGAATCAGTCATTGATCTCAAGGAAAATCTTCGCAAAAGGGGGGCAGACCTTTTCGTTTACGTCGGAAAACCGGAGGAAATTGTATTTGATCTGGTGAGAAAATCAGCTTCGAGTTGGGTGTTTTGCAACAGGGAGCGCACTTCAGAAGAAGTTGCCGTGCAGGATGAACTGGAGCAAAACCTTTGGACCATTGGCAGGGAGATACGATACTACCGCGGCAAAATGCTCTATTACACGGCTGACCTGCCTTTCCCTGTCCCCCATACCCCCGACACATTTTCACAATTCCGCAAAGAAGTTGAGCGATTTGTCGAAGTCCGAGACCCATTGCCTTCACCAGAAACTATCCAAACCGGCAATAAACTGGACCCCACGGAAATGCCAAATTTTGAAGACCTGGGATACAGGTGGAGTGAAGTTGAGGAAAAAGTCGGCTTCCCTCTAAAAGGCGGTGAGTCGGAAGGCATTGAAAGGGTAAACCACTACATCTGGGAATCTGATCTAGTGAGCACATACAAGGAAACCCGCAACCAACTCCTGGGCCTGGATTATTCTTCCAGGCTTTCAGCATATCTATCAGCCGGTTGTGTTTCCCCCAAATACGTTTTTAGCGAGTTAAAAAAATACGAGGAGGAGCGTGAGAAAAACGATTCTACCTATTGGCTCGGATTCGAGTTGATGTGGAGGGACTACTTTCGGTTTATTGCTAAAAAGTACGGTGATAAGATTTTTATGCCCGGTGGCATTTCCGGCCAGAAGCCTGCAATGGTTGAGGACAGGGAGTTGTTTGATAAATGGAAATCCGGACGTACCGGTGTCCCTTTTGTCGATGCCAATATGATAGAAATCAACCAAACGGGATTTATGAGCAACCGGGGCAGGCAAAATGTGGCCTCCTTTCTTGTCAATGATTTGAAACTGAATTGGCTTTGGGGCGCGCAGTATTTTGAGAGTTTGCTAGTCGATTACGATCCCTGTTCAAACTACGGCAACTGGAATTACCTGGCCGGTGTGGGTACGGACCCGAGAGACAATCGCTATTTTAAAATTCTCTCCCAGGCTAAGCGATACGATCCCGATGGAGAATTTGTCAAGAGCTGGATACCAGCCCTGACAAGTCTCAGTAGTCCTGAAGTACATTGGCCCCACGCTATTTCTGAAGAAGACCTCCAGGGCACTGAGCTGCCTGAGATATACAAAAAACCTTTGAGAGAACTGGATATCCCTGAATGACGAGTCTCAGGCTTGCTACTTTCAACTGTGCCGACGACCTTATTCGGAGACCAAAAGTCCATCTTCCATAAAGTACCTGCTGTCGCAAAGCCCGGCTAATTCTTTGTTGTGAGTCACAATAACAAAGGTGATATTCATGTCCGTCCGCAGCCGGGTAATTAATTTGTGCAACTCAGAGGAGGTTGCTGTGTCCAGATTGCCGGTTGGCTCATCGGCCAGTACCAACAGGGGTTCGTTAATTAGTGCCCTGGCAACTGCAACCCGCTGTTGTTCTCCCCCTGAAAGTTGTTCGGGTTTATGGGTTATGCGGTCTGCAAGGCCGAGGTATCCGAGCAGTTCTTCGGCCTTCTTTTTGGCCTTGTTTTGATCCTCCTTTTTGAGAAGTGCAGGAATCATAACGTTTTCCAGAGAAGTGAACTCAGAGAGCAGGTGGTGGAACTGGAATACAAATCCGATGTTCTCATTTCTGAATCGGGCGAGTTCAGCCTGGCTCATATTTAACGGATCGTGGTCTCCAATTTTCAGGGTGCCGCTATCGGGTTTGTCCAGTGAGCCCAGTATGTGAAGCAATGTGGATTTACCCGTGCCCGACTTTCCTAAAATACCGACCAGCTTTGCTTTCTCAATGGAGAGATTGACTCCTTTGAGTACTTCGAGCTTACCGTAGCTTTTTTTGATGTCTTTTAATTCAACCATGCCACAAAGTACTTAAATTTCTTCATACCCGGCAACAGAGTATGTGGTAAAGCCAATAATTATGACGAAATTTCCAACCACTGAATGGAAACTCCGGTCTAATAGTGTGGAATAAATTTTTTCTCAAGTCCCGTAGTCAACGGAATGTCAGAGGAGTAATATCCTAATTGGATAATTATTAAAATATATTTAACAGTTGCCAGTTTAAAATTTGGTACTTTTACCATTGAGACTTCCAAAGCTTAACTAAAAAGTTTGCCACAAACCTTTTGAGCAAAACTGTCATTGAAGATTGTGAGTTGCTGATGTCCGGTTTCATTGATTGATTCCCGGACAAAAGACAGCTTTTGCCCAAATTGCCTGAAATAATTGTATAGATAAAGTATATTTGCGCAACTATATCCATAAAAACCCGGTATGAAGATACTTCAACTATGTAAAAAATTCCCTCTCCCCCTCAAGGACGGAGAGTCCATAGCTGTGACCTATCTTAGCCGAGCATTGAATGACCTTGGATGTGAAGTCACTTTGCTTGCTATGAACACCTCTAAGCACTACATTGACCTGGAAAATGTTCGCGATATCTCAGGACACTACAAAGCCATACATACTGTTGATATAGACAACGCAATAAAGCCCGTAGAGGCACTGAAAAATTTATTTACCCAGGATTCCTATCACGTCAGCCGCTTTCGCTCAGATGCCTTCAGTGATAAATTACGAAAACTCCTCAAATCAGAGGATTTCGACATAGTGCAATTGGAAACGCTTTACCTGGCTCCCTACATGGAGATTATTCGTGAGAATTCCGATGCATTGCTTGTGATGAGATCGCACAATATCGAACACGAAATATGGGACAGGATAACCAGTAACACCAGGTTTTTGCCAAAAAAATGGTACATCAAGTACCTGTCCAAAAAACTACGGAAATTTGAGCTCGGCGTACTGAATGACTACGACTTTCTAGTTCCCATCTCCCAGCGAGACCTAAAGAAGTTTAGGAATTTAGGGTATATCAATGGCGCCAGAACAATTCCCATCGGCATCGACTTCAATGACTACAAGCCGGATATGAGCTCCTTTGAAAAGGCGCCCAGTGTGAGCTTTATCGGAAGCCTGGACTGGATACCCAACTACGAGGGTATCAATTGGTTTCTCAATGAAGTTTGGCCCGGCGTCCACAATAAATTTCCCGGTTTGGAACTGCATATTGCGGGAAGAAACACACCCCCCGATCTTTACCGATGGAGCAAATCCAAAGTGCTTATTCACGGAGAAGTAAAAGATGCGAGAGAGTACATCAACCAGCATCCGATGATGATTGTACCATTGCTTTCCGGCAGTGGAATGCGTGCCAAAATACTGGAGGGAATGGCTCTGGGTAAGGTGGTAATTACCACCAGGATGGGATTGGAGGGCATTGACGCCACCCACGGCAATGAAGTGTTGGTAGCCGATACACCGGAGGAGTTTTTAGAGTGTTTCCGACTCTGTTTGAATGACCGCAACAAGATGCTGGAAATATCCAAAAATGCCCAAAGGTTTGTATCCGAACATTTTAACAATTACGAGTTGGCCAAAGACCTCATTCACTCTTACAAGGATTACATGAAGGAACACGGATTTATATAAAACCGGTTGGTGAATCATGCTTTAAACCACATCAAAGAACAGTTCTACTTTGCGGCTTGCGATTGTCAGTTCGAGAATTCCATATCCCCTGGAGAAAGGCGACAAGTTAAGGCTTTATCATCAGATAAGGGGTCTGGCTGATTCAAATGAACTCCACTTGATAGCACTTTATGATAAAGACGAAGGGCTGAATGAAGCGGATACGGAGTTGGCGAAGTATTGCAGCAGCAGGCATTATTTTAAGTTCTCCAAGCCTCGCAGACTTGCCGGATTGCCCATGGCAATATTGAGTGGACTTCCCTTCACGGTAAAGTATTTCTACTCTGCTTTTTTGGCCAATAAAATCAGACAAACGATTTTTGAAATCGACCCGGATATTATATACTGTCAATTGATTAGGATGGCTCCTTACGTTCGGTCCTTGCCTTTTCCCAAGGCGCTGGATTATATGGATGCATTTAGTCTTGGATTTGAAAGGCGTGCATCCTTCTCCCCATTTTGGCTCAAACCCTTGATGAACTTTGAGGCAAGCCTCTTAAAAAACTACGAGAATAAGGTTTACAAGGATTTTGACAGTCACACCATTATCTCAACACAGGATAGGGACCACCTGAGCGTGCTGTCCAGGGAGAAGATCGAAATACTGAAAAATGGTGTGGATCAGGAATTCTTTCATCCCAATCCAGGCAGGGAGAAAAAGTACGATCTCGTTTTTTGCGGGAATATGGGTTACGACCCCAATATCAAAGCCGCATTGTTGATCGGTCAGATGATGCCAGAGCTTCGTAAGCGCCACCCCGGAATCACTGTGTTAATTGCCGGAGCAAGACCCGATAAAAGGGTACTGGCACTTGACGGTACCCACGGTATTACTGTTTCCGGATGGATGGACGATATCAGGGATGCCTATTGGAGCTCCCGTATAAATATTGCCCCCATTTTCTCTGGTTCGGGCCTTCAAAATAAAATACTCGAAGCGATGGCCTGCGGAATCCCCTGCATTGCATCTTCCGTAGTTGCGGGCTCCATTGACGGAAAGCCGGGCAATGACCTTTTAACAGCCGGGAGTCTGAATGAATTTAAAAAGCGGATCACTGATGTATTGAGTTCAGAAAAACTCGCCAACAATTTGGCCCAAAATGGCATTGAATTGGTGAGAAATAAGTACAATTGGGGTGCTTTTTCAAAAAAGCTCGACGGGATAATTAGTAATACGACGGGCAGTGATGTCCAGGCGTTAAAATCAGATAAACGGATATAAGCAGTATGCAACAACCAATAGAAACAAGAGGGGACGAGACCTTCAAAATCAATACCATAGAAGAGGCCCTCGAAGACATAAAAAATGGTAAGGTGATTATTGTCGTGGACGATGAGGACAGAGAAAACGAAGGTGATTTTGTCTGCGCTGCAGAGTGTATCACTCCGGAAATTGTCAATTTCATGGCCACCCACGGTCGCGGATTGATTTGCGCACCAATTGAGGAAAAACGCGCCAGGGAACTCAAACTCAATATGATGGTTCCCGAAAATACCGCTCTCCACGAAACGGCTTTTACTGTATCTATAGATTTAATCGGCAAAGGCTGTACCACTGGAATATCGGCCTACGATCGTGCTATGTGCATCAGAGCCCTGGTTGATCCTGAATCCAAAGCTGAAGATTTTGCCCGCCCCGGTCATATATTTCCCCTAAAAGCTAAAAGCGGGGGTGTTTTGAGGAGAACCGGGCACACGGAAGCAGCTATTGACCTGGCGAGATTGGCAGGATTTGCCCCGGCCGGGGTGCTGGTTGAAATTCTCAACGAGGATGGCAGCATGGCAAGGTTACCCCAATTGGTCGAACTTGCTGGAAAACACGACTTGAAGGTGATAACTATTAAGGATCTTATTGCCTATCGGCTTCAAAATGAAACCCTTATAAAGAAAGAGTTTGAAGGGGACTTCCCAACGAAATACGGCGATTTTACGCTTCATGCTTTTCGTCAGATCACCACTGATGATATTCATATTGCGCTTACAATGGGGGATTGGAAAGAAGAGGAAGCCGTGCATGTCAGAGTCCATTCCTCATCCCATATGCGGGACATACTTGGACCTTTACGCGATGATTCCATAGTAGAGCTGGATCAGGCGGCAGCTATAATTGCAAAAGAGGGCAGTGGAGTGATGCTTTTGATGCGACAGCACGACGAAGGGGATACTTTTCTACAGGCATTAAAGCACTACACCAATGTAGTGAGCGGTGTTTCATCACCTAAGACCGAACAGAGGGACTTTGGAGTAGGCGCTCAAATTCTAAGGAGTTTGAATGTGAGTAAGATGATCGTACTTACCAATGCCGCTAAACGCAGGGTTGGATTGCTGGGTTACGGTCTGGAGATCGTTGAAAACAAACCAATTCCGCATAGACAGAATTCAGATCAGGTAGTGTAAACCGAATTGAAAAGCACGTAATCTGTACTAAGGTCACTACCAAAGCCTGTAATGTCCGCATTGCCGGAATTCACATCCATAACCACGCGGATATGCGCCTCTCGGAGTAGCTTTTTGACAAAGTTTTTATCGTATTCCACCGGTTTTCCCTTTTCAAGAACCTGCACCAGGTGTTCCGTATCACCCATAAACAGATCGGCCTTTTTATAATTGAAATGGACACCAGCATTTCCCGATGCGCAAATTATTCGTCCCCAGTTTGGATCTCGACCGAACATGGCGGTTTTTACCAGCACCGAGCTAGAGATTGCACGAACCAACTTTTTAGCTGTTGAGAGGTCTCTGGCATTTTTTACGGTGTATTCTATGAATTTTGAGGAGCCTTCCCCATCAGATACAATTAATTTCGCCAGGTGCATCATCAATTCCAGCAGTTTACTTCGGAAGAGAAAATAAGAGGCTTGGTCTCTGGATCTAATTTTTGGATTGCCTGCCATGCCATTACACATAACTGCCACCATGTCATTGGTGGAAGTATCTCCATCGACAGTTATCATATTGAAGGATTGGTCAACGCACTCGCGCACCGTTTCTTGTAGCAGGTCCGCGTCAATATCGACATCTGAGACTATGAAAGCGAGCATGGTCGCCATATTGGGATGAATCATTCCCGACCCCTTGGCAATTCCCGCCATATTGGCTTCCACACCATCCAACATCATTTCCACAAAACCCTCCTTGGCAAATGTGTCCGTAGTCAGAATGGCATTGGCGGCAAAAGATCCTGCTTCGCGTCGCCTGGTCAGTTTTGGAATGTTCTCCTTAATCCCGTTCACAATGTCATCAGTCGGAAATGGCTCACCGATCAGGCCGGTACTGGCAACAATCACATCTTCCTTTTTTAGACCGAGCAACTTTGCAGCAGTTCGCGCCATGGCAATGGCACCGAGCTTTCCCTGTTGGCCTGTACAGGCATTGGCATTGCCCGCATTACAGAGAATCACCTGTGCTTTCTTATCGCGAAGGTGTTTCTTTGTCAGCTTAAGTGGCTCGGCTATCACCTTGTTTTTGGTATAGGTAGCTGCCGCCGCACAAGGGACCTCGGAATAGATAATCGCAAGATCTCTTCTCATTGATTTGACGCCGCTATGGGCACCCCAGCAGGTAAAACCCTTTACATCGGTGATGTTTTTATTCATCATAGAACTCATGGTTTTATAGGTACTAAATCCAATCCGGTTTGCTCGTCGAGGTCAAACATCAAATTGGCATTATGAATCGCCTGGCCGGCAGCGCCTTTCATCAAATTGTCAATGACAGAAATGACAATAATATTTCCTGTCCTTGGGTCAAAAGTAGGGTAGAGGTCGCAAAAGTTGGTGGCCCTTACCTCCTTGATTGAGGGCGGTGTATTTCTTACTCTGACAAATGGTTTGTCGGCGTAAAATTCATCAAAATATTCCCTCAGGGCTTCCCGATTGGTCAATTTGTTGGAGCGGCGAGATGCGTAGGTCGTAGTAAGAATACCCCGGTCAACCGGAAGCAAATGAGGGGTGAATTGCAGGATAATCCTGTGACCTGCAGCTATTCCCAAAATCTCTTCTATTTCAATTGTGTGCCTATGTCCCGCAATTCCATAGGCGTTGAAATTGTCATTGACCTGTGAAAAATGGGTTGCCGGCTTTGCTTTTATCCCGGCACCGGTGGTTCCGCTTTTAGAATCTATGACGAGCGTCTCCGGCCTTACCCATTCACCTTTAATAAGTGGGTTGACTGCCAGTATTGCTGAAGTGGGGTAGCATCCGGGATTGGCCACCAGTTTGGCATTTTTTATTTCATTGGAAAAAATCTCAGGCATTCCGTACACGGCTTGTTCAAATCCTTCAGGATGCACGTGCTTTTTTGGATACCACTCTTCGTAAACTTCAGGACTGCTCAAGCGGTAATCACCCGAAAGGTCCACGATCTTGAGGTCCTTGTGATACCAGTCTTTGACGTATTCCATCGAGACTCCGTGGGGCAGCCCCAAAAACACCAGGTCCACCTGACCATCCTCAATTTCCGAAGCGGAAACCAGGGGCAGGTCAACAAGTCCAAAAAACTGTGGATGCACATCCGAAAACTTCTTGCCTTTATGTGATTCGGAGGTGATGGCTACGAGTTCAAAGTTGGGGTGCAGATGCACCAGTCTGGCAAGTTCCGACCCTGTAAATCCGGTGGCGCCAATAATTGCTGTGCGTATTTTTTTCATGTGATGACGGTAATTTTAAATCCTTAAAGTGAAGAAACAATCCCTCACTTGTTCTTTATCTTGTAATCAATTCGCTTTCAATTCATTAAAGGTCCCAAATCCACCTGCATACTAAACCTTTTATACCCGTCTGCCAATAAATCTTCGTAAAATACTCAACTTTTGAAAAACCAAAAACTGGATCAGCATTATTTCTCGCGTTTTTTCAGGATTTCCTCGAAAACTTTGAGAAAATGAGACAGTTCATCTTTTGAAATGGTAAGCGGCGGAACCAGACGTATCACATTGCCTGCCGTGGCGTTGGCGATAATGTGGTGATCGAGCATCTCCATAACCAGTGGCTTTGATTCTCCTTCTACGACAACACCTATCATAAATCCCTTACCTCGCACCTCTAAAATGGAGTTAAATCTGTTCTTTAAATCCTCCAGCTTTCCGGTAAACCAGGCTGCCTTCTGCTCTATATCTTTAATAAATTGATGGTCGTTAATAGTCTGTAAAGTAGCGATGGCAGCGGCACAGGCCAATGGATTTCCTCCAAAAGTGGTGCCGTGGTCTCCGGGCTCGATAGCAGCTGAAACTTTATCATTGCATAGAACTGCGCCCACGGGCATTCCGCTTCCCAGTCCCTTGGCGAGGGTCATTATATCCGGCTGGACTCCGAAGTGATCCTTGGTGAATATCTTACATGTCCGGCCTATCCCGCACTGTATTTCATCAAATATTAGCAAGGTGCCTGTCTTGTCACAAATCTCCCTCAATCCCTTTAAAAATTCTGGTGTAGCAGGATTGACGCCTCCTTCTCCCTGGATGGGTTCGACGATCACAGCAGCCGTTTTGGTGGAAATTGCCTTTTCCGCCTCCCCAAGATTGTTAAAATCTATGGGCGTAAATGCGGTTGGAATCGGACCGAAACCGCGTTGGTAATTCTTTTTCCCGGCTGCTATGGTAGCAAGCGTTCTACCGTGGAAGGCGTTGTCCATGAAGACTATTTCCCCGGTTCGCCCTTTGCTGTGGGCATATTTTCTGGCAATCTTAATGGCACCTTCTACAGATTCTGCACCGCTGTTGGTGAGAAAAACCCTGCTAAGTCCCGATAGCTCGATCAGTTTTTCAGACAATTCCACCTGGGGTCTGCTGACGAAAAAATTTGAAATGTGCATCAATTTTTTGGACTGAACGCTGATGGCCTTAGATATGGCAGGGTGACAGTGTCCCAGATTGTTTACCGCAATACCGGCGAGCATATCAAGGTATTTGTTACCCTCCACATCCCAGACAGTTGCTCCTTCGCCTTTTTCAATAGCGAGGGGAAAACGCTTAAAAGTAGGCAAATAACTCTCCAGATCGCGCTCAAAAAGCTGCTTATTCGTAGTCTCTTTCATTTGTTTCTAATAGTTATTGTGGTTCCAATTTTCTTCTTGTCCAAAAGGCATTCGCTCAGTTGCTCAGGTTTGGTCCCATTCAGTATTCGAGCTGAGCCGGCTCCATTGTTTAAGGCGATCTCACAGGACTCCACCTTAGGAATCATTCCCCCTTTGATCACCTTATTCAACAGGCCGGGTATTTGGTCGAGAAAAAGCTCGCTTACAATGCTGTCAATTCGCTGGATGTCCCTCATCAGACCGTCCACATCTGTCAGCACAATATAGTCATCCACATCCAGGGCTCCGGCCATGTGACCGGCAAACATATCGGCATTGATGTTGTAATCATCCCCCTTTGAATCTGAGGCTATACAGGTAAAAATAGGAAAGTAACCACCGGACAAAAGCATTTTGGGAAGAGTGGTGTCAATTTTCACCAAATCTCCTACACGACCAATGTCCACTTTGCTGGTGGTCCCATCTTCGTTTTCTTCCATGTGAAATCGCCTGGTTGCGATGGCAGTGTTTCCGTCCTTACCTGAGAGTCCCACCGCTGGTAAACCAATACTGTTGGATATTCTCACCAACTGGCCGTTGACTTTTCCCTTGAGGGCCATTTCGACAAAAGGCAATGCTTCGGGGGTGGTAATTCTATGACCGCCCGCAAATTCTGATTTGACCTGAGCAGCGTCGAGTACCTCCTGAATAAAAGGTCCTCCACCGTGCACCATAACAACCTGATGGCCATTTTCTTGAATTACTTTAATCTGCCGGAAAATAGCATATTGGAGTTCCTGATCCACCATGGCGTTGCCACCGTATTTGATCAGTACCCTTCGTTTATTTCGCATAATTGATTGGAGGCGGTTGTTTATTGATGTAAACGAGGCTTTTGCTGCAAAAACCTCTATTTAAAACACTCTTTCCCTGCATTTGTTTAGCTCAAAAGTGTCAACTGCAAATATATTAAACTTTTTTAGAATAATAAATCCGGTTCAGTTGATTACCTTTGTGTCACCCCAATATTTCGGGGCTTAGAACAGCGAATTTTAATAAGCACAAACAAACCAATATATATTTTGAGATTCGAAGACTTTAATTTAGACCCAATGATCAATGAGGGCCTTCAGGCCATGAGTTTTGAAAAGCCCACACCTATTCAGGAGAAGGCCATTCCCTTAATAATGAGTGGAGTGGACATTATAGGTTGTGCACAGACTGGTACTGGAAAGACAGCGGCATTTATTTTACCGGTACTTCATCACCTCCTGCAGAATCCCACAAAAGGGGTAAATACCATCATATTGGCGCCAACGCGCGAGTTGGCCATGCAGATCGATCAGCAGATAGAGGGCTTTTCCTATTTTACCAATGCGAGTTCCATCGCTGTTTATGGAGGTGGTGATGGTGAGGATTACGTCAGACAAAAACGCGCCCTGAAAACCGGCGCTGATATTATAATTGCGACACCCGGAAGACTGATTAGCTTGATAGGGAGTAAGGAAGTGGACCTCTCCCAACTCAATCACCTAATACTGGATGAAGCTGACCGGATGCTCGATATGGGTTTTCACGATGATATCATGAAAATTATATCGGTTCTTCCCAAAAAGCGCCAAACCCTGCTATTCTCTGCCACCATGCCACCCAATATTCGAAAGCTTGCGAAGGGGATAATGGGTTCCTACGAGGAGATCAGCATTAAAATTTCCAAACCGGCTGAGGGTATTGATCAGCGCGCTATCATGGCCCATGACCCTCAAAAAGAGGCCCTGCTAACTGAGGTTTTGAAGAACAAGGATTTTCAAAGTGTGATCGTTTTTGCCTCCACCAGGGAAAAGGTTAAAAACATTGCCAGAACCCTCAAGAGAAAGGGCGATAAAGTACAGGATTTTCACTCTGACCTTGACCAAAGTGAAAGAGAGAAAATTATGCAGCAATTTAAAGCCAGGAATCTAAGGGTCCTCATTGGAACCGATATTCTATCCCGGGGAATTGATGTGGAGGGCATTGATCTGGTGGTGAATTTCGATGTGCCTCCAGACCCGGAGGACTACGTGCACCGAATTGGGAGAACCGCCCGGGCCAGTAAAACGGGCACGGCCATTACTTTTATCAATCCCAGAGACATTCCCAAATTCAGGCAGATAGAGAAACTCATTGAAAAAGAATTAAAAAAAGAGCAACCCCCTTCAGAACTTGGGGAAGGACCTCAATACAGCTCTGCCGGGAAGAGCAGAAGCGGTAAAGGGGGACAGCGACACGGTCGAAGGAGCAGTAGAAATCCACAGGGTAAGCGACGGGGTGGTAGTTTTAGGTCAGGAAAAAAATCCGGTGGCCACTCTGGAAGGGGTGGAGGGGATAATCGGAAATCCCGCTGAATGAAAAGAATGTCTGTTAGTTTAAAGGCCAGATATTAAAATGATTTCGCATCAAAAGTGATCGCTCTTTTAAGGGGCAATATTTTTAAGGGCTGTTTGTTTACAAAGCGGTTGTTAAGGCGTCAAATAGCAAGAAAATTTTACAGTATAGGGTCGATGCCAACTGCTGTAGAATGGCAACAGGTCCGACCCATTTTAAATTAAGCGGTATTGAAAACCAAAGAATTAAAGAGTGGCAAAGTCAATGTAATCACCCTGGGGTGCTCCAAAAATTTGGTGGACTCCGAGAACCTTATTTCCCAACTGCAAGCCAATCAGATTGAGGCGGCCCACGAAGAAAACGACAGCAATGCCGGCACCATAGTGGTTAACACCTGTGGCTTTATTGATCTTGCCAAAGAGGAATCTGTCAATACCATCCTGGAGTACGCACAGCAGAAAAAACTGGGTAGGATTGAGAAACTTTACGTCACTGGCTGTCTGTCCGAGCGCTACATGGATGATTTGCAAAAGGAAATGCCTGAGGTGGATGGTTTTTTCGGTACGCTGGACTTGCCTCTTCTGCTCAGCAGATTCAATGCGGATTACAAGCACGATCTGATAGGTGAGCGCACCATTACCACTCCGCCGCATTACGCCTACCTCAAAATTTCAGAAGGGTGCAACAGGACCTGTTCTTTTTGTGCAATTCCCTTGATGCGTGGAAAACATGTGAGCAAACCGATTGAGGAACTGGTCACTGAGGCGCGAGGGCTGGCTAGAAGAGGCGTAAAGGAACTGATGCTCATCGCACAGGAACTGACTTACTACGGTTTGGACCTTTACAAAAAGCGGATGTTAGCCGAACTGTTGGACCGTTTGGCGGATGTGGAGGGAATTGATTGGATAAGGCTGCATTACGCATACCCCAATAAATTTCCGGTTGAGGTTTTTGATGTGATGAAAAACAGGGATTCTATATGCAACTATCTGGATATTCCACTGCAACACGCCAGCGACCGGGTTTTGAAATTAATGAAAAGACAAACTTCAAGGCAGGAAATGTGGTCGCTTATTGAAAAAGCACGGCAAGCTGTACCCGGACTGACCTTGCGAACCACCATGATAGTCGGTTTTCCCGGAGAGACTGAGGAGGACTTTGAATCCCTCTGTGACTTTGTAAGAGAAGCCCGTTTTGACCGAATGGGTGTTTTTCAGTACTCACACGAAGAAGATACCTCCGCCCATATCCTGCCCGACGATGTTTCCCCCGAGCTTAAGCAGGAAAGGGCAGAGAGGCTGATGGCCATTCAACGGGAAATATCCCTTGAAAAGAATGAAGCGAAAGTGGGAAAAGTGTTCAAGGTACTGTTTGATAGAAAGGAGGGGAGGTGTTTTGCCGGGCGCACTGAAGGCGACTCTCCTGAAGTGGATAATGAAGTTTTAGTGGATGGCGCTGAACAATTTGTGCGAATTGGTGATTTTGCCAATGTGAAGATTACCGAAGCATCGGAATACGATCTGTACGGGAATGTAATCGACTGAATCGCGCACCAAACACAAGCCAATATGTTCCAGGTTGAAAACTTTCGAAATCCACTTTACCTCGCTCTCGCTATTTATCTTACCGGTTTTGCCATTGTCGTACTCGGTCTAATTGCAGGTATAGTAGTAGATCTGCCCGAAACGAGTGTATTTGTGTGGGGGATCTTTATTTCCATGATTCTTCTTTACTCCATATTCAATTCGGCCCTTTTGTTTAGTTTCAGTAAGGGGAAGCAGTACTGGACTATGTCAGTTTATACCTTTATAGCGCTGGCTATTGCCTGCGTCCTCACAAGCTGGTTGTTAAGCGGAGTATCTCTTAATGAAGCCGGAGGTTTCAGACCTATTTTGAGCGTGTTGGTGATAGGATATTCCATTATGCTGGGTATCGGTTTGAGTATTGTAAAACTGACGGAACTCACCTCACAAAGAGACAGCGAAAAACTTAAAAAAGACAGCGATGCTATCGGACACGACCTCGAGTAAAATCTATTCGGCACTAATACTCATCTTTTTGCTTCATACCGGATGCTTTACACAAACGGTATCGGACAACAATTCCTTACCCGATTACGACCGGCAAATTTTTCAAGACTTAGAGCCTATTGAGGTTGAAGTAATGGAAAAAAGCGACAATTACTGGAGGGAAAAATTGGATGAGCAGGCGTACTATATCCTGAGGCAGGAGGGAACAGAAAGGGCATTTACCGGTAAGTACGATGGATTTTATGAAAAAGGTGTTTTTTGCTGCGCGGGCTGTGGATTGCCGTTGTTTTCAAGCGAACATAAATTTGACTCCGGTACTGGATGGCCCAGTTTTTATCAACCAATCTATCCTGGAGTGATGAAATATGTTGAGGATCGTTCCTTCGGTATGGTTCGTTTAGAGGTGGTTTGTAAACGCTGTGATGGTCACCAGGGGCATGTTTTTGAAGATGGTCCCAATCCCACCGGTCTTCGATACTGCATCAATTCAGCAGCCATGAAGTTCGTGCCGGAGGAAAAAAGTGCCAGCGTACTGGAAGAAGCCGGCATGCCTTGATTTTCTATGACTTTCTCTATAGCTTTTCAATACGCATTATTTGACTACACCACCAATCCAGGTAATAATTATTCCAAACCGTAGCCCGGGGATTTTGTCAGTCCGGATTATTGGAATTAGTTTTGCTTTCTATGCCAGGTAGGTCCTAAGATTATTTACCGTCCAAAGATTAACCATCGTAAGCAAAATTTAGCGAATAGAAAATCCTTGCTATCTTTGTTTGGAGCAAAAATCATTAGATGAAAGTCATTATTCCGGTGGCAGGAGCAGGTACGAAACTTAGACCGCTCACCTACACACAGCCCAAGCCTCTTATCCCGGTGGCCGGCAAGCCCATACTGGGATTTATTGTGGATGAACTTGTAGAAGTGGGTTTTACCGAGTTTGTTTTTGTGATAGGGTACATGGGGGACAAGATCAAGGCCTACATCAATGAGAATTATCCAGACCTGGATAGAGAATTTGTGATACAGGAAGACAGAGAAGGCCTGGGCCATGCCATTTGGACTGCCAGGCACCTGCTTGGGGATGATGAACCGCTATTCGTCTCACTCGGGGATTTGATTTTCGATATGGACCTGAAGAAGATGGTGGATTGTGAGCATTCATGTTTGGCGGTCAGCAAGGTTGGCGATCCCCGAAATTTTGGAATAGTGGAAGTTGATCAGGAGGGGCAGGTCAAAGCAGCCATAGAAAAACCGAGTATTCCCAGGAGCAATCTAGCCATGATTGGGATTTATAAGTTCAAAAAATCAGGAGAGCTTATACGGGCACTGGACAAAATCATTCAGGAAGAGCGAAAGACCCATGAAGAATTCCAACTTACGGATGCGATAATGGACATGATAAAAGAGGGGCATCAGTTTACCACCCAGACTGCTGAAAATTGGTACGATTGCGGTCAAAAGGATGTACTTCTGAAAACAAACGCCATTTTGCTGGAAAAAGCGGGCTATCCAACTACGGATCTACCGGAGTTTCAAAACACCATTGTGCTGCAACCTGTTCACATAGCTGAGAATTGCCACATTGAGAATTCCATTATAGGTCCACATGTTACCATAGGGCCACATTCGCAGATTAGGTCTGCCATTGTCAGGAATTCCATTATTGGGGAACACGCTACCATAGAAGAGGTTGTATTGCAGGCATCTATTGTTGGAAACGATGCTGCCATCAAGGGAATGCGTCAAAGCCTTAACCTGGGCGACAATACAGTGATAGATTTTGGGCAATAAAAAAGCCCCGGGCTGTGAAGCTCCGGAGCCTTTATTCCAATATTTGACTTGAGGGAATTTATTATCTTAAGATGTACCTTACGGCCAAACCACCTACTTCACCGGTAAAGCCGGTTCCACCCCCAGTTAATCTAAAACTCGGTATCCAGTCCACACTTACATTTAAAGGTACATCTGCAAATGTGTAATCAAGGCCTAAGGCACCACTAATGCCAATAAATGTGCTATTTCTATTGCTTCTCGGGCCAAAGTCAAAATCTCCAGTCCAAAAACCAACATAAGCACCACCTCCGTAATACCAACCGAGGCCATCGATTACATCATCCAATGGTTGGTGTACAAGATACAAACCACTGATTCGCATCCAAGCCCAACTTACTCCAAAACTGCCAAAGGACCGGTAATTTACAATCCCCTCAATCGCATGATTGTCGTTGATGAAGTGCTTACCGGTTAAACTTACCCCCCATCCTGCTCTCAGACCAATAGCTGTTTGATAGTCCATGGATTTTTGTGCTGTGGTTTCCGTAAGAGGTGCAGCCAGCAACAGCGCCGCAAAAACTAGTGAAATAAGATTCTTCATATTCTAAAATTTTTTGATTTCTTGCAGTGTGCAAATATAAGCTAATTGATAGATTTTTCTCTTATGGGAGAATTAATTTTTCTTCCGCTCCGGTATCGCACTGACAATTAGGACAAACCAACCAGAAATCAGTATTGCGCCACCAACCGGGGTGATGGGTCCCAAAAAGTCCAGTTGCATATGATGTACCTCGCCGCTGGTGCTGAGAAGATATATGGAGCCGCAGAACAACAAAATGCCAATGATGAACAAATTCATACTTAAGCGGACCAGATTGGCCCTGAGTTGTTCAGGTGCAGAGCACATTATAAGGATCGCCAGCACGTGGTATAACTGATACTCGACTGCTGTTTTGAAAGAATTCAAGGAAGATTCATCCAACCTGCCCTCCAATCCGTGAGCGGAAAAAGCACCAAATACAACGGCAATCAATCCCATGCATCCGGCTGTAATAAATTGTGTGCGGTATTTTACTTGTTCCATGATATAGTTTTTTAGTCCAAACTCCAGTCAATTTCACCCATTGAATGGTCTCTGAGCATGTTGTTGGTTTTAGAAAAATGCCGGTTGCCCAAAAAGGCATTTCCGGCCAGTGGGCTGGGATGTGGGCTTTCCAGCACGCAGTGTTTGGATTGGTCGATAAGCGAAATTTTCGACCTGGCAAATCTCCCCCAGAGTAGAAAGACCAGGTTTTTCCGTTTTTCCGATAGGTTTTTAATGACCGCATCGGTGAATTGCTCCCATCCGATTTTCCTGTGTGAACCTGCTTTTTTATGTTCCACTGTCAGAATAGCATTGAGCAAAAATACCCCCTGTTTTGTCCATTTCGTCAGGTCTCCGTGCCCTGGATGATCAATTCCAAGATCACTCTTCAGCTCTTTGTATATATTGTTCAGGGAAGGAGGGGGTCTGACACCTCTGGGTACAGAAAAACTCAGTCCCATGGCCTGCCCCGGGCCGTGGTAAGGATCCTGTCCGATTACCACAGCTTTCACATCATTGAAGGGCGTGGAATCAAAGGCATTAAAAATTTTAGGTCCCGGTGGGTATATTTTTTTACCCTGATGCAATTCAGATTTAAGGAATTGCCGGATACGCTCGAAGTAGGGCTTTTCAAACTCATCCCTCAACACTTCCTTCCAATCGGCTTCGATTTTTACCTTGTCAGCACCCACATCGGTTTGTTTTGATCAACTTGAGAATACAGAAATTAAATCATACAAAGCATTACCTCAGTGCTTCCTCCAACTCCAGGGAAGCGTCGCTATCTTTGTCGCGGTACTTTATGATTAGCGGGCAGTAGGCGTTGAGGCCCATTTTTTTTGCCCATTCGCTTCCAATCGGTCTGGAACCGGGAACCACCACTGCATTCTCCGGAATTGCGGCACCTTTCTCCAGCTTTCGCTCATTGATGCAGTCGTAAACTGATACGGACCTTGAGAGCACAACTCCGGGCGCGAGAACTGCTGATTTTTTTACACAGATTCCCTCGACCACGACCACTCCTGCTCCCAAAAAGCAATTGTCTTCAATTATTACCGGACTGAGTCCTATGGGTTCCAAAACGCCTCCCAACTGGACACCGGCTGAGAGATGGACATTTTTCCCAACCTGGGCGCAACTGCCCACCAGGGCGTGGCTGTCAATCATAGACCCCTCGTCCACAAAAGCACCTGTATTGACGTAAGCGGGAGGCATGATTATGACGCTTTTGGCCACATGTGATCCCCTTCTAACAGAACTTCCACCGGGCACCATGCGAACGCCATCCGCGGGTGAGAATTCCCGGGCCGGAAGATTGTGTTTATCGACAAACCCCTTGTATATACCCTCGTAGGAAATATTTTCTCCCGCTTTGAAAGCTGCGAGAATGGCTTCTTTGACATTTGTATTGACTTTCCAATCACCGGAAGAGGGCTCTGCGGCTCGCATTTCTCCGGTCTCTAATTTATTTAATACCTCTTCCCAATTCATGTTTCGCATATTTTACCAAAAAAAGTAGATGGTGGACAAGCAAGGCAAGTTCCATCTGTTAATATAGCACCAAAATCACTTATTGGCACTGTACCACTCTCCAATCTGTTTATCTGCCTCTAGCAATTGAGCAGTGTCCTGCAAATCGTGTTGACTCAATGGTGGCCTAAGCACTGCATTGGATATCAGGTCTTTTTCCTTCATCAAACATTTTGTGGGCACAGGACTTGAAACTGCAAAAAGTGCATCCACAGCGCGGTTCCAAACCGGAAAAAGTCCATCGGTCAGACCCGTGAGGCATTTTTTTACATACAAATTAGTTGCCTTGGGCCAGGGATTGGAAGCTACAGAAACCAGCCCGTGGCATCCGGCCTGCGCAAAAAAGGCGGTCAGGGCATCGTCACCACTGAAGAATTTTGCATCAGGAGCGGCTTCACGGTAACCCAGGTATTGCTCCACACTGCCACTGGCCTCTTTTACGGACCAAAAATTGGGATGATCACGCAGTTCAGCGAGAACTCCGGGGATCATTTTCACCGCTGTTCTGGAGGGCACATTATAGAGCATACAGGGGAGTTCAGCGGCGTCAAGCAGAGTTTTAAACCAGTGCAATTGACCGTTGAATCCGGGCTTTGCATAAAGGGGAGTTACGACGAGAAGTGCATCGACTCCCGCTTTGTTGCACCGCTGTATCCATTTCACCTGCTGGTTGATATCGAAACCGCCCACGCCCATCATTACCGGGGTGCGTTTGGGTAGCTTGCTCACAAAATCCAGTATCTCGTTTTTCTCTTTTTCAGAAAAAGCGAGACCCTCTCCGGTGCTACCGAGAATAAGCACTCCATTGCCTGCATCTGCCTGAAGGCCAATGAGTTTTTCCAGTTCAGCAAAATTTACCTCTCCGTTCTCAGTAAGCGGGGTAATTAGTGCTGTCCACAATTGAATGTCTTTCATGGGCTTGATATTTTGTCGTTCATGTAGTCAAAAAAGGTCTCAAACTTGAACCAACCGGGCCCGAAATTTGGGTTTTCCAACAGGTTTTTGGCTGCCCAAAGCGCTCCTTCGGCAAATAACTTGCGATCGTGGGATTGGTGGCGCAGAAAAATGGTTTCGTAGTTGGTGTTGATCGCCAGTTCGTGAATACCCTTTACATCTCCTTTGCGCTCAGACTCAATTTGTACATCGCGGCCAAGCCATTCACACCACGACAGGGCAGTGCCACTTGGTTTGTCTTTTTTGTGCACGTGGTGAACCTCTCTGATGGAGAGTTTCGGTTTCTGCAAGACGGCTGTTCCACTACCGAGTACATTGAGGGTTTTTCGCACGAGGTTCATCCCCAGGCTGAAATTGCTGCCAATGATCCATGTAGAACCCGCCCGGTCAATTCTTTGCAAAATATCTTTGGGCCATTTATAGCCGGTGGTGCCCCAAATAACCGGTTTGTCTAGATCAGCAAGCAGTTCAGCAATGCCATGAGCTGCATCAGTAGGTACGAAAACCACCACACAATCAAAGGGCACTAATTTTTCTCTATCCGGAACTTTGCTGCTGTTGAATCCGGCAGACTCCGGGCCGGCCAGTTCAAGTACAGCACTTCCGGTCTTTCCTGTTCCAATAACTGCGTATTTCACAGGACCTCCTCCTTTTTTGGCTGGGTTAAAAACTGTTTGTGGATGAGTCGAATCGAGCGATCACCGTCCCGGTCATTAACCAGGAAGCAGAGATTGTGTGGACTGGCACCGTGACAGACCATCCTGATGTTGATGTCCCTGAGGGAATTGAATATTTTTCCGCTGATACCCGGGGTTTGATTTAGTTTGTTGCCAATTACCGCAACCAGGGACAAGTCGGATTCTATGTGCACGGTGCTGAAAGTGCGCAATTCTTCAATGGCATTGTCGAGCATGCGGTTGCTGTAGTTGGATTGAATGCCGGTATCTAGTGTCAGGGAGACGTTGACTTCACTGGTGGAAACCAAATCTACACTGGTTTTATGACGCGCAAGCACCTCGAATATCCGGGCCAGAAAACCAAACTGATGTACCATGTCAAGACTGTGAATGGTAATGAGCTTTTGGTTGCGTCTTATGCTGATACCGCGAATATTGGGAGCGGACCCGGTCTTTTGGCTGATCCAGGTGCCTCCCGCCTGAGGGTCCATGCTTTTTCCCACAAAAACACGGGTATTTTTTCTAATGGCTGTTTTCAATGTGGCAGGATGGAGTACTTTGGCCCCGTAAATGGCCAACTCCGCGGCCTCATTGAAATTGAGTTCCTCAATGGGGTGGGCATCCGGAACAATTCCGGGGTCTGTGGAGAAAATACCGGCCACATCTGTCCAAATTTCCAAAATGTCCGCAGAAAGTGCCTCGGCAAAAAGGGCAGCAGAGTAGTCGCTGCCCCCACGTCCCAGGGTGGTGGTCTTGCCATCCAAGGTCGAACCAATAAAGCCTTGTGAAACTACTAAGCCGTTTTCTAGCAGTGGTTTTAATTTCTTCAAAGCCCTGTTTGCTATTTCCTCCAGTTGAGGCTCAGCCTTTCCGTGAAAGTCATCGGTCAGCAAAATGTCTTTGACATCCAACCACACCACACCGTCAACCATTTTGGAAAGGACATTGGCAAAAAGGGAGGAGGACAGCCGCTCACCAAAGGAAAGTATATAATCCCTTTCGGCTGCGGTCACTTCATTTACACCGTGGACATAGGACCGCAATTCAATCAACATCTCTTTAATGCCTGGATATGCATTATTTTCAGGTCCGGTTTGAACTGCCAATTCGAGATGTCTAATTTCAATCTGCTTCAAAAGTTCTTCCTTACGATCCAGGCTGTGTGCTTCGCAAAGTTCGGTCAATTGATCGGTGGTTCCTGCCGTGGCGCTTACGATTACAACCTTTCGAGCGGGATCATCTGCCACAATACCGGCACAACTCTGCATGGCCTGCAGGTCTCTCATGCTAGTCCCACCAAATTTTGCAACTTTTAAATGATTCTCCATACGGTAGCTTTCAATAAAAATTCGACTTGCCGGCCGGTGTGCTTGCGAATTTAACCCCATTTGACAAACTCGAAAATGCCGGTTTTTATTCCAGGCCCAAAGGTATTGATTATAAATATTTTGATATGTCAGACTGCCATAAAATTTTAGTATTTTAGCAGATTTCAACTACTTTTGATACTGTGATCTTTCAGGTGGTTAACCATCGGTGTGAATACCCGACATTAACTTTTGCAGTTTTTGAAAAAAACTGAGTGTCTAGGAGACCGGGATAAATAATAAGAAAGGGGTTAAACTAACACTTTAAATAAATCTTATAAAAGACATTAAACCAGCTATATATATTATTATTATTAATAGCTTAAAAGTACGCAGTTTGACTGCCTTTTAATGATTGTGTTCAAAACCAAGAAGAGGTTCTGAAATCACAAATAGTGTAAAAAGTACACTAAGTTGAAAAAAATGTTGTACATTGGTCATAAGAAACAGATGAAACTAATATGCAGAACCTTTTTTTTACTTGTATGCTGGTGGGTATTACCACTTTGTTGTCCTCTCAATCTTTGGCACAAATTGTAGAAACAGAACCACCATTTCCGCGGTCTGATGACAGTGTGACCATTTTCTTTGATGCCACTCAGGGGAATGTTGGCCTGATTGGTGAAGACCAGGTTTACATGCACACTGGCGTTATTACGAATTTAAGTGGTCCTGGTGAATGGAGATACGTCGTTGGAAATTGGGGAACAGATGATTCTCGGGTTAAAATGACGAAAGTGGGGGAGGACCTCCACAAATTGAGTTATCACATCCGCTCCTTTTATGATGTGCCGCCCTCTGAGGAAATTCTCGAACTCGCCTTTGTTTTTCGAAATGTAGATGGAAGCAGAGAGGGAAAGACTGCCAATGGTGGCGATATTTTCATTCCGGTTTACGACCAGTTTGATGGATTGGTCGCCATTTTTAACAGCGAACCTCCCGGAGGTGGCATTCTCAATCCCGGTTATGTTTACCCTGTGGAGGTTTTGGCATCGGATACGGCTGAAGTAGAACTCCGCCTGAACGACTCTCTGATTGCTACTTCATCGGGAACGATTTTAGAAACAGAGGTTGAATTTAATGAATCTGGTGATTTCACCCTCGAATTTACTGCCTGGAATGAGACCGATACGGTATTCGGGGTTCAGAATCTGACTGTTTTGCCCACGGCCCCGGTTCATGCTGAATTTCCCGACACACTGGTTCATGGTATTAATCACGTCGATGACAGCACGGTGGTATTCGGACTATACGCTCCCGGCAAAGAGCATATATTTCTTATTGGGGACTTCAATAATTGGTCCGTAGAATCTGGATACATGTTGGCAATTGACAGTCAGCAGGATGTTTGGTGGATAGAGTTAACCGATTTGGAACCGGAAACTGAATACGCTTTCCAATACCTGGTGGACGGGAGAATAAGAGTAGCTGATCCGTACAGTGAAAAAGTGCTCGATCCGGTGCACGATCAATTTATTCCCGAGAGTACTTATCCCGATTTGAAGCCCTATCCCCATGGGAAAACCGAGGGAATTGTCGGTGTATTTAAGCCCAGACGCGACGAATACGACTGGCAGATTACCGATTTTGAAAGACCCGCCTTGGAAGACTTGGTGGTTTACGAGTTGCTCGTCAGGGATTTTTCTGAAAAGCGCAATTACCAGGTGGTTATTGACAGTCTGGATTACCTGAAGCGCCTTGGAGTGAATGCGATAGAATTGCTTCCTGTAAATGAATTTGAAGGGAATATAAGTTGGGGTTATAATCCCTCTTTTCACATGGCCCTGGACAAATTTTACGGACGTCCCGAAGACCTCAAGCGATTGATCGATGAGGCCCATGCCCGGGGAATGGCTGTTATTGTTGATATCGTACTCAACCACGCCTTCAGTCAATCACCACTTTGCCAACTTTACTGGGACGATCAAAATTTCAGACCTTCGCCGGATAACCCCTGGCTCAATGTAACTGCCAGGCATCCTTTCAACGTTGGTTATGATTTTAACCACGAAAGCGAAGCAACACAGTACTGGGCTGATCGAATAATTACTTACTGGATTGAGGAGTATAATATAGATGGATATCGCTTTGATTTGAGTAAGGGCTTCACTCAAAATTTTACCACGGATGTAGGGGAGTGGTCGGAGTATGACGCATCCAGGATAATACTTTTAAAAAGGATGAGCGATGTTATAAGGGAAGTGGATGAGGACTTTTACATCATTTTGGAACATTTTGCCGTGGATGAAGAAGAGCGAGAATTGTCAGATGCTGGTATGATTATGTGGGGAAATATGCATCACAATTACAAACAGGCCGCCATGAGTTACAGCGGATCTAATTTCAGAAGGGTCTCATGGAAAGAGAGAGGTTTCAATGATCCACACCTCATCGGATACATGGAAAGTCACGACGAGGAGCGTTTGATGTACGAAAATATGGAGTTCGGAAATAGTGGAAGTGGCGGATACGATATCAGAGAATTGCCAACAGCGCTTAGAAGAATGGAGCTGGTGAGTACATTCTTTTATCCCGTTCCCGGACCCAAAATGCTCTGGCAGTTCGGTGAATTCGGTTACGATTACTCCATTTTTCACTGCCCTGACGGGACTGTGAGTGAGGATTGCAAGCTGGACATAAAACCCACTGCCTGGGAATACCTCAAAATGCCTGAAAGACAGCGCCTTTTCCAAATAACCAGCGCTTTGATTCACCTCAGACAGGAACACGATGTCTTCCGAACCGATAACTTTGAAATGGACGTGGGAGCCCGTTTTTGGAAGCGGATCAGACTGTTTGGAGACGATATGAATGTCAATATTGTGGGCAATTTTGATGTGGAAAACCGGGTGATCAATCCGCAATTTCCACACGATGGCATGTGGTACGAATTCTTTACAGGTGACAGTGTACTGGTGGAGGATGTCAACGCTACATTTATTATTGATACGGGGTAATACGTGATCTACACAACCGAGCGTCTGAATCCACC
>REEO01000042.1 GCA_007695035.1 Saprospirales bacterium | reverse complement strand
GGTGTTCTCATAGTGTGTTCGGCCTCGTTGTCATCTTCGGCAACGAGGTTTTTTTTTCCCTTAACCGAGAGCTGCCTCAAGCTCTTCAGTCATTTCCAAATTATGGAAAACATTTTGAACATCTTCCACTTCATCCAGTGCCTCAATCAGGTCAAGCGCTTTTTTCGAATCATCCACAGATAGTTTCATTGTATTCATGGGAATCCGCTCAAGATTGGCGCTTTTGGGTTCCAGATTAAGCTCCTCTAGCTTTTTCTGCATATTTCCAAAATCCTCAAAATCAACGGTCACACTAACTTCCCTCGACTCTTCATCCACCTCAATGTCCTCAGCACCTCCGTCAATGAGTTCGAGTTCCAGGGCCTCCATATCTTCAATATCTTCGAGCTTGAGTACAAAAATGCCTTTCCGCTCAAAGAGATAATCGACAGAGCCTGAAGTAGCCAAATTACCCCCTTTCTTATTAAAAACGGCCCTAACTGCAGCTACCGTTCTATTAATATTGTCCGTGGCACATTCGACAAAAACAGCGATACCACCGGGGGCATATCCCTCATAAGTGGGCTGCATAATGGCTTCGCCGGAACTGTCAACTGCTTTTTTTATCGCGCGTTCAATATTGTCCTTGGGCATATTAGCACCCTTGGCATTGGCCAGTGCCAATCTCAGCCGGGGATTGAAATCCGGGTCGTCGTTTCCGCCCTCTTTTACCGCGATGTTAATCTCCTTGATAATTCGGGAAAAAATAGCTGATCTCTTCGCGTCCAATACGCCCTTCTTTCTCTTGATCTTAGACCATTTATTATGTCCTGCCATATTAATATGTTTAAAGTTATATTTAGCTCAAAGGTACGACTTTAAGCCCAAAATGCATCATACAGTCGTTCGAGCTTTGTAGTAATGAATGGTATTTAAAGGTGGTTTTGTTTCAGTGAAAAAAAATATTTGCTCTACTAATTATTCATTTCCCCATATATCAATTTTTTACATATTTTAATATTTCAGCATGTAAATCCTTCTAGAAATAGTACGTCCAACTTTTGTACTTTTGTCATCCCATGAGTGTGTCCGTCGTGATACCACGCGGAATCATTAAGTCTCCTGGCAATTCATTTATTGCATTGTCGAGTCGGTTGGTTTTGCGTATGTATTAAATAAAAGAATAGGGAATGGGTTGGTTTAAACGACTTAAGGACGGCATTCAAACGGCTACTAAGTTCAAGAAGGAAACACCGGATGGGCTTTGGCACAAATGCAAGGCCTGCGGTCATCTTAGTACAATAAAGGAATTGCGGGAGAACTTCTACAAGTGCTCCGCCTGCAATTATCATGTACGTATTGGTTCTCATGATTACTTCGACCTGTTGTATGACGATGGGCGCTTCGAATTGCTGTTTGAAGATCTCGTCTCTTATGATTTTCTGGAATTTAGGGACCTGAAGCCTTACGACAAAAGGCTGGAAGCAGCTCGTAAAAAGTCTAAGTTGAAAGATGCGATGTCCGTGGCAGACGGTGAAATAGGGGGCAACCCCCTGGTCATTGCAGCTATGGATTTTTCATTCATAGGAGGGTCGATGGGATCGGTAGTAGGCGAGAAAATTTCCAGAAGTATCGATCACGCCATTGAACACAGAAGGCCATTAATGATTATCTCAAAATCGGGTGGGGCACGCATGATGGAATCTGCCTTTTCACTAATGCAAATGGCTAAAACCTCAGCCAAGCTCACGCTTTTATCCAAAGCCGGATTGCCTTACTTTTCACTGCTGACGGATCCCACTACTGGAGGTGTGACTGCCAGTTTTGCTATGCTCGGAGATGTCAACTTTGCAGAACCTAAAGCCCTCATCGGTTTTGCGGGTCCCAGAGTGATTAAAGAAACTATTAAAAAGGACCTTCCCGAGGGCTTTCAAACCTCTGAGTTCCTGTTGGACAATGGCTTTTTAGATTTTATTGTAGATAGAAAAGACTTGCGCGAGCGACTGATTGTTCTTCTGCAGATGTTCAATGTTCAATCGGCCTCCTGAATGATTACCACCTCCTTTTTCAGGGGATTCAGATGATCTTTCAGCCCGGAAATAAAGTCGGGTCCCAATCTGAAGTAGTACATAATAAAGTTGTCAAATCGCTCCTGTGGTTTTCCCTCAGGGAATAACTTATCATGCGTCTTGCGGATTTTGTTCACCTTGACATCCATCTGCTGCTTTTTTGCTTTGAGTAGTTTGTGTTCCAGGTGATCGATTGACTTGAGGTGTTTGGCCTCTTCGGCCCGGATTGTCTTTAGAATACTGCGTTCCAGTTGAACCGCTTTTTCTTCCACCGCCCTGAAAATGTCACCAAGGAGCTTCTTCTCATCAGCCAGGGTTATCTCCTCTCCGGCATGCTCGATCAGATAATCTTTTATCAATTTTTCAGGGTCAGAAAATACGGAAGAAAGCCCCAATCCGAGTTGGTTCAGGTTCTTACATGCAATGTGATCAAACCAAAAAACTGAATTTCGCCTAACGAGCATAGGAAAATTGATGCCGTAATGCTCAAACTGACTGCCTCTTTCCAACCAGTAAGATATTTCACCACCCCCTCCCACATAGGCGAGATTGGGCAACAACAATTCCTGATAGAGCGGCCTTAGAACTACATTGGGACTGAATTTTCCGGGATTTTCTCGCAATTCACTCAGCATCTCCTCCTCACTAAAGCGCTTTTCACCACCCACGAGCTGAAATATTCTTCCATCTGTCTTTTCAATACGCAGTCTTCCCTCTGCACTGTGGTAAAAACAATTAACCTCACGAGGATAGGCTTGTTCCTGAAATCCTGCAGCTCTGATCTTATCCTGCGTCTCCGCAACCAGTTTCCTGGAAGTGTTGTTGAGCAAATCATCCTCAATAATACTGGAAAAAGCAGCCTTAAGAGAAGGGTCATCCATGCTCAAAATAATGAGTCCACTTTCACTGAAAAGGGCGGCCACCAGTTTTCTAAAAGCATGACCGTAATTGCGACTGCCTTCAAAGGACTCCCTTACCAGTTTGACCGCCTCTTCACCAAAGGGTGATTTGCCGGCAAAATTCTCTATTGCCTTCACCAGTTCATCCGTATTCACCAAATCCATTCTGCCCACGGCACCGGTTTGCCCGGGATTCCACTCGACTTTTTTGCCATAAATATGTGCGTGATTGATCTCTTCCAGGTCGTGGTCCTCTCCTCCGGTCACAAAAACCGGGACAATGTGGTTGTTCGGATGCTGTTTATTTAATTGCTCCGAGAGGTTTATGGCGCTCAGAATCTTATATATCACGTAGAGTGGGCCTGTAAAAAGGCAAGGTTGATGGGCGGTAACCACTGTAAAAGTATCTGGGTTTTTTAGGCGTTCAATCTGCCTGGCAGCAACAGTGTCTTCGGGCAATTCACTGTATTGTTTATCCAGCGCTTTCGCGATCAAACCCCTGTAATTGCCATCATAGCTTTTTGACTTATCATTAATTACTCTGGAAAATTCGGAGGCGTCCTGTTTGTATTTGGCGAAGCCGGTGAGTTTTTTATCTCCATTGATATAGGCCAGGTCTTTTTCTCCAAACTCCATATCTCCCGAGTACGGAAGGGTAGTTACATTCATTTGTTTAATTGATTTTTTGATCATTGTCCCAAAATAATAGCCCTCCAAATGGAAAGCAATCGGACCATATCAGAATCCAAAAAGAAGTAAGGTATTACCAATCAAATTGTTTAAAGCGGGTATTTCAGAATTTTATTGGTAAAGATTACCGGCATTGATTGATAGTCGTCGGGAAGAGTATATTTAACCATATAGTATTAACAATGACATTAAGCATATCTACTTTAATTCAGGAGTGTTGCTTAGAATACAAATCCCACAGAACCGATTATCCGGGAGGGGCTGTCAGAAAAATCATACTTATTGTCAAAAAACTCGATGTGCTCTCCGTATTTCGAGAAATTGCCTTCATATCGAAAATCCAGGTGAATATTCCATATATCAAATCCTATCCCTGCCTGATACCCCAAAGTCATATCGCTGAATCGCTGTCTGTATTCATCCGAGAAATCAAAGACGTCGGAGGCACTGCTGAGTTGGATGTGACCGACCGGCCCGGCATTTATTCTGAAAAAGCCAAATTTTAATCCCATAATAAGCGGAATATCCAAGTGCTGAAAACGCTCCGTTAAAATCTTTCCCGCTAAATCCGGGTTGGAAATCTCATCGAATTCGTACTCAACGCTGTGAGAATTGTACAGAAATTCGGGTTGGATAAAGAACTTGTCAAATTGAAAGCGGACCATTAGACCCATGTGGGTACCGTAATTTATCTCCTTTAACCGCATCTTTAACTGTTCTACGCCCTCTTTGTCAGTTACCAAAATCTCGCTGGCATTAACCTCAGTTGAGGAAAGGCCTGCCCTAATGCCAATATTAACCTGAGCATCGGCACTCATCAGGCCTATACCAAAGATCAAGAGGAAGGGAATTGCAGCTTTTAAAAAAATCATAATTTTCAAATGGGCAAATTTATAATATCTAACTCTATCTGGATGCAAATATTGAACCTATTTTCAAAAAGCTGTCATTTGACCTGAAAATCCGTAACTTTGCATACTATTGAGGATTGCAATACGAAATATGATTATCCTCCTCTCATCAATTAAAGACCCGGGTAGATATAAAGTTTATTACCCGAAAGATTATTGACGAAAAACAACCATCAAGTGAAAAACATTGAGTTTCTAGGTAGTTTTGAGCGGGCTGACCAATGCCCCTATAGGGAAATACCGGAGTACGCATTTATCGGTCGGTCGAATGTCGGTAAGTCCTCATTGATAAACTATCTCACCAGTAGAAAAGAACTGGCTCGTATTTCAAAAAAACCGGGCAAAACCAGAACTTTCAACCTGTTTGAGGTGGACCGTGAATGGATTTTTACTGATTTACCGGGTTACGGCTACGCGAGCGTTTCCAAAAGTGATCGTAAAAAATGGAGTGCAGAGCTGTGGAAATATTTAGAAGGTCGCAAGAATTTAGCTTGTGCGATGGTATTGGTGGATGGCTCCATTCCTCCACAAAAATCCGACATAGAGTTTATTAACAATTTGGGTAGGCGGGCAGTACCGTGGGTGTTGATAATCACCAAAGTTGATAAAATAAAGCCCTCGGATAGAAGCAAGCAATTAGAATCCATAACACAGGCCATTCTGGAATATTGGGAAGAACTGCCTCCAACCTTCGTTACTTCATCAGAGCGAAACGAGGGGAGAGATGATCTGCTCGATTTCATTGTGAGGACAAATCAGGCATTTCACGCAAGCCATTAAACCTGGCGTGGAATCATAATAAAATAATACAGAGTTTGAATAAAGACTTACAAAATAGTGGAATAGGGGTGGAGGACCCGGAAAGCCAACTTCCGGATTTAGCCGATTACAACTTTGACCTGCTTGAGACCAACCTCAAGGAGTGGCCCATATACAAACTCAATAAGAAGCGCGAGTTTTTCATCAATGAAATAAACCAGATCACCGTTGAAACACTTGAAACCCGCTCCGATGACGAAGTACAAAGTCTAATCGCCAAAACCATTTACCAGGAGAAAAACCGCATGCGCAAAAAGCCCTGGAAAGTGGACCCACCAAATGAAAGACTTTTTTGGAACAGAATAGAAAAAAAATTGACTCACATAAAAAGTCTTCCACCGGAACCAGCCAGGGAGCAATCTCGCGAACTCTTACTCAGAATTATAAATCGCTACTCTGAGGAAATAGTGGGGAATTTTAAGACGGGAACTTTTAAGTTTGCAAGGACAGCGCTTACCATGGCGTTTAAAATCCTCTTTAACAAGTTCTTTGATCCCTATCCATTTTGGGGCTCCAGAAAGCATTTACTCGACAAAATTAAGCTCACCGGTTCGGTGCCACATGTTAGAAAGTTGATGGAGAAAGGAACTGTAATATTGGCTCCGACCCATTCATCCAACCTCGACTCCATTTTCATAGGATATGCCATCGATTACAAGGCCGGATTGCCTTCCTTTTGCTACGGAGCCGGGCTGAATCTGTTTAATAGCGAATTCGCTGCGTATTTTATGAACCGCATGGGAACTTATCGATTGGACAGGAGAAAAAAGAACCCCATATACTTGGAGACCTTAAAGAACATGTCTCAAAAGATGACCATGATGGGTGTCAACAATCTTTTTTTTCCGGGAGGAACCAGATCCCGCTCAGGGAAGATAGAAGAAAGGCTAAAGCTAGGCCTCTTGGGCACATTGGTGGAAGCACAGCGGGCACTCATTCAAAGGGGTAACGGAAAAAAAATATATGTCGTACCGGTGATACTTTCATATCCGTTTGTACTAGAAGCCAGGGTATTGATCGATGAATACCTGCGCGCTGAGGGTAAAGAAAAATACTTCAAACAGCGCTACAAAAAAACCAAGCGATTTTCCAAACTCACTTTTTTCAACCACCTTTTTACCAAAGGACCAAAGACCTGGGTCTCATATGGTCAACCCATGGATGTTCTGGGCAATCCAGTTAATGAAGAAGGCGAGAGTCTCGATAAAAACGGCGGGATCATTGATATAGCAGATTACTTTAAAGTGGGGCAAGTTATTCGCCCAAACCCCCAACGGGAATCCGTTTACACCAAAGTTTTAGCTGAATCCATTCTACGGAGCTACCGGGAAGACAATGTGGTATTACCTGTGCATTTCACGGCCTATGTGGCTTTCAAGCAACTGGAAGGGATGAACTACGACAAGGACCTATTTGAAATGCTGAGATTGGAAGAGTCCGATATCAGGATTTTTATGGAGGACCTGCTGCCTAATGCACGGTCAATCCACAGTGCTTTTAACAATCTGGCTAAAAAAGGCAAGCTGAAGGTAACTGCTGCATTTCACACATCAACAAGAGAATTGCTGGAGACAGGACTGAGAGAAATGGGAAATTTCTCCGCGAGAAAACCACTAAAATTCCTGCGGCGTAAGGGATATTACACTTCAGAGGATGTCAAACTACTTTATTTCTACCACAACAGATTGGTTTGCTATGAATCAAGGATAAAGGAGGAAGTGGCAAAGACTTTAGAAAACCACCCCGATTAGAGTTTGAAATAATAGAATTTAGAGGATTGAGCACCAATTCTGCTAAATTACGGGCCATTCTCTTCGCGATAAAATTATTTGCGTCCGTATCTGTTTATAAACTGATATCTGGCCAGACTGTTGGACAAAAGTCACATCAAGACGAACAACTTTAGTTCAAAGTGATTTAATGAGAAAAATTTACTGCGTCGTGTACTACTTCATTATTGACCTTGAAGCTACTTGTTGGAAATTTCCCAAAACCAGGGAAGAACAGGAAATAATTGAAATCGGTGCCATTGCCATCAATGCCTATGGCGAGGAGTGTGACCGATTTCAATCCCTGGTAAAGCCTTTTATCCATCCGAGATTGTCCTATTTCTGTGAAGAACTCACCGGAATCACACAATCACAAGTGGATCATGCTCCCGATTTTGTAGAAGTTTTTGACCAATTCATTCTTTGGGTAGAAAATTACGATCACCATTATTTCTCGAGTTGGGGGGCTTTTGATGAGGAGATGCTGCGGATAAATTGCTTCCAAAATGACCTGGACCCATTTTGGAAGAAAAAATTTGCCAATCTGAAAAAACAGTACCAACTCATAAAAAAGCTCAGGAAACCCATTGGCCTGAAATCCGCAGTAGAGCGCGAAGGATTCGAGTTCACCGGAAGACACCACCGTGCTTTAAGCGATGCAGAAAATACAGCCAAAATATTTAACCGATACCTCGATGAATGGATTTTTGAATAATATAAATGCGGGATTGATTTTAGTCTCTGCGGTTGTTTGCCTGTTTGTGTACCAGTGCGGTGACCCCACTCAAACCATACCGCAGGAAGGCTACATCACCTATGAAGTCAATCTGGACATAATCGATGGAGACACTGTGCCCGAAGTGGATGCACTCATGCAAATGTACAACGAAGGCGTCATTGAATGGCACTTCCGACCCAATGAGGAGCTAATCGTACACCGCTACGATTTCCTCGATCAAAAATTTGAGTTGTTGGAACACTTCAGATTTGAAGCTGAAGAGAAAACATCCACCATGGAGTTGAGGGGTGAGCAGCATCAATTTTCCCTAACAGGTGAGGATTGGAGACTGGCATTGGAGGAGGTTGAGAATACAACAGAAATCATACTTCTTCCAGGGGAGGGCACATTTCAGGGAATGAAAACTAAAGAGTTCGAAGGCTTTATAGGATTTGGGGCCGAGGGCTTTCACCTGAGCGGATATCTGGCCCCCGATCTACCCATGATGGCAGGGATCATTCAGGGTCTGGAGTTTAATCCACTTCCAGGCGCTCTGATTGAATGTACCCTGAATTTTGACGACGCACTCATCATTCGCTACCGCGCTTTGGACCTTCAAAGAGAATTAAATCCGGAAGTATGGGATAGGGTAGCGCTTTGAGTGATGGACAAATTAAACCAGAAATGGAGTGCTCATCCTTTTCAATAATTTATTATTTTTGCTTGAAACTTTAAGGCAAAGTTGCCCTCTTGACATGGAGCACCAATTTCCAGAATTGGAGAAAAAGCCTTAATCAAACAACTTTAACCTGCTGAAAATGAACAAACTAAAAAACTTAACCGGATTTATCATTTCGCTGTTAATCCTAACCTCAAATTACAATACGCTTATATCACAATCAGAGTTTGCCGTCGGTCATATTGAATGGCAAATAACCGATCTTAAGTTTAAGGATGAGTTACCCGGTGGAGATATGTTGAAGAACTCCACTTATTCTTTGTTCTATATCGATGGCAAAGAGTTGATGGTGATGGATATGATGGGGGGCTTCTCAATTACCAAAGTGTTGTATGATCGGGAAAATGCCAGGATTAAGAGTTATTTAAACTCCATGGGTGATAAGTTAATGTTGAAAATGGAAGTTCCTGATGCCCCTCAGGCGGATATCAATATTGAAGTCGATGAAGCAGACCGAAGGGAAATACTGGGCTTTGATGCATTCAAAACCAAAATGAGTATCCAAATGGAAGGACGACCACTGCTGAAGATAGATGCTTACGTTACAGAAAAGGTCCGACCCAGGTCATCTTTCCTTCAACCTGTTCACAACAACCCTTTCGATGGAATGCCGCTTCAATTAACTATAGTAGATCAAAATATGGAAATTACCTTCGAAGCGGTTTTGTTCAATGAAGAATTTGATGAATCGGTATTTGACATTGATGAATCGGGCTATCAGGCAATGGATTTAGAGCAAATTCAGCAAATGGGACTGTCAGGTGAAATGGGATTCTAAGATCATTTCAGTAAAGTGGAGTAGTGGATTTCCACAAGCAATTTGACCGGAAAAAATCAGCGCTGGTCGATTCCCGGCCTCCAAAGGTATAATACACTTAACTTTGAGTATGCATCCAATCAATTATCATTATTTTTGCAACCCGAAAAATTCGGAACCATTTAATAGCACAGTTGGTTTCAAATTTATAATCAATGACAAGATTGAAAAAAACGGTAAACCTAATATTTTTAACATAGTAAATAACTAACAATGAGAAGTTTAAATAAATTTATCGGCATATTCCTTGCCCTGGCGTTTTTCGGCCTCAGCACCGAATTGACAGCACAAACCAAAATCACCTCAGGTCACCTCATCCTTCAGGCTACAGATGTAAAAATGCCCGGAATGCAGGGAAATCCAGAAATGGAAATGGCCATGGAAATGCTTAAAGACGGCTCCATGGAAATTTATTTTACAGAAGATAAATCTTTGTCAGTACATGACATGGCCGCTGGGATGTCAGTAACCAAAACATTGATGGATTCACAAAATGATCGCGGAGTAATGTACATGAATATGATGGGTCAAAAGATGAAGATCGATATGGGGAGCATTTCAGAGATCGAAGATTATGAAGAAGATTACACTATTGAAATTTATGAAGATGACAGAAAAGAAATTCTTGGTTTTGATGCGTACAGAGTCGTTATGAAAGTTGAAGCGCAAGGTCAATCCATGGAGATGGAATTCTATATCACTGAGCAAATCAAAACCATGGCCTCACTGGTCGCGCAAATACCTGAAAACCCATTCCCGGGAACGGCTTTAAAAATGTCCATGAATATGATGGGAATGGAGCTAACCTTCGAAGCAGTTGAATTCAATGAAAAATTCGATACTTCCGTATTCGATATAGATGATTCCCAGTATAGAGAAATGGATATGGATGCCCTCCAACAAATGGGCGGCGGCGGATTTGGATTCTAAAATAGCACCGCAATGTGCATTGACTATCCATTACCTACGGGATTTATCTTAAAGTATTTTTAGGGATATTTATTCGCAATGAATAGATAAAGACGCTGCTAACATATAGCTTTTACCAGAAGTAGGGCAGTATAACCTATTATTTTCCTGCATTAAGCACTACCAGAATGAATTAAGCATTTTTGCTTAATTCATTCTGGTAAGGCAATAACAATACAGTCATGGAAAAGACTCTGTGACTTTCCCAGGAGTCTCCGGGAAAATTATTGGCCCGTAATCTAAGTCTGATTAAGCCCGGATATTTTCCATCCAAAAATTTCTTTGAAAGGATTTCTTAGGAATGGATTCCTTTTGTTTCTGATTGTAGGGTTAGAGTAGTTAAAAATTCCTTCCCGGTTCTTCAACCGACTTGATGTAGTATGAATAACTCAATGGACCCAATGATTCAAAAAGTGCTTGGGTGACAACCATTTTCAAAAACCACAATTTAACATAATATAAATTATAGGCTTTTATTATCTTTCCTAATAATGTTAACCAAACAATTATCTGGTCTTAGGAATGCGGTTTTAGAGAGATTATTCCAAAGGCTATAAATTAGATTCCCTTTCGCTCATTGGCGTGAAACCATTCCAGGTAAGTAATTTTCAGCTCAGCAAGAAACCTAAATCCAAGTCACCGTATCGCCCAAATATTATTTCTAACCAAGGTCTCGGTATCTCCGTCTAAAAAAATTTGTCAACTAGCTTGCCCCCTATACTTTGGGGGTCAATTGTATATTAAACAACTTTGATTCGTAATTAAACCATTCGAAATTCGCAATTGACTAATCATCTTTGTAGCTGAAATTTCCTCACAGCCATTCCATCCTCAGACATAAGTGTGATAAAATATATACCCGGCGAGCTCAAATCGTTTCTGAAATACTGTGTGGCCTGAATGTTGTTTTTCCCGGCGGGCAATTGGCCCAGGTCTGCTGTGTTTAATATGCGGCCATTAATGTCCTGCAATCGGATATGGACCGGGCTGCTTTTCTCCAGTTCGAATTCAAGCTGTAAATCCTTTCCTGTACCGGGATTGGGATAAAGATTGAGTTCGATGTCATTGAACGACGGATTGAAACCAATGGATGTCATTATTTCC
>REEO01000018.1 GCA_007695035.1 Saprospirales bacterium | reverse complement strand
TATCTTTGGTTTCGGAAATATATGCAGTTTTCGGATTCCCGACCTCCCTGTTTTATCTGAGGTTAGGTTGTCCTGGTGCAAATATCCGAATTGTTTTATCTAAAATCTGTAAATTGATGAGGTACACTTACAAGTTTTTGATGTTCATAGGTCTGTTTTTGCCGGTTTTGGGTGTGGCTCAAACCGGGGAGCTGGCCAATGATTTGAAGGAGCACGTCCGAATTCTGGCATCGCCCGAGTTTGAAGGGCGCGGATTGGGGACAGATGGGATAGAAATGGCGCGGACCTATATTGAGGCGCAGTTTGAGGAAGCCGGTTTGGAGCAGATAGGGGACAGTTATTTTCACGATTTTAAAATTCGTATCGGGCTGGCGTGGGTGCCCGGTCGAAATATAGTGGGAAAAATACCTGGAAGTGATCCGGAGCTGAGAGATGAAGTCATCGTTATTGGAGCGCATTATGATCACCTGGGCTATGCGGTTCGCGACGGACAAAAAGTGATTTACCACGGGGCCGATGACAATGCCTCGGGGACTGCCACTTTGATGGAACTGGCCCATTATTTTTCAGCAAACAGAGAAAACCTGGGACGGACCATAGTCTTTGTAGCTTTCGATGCAGAGGAAAGCGGATTGTGGGGTGCCCGCTGGTTTTTAAGAGACAGCCTGGTGGCACACGACCAAATTAGAACCATGTTTAGTTTGGACATGGTGGGCATGTACGAAGAATATGGTGGTTTAGACCTCAAGGGAATGGGTACTCTTGCCGGTGGGGTGGATATGGCCAAAAGCCTTGCTGAAACCCGTGGTATAAACCTTAAAAATACAGGCGCACAGATCGAGCGGAGAACCGACACCTGGCCATTTGGGAGTATTGGAGTTCCTGCCATTCATGCATTTACCGGATTGGTCTCGCCCTATCACCAACCTGAGGATACTTATGATTTGCTAGATTATGAGGGCATGGCTGAGATAAAATGGTTTTTGGCTGATCTGGTGGCCGAAATGTCCACTGCGGAGGACCTGGAACCCTCGGATCGATTTTTGGCCTCGACCCGCAGGGAAGATGGAAGGGTGGTTGAGATTCGCCGCCCATTTTTTGAATATGGCATCTCCCTCCATAATGGCAGTGGATTTCACAGGCATCGGAATGAATTCTTCAGAGCTCGATCCTCTTACAATTTTGCAGGGGGGCTTTTTGCACAGTTTAATCTGTCCAATAGATTTACCCTGCAACCTGAGGTGCTTTACGACTACAACGGCAGCAAATGGGAAGAGGGCTCATTTAGACGTCATTCTGTAACGGTTCCGCTGAATGTGCAATTTAACTTTGCCCAGATTGAAAATGAGTTCAGGGCCTTCTTGTTTGCCGGAGGGTACTACCGCTACAATTTTGGTGGAAAAGTAGCTGGTGAGTCCATTGACTACGATGCCGGTTTTGAGGATACTGAGTTTGGAATTAATTTTGGAATAGGGGTTGAGATAATACGCCTTCACCTGGGATGGACCATGCGTCGTGGTATGACGGATTTGAATCAGGACGGTGGATCTTTGGGCAGTATCCGGGATGTCAATAGTTTGTTTACGGTGGGCGTTACTTTTTAATTGTCGGAATTTTGGTTTCTCGCAAAGTCGCTAGGGCGCAAAGTGTCAGGCCCACAGTGAGCTTGGCGTGAACCGTACCAGTTATAAATGATTAATCCTTGCTGGTTGCTCACATCCCAATGCATTGAGTCAAACGGAAGGGATGGGAACTTCATCAACGAAAAAGCGGGCGGTGATTCGGAGGAAAATCACGGCCCGCTTGCAATACGATTTTTTCAGTAAACTCTGATTTACTTCAGTGTTTCATCCAGCCATCTTATGAATTCCCGGTGCCAGAGTACGCTGTTTTGGGGCTGAAGTACCCAGTGGCCCTCATCGGGGAAATAGAGAAACCTGCTTTTAATATCTTGTAGCTGGGCGGTGTGGAAGGCCTGGATTCCCTCTCCGATCGGAACTCTGTAATCTCTCTCGCCGTGGATCACGAGTATGGGTGTATCCCAATTACCCGCGTACAGATGGGGGGAGTGTTTCAGGTAGCTCTCGGGTACCGGATCTTCCCAGAAGGGGCCGCCTACATCCCAGTTGGCAAAAAACTGCTCCTCGGTGGTTGCGTACCAGCTCTCGAGGTTGAACAGTCCGCAGTGGGAGATGAAGCTCTTGAACCTTCCCTCGTGATTTCCCGCGAGCCAAAAGACAGAATACCCGCCAAAGCTGGCACCTACTGCACCCAGTCTGTCCTCGTCCACATAGGGTTTTTCTGCAGCGTGATCAATTGCACTCAGGTAATCATCCATGGCCTGTCCGCCCCAGTTTTCGCTGATCTGATCATTCCACTCACGGCCGAAGGAGGGCAGGCCTCTTCGATTTGGAGCCACCACTATGTATCCGTCTGAGACCATCATCTGGAAGTTCCAGCGATAGGAGAAAAACTGGCTCACCGGTGATTGCGGTCCTCCCTGGCAATACAGAATGGTGGGGTATTTTTTGTCGGGATCAAATCCGGGAGGATAGATCATCCAGACGAGCATTTGCTTTCCGTCGGTGGTCTCTACCCACTCGCTTTTTACCTCTCCCAAATCCAGTTGATTGAGCATTTCGGTATTCACCTGACTCAACTGCCTGTCTTCCCCGGTGGACATATCCACCCTGAATATTTCATTGGGCATTGACATGGTGGATTTGGCGCTGATGATAAAGTCTCCGTGCTGGAAAAAGTTATAGTAATTGTGAATGCCATCTGTGATTTGCCTTTTTTCGCCCCTGTTCAGATCGTATTCAAAAATCTGGAAGGTGGCGTGGACTCCACTGGTAAAGATTATTTTGTTTCCGTCTCTGCTGAACTGAGGATTGTCGGCATTGCGGTCCCAGCCCTCGCTGATTTCCACTCTTTCTCCGGTTTCAAAATCGTGCATCATAATTCTCTTGCGGTCCGATTCGAATCCGTCGCGCTCCTGGCTGTTCCAAATCAGGTAGCGGCCATTCGGTGAAAAGGCGGGCTCCCGGTCGTAACCATCGTTGTCGGGGGTCAGGTTTTCAGTCTCACCCGACTCCAGGTCATAGCGGTAAATATTGGAGTTGGTGGTCATGGTGTAATCCTTGCCAAATTCCTTTTTGCAGGTGTATACGATGGACTTCCCGTCGGGACTCCACGCTATTTGACTCATGCTACCGAAGGGTTTCATGGGGCTGTCGTAGGGTTCGTCCATGATATTTTTTCCTTCACCTTTGATTTTGCCGTCCTCGTATTCTGCAAAAAAGATGTTGCGGTGTTTACCCTCGTACCAGGTGTCCCAGTGCCTGTACATGAGATCGTCTATAATTCTGGCTTCGGCATGAGGCAGATCCGGATGGTAATCTTCAGTGGTCTTGCCAAATTGGACTTCTTTGAAATAGAGGATGTGGTTGCCGGTGGGGGAGTACTTGAACCCGCCCATGGTAAAATCCGATACCTTGCGTTTGTCGGTGCCGTCCGTATTCATTTCCCAGAGGTAGCCGTTTCTGAGAAAACCGATTTTTTCGCCATCAGGTCTGAATTGTCCGTTGATTTCGAAAGATTCAAAAGCGGTAATTTTTCTTGCCGTCCCACCATCGGCGGGGATGGTGTATAGGTCTTGCTGGCCTTTGTTTTCAGCCACATCGTAGTGGGCTACACCAAAGAGGACCAGTTCGCCATCCGGGGAGAGGTCCATCAGACTCACCCTTTCGAGTTCCCAGAGTTTTTCCGGGGTGATTACATTCTGGCCGTAGATCAGCATCACGGGGCCAATGAGGAGTAGAAATAGCGTTGTTATTTTTTTCATGATCAAAAATTTTATGGAACAGAATAATTGTTTGAAGCCGAATTTCGGCGAATCAACTCAGGTACATATTAAAGATTTTGCGGTGTTTTTGATTGACTGGGTGATCGTCTCCCAGGGCGGAAAATAGGGCCACGCCCGTTTTTTGTAAAAAGTCTCTGTCCTCTTCTTCTGCGCCCAGTACATTTTTCACAATGTCAGAAGCTGCTTCTTCCAGACGGCCGGCCTGGATATGATCTCTGATTTCTTTCTGCAGGCCGGAAAGGGATCCTCCTTCTTTTTCTTCGGAGAGGAGTTGGGCGAGGTAACTGATTTTTCCACACAGCCAGTGACCGCCATTCATGGACTGAATGTTGTCGGCCAGATTGGCCGCTTCCTGTGGTTCGTGAAAGACGAGGGCCCGGCAGTAATTCAGCAGCACCTCTTTGTCGCTTGCGTTCTGCTCTGCCATCGACCTCAATACTTCCAGCCGCTCTTTGGATGGAATGGGAGGGAGATTTTCCAGGAGTTCACTTTCAACGCCCTGATTTTCATTCTCTTCCAGTCCGGGCAATTTCTGACTGAGCCACTGTTGGAGTTGGGGTTCCGTTAAAGCACCTGGAGATACCCCGGCAATTTTGCCGTCTTTGAGCAACACAATGGTGGGAATACTCTGCACCCTAAATTGGGCTGCCAGGTCCTGTTGTTTGTCCACATCCACTTTCTCGAGATGGATTTGATCGCTGTACTTCGCGATCGTTTTCTCCAGTATGGGGCCAAAGGTTTTACAAGGTCCACACCACTCGGCCCAGAAGTCAATCAATACTGCTTTCTTTAGCGATAATTCTGCTAGTTCCTGTACTGTCATTAAGCTGCTTTTGTTTTACAGCCCGAAATTAGGAATTTTAATGGAATCACGCGAAATATGGAGTTGTTTTCAAGATTCTATTTCAGGAATACAAATAGGATCTGCTTGCGATTTAAAGAAGCACCCTCAATGCTTAATCAACCCCAGGTGCAATATCCTTCCACCCGTTTGGTTGACCGGGCTAACACTTTTTCCTATCACCACTCCTTTTTCCGGTGCAAAATACTCCTTCAAAATCTGGCCGAATACATCCTTAATGACAGCTATTCGCTCGCCCTTTTTCACCAACTGGGTGGCATCGGGGCTGACGGTGAGGATGCCGCCCCTGTCTGTATAAATCCAATAGGAGTTTTTGCAAATAATGGCCGGTTTTTCAGGTGGGTCGATTTGTCCATCAATCATTCCTATTTCAATGAGGGCGTTGAAAATTCCGGTGAGGCTGCTGCGAATTACCCCTTTTTGAAAAGTATTGGGGTTGCCCACTTCCAGGGTGATGGATGGAATTCCCAGGGCGCTGGCTGCTCCTCGAAGGGTTCCGTCAGCAGGTCTGTTGTGTACGATTATCTGCGCATTTTGCAATCGAGCCAACTTAGAGGTGGTTTTGTCTCTCATGTCGGCTCGGATGTAATAGGAATTGATTCTGCCAAAACTAGCGGTGTGAAGGTCCAGCAGGATATCAAAGTTTTTGACCACCTTGTGAAAAAAACGGTAGGCGTAAACGGAGCTGACATTGCCTTTTTTGTCGCCCGGCATGACGTGATTAATATCCACATTGTTGGGGAATCTGCGTTTTTTCTGCTTAAAGGCCGGGACATTTACCACTGGAACAGCAATGATGGTGCCCGTCAGGTTTTTGGGGTCTATTCGCTTAATAAGGGTCTGAATAATGGGTATTCCATTGATCTCATTGCCGTGCACAGCGGAGGTAATACCGAGGGTTTTACCTTTTTTTGCTCCGCGAATAATCACCACGGGAATGACCAGTGGATTGCCCAGGGCATCGTCGGTGAGGTGGAGCCACATTTCCCGTGAACTCCCGCGATCGACGCTTTCGGGAATGATCTCATCGGTCACCATTCTGTTGTTAATTTCCATCGTTTTATGCTTTTAAAATGTAATCCCAAATGCCTCGGGCTGCAGATTGAACAACCGGGGTGTTTGAGCTTCTCTGTGCCGGACTGATGCCGCCCGGACTGAGCGTATTAATTTCAGACAGGTACCGATTTCCGTCTTCATCTGAAAGGGTATCCAGGCCGTAGATTAAAACGCCGTGTTTTTTCATATCAGGTATCAGGCGTTTAACCATTTTTTGTTCTCTCTCATCCAATGTAGCTGCAAGGGCACGCCCCCCGTGGGAAATGTTGCATATCCAGGAGTCTCTGGGTGGAAGCCTGAGAGTGGCTCCCAGCACCACGTCTCCGCAGACCAGTATCCGCTTGTCACCAAGGTGAACCCCCGACAAGAATTTCATTCCCAGGTACTCAAAAGGTTCTTTTTCCAATTGCCTGAAGAATGTTTTGCGGTCGGTTTTTTGATTTTCCAACCACACATTCGAACCGTCAATTTTCACCAGTCCGATCCCACTGTAGCTCTCCAGAGGTTTGAGTACAATGGGGAATTCAGCAGCAAATCCCTCAATATCCTCAATGGATTTTATATGTGTCATCGGTGGACAGAGGTCTGGGTAATTTAACAGGAATAGTTTGTTGCTTGTCCGCTCAATTCCGGAAGGTCTGTTGATAATTTTGTTCTCATCAAAAATATTCCTTAGAAAGGGAAAAAATCCGTCTGAAACAGGTCGGGGCAAACGGAGAAGGATCCGGTCGTAGAATTGGATTTTTCTACTGTTGGTGGTTTTGGAGAAAAAAACGTCCTTTTGGCTGAATGAAAACTCTTCTGTCACCTTTCTCACGTGCAGTACATCGGTTGAAAAATCAGTGAAAAAAGGGGCATTTTCAGCTATGCCACGGGATGCGATCTCCACCAGAGAGGTGGGTTGTTGCTGCTGCATTTCCCGGATGAGGTCGTAAACGGAATTTTGCTCGCTGTGTTTATTGTGATCGGTAAGGACGAGAATTTTCATGAAGTAGCAATTTGGTGAAAAATCAGTCGGCAATTATTTTTTCGACTGCAACCAAATGATATGCCGGCTCTTTATTTGACAAGTCCATTTTCGTTGCCGGCACGTATTTCTGAAAGCAGTTGGTCATCGTTATTGAGAGATAAAAATAGCTTTTCCCTGAACTTTCCTTTGCTATTCATCAGGGTTTTGGCCATGTTGTCAATGGCGATCATGGAGGTTACGGTTTGAATAAAACCCTCGATGAGATCGTCCAGGCCAAGTCCGAGTTTGTTGAAATCTCTTCTGTCAGTCAGCATGAGTCTGTTGGTGTCGGAGTCCCAGCCTCCATCTTCTCTTTTGATGGAGAGATTGGTGCCGAGCATGGGCCACGATTCACTCCCATCGGTAAGGTGGTCCTCCAGGTGTTTGGCAGCCCTTCGCCCGTAAATGCATATTGGGGCAATGCCATCCTTCCCGCCGCTAACCATCATTCTGATATCGGTCACATAACTCTGCCCCTTGAGATTAGGCACTGTACCGACGTGGTATAGCCTTCCCTTTTTCCCTTTCGAACTCCAGTGAAAATTTCCGATTAGGGATTGGACAATGAATTGGTTGTACGGATGGTCTAATTTCATGAATTCATCCAATTCCACTTGAGAGGTTATAGTAAAAACGCCCTGACCGGCATTGGAGTAGGGTATTTTTATCACTGCCTGCCCACCAAACATTTTGACGTAAAGTGGGATTTCAGCTTTGGCCACATCCCAGATAGTTTCCGGCGTATTGATGTGGAGGCCGCTTCCCTCGTAATCCGCGTTGAAAATATCGTAGGCTTTGGCCGCTATCATTTTGTTGCGTCCACCTGCAAGGCATGCAATGATGGGATTGAGTATTCTGGTTTTGGTCAAAATGGGAATTCTGTTCCAGGGTTTTTGGGTGACATACCTGAAGGCAGCCCTTATCGGATGCCATTTTTCACCCTCATCCAAAACATGCATAAGGCCATCTTCAAATTTAACCGGGGACTCCGAGCCACGATCTTTGAATTCCGTCAAAAACACTTTTTCACCGGTCAATTCTGCAATGACAGCAGCATAGCCGGACGCCTCCATGGGGTTTTTGTCGTAAATGACAGCCAGTTCACCTTCAGTAGGTGTTTTTCGAGATTTCAGGAATGGTAAAAAGGTGCGTTCGACCAGGTTTTTATAAGTGCCCATTTCCTGGTGGTCGATCATCAGGGGCATGGATTTTTGGCCTGACGGGCAGGAGTTGTTCTCAATGACTACCATTTCGCGTTTCCCCTTTTCCGTAGCGACATTGATGAGGTCAGCTCCTCCCCACTTAAAGTATTTTGGTTTGTGTCTCAGCAGGGATTCCAGTGCATCGCGGTCAACACCGGGGTGCAGGTGGCAATAGCGCTCGATGATCCTGATCTCACTGAGGTTTAAGAAAAAGTTGACCATGGGGTGTAAGGTGGCATTCAGTGCCTTGGGATACCAGTGGTTTTCGGCTTCAAAAGAGCCTGGGTGTACGATTTGGACGGATGATTGTTGTTTGTTCATGATTACCATTAAGTTCAGTCAATCAATAGTTAGTTAGAATTAAAAATTGATGCGCTTTAATGCGCACCTCTCTTAAAGGCTGCAATCTAAAACGATTGGTGAAATTTTTTCATGTACAATTAAATATTTTGTATGTTTGAGAGAATTTTTTAAAACCCACAGTTATGCAATTCTTTAAACTCCTCTTTTTTTCGATGTGGTTTACCCTTTTCGGAATTATGGTTAACCCTATTAATTCATCAGCTCAAGTGATAATGAGTGCTGTGGAGTTAAATTTGCCGGACGTCGAGTCCCAATTGCGGGGAATCCAACCCGGTGAAGAGAAAGTAATCAAATTGCCCAATCACGAGGGTAGATTTCGGGAATTTACTGCTACGGAGTCCAACATAATGTCAGTGGATTTTCGCGAGAAACGTCCTGACCTGAGAAGTTTCAGAGTGGTAGATAGAGCCAATCCGGAAATCCGCGGGCGGTTGGCACTTTCAAAGTACGGAATCCACGCCTTTATTCGCACCCCTTTTGGAACTATTTTAATTGAGTGGAAAGATGGGTTGGGTTCTGATGAGTACTACATTTATCTAAGTCACAATCCACTTGTAGAGGAGAGTGAGCAGGATATTGAGCCAGGTCGTTGTTTGGGTGTGGAGAAAGCACCGGAGTACAGAGAATCCATTAGGAGATTCAATTTCAGGAGCAATGATATACTAGAGCACGGAGATGAAATAATGACCTACAACCTTGCCATAGTGACCACCGGGGATTTTTATCTCAACAATGGCGGTACTACTTCCATGGCGGAGACTGTGGTAATGGCCTCTGTAAATGCGATTCAGGCAATTTACGAAGTGGATGTGGCTGTTCATTTTAACCTACTGGTGCCGCATATCTATACGAATCCTGCGACCCATCCCTTTCCGGGAAATAATTTACCCAAAGAGGCTGCAGATGCAGTGAATACCAATTTTACCATCGCTGAGTACGACATGGGCCATGTTTTTCACAATTCGACAAATGCCGCAATTGGAGGTGGTGGAGTAGCCGGCCTCGGAGTGGTGTGCAAGAATTTATTTTGGCAGGGAGGTCCCGGGCGCTGGAAAGCTGCAGGTTGGAGTGGCTCTTCGTCAAACACGAACAACCCCTGGATACAACTTGCTGCTCATGAGTTTGGTCATATGTTTGATGCGACTCATACTTTCAATGGTGATGGTGCTTCATGTGGCACCGCTGCTTTTGAAGGAGAGACAAATTATGAAATAGGTTCCGGTTCCACTATTATGTCATATCAGGGCCTTTGTAGTTCTGATCAAAATATTCCCCCGTCCGGAGTGGCTGATAATTATTTTCATGCAAACAGCATCGAGCGAATGATAAATTACATATTAGACGATGGAACCTGCTCTACGGATTCTATTACCGGAAATACACCTCCTGAGGCTGAAGCGGACCCATGTGGAAACACTAACAAAATACCAATCAGCACTCCCTTTAAGATAGTTGGGGAAGCTTTTGATTCCGATGGGGATGTCCTTTCTTATATCTGGGAGCAGTACGACAATGACGGATCGTCTGGTCCTACCCAGGGCAAAACGGGTTCTGCGGCTGCATCCGATCCACTAGCGCCACTGTTTAGAAGTTTCCCTCCATCGGGAAGCCCGGTCAGGTATTTTCCCAATCTCAACCTCACTGTCAATGGTGATTTTGCCAGTACCTTTGAACCATTGCCTACAGTAGAAAGATCACTAAATTTCAGACTAACAGTTAAGGATGGATTCGGAGGTGTGGGAATGGATGAAATATCCATAAGTGTGGAAGACGATGGCCCATTAGAATTGACCTTTCCCGATGGCGGTCAGCAGTTTAATGATGGAGATGATATTACTGTCACCTGGGATGTGAATGGTACGGATAATTTCTGCGATGATGTGAATATCCTTCTATCGTTGGACGGCGGCTTTTCCTACCCCATTATCCTTGCAGAAGATGAGCCCAACAACGGCTCCCTGCTTGTGGATATTCCGGAGGGACTGCCGGCAACCACTCAGGCGCGAATTAAAGTGGCCTGTGCAGACAACCCCTGTGTGGTTTTCTTCTCGATATCGGAGGGTGATTTTGAAATATCATCGGATTGTGAGGCCATTTCTTCCCGTGTTTGTCCAACCGACCCGGTCAGCGCCCCTGTAGGTCATTCTGATCTGGAACTGGATATGAATCCTTTTCCCGGGCAGGTGGTGACTTCCCGTGTTTTTGAAACAATATCGGGATCTCCAACATTCAATTCCACCTCTGAAGCAGATGGAGGCGGTTGCGAGAATTGGGGTTTTACTACTGCATATGATATTATGGAGTTTACAGTAACCGATTCGGGCACCTATACTTTTTCAATTGATGATTTTGGAGTCGGTGGAAATTTCAGGGTTTCCAATGTTTTTGAGGATAGTTTTGACCCCAACGATCCCTGTGATACATGGATTGGTAGTAATGCAATAGCAATGCCGGGTGGCAGCATTTCAGGTGGCCCGGCGTACTCTGTTGAGTTAAGCAGTTGCAAAACTTATTTTATAACTCTTGCCAGATTTTTTGGCACCGACCCATTTTCTAACAACATCAATTTCTCCGGCCCGGGTGATGTCATCAAAATTGAGTCCATCCCATCGGATTACAATTATACCTTCGCAGCAGTGGATACTGATACAGATGTGGTTGCGGCTGTTAGCTCAGATGCTGACTTTACTTCACTAAGTGCCGGGAGTTACTGTATTTATGGCATAATGTACAAGGAAAGTGGCCCTGAACCTCCAGACAATCTCGACCCGGACGATTTTACAGGTGAAACCATCGCAGACCTTATGTCGGATGGAGACTGCCTTTTCCCTTCAAATGATTGCCGGCCTTTGGAAGTCCAAAGCACAGGAGATTGTGATGCTTCGTTTGCTTACGATGGTGTGGATTCGGAAGAAAATACTCCATACAACACTGTTGAGTTTTGCCTTAATGAACCCACCCCAGTTCCGACAATTTCGGGAAATCCCGGTGGCGATTTTTCGGCAAATAGCAGTAATATAGATGTCAATTCGAGTACGGGTTTGATTAATTTGGACAATTCTCTACCCGGAACGTATGTGATTACTTACCAGGATACAACCGATGGAGGCTGTTCAGAGTCCATTGAGGTGGTCCTCCATGACACCCCAACAGCCACAGCAGATAACGACGGTCCATATTGTGAGGGCGAGAC
>REEO01000098.1 GCA_007695035.1 Saprospirales bacterium | reverse complement strand
ATTTTTCAATGGTAGAGATATCCGAATCCAGCAATGCCGTATAGTTCTCAAGAGTTGCTTTCTGGGAGGGAGTTAACGAAAGGAGAGCTGACTTTGACATTGCGAGTACCGGATCACCATACCTGTTTTGGAGTTGAAGCATATTTCCGGCAAAATTGGTCACCTGGTCGAAGGAGATATTAACCAGTTCCAAATTGGATTTTTTGAAGGAATCTATCAGTGTTTTGCGTTGATCTGGATTGCCAATGCACTCCATACAAATAACCACGAAGTCCCTTCCGAGTGCCATGATCACATTGGTGTGGTATACCGGTATTCCTTGGTGGTCAGTTGCGTTAAAAACAATGGGGCTATAGTTCATCTTGCGACAAAAATCGCTCAGTAGTGCTTCATCGGTTCGCTCGCTGAGGCAGGAATAAACAATGCCCTCTTTTCGATTGAGAATCATGGAGCCGGTGGCTTCCAGAAAGCGGTTATCCAGTTCGTGAGCTTCGAGTTGGATTTGTTGAGTAATTGTAAATTTCTGTTGAATTAGCTCAATAATTGCGGGATCTCGCTCTATTCTTCTGGCCGGGGAGTACATGGGATAAGTGATCAGGGTTCCATCCTCATGAGTAGTGAACCAATTGTTGGGAAATACCGCATCCGGTTTTTGGGGTATATCTTTGTCGTTGAATACCAATATATTGACACCCGCGGTTTCAAGTCGGAGTACCAATTCATCAAACTCTCTTCGGGCTCTGTTCTTAATGGTGGTGGTTCTGTCTGCGCCTTCCTTACTTTGAAAAGTGTTGTTCTCTGCTGTTTCCGGGTTGTATCCAAAGTTAGCTGGTCGCACCATCAAAACTGAGTCGGTAAAATTTCGTCTTTTCATATCTGTATTTCTTCCTTTGCTATTTAAAACTCTTGAAAAAACCCATTAGATATTTAGCGGGTTAAAATATTCGAAGAATTGAACACGTTAATAAATTCCTTTATGTTTTTTCCCCTAAAAATTTTGGGGAAATACATTTAAGTATATATCTTTGTTATCTAGTCCCATTCTTTATATTCATTTCTTACATCCATCATGGCAGTGAACTTCGTTTTCACTGCCTTTTTTTATTAAGGGAAGAATTGAACGCATCTTTTAATATGGGATGGATACGAGCGACAAAAGTACTAATTCTGAGTGGATAATGGGATGTAGAAGACTGAGCAGGTGGATAAGTAACTTATTGTCAGGCTGTTTTATAAAAAATACTCGACTGGATACATTTTAACATCTAAAAAATTATCCCAATGGGCCAAAGAAAGAAAGGGAATAACAGGAATAGCGATAAAGAACTTGTTTATACGACCGATCCTGCGGGGTTCAACCCCTTTAAGGACCTCGCCGGCAATCTGGAAGAAAAAGGAGAGACTGATTTCGAGCACCCGATCCGTATCAGATTAGAAAAAAAGGGAAGGGGTGGCAAAGTCGTTTCTCTGGTGCAGGGGCTCGAATCTTGTAACTGCGACCGTACAGAAATTGCTAAGAAGCTAAAAACCCATTGCGGTACGGGGGGCTCAGATAAAGATGGCGAGGTCATCATTCAGGGAGACCACCGGGATAAAATTCTCGCCTTTTTGAAAAAAGAGGGCTTCAAGAATGTCAAGAAAAGCGGTGGTTAAGCCCCATGAACTTCAAAGAACCAACTCTTTTTTCATCCTCTCCAGATGATTATATAAAAGTTTGTAGTGCTCTTCTTCCAAAGGATGGCCTGGAAAATTTTGACTCGGAAAAATTTGGTTCCTGTTGAGGTATTTGAATTCTGTTTCCGGAAGGGAACCGGTTAGCCAGTCCTTGATTTGGTTGAGACTTGCACAAAATGAGATGCTGGTCTCAATATCCGATGTACGCTCCCCCACTATTGCATCGATCAGTTTTTTTGTCACTTCTTCCACCGGTACAAAAGCCCTGGTTTGCTCTCCGCTCCCATAGATGACAAACTTACCTTCAACAATGGCCCTGAAAACCCATGAATTCAGAACGCTGTCCATCCTCATACAGGGATTGTATCCGAAGACATTGCCCGCGCGAATTATATGACTGGAACAATGGTCTTTGAGAAGGGAAAAGTACATTTCGCCCTGGTATTTACTCTCACCGTAAGCATTGTTTGGGGTCGGTTCATCCCCTGCATGGATATCCTCCCTAAATCCATACACGGCCGAAGAGCTAAGATAAATGGCTTTTTTTATGGTATCGATTTCCCGCGCCAGTCTAGCCAGGTTCAGTGACCCCCATCGGTTTATTTGTTCGTACTGGAGATTTTGAAGGTGGTTATAGGGTTGACTTACAAAGGCAGCGAGATGAACCACGGTGTCAATATCATTGATCGCATTTTTGAGGGCATGGGTGTCGAGAATATCTGCTCGGATAAATTGGAGGTTTTTCACCTTTTCCGCTCCAGTAAAAAAGGGAAGACCGGCTCTTGATAAATTGTCGTAAACCCTGATTTCATTGGCTATATCGAGCTTGTTTATTTGCCGGACCAATTGGTATCCTATGTATCCGGCTCCACCGGTGATTAGTATTTTCATCTGCTGTTATATTTAATTCTGCTTCCGAAGAATCTCTGCAATTTGGAAAAGTTAAAACCCAGGAATCTAAGGTGTTGAATCCAGGAGGTGATGTGAGAATGAGTTATATCAGGTGTGAAGTCCGCATTCAGTTTTCTTGCTTCCCTCCCATCTGCCGCTGCGACTGTCTCCACAAGGATGGGTGCATGGGACGCAACCAATGCTTTTATAACCAGCCAGGTCCAGTGGGTGTTTGGGCAGCCCTAAGTGATTGATATATTGATAAACATCTTTGGCCGTCCAGTTCAACATGGGATGAAGGCGGGTAATGCCGCGCTCATCGGTTTCCACGGGTTGCTTGTTAGCCCTGTTGGCTGTTTGGTCCCGTCTGACTCCACTAATCCAGTAATCTCCGCATTTAAGGTAGTTTTGAAGTGGCTCCACCTTGTTAATTCGACAGCATTTGTCCGTATCCGAGGCATAAATAAAAAGTCCCCGGGCATCAATTTGGCCGGCGTAACTGCTGTCTGCTCTTAGTTCCACTGGTTTGAAGCCCATGAGAGCTGCAAGGCGGTCTTTGAACTCATAAGTTTCCGCGAACAGAAAACCAGTATCAATAAATAGGATTTCCGTCTGTGGGAAATTTTGAGAAACAATGTGGAGAAGCGGTACGCTCTGGGTTTGGAAACTGCTGGTCATTAACAATCTCCTGCCTGCGAACCTGCTTTTGTCCGCGTATTCTGTAATGAACTGCCTGGTGGATTGTAGCTTAGATTGCAATTCCTGAGACAAGTTGTCACTTTGCATGGTGGTGATGTTTTAGACAAAGGTAGGAATTATGGATTTATTGGTAAAAATTGCCTATCAGTACCCGAAGATACAGCATGAGCATAGACTAACGTACCCTTTGCCAGGGTCATTTGAGAGGCCTTGTTTAGGAACAACGTTTCCCTCATGAAATTTAATGGGATCTTACAGTCTCCATTCAAAACCGACGAACATACCGGATCGCCTTCGATTCATGGTGGTGTTGGAGTAAGATTCACCGCGGTCTGATCCGCGTTCAGTCCATTTTCCATTGACGTAATTGATGCCGGTCAGGCGCAAAACAAGCCGCAAATTGTCGGTGATTTCGTATTGTGCACCCAGTCCAAGGCCAAACGAAATATATCTATCGTCCTCCCGGTAATCTCTCCTCGAGTCCCTGAATTCCTCATAGTTGTCAAAATAATACCCCAGTGAGGGTCTCAGGTAAACCTGGAATTCGTTTTGCGGATTTACCACATATCTGGCAAAAGTCCCAAATCCGTACATGGCCCTGTTGGTGGAGAAGGGAATGCGCTCATCGTCTTCGGAATCAATTTTCAATGTGGTCCTTCTGTTGTATGTGCGGTGGTCAAAAAACAACCCCAAATGCGTGGTCTCATTGAATTCATAGCCGAAATGAAGAACCATAGAAAAAGATGATCTGGTAACTCTCGTTCGATTTTCGGGCAAATCGTGCCTTCCATCGTCTCCTCTCCAACCAAATGGTCTTCTGGAACGGATGGTGAAATAATTAGTGGTAAAACCGAGGTAGTAATTGGGAGCAACGTTTTCAGCTTCAGTCTTTTCCTGCTCTTGCTGTTGGCTTATAGCATCGGGTAAAGATACTGCAAATAGCAGGGTACATATGATTAGGATTATTAGCATATTTGGAATGTTTAGTTGGTAAAGTTAGCATTTTTTTAATCATAAATTCTATCTCAGAAAGAGATTTTTTCAATGCTAAGGGTGTAATAAACCCCACAAACCCTAATTTTGTAAAAAACGGAAATTTGAATCGTACCCTCATTGTAATTACCGGACCCACTGCCTCGGGCAAATCCTGTCTCGCTATGCGGATGGCTGCGGAGCTTGATTGTGCCATTGTCTCTGCCGACAGTCGGCAATTGTATCGAGGTATGGACATTGGTACGGCGAAGCCAACTGCTGAAGACCGCGCGATCATTCCGCATTTCATGTTGGATATTCTCCATCCCGGAGAGCGCTATTCTGCAGCCCGGTACGAAAAGGATGCAACCAAAGTACTGGAGGCCCTTTTCCAAAAAGAGTCTGAAGTCATTGTCTGCGGTGGAACCGGGTTTTATATCAAGGCATTGCTGGAGGGACTCGACCCGATTCCACATGTTCCAAAAGAGGTTTACGATGAACTTAATAAGAAACTGGAAAGGCAGGGTCTTGATTCCCTGGTGCAAAAGCTCCTGGAGGTAGATCCCTTGCGGGCGAAAGAAATTAATCTTCAAAATCCACGGCGTGTGATCCGCTCGCTGGGTGTTTGGGAGTCCACCGGAAAGCCGTTTAGCGCATTCAAAAGAGATCACCCTAAGGAACTGCCCTGGCATATTGAAAAGATGCTTTTGCTACCGGACCGCGAATCCCTCTATGCCAAAATTGACAAAAGGGTGGATGAAATGCTGAATGGCGGCTTGGAGGATGAAGCCCGAAAATTGCATGAAAATGGAGTTTTGGGTAAAATAGATACGGTCGGATATTCCGAGTGGTCCAATTATTTCAAAGGAACGATAGACCTGGACTCCTGCGTGGCATTAATCAAACGAAATACCAGGAGATACGCTAAGAGACAGTACACCTGGTTTCGGAAGTTGACTGGTTGGAGACGCATTTTCACCAAATCGCCATAAACTGGGAAACACATAAAGGTTGGTTCTTAGAAAATGACCCGGGACGAATCGTTGATCTGGTTGGGTTTTAGAACGAGCCACTTTGCTCCCTTGAGTTGAACCGAAGGTGTTGACAGAATAATTATCGGAAGTCATCCAGTTATGGTTCCTTTCAGGAAAGTGTTGACCCATTTTTTCAGAAGTCATCGATTAAATCGAGGGTAAATTTCAGGCATTTTAGGCCGCGGAGAGTTATTTCAGATAAAGAAACCCGGGAATACCTCTGTCAAAGAATAACATCAATCTCCTTTTTGGCAATGGGGTGTAACACGGTACCGGTTACATTGGCTTTTGCCTCTACCCGGTAGCTGGATTTAACATTTTTGGCAAATTTGGCCACTGAGGATACGGCTTTAGTAAGCAGGTTTTTCTTTTCGAACTGGTCCATTTGGCTCTTAAACACCCTAAACGGCAATTCGAATTCGATGGATTGGGGGATTTCAGCTTCGATGTTGATTTTTTGTCTGAGGGAAATGCTGCCCAGTTGGTATTCGTCGATCAGTTTTTCCTTACCTCTGCCCCGGCGGTACCGCTCCACAAAAGATATCTCAACCTCCGTGACTTCTACATCGCTCATGCTGTAAAAATGGAGGGTGCCGCAGAGCTTTCCGGCATCAGCTCGAATCTCGAGGGGCAATTCGAGGTCGAGTTTAACCCCTTCCACTCCCAACCACTTTTTGAATCTCTTAAACATCTTTGTGGTATTGCTTTATCACAAAATAATGGTCGTACATCCTATCAAATGAAGTTTTTCACCCAGCTATCACCAAGGGGCTTTATCCACTGTTCCCGGAATGGTTCCACCTTGTTGACCGTATTATCGAATATCGGACTTTCATCGCCAATGGTATCTTGCTCCATAGCGCTTTTCAGAGCGGAAAGTGGCAGAGTGTCGATTTCACCCTCCCGGTCTATAAATCCAATTTTCAAGCGGTCGAAAAGGTCTAGCGAGTAACGATTGTCGACTTCCTGGACGAACTTTACCGATGAATCCATCGAGCAACCACTGGGGCTGATGATAGCCGCATTGGCACTCAATACCAAAAATCTGTTGAACAACAAACCGCCGTAACCGAAAACGGTATCTCCGTGACTCACCCACTGCCTGATAAACTGCGAAGATGCCCGGTTTATATCGTTGGCCTCCGTTTCCGACAGTGGTCTTGAAGCCAGGTATATCCACACCGGCGATTCCGGGTGAAAATTGGCCAGCGGCAATTCGCCTATCTGACTCCTGTAGTTTTCCGTGCCGATGGATGTGTTGTCCTTTAACATATTCGGGTGGTTTTTCTATCTAACGCCCTTTAAGGCTGAAAGGTTATGCAGACTGTAATGTCCTTCCTTTAATTCGCAACTACCAGTTGTTGTTTTTTACAATTAACTCCGTCAGATCGTACACCATAACGTCCTCCTGCTTGTCTTTTTCCTTGAGACCATCGGAAAGCATGGTGATGCAAAAAGGGCAATTGGCTAGAATGATATTGGGGTCTTCGTCCAGTGCCTCCTCTACCCTTTCGGTATTCACCCTTTTATCTCCGGGCTCGTCTTCTTTAAACATCTGCGCCCCACCGGCACCGCAACAAAGACCATTGGCGCGCGATCGCTTGAGTTCTTTGAAATCCATGTTAAGTGAGTCGATAACCTTGCGCGGGGCTTCGTATTCGCCATTAACCCTACCCAGATAACAGGAATCGTGGTAGGTTATTTTGGAATCCTTATCGCCGGGGGCCACTTTTATGCGTCCCTCTTCGATAAGCTTCCGCAACAACTGGGTGTGGTGAAGTACCTCGTAATTTCCACCCAGCTCTGGGTATTCATTTTTGATGGTATTGAAACAATGGGGACAGGCGGTTACGATTTTTTCTACTTCGTAGGCATTCAGGGTTTGGATATTTTGCAGTGCGAGCATTTGGAATACAAATTCGTTTCCTGCTCTTCTTGCGGGGTCTCCCGTACAGCTCTCTTCCGTTCCCAAAATCCCGAATGATACTCCGGCATTGTGCAGCACTTTACAAAAGGCGCGGGTGATCTTTTGGGCGCGAGCGTCAAAACTTCCTGCGCAACCAACCCAAAAAAGTATTTCCGGGGTTTTACCCTCGGCAGCCAATTCGGCCATGGTTTTTACAATTAATTTTTTTTCAGACATATATCAAATGATGATTTTGAATGATTCAATCCAGGTCTTCTTTCCACTTGTCGCGTTCGTCACTCATCTGCCAGGGAGATGCGTTGTTCTCCAGGCTTGTAAACATGGGCATCCAGTCCGAGGGGCCCGATGAAAGCGTCAGTATTTCATACCTGCGCATTTTCAGTATAGGCTCCATGGGATCAATCAGGATGGGACATGCCTCAACACAAGCATTGCAGGTGGTACAGGCGTGCAATTCCTCGGAACTTATGTAGTCAAAAAGCGACTTTCCGTCGTCAAAATTCTCCGGGGTGAGTTTTTGGTCCTCCTCTCTTTTGTCTTCTCTGATATACTTTTTGTCACCGGATTTTAATTTGGCTGAAACTTCCTCGGCTCTATCCCGAATATCCATCACAATTTTTCGTGGGGACAGCTTTTTTCCGGTGATATTGGCCGGGCAGGCGGCAGTGCAACGACCGCATTCGGTGCAGGAAAAAGCCCCGAGCAGGTTGATGCGGTCCATGTCAAAAATATCTTTGGCCCCGAATTCTGGGATATCTTCCATATCGCCGGCTGGCTCTTCTGCTTCACTGAGTCCCATCATGGATTTTACCTCGTTCATGATTTCAGGCATATTTTCCATTCTGCCCCTCGGACGCAATTTTGCAAACCAGGTATTTGGGAAGGCAAAAAAGATGTGCAGGTGCTTTGAATAGGGCAGGTAAACGATAAAACCAAATACGGCCAGTATGTGAATCCACCAGCCCGCTTTTTCTATAAAAATCAGAGTGGACTGGTCGAGGCCGCCAAATAAAAGGGGACCCATAACTGAACTGACCACCAGTGCTCCGGTATCGGGATATCCGACTACTCCCATTTGCTGCAATACGATATCTGCCCCGTTGTAAGAGAATATACCGACCAAAAGGACCAATTCTGCGAGGAGGATGATGTTGGCATCGAGTTTAGGCCAGTGCGTCATTTCCACTTTGTTGAATCGCGGAATGGTCAACAGGTTTCGGCGGTAAAGGAATACCAGGGTGGCGACGAAAGCCAGAACAGACAAAATTTCAATGAAACTGACCACAAACGTATAGAATCCTCCCAGCGGGGTGGCTAAAATCCTATGGGAGCCCATTACCCCATCTATGATGATTTCAATCAGCTTGATCTGGGTTATAAGGAAAGCCGTATAGATAAAGAGGTGGAAAATGGCGGGTAGAAAATTTTTAAACATTTTTTTCTGGCCAAAAGCCACCAGAAATAAATTCTTAAATCTGCGGGACATTGGTCCCTCGATTTCAACCTTTTTAGCCAAAAGAATTGTATTGATAAGTTCGCGGTATTTGAAGAATGCGAAACCAAAGGTCAATGCCAAAATGATTATAAACACTATTTGTCCCACTTCCATAGGCGGTGCGTTGTCGTTTTGCGGGCTAATATAGAGCCATTCCACGAAATCATCACACATATGCGCAAAATTCTTAACTTTACCCTGTGTTTAGAATGATTCTTAAGAAGTGACAATGGGTGCTGCGGATATTTTCCGGCCCCTTTCATAAAAAAGTAACCCGAATGAAAATACTCGACCATGAGGCCGTTGCTCAAAAGATCAAGCGGCTGGCCTACCAAATTGTTGAGCAGAACCTCGGCGGTGAACCCCTTTATTTGCTTGGCATCAACAACAACGGAAAGCGGTTTTCCGATCTTTTGGAGAGGGAAATTAAGAATACCAATACCATTTCGATTATTCCCGGCCACATTCGCCTCAATCCTGCCTCACCCTCTGATTCATCGGTGGAGATTGACTTATCGTTGGAGGAACTCAATGGAAAGCCTATCTTAATAATCGACGATGTGGCAAATACGGGCAGGACTCTGTTTTACGCCTTTTCAGCGCTGATGAAGTGTCTGCCGTGCAAGGTGCAGGTGGGCGTGCTGGTCGATCGCCAACACAAACACTTTCCGGTTCAGGTGGACTATGTCGGCCTTTCGCTGGCCACCACTTTAAAAGACCATATCGTAGTGGATATAGAGACTCCGGGAAGGTACAGTGTGCACTTAGAGTGAACGCTTGTTCAGAGGTCAATGCGGTATCCAGATTTTTTTTGCCTTGATCACATGGCAGTGAGTGGGCAGCGTCAGCGGGTTTTTGTCGCGGCAGTGAAAGAAAAATCCCCGATAATTTAGAAGATAGAGATATCGGGTCCTAAATACCCCTTGTTCGGATGAAATCACAAGCGGTTTGTCCATCTTGTGGAGGAGTTCTTTAAAATCCAGTGGAGTCAGGAAGACCATTGGCCCAATTGTCTTTTGGGCTTCGATTCTCGGGTCTCTGTGGTTGTGGGAGGCAACTGTCATGTCTGTTATTTTTTGGGAAAAATTACTCTTCTATAAATTGCTCCATGCGCTCAATCAATCGGTCAATTCTGGTGCGTATATTTTCCTCCAATTGCTCAGATTCCTCTCCGGTTTTCGTCATATCGTCAAGTTGACGGATCATGGAGTCCAATTCATTTTTCTCTTCATCCAGGGCGCTGAATTCCTTCCCACTGATATTGAACTCCTCTCCCCTTTCACGCAAGAAACCGATGGAGGTCCCAATCCGGTCTCTCATCTCATCGTATTTCCCCTCGGAGAATCGCTCCCGCTCAGAAACAACCATATCCACCAGTGATTGACCCAGTTGGCGGGCGTTTTCCACCACCTGCTGACTTTCGGCCTGTTCATCTTCCGTACCCAAAAAATAGTTGTACGCAATCAGTGCCAGCAACAGGAGAATGGCAATTCGAATTAATAGTCTCATAAACAATTGATTATAAGGCAGAGTAAAATAATCTTTACTCCAACCTGGAAATTACAGTACAAAAATTTGGCCAAAATCACTCGTTTAATTCCATGCAAAACGACGAAAAAGCCTAATTTCACATGCAATATTAAAACTTTTTAGCATATATGAGCAGGAAGAAGATAAAGCACGTGGCCATAGCCGGGAATATCGGATCCGGTAAGACCACCCTATCCTCCAGGCTGGGCAGACATTACAACTGGGAAGTGAATTACGAGGACACCCAGGAAAATCCTTATTTATCCGACTTCTACGATGACATGAAGCGATGGTCCTTTCATTTGCAGGTATATTTTTTGAACAGCAGATACAGGCAAATTATTGAAATACAGCGTGGTGACAGGACTATAATACAGGATCGTACCATATACGAGGACGCCTGTATATTTGCCCCCAATCTCTACGAAATGGGGTTTATGTCTGAGCGGGATTTCAACAATTACAAAACCCTTTTTGACACCATGCTGGATCAGGTTGCTCCACCTGACTTGCTCATCTACTTAAGGGCAGATGTACCCAAATTGGTGTCCAACATCCAGAACCGGGGCCGGGATTACGAGGGCAATATGAGTTTGGATTACTTGAAGCGTCTCAATGAGAAGTACGAGCGGTGGATTGATGATTACGATAGAGGGAATTTATTGATCATACGGGTTGATGAACTTGACTTTGCAAAGAATCAGGAGGATTTTGGTCGGATAGTCAATCTAATTGACGGTGAAATTTCAGGCTTATTTTGAGCCATATTGTTATTGGATTGTTTCAATCAAAGCAGAGAATTTATGCTCACCATAATGAGGTTTCATGTCTGAAATGGTCTTTTTGACAGGTCGATATGGGGACCCGATTTAGGATTTTTAAAGAAATAAAGGCGGATGGTTCGAAAGGAAAGATACTTTGAATTGTTAGATGAACTTAAAGACAGCAATGCGGAACTCGTGGCAGTTTCCAAAACCCACTCAGTTGAAAAAATTAAGGCGCTTTACGAGCTCGGACATAGAGACTTTGGAGAAAACCGGGTAGCTGAGCTATTAGAAAAGGCACCATTGCTGCCGGGCGACATACGGTGGCATTTTATCGGGAATCTGCAGAGTAAGAAGGTCAAAAATCTGATCCCGGTACCGTGGCTCATTCACTCGGTCAATCGACCCAAACTGCTCCGTGTTATTCAACAGGCAGCGGAAAATAATGAGGTGGTATGCAACATCCTGGTACAACTCAAAATTGCAGAAGAGGATACCAAATCTGGTTTTGATTATTCCAATGCGGAAGAGTCTATTGATAAACTGGTGGCCGGAGAATATCCCAACATTCAATTGAGGGGATTGATGGGTATGGCCACTTTTACTGATGACATGAATGTAGTAAGAGACGAGTTCTCCGGTCTTCAGGAATTTCACCAAAAGTTGAGATCCAAATCGGAAAAACACAGAGAACACCTAAAGATACTCTCCACCGGAATGTCTGGCGACTACAAAGTAGGGCTGGAATGCGGTAGCAATATGGTTAGAATTGGCAGCCTGATTTTCGGTGAGCGGAACTATTGAGTTGGGATTTTTATCCATCGTGCTGTGGTAGGTAGCGGCTGAAAAGTGTACAACAATTTAATTGAATAGGTTACCAGCAAAGATAACTTGCTGTTTTGGCCTGGTAAATAGGTGCAGACAGGTTGAGCTGCTGGGATGTGTATTGTTAATGGATTTGGAATATTCCAGATTGAGATGACTGAGGCTCTCATCCTCCCAGGAAGCAAAAATCCGCCGTGTGGGGCAACTCCA
>REEO01000033.1 GCA_007695035.1 Saprospirales bacterium | reverse complement strand
ATGAGTCCACTCCGAAAACCTCTTTTTATTACAAATGGCTGCAAAATCCAATATCTTCGTCATCAGGAAAAATCTTTCCTCAACGTAGCTATGGCTACGCCTGCGGAATATTTTCCCTTCTTCCTCGATCTTAAATTTTTCGCTCATTTTCATGACAAAAGGGTTTTCGGAGTGGACTCATCAATAAATTATGAAACTGGGATGAATTGCTTGTCGTACAGTTTTCTGTAGTAGCCCTCTTCATTGGCCAGCAAATCAGCCGGTTTTCCGTACTCGATAATTTTTCCATTTTTGAGAGCTGCGATGTGATCGGCATGACGAATGGTGGACAACCTGTGTGCGATGATAATGGAAGTCCTTCGGGTAATGAGTTTTTCAATGGCGTGCTGAATAAGTGACTCGGTTTCGGTATCCACCGATGAGGTGGCCTCGTCCAGTATAAGTATGTCGGGTTTGAAGACCAGGGCTCTCACAAAAGAGATCAACTGCCGTTGGCCAAGACTCAAATTGGAACCCCTCTCGGTGATTTGAAAGTTGTATCCGCCCGGCAGTTTTTCGATGATTTTGTCCGCACCTATGATTTCTGAGGCTCGTCTCATCTCTTCCCGGCGGATATTGGGGTCGCGCAGGGATATGTTCTCGTAGATACTTCCTCCAAAGAGAAATACATCCTGTAAAACCAGGGCGATGCGTGAGCGGAGGGTATTCAATTCGTACCTGCGGATATCTTCCCCGTCAATTCGGATATTACCGCTTCGGATGTCGTAAAAGCGGGTGATGAGATTGATAATGGTGGTTTTACCTGAGCCGGTGCTGCCCACGATGGCCAGGGTATCTCCGGGGTCAATTTTAAAACTGACCTCCTTCAAAATATCGGTTTTGTCATCGTAAGAAAACCAAACCCGGTCAAATTCAACTTTCCCCTTGAGCTTTTCTGGCTTGAGAAGGCCTTTGTTGGGAATAAATTCTCTTTTGTCCAGCACGTCAAATACTCTTCCGGCGGCCACCAATCCCATTTGCAGGGTGTTGAATCGATTGGCCATCATTCTGATCGGGCGGAACAGCATATTGATGTAGAGTGGGAATGCGATGAGAACTCCCAGGGTAATGCTGCCGTCCAATACTCCTCTCGAACCGTACCAAACCAACAAACCCAGTGATGCAGCAGAAACAATTTCTACAAATGGGAAGAAAATGGCGTAGTACAGTATGCTGTTCAGATTGGCTTGTGTGTAGGCTCTGTTTATTTTTCGGAATTTATCCCGCTCTTGTTTTTCGGCATTGAATACCTGCACCACCTGAATACCCGAAATGCGTTCCTGGAGAAAGGAATTCATGATGGATATTTGATTCCGGACCGCCTGAAATGCCACCCGCACTTTTTCCTTAAAAATATAACTGCCGATCATAAGTATTGGCATCACTGTCAACACCACCAGGGTGAGTTGCCAACTGGTCCACAGCATAATGGACAGTACCGCAATGATACCCAGTATATCAGCTACAATGGTCAAAACGCCCTGAGAAAAAATCTGATTGATGGTCTCCACATCATTGATCGTGCGCGTGGTGGAGCGGCCTATGGGAGTGCGATCAAAATAAGAAAGCCGCAGACTGCTGATGTGATTGAATACCCGAATGCGCAAGTCCCTGATGATATTTTGACCCAACCAGGCCGACGACAGCATAAATCCATACCTCAGTACCGTCTCCAATAGCAACACCCCTACCAGCAAAATTGCCATATTGGTCATCCCCTGCAGGTCGTAGCGAAATATGTAATCATCCACCATTACATTAATCAACCAGGGCTTTAATATCCCCACTGGTGCAAGTATAATGGCCAATAACAAGCAACCGGCAAACAACAGTGTGTATGGCCGGGTCAACTGTATGACCCTGATCAAAATTTTTAGATCTACCGATTGCCGCTTCATGCTAAACTTTTGAATAAAGTGTACAACGACTTTCAGTAGAAAATGTTGGTGAGGATGGGAGAATGGGTTTTGTTAATGTGAAGTACAAAATTGAGTTGTTCAAATCTCTAAAAGGACCTTTCGGGTGTTTTTTAACAATTCATTTACCTTGTAATAATGATCGACCCACTGTTCACTTTGCCGTCAAAGGTGACGAGGATGGTGTAGTGGCCGGCGGGGTGGTGTTCCAGGTTTAGTGATAATTGGTCAGTTCCATTAATTGATTTTTCCACTGCAATGTCCCTGGATTGATAAAATTGGTGCATATCTAGCAAATGTTTTACAACTTTTAAGACATCAGTAAATATCTAAAAATTTTCAATGATTAAGTGATAAAAGGGAGGGTGGTTTTTGCATTTTTAAAAAATCATTTATAATCAAAATATAAACAACACTTTGCGTGTTATTCGCTGCCTCGTCACATAAATTTTATCTTTGCTCCCAACTTTTATTATCTGCCTAACATTGGTTTCTTCCTTCTTTTCTTTAGTTAGAATACTTTTCATAAAAATCTACCCTACACCCTGGGCACATATTCTGTTTTTGAAACACTCTATGAACAAAAAGACAGAAGATGAGCGAAGAATTTATGTATTTTATTTGGCAGTCGGGTGGGTTGTTTGACCTCGATCTCAGGACGACGGGGGGTGTGGAGGTGTCCGTGCTCAAGCCGGGCTACAGAAACCGCGGGGCCGGACCCGATTTTCTCGATGCGCGGATCAAAATAGGGGATGTCACCTGGTATGGACCGGTGGAGTTCCATCTCAAAACATCGGATTGGGATGCGCACGACCACACGAGCGACAGCGCATACAACAATGTGATCCTGCATGTGGTGATGGAACACGACAGGGAGATCAAAACAGGAAAAGGGGTGCAATTGCCAACCCTTTCGCTTCAGAAGTACCTGGACAGGACACAAATCGAAAAGTACAGGGAGTTGCGGAAAAACAAGGGCTGGATCCCCTGCGACGGGCTGTTGCAGAGCCGGATGGGTGATTTTTTCTGGCCCCAATACCTCAGTCGCCTCGCCATTGAGCGGCAGCAACAGAAGGCGGGGCGTATTTTGAAAATGGTAGAATCTGAAAATGGGCACTGGGACAAGGTGATATTTGCCCTGCTGGGAAAATACCTCGCGGGAAAAATCAATGCCATCAGCATGGCAGAACTGGTGAACCGCACGCCCTATAAACTCATTTTGAAATACCGCAGCGATGCAAAGAAATTGCAGGCGCTATTGTTTGGTCAGGCCGGTTTTTTGCAAAAAGAAGAGGGAGACAAGTATTACCTGGAGCTGAAAAAAGAATACCGGCACCTGGCCGACATGCACGACCTCGCGCCCATGGTATCGGCAGAGTGGTGCTATATGCCGGTTCGCCCGCCCGCATTCCCTACCATTCGCATTGCCCAGATGGGCCACTTGATGCACCGGGAAGCCCGGCTCTTAAACTATTTGTTGAATGCCCAGAGCACCACTGAACTGCTGGATCTTTTCAAAGTGGATGCCGGACCCTACTGGCGCTCGCACTATGTTTTTGGAAAAAAGGCCTCTCGCGATAGCATTAAGCGGGTGGGGAAGTCCACGGCTGAGAGCTTGATGGTCAATGTAGCAGCCCCCGTTTTGTTTGCCTACGGACAGCACAGCGGAAAAATCGAATTGACCGAAAGGGCGATTGATTGGCTGGAGGCCCTGCCCCCGGAGAGAAACCGCATCGTAAAAAGGTGGGTCGAAAGAGGGGTGAAACCGGGAAATGCTCTGGAATCCCAGGCCTTGCTGGAACTGAAATCCAACTACTGCAATAAAAACCGCTGCCTGGAATGCGCCCTGGGCAGCAAACTGCTCAGCGAAATGATGACACCGTATATGGCCTATTCTGCACGTTGATGGCATCTTCAGTTGTGAATTGCTATGCACTGAGCCTGCCAAAGGGGTGAGTCTGTGATTTGGTGAGTTGTTTTGCAAGCGTTACCTTGATGTAGCCGACAGGATATTCTTTCGTAGGGGTTGTTGATTTTTTGGGTTTTTTCCCGTAGCACATTGCTGCTGCACCCCGCTGGGGGCTGGTGCAGAGGAATATAAATTGCATAGGTTATAAAAAGATATTTCAAACGAAAGTCCAGAGCCGGTTTGAAGTGCCATGATAATAAAACGCTTCATAAGATAAATAGGAACCCTGTAACAGACACAAGGCATTGCGTGGCAGGATTGTAGGATTTGTATTTGATGGGTAGGAAAAATACGCACGGCCATGCGTACTACAGATATATTAACTAAAACCCATCCCTTAGTTCCAACCTTCAATTGAATCCTTTGCGTTTTCCTTTGCGGCTTGGTGGCAGGTTCGACTGCCGCTCACTGCATCGCTTTGAGAGAAACCAAAATCCCAAGCAAAGAATTACCACAAATTTCCTCATTATTACCGAGGAATTTGAGTTCTCGTCCACCCCCCCAATTCGTAATCCGTAATCCGCAATTAGATTGAATCTCCTCAAAAATTTGATACACCGGTATATTGTCATCAAAAATGGACGGGTGCAGGGAGTGCTGCAGAGCTTCATTATCTCTGATCTGGGCGGAAATTGGTGGCGGGCTGTGAAGGGTTTGTCAAAAACGCTTAACTTAGCCCATCTAAACTATTAGTATGTCAGACAAAATTAAACTGGGGTTGTCCATTGGAGATATCAATGGAATAGGCCTTGAAATAATATTGAAATCGGTTTCCAGTGAAACTGTTATGAAGACCTGTACACCGGTAATCTACGGTTCCTCTAAGGTGGTTTCTTACCACAGAAACATAGCCGAGGGTGTCGATTTTCAATATCAGAACCAGCGTTCCGCTGACCGGCTCCACCGCGACAAAGTCAATATTGTCAATGTCTGGAATGAGACGGTGAACATAACCCTTGGAAAGCCTACTGAAGAAAGTGGCCGGATTGCGATCTTGTCGTTGGATGCAGCCGTTAAGGACCTAATGGAAGGTAAAATCGATGTATTGGTCACTGCTCCAGTGAGTAAAACGGCCCTCAAGATGGCGGGGTTTCGGTATCCCGGACACACCGAGTATTTGACCGACCGCATGGGCGGTAACTCGTCCCTGATGTTTATGCTTAGCGATGAAATGAAGGTAGGCGTAATTACAGGGCACATGCCACTCAAAGAAGTATCCGATGTGCTCACAAAGGAAATTATTCAGGACAAATTGAGAATACTGACCCACAGCCTGAAAGTGGATTTCGGAAAGCAAAAACCGCTGATTGGTATTCTCGGAATGAATCCCCATGCCGGAGAGGACGGAAGTCTCGGAAAGGAGGAAGAAGAAATTATCAGACCAGTGATTATTGAAGCCAAGAAAAAGGGTGAATTGGTAATGGGCCCCTTTCCCGCGGATGGTTTTTTCGGCAGTGGAAACTTTAAAAAATTTGATGGTATTCTCGCCATTTACCACGACCAGGGACTCATACCCTTTAAATCACTCTCTTTTGGTCATGGCGTGAATTATACAGCGGGACTGAACTACATACGTACCTCACCCGATCACGGAACGGCATTTGAAATAGCAGGAAAAAATGTGGCGAATCCGAGGTCTATGATAAGGGCTATCTTCTACGCTGTGGATATCTATCGCTCCAGAAACCAACATGCCGAAGAAACCAAAGACCCGGTAAAAAAAGAACCAAAACCATCGGAAGAAGAGGATGGGACCTCCACGTAAAATAATGATAAGGTTTTATTATCAATTTCAAGATTGGTTTATTGTCCCGACGATCTTGGTTCTAAAGCTTACTGTTGTTTGTACCTAAACCAGTATAAGGTTATCAATATTATACTGTTTACGTCTTTAAATACAACTACTGCAACAACCGGGCCAGTTTAATGGTTCCTGAGTTTTTTTATGCAAAAAATCTATAATTCGTAAGTCTCTGCTTCGCAGTATTTAGTTGAAAGTCAGCGAGTAAAATAATTTTTTACCTCCTGAAAAAAATTCCCGGATCAACTTCGCTCTTTCTTTTCTGTGACATCGGTTTTGTCGAAGCGGTAAAGCTGGTGGGTCTCGATGAGGTTAATGAGCATTTCGGCGTAGCGCGGATTGGTGGCGTATCCAATGGACTGGAGGCCCCTTGCCCAGCCGCGGTAATCTGTGATCTCGAGTTCAAAAAGAGGGGCGTAGTGCGTACTGTGGCGCAGAAAAATGGAGTGGTCTCGATACGATTTTTCAACAGACCGATACACCCGGAAGCAGGAATCCAGTAGATTGCCCTTCGGGCAGTAGTCATCATCCGGATGGTAGTAGGCAGGACCGATCCAGTAATTTTTGCACTTGATGCCAAAGTGGTTTCTGCTGTTCAATGCGAGTTCGCTGCGCCCGCTGTTGGACTCCAAAATACCCTGTGCGAGTTTGATGGAGGCGGGAATCCCGAATTGCTCCATTTCTGCTTTGGCCAATCCGGCGTATTTCTCTATGTATTGTTCGACAGGATCGGCATTCGCCAAAAGCGGGCATAAGAAAAGAAGGGCAATAATTGTCAGGTGAAGGTTTTTCTTCAATAACATCGTCATTTTGTTCTAACCCAAAAGCTAAAGGAAAGCCGGTTTTCACAAACCGGGAAGCACAGACATTCATGCCCATTCTCTCCTGTCTTTTTACGGATGATAGTTTACAGCGTAAAAATACCTACAAAAAAGGTGCCAACCGATTCAATCCGGAAAGGAAGATAGTTACATAGAAATCCGGTTCAGGTGTTCTGTTTTTTTCTCCCGGAGGGACCCTTGTAGGGCCGGTTGTCATCTATCCATAGCGCTTCCTGCAGGGCGATTTCCAGTTCCGGGATTTTCAGATCGGCCGGCTTGCTTAAGAGAATACCGGCCACCATTTTTCGCCCCTTGAAATCGAGTGCATCCGGCAAGTGTCTGAATTCCACGGCCCTTAAAAATGCCAGTTCGAGCTCCCCGGACTTTTGGGGATTGATGTAGCACACCCAGGATTTCCGGTAAAAGAACGGGATGCCGTATCGCAGACGGGGGTTCAATTCCCCAGATTCGACTAAGCAGTTAACAACCGCATAAGCCAAATCGCTCTGTTGTGGAGGTAAATTGCTGAGATAATCCTCAATTTCTTCCATGGTCGGCGCTTTAATTATGAAAACCGGAATATTTGAGCTGCGAAGAGTGTTGCGGAGGATATAGTCCTTTTTCCTTCCAGCCTCCCTTTTCCCGGGTATTGCAGTTGCGATAATAAAGATATGCCAATTTATGTTATTTTTGCAACTATTTCACAAGCAGAAACCAGCGCAAAATGAGCACGAACGACAACAAATCCCGCTATTCCGATGAAGAATTGGAGGAGTTTGATACGTTGATCAGGGAGAAATTGGCCCAGGCCAGGGAGCAACTCAAATTTTATCAGGGGCAACTGGAAGAACTCACCGATCAGGGCGAGGCCAGAATCAAGGGCCTTGATGACGGAGCGGGTACCTCTGAATCAGAGCGACTAAATACCATGGTTGCCCGCACGCAAAAGTATATCCAACATCTGGAGAATGCCCGTGTGAGAATATCCAACAAGGTGTACGGTGTCTGCCGGGACACGGGAAAACTGATATCGCGGGAGCGGTTGAAGGCGGTACCCCATGCCACCCTGAGCATTGAAGCCAAGCAGAAAAGAGCATCCGGAGAGTAAAACATTTTAGCAGCAATTAAAAACGGGTAGCATTGACGATTCGACAAAAGGCTATCTGGTTGGGGGTGATTCTCGCATTGGTGATCATTATTGACCAGACTCTGAAAATATGGGTTAAGCTCAACTTCAACTATGGGGAAGAGGTGCTAATTTTAGGACTGAGGTGGGCACGGTTGCACTTTGTCGAGAACGAGGGTATGGCCTTTGGAATCACTTTTGGTGGAGATAAGGGAAAGATATTTTTGAGTGTATTCCGGATTTTGGCCGTGAGTTTTATTGGGTATTTGATCTACCGTTTATTGAAAAACGGCGAGTCTTTTTCACTGTTGGCCAGCATCACCCTGATATTTGCCGGAGCGATGGGCAATATAATCGACAGTACATTTTATGGACTTATATTTTCCGATTCTCCTTATTTTGGGCCGACGGCCGATATATTTCCCGAGGAGGGTGGATATGCGCCCATATTGATGGGCAAAGTGGTAGATATGCTTTATTTTCCTATTATAGACACCAATTGGCCCGAATGGATACCACTGATCGGAGGGGACAGGTTTCAGTTTTTCAGGCCTGTATTCAATATAGCCGACGCTGCAATTACCACCGGGGTAATTAGCATTATACTGTTTCACAGAAGTTTTTTTCAAAACGGGCCGGTCATCAACAAACCGAAAAACAACTCGGAAGAAGAGGAATAGTTGTTGAAGATCGGTAGAAAGTTGGGATGGGACCAGATTATAATTTTACTGTTGGCATCTATCCAATCTGTAACAGAGTCAAGTTTTTTCCAATAGTCCGAATTACTTGTTTAGAAAATTGTTGATCGCAAGTTCCGCTCTCTCAATAATCTCGTAGTCAATTGTGTAGTGCACAAACTTGCCGTCCTTTTCAGCGTGAAGGATACCTGCGTTTCGCATTATCCTCAAATGCTGTGAAGTGATCGACTGTTCCAGATTCAGCGTATTGTAAATTTTATTGACATGAATCGTTGAGTGATTGTCAATAAACTTCAGAATCTTGAGCCGCAATGGATGAGCCAGTGCCCGGAGTATATCCGAGGAGACCCGCAGCTTCTCATTGTTGAAAGTGACCTTCGTCTTCCTCATGCGTTTCCTATTTTGAGAAATAAATTAATATAATGACCTTAGGGAAGCAAATATCTGCATATTCTGCTTACTGACAAAGGAAAATATTAAAAAAAATTTGAATAGGAAACTGCCCCAACACCTACATGGTTGAAAATCAACTAATTGAAGCAAGAAAATTCTTTAAAAAAATTTTGTAAACGTTTGTGCTTCAGAGTATTCACTATTTGGTGATAAAGTAATACATTACCCTGCTAATTCCTCTACTAAACGGCTGATTTGGGCTAGTCTCTCCTTGTCGAGGCTGTAGTATATAAACTTTCCCTCCCGCTGGGTTGTTACCACGCCGGCTCTTCTCAAAATAGCCAAATGCTGTGATGCCACACTCTGTTCAAGACGCAATTTGATGTATATATCTGTGACGGTTAGAGATTCACTCTCCTCGAGCAGGTCGATGATGCGTTGGCGCAACTTGTGGTTTACCGCGCGCAAAACCAGTACAGCTTTTCTCAAATCTGCGTAGTCCAGGTGAATATCCTTCCCACCTTTTTTAAGCGTTACATTTTCGTTCTTCTCTTTCATTTCGATTGGTTTGTTAATGTTTCATGGAATCGACCTACCTTATGCCAAAACTGTACCAATTTTTTGACGAGGCGAAAAATGGTGAATTCTTCCATGTACATTTGCCTGTATCATAACGGCTTACAGACCCCTATTATTTGTAACGTATTTTAAGAGCGCAGGGTTTGTTTAGGAGTTGTTATTCTGGCTTCCTTGAGGTAGAGGGGTTCAAAATAGGCGATGTCTTCGTTCTGGCCTGTGTGATAGCGCTCCAATCCCGGACCGGCCAATTGCTTGGCCTCACTTAACATTGGGATTATCTCCCAGTGGCCGGGCATACCAGCAAGTTGACTGAGTTTATCTGCTCCGCTGCCCACGGCCACAACTTTGCCCGCATCTTGGAAAACCGGCTTTTCAAAAAAGTCGTCATCCAAAAGAACTGGACGGGGTGAGCTGATTTCTTTTAGTTGCTGGTCATATGTCGCACTATAGACTTCCATTCTCTTGGCATCAATCATCGGAACAAACAAGTCACCTCCGTTTTTTTCAATGGCTGTGGCTGCCAATGCTTCCAGTCCACTCACTCCAAATATGGGCAGCCCCGATGCATAACCAATGGCTTTTGCCAGTGCAAATCCGACCCTCAAACCGGTGTAGCTTCCTGGGCCTTTGTTGATCACAATTCCGTTCAGGTCATCCGGCTTCAGGTTCAAATCGTCCAACATTTCCCGGATGAAGGGCGCCAGCATCTCGCTGTGCTTATAGGTCTCATCTGTTGCCCGTTCCGTGAGTATCTCCCGTCCGGAGGCTATACAGGCGGTGCAGCTTTTCTCCGTGGTATCAAAACAGAGTAACAGGGGTTCTTTCTGGTTCAGGCTCTTTTTCATGTGTTATTCTGAAGCGAGAATTTGTCTGTACCGCTCTTGATCCCGGATAACACTAATGGCCTCTTGAATCTCGCGGTCACGGGTTAGATTTTGTCGCGTTTTCCCCTCCTGAAAGTAATAACGTGATACTATTTCATCTTCCAAAAGGCGGATAATCTGGTCTCTGTGGTCCTCAAATGCGGTGGATTTTGCATCCTCAATGGCAGAGCGTATCTGGCGTACTTGCCTGTCGATATCATTTCCGTACAAGCCTGGTTCAGCCTGTGCCACTAATTCATCCAATGTTTTCTCTGCATCCAGTTTGAAGGCAAAATCTCTCTCTTCCACAAATGCGATGAAATCCTTGTAGCGGTCAAAATCGAATTCCCCGGCCGGGGGAATGCTGTCAACAGTAGCTCTAAAGTGCGTGGCGTAGTCAAAAATGAGGTTGCGATTTTTTAATTCGCGTATCACCTCAGGGGTTTCAGGCAATTCCACTTCAATATCGGGAGCCACCCCTCCGCCTCCCAGGACTTCACGGCCATTTTTGGTGCTAAAAACCGCTCTGAGGGAATCAGGGATATCCACCGCCTTTCCATCTTCATAGCGAACATTTTGAATGCCCCGCCCACTGGGAATAAAATATTCCGAGGTGGTAATTCTGACCTGGGTGTTGTAACTGAGTGGCCGGACATTCTGTACTAGACCCTTGCCGTAAGTACGCCTTCCGATCAGTACGCCGCGGTCATAATCCTGGATTACCCCTGATACGATTTCGGAAGCCGAAGCTGATTTTTCATTGATGAGAATCACCACGGCTGTCTCCGTGTCAAAGGGGCTTGAGTTTGTTTCAAAGGTCCTGTTCCACTCGTCCAGATTGCCCTCGGTGGAGACGACCAGTGTGTTGTTGGGTATAAAAATATTGGAAACATTGATGGCCTCAGTCAGCAATCCACCTCCATTGTCGCGTAAGTCCAGGACTATTCCATCCAGGGATCCATTTTCGTCCCTGAGTTCGCGAAGTTTGGAGCGAATGTTTTGAGACGATCTCGGTGTAAATGTACTCAGTGCCACATAGGCGATCCCGTCATCGATAAAGCCCGAATAAGGTACATTGGGTACGGATACTTCCTGGCGCTCAACCGTAGTGGTGAAATGGCGGTCTTCCCAGGGACGGTAGATGGTCATTTCCAAATCCGTACCCGAAGCTCCACGCATAAATACAATCACATCTTCCCTTTCAAAACCGGCCAGCTCGCGGCCCTCCATTTTTTCTATAATATCTCCTGCCATAATTCCGGCATCGTGAGCACCAAATCCGCTGTAAACGAAGGTCACCACTATTTGTCCTTCTTTTTCCTCAATTTCCATTCCCACTCCGTCGTACCTGCCCTCTGCCATGTAACGCGACCGCTCCACCTGATTTTCTGAGACAAAAACGGTGTAGGGGTCCAGAGATCCGAGCATGGCATCAATTCCGGTCTTCATCAATCTGCCGTGGTCGAGGTCTTCGTAGTAAAATGAATTCACCTCTTTATATACATTGGCGAAGATTTCCAGGTTTCTGGTCAATTCGAAGTAATCGGTACTGTACCGGGTAAATGAATACAGACTGATACCCAGCACGATTATGGCTGCGAAAATGACGGGTTTCTTGTTTAGGCTCATATTAATATATGTAATGTATTTTGCTGTTTCTATTCGAATTTCGCTCATTTACACCTTTGCCGGAACAGGCATTCTCTTTGAGCTATTGTAGGGAATAACTATTTTTCAGGCTACGGTATTGTCCGTCCGGTTCAAATCCGCGCCTGTGATTATCGATCCAAAAATTCTTTGACAAGCCGCATGGTTTCGGAAGGCGCATCGGCGTGTACCCAGTGTCCCGCGTCTGGAATTTCGCGTATCTGCGATCTGCTAAAAAGGTCTTTAACCGGGTCGATGTAAGGGTCGCTGAGGTATTTGGATTGTCCGCCTTTTATAAAAAGTGTGGGCGCATCGAAGTAATCAAAACTGTTGACCTCGTCAAGTATATTTTGGTAGTTGTCACTTATCGCTTCCAGATTTGCTTTCCACCTGAAGCCACCGCCCTTATTTCTGCTTAGGTTTTTCATTAAAAAAAGCACAATTCCCTCGTCTTCAATGGCATTCATCAGATGTTTCAGTATCTCATCACGGTCTTCGGCCGATTCAAGATTCGCTGTATGCATGGCATCCAGTATGTGTTCGTGACCTCCCGGATACTTCGCGGGGCTGATGTCGGCCACCATCAATTTGTTGACCATATCGGGATTTTGAAGGGCAAATTCCATCGCCACCTTGCCCCCCATGGAATGTCCCAGTATATTGGCTCTGAACATGTGATGATCTTCCATAAACTGCCTGAGGTCCTCCGCCATAATGGGGTAATCCATCTCTCCGTGGTGAAAGGACCTGCCGTGGTTGCGAAGGTCCAGGGTGTAAACCATGTGGGATTGACCCAGCTTTTTGGCAAAGGTCTGCCAGTTGTCCAACATGCCGAGCAAGCCGTGCATGATTATCACAGGCTCCCCTTCACCGAAAACCTTATAATTGATTTTACTCTCCATCCAATACTTGTGTTTCTACCTCAACTAACAACCTTAATGTTCTGTGGTTGTGTTTGTGGAGATTAAGTGGGCTAATCTTAAGATTTGGTCGGGTTAATTGGTTTTGAGATGTATTTTTTTGTAAATCTCAACAACCTGCCTTGCCATTTCAGAGGGTGAAAAGCGGGACTCGATCTGTTTGTTAGCCCTGGTTGTTACTTCCCTGGCCTGGTCAGCATTTTCAAGAAAAAAAAGGACTCCCTCTGCCAGTTGCCCGGGATTTTTCACCTCCGCCAACCAACCTGTTTCCCGATGGGAAATGATTTCTGAAGGTCCTCCTGCATCGGTGGATACAATGGGAACTTTTCGCCGCATGGCTTCCAAAAGCACCGAACCGAGACCCTCCGTTTTGCTGGTGAATAAAAATACGTCCAGTTGGGAGATGAGAGCAGCGGCATTTTCTACAAAGCCAATCAAGTGAATCTTGTCCTGCAGCTTTTTTTCTGCTATGCGCTCCCTGCAGATATCTTCCATCCCATCGTCTCCTCCAACCCAGACAAAGCGTATATCCTCCCTTTTCTCAAGTATGCGCGATGCTGTTTTAATAAAATTGAGGGGGTCTTTGTGTTCGGCCAGGGCGGAGAGGTTGCCCACCAGTATGGTCTTTGGATTTATTCCGATTTGTTTTCTCAGGTCTGTGGGGTGTTCTTTTTTCGGATCCTCCGAGCCTACCGCGGAATATACGGTGTGCATTTTGTGGGGGTCGATGTGGGTGTGTTTTTCAACAACCTTTCGGATGTGATCCGAGACGCATATTAGCGCGCGAACTGATTTACAGTGGTACTTCCAGCGGCTTAAAAAATTTTGTCGGATGGGGTTGTCAACTCTCCGATGAACAACCAGGCCGGCGCCTGCTCCGAAAATTTCCGCAGCTAGAGCGCCCAGACTGTGGGCTTTGGCATCGTGGGCGTGAATAATGTCGATCCCCTCTTTTTTGCAAATGCGCCCGACACGAAAGGCATCAATCAGCAACCAGGGGTTTTTGGAGGTCAACTGCCTTACATTTACACCTTCTTTTTTAATTCGGAAAAGAGCGGGACCTGCGGGCATCATCAGGCGCTGTTTAAATCCCCGGGCTTCGAGTTCCCGGTAGAGGATACGCAATTGGTTTTCACCCCCGCGCCAACTTCTTGCTGTGGAGAGGTGCAGAATACGCGGTCGGGCGGTCATGGAAAATCCTTTATATCTCCGTAGGCAATGAATGGAGGATTGCGCAAGTCCGGTTTGTTGTACTTGAGGGGTTGGTCGTTATCTGCCCGAAGAACCACCCCGCCGGCCTCCTCGATAATGAGTTGGCCCGCTGCGGTATCCCATTCATTTATGCGTCTGATACTGGGGTAGATGTCCGCCTGCCCTGAAGCTACCAACAAAAATTTGATGGTTCCGCTTCGGTATTTCAGCCTGGGTTGGTCGAATTTTTCAAAGTAGTTGGTGAGTTTTTCCATCTCCTGATTAGGCGAACAAATAAAGCGCAGTCCCCGATCTTTTTTTGAAAAAATGTTGGCTTCTAAATGGCTGCGGTGACCGTTCTTTTCAACCTGCGCCCCCCCTCCTGCAACTGCACTGTAAATTTCTCCGCTCACGGGCACTCCCACCATTCCGATGACGGGAGCATGATCTTTTATCAGTGCCAGATTTATTGTAAAATCCCCGGATCGCTCTATCAAACCATAGGTTCCGTCAATGGGATCCACCATCCAGAGATAGTCCGAATTTTTTCGGTCCCTGTATTCAGGCAGGGGCATTTCTTCTGAAATAATGGGAATGCCGGGCGTGATTTTTTTCAATCCGTTGACTATGATTTCATTGGCGATCATATCTGCATTGGTGACCGGGCTGCCATCTGTTTTTCGATTCACCTTTAGTTTCCCGCCCTCATCGTAAATTTTTATTACCTCCTCCATGACCTCCCTACAGAGTTCACTGAGTTCGGGAATCAATTCCTTCATTTCTCTACCGATTGCAGTCATGGGTTGTACAATTTTGATGAAACCCCGGATCTTTTATGAATTAGGTACCGGTTGTGCTTTGTATAAAAAACCACCCGATATGCAAATATAACGATATCGGCTTTCAATTGGTCATTTTAAGGGGATAATTAGCGGTAAAAGAGGACCTGCATGCTTTCAAATGTTGGTGCCGGGAGATTGATTTATTTCCGGTGCTGTGGTAAACAGCTAAAATCTAACCTTCCGTAAATTTGGATACCTTTTCCTCCGGATCGCGTGGAGTGAGCAGACTAACGGAGGTTATCAAAATCAGGTTTACGATAAGTCCGTAAATTCCCTCATGCATATCTATTGGCTTTAATTCCGGCAAGAGGAGGAAAAATGTATTCACGACAATTCCTCCAAAGAGACCGGTAAGGGCACCGGCTTTGGTAGCTCTTTTCCAGTAGAACATGGCAAATACGACAGGAAATATCTGAGCCACTCCTCCGTAAGCGGCCAATAGCAAACCCACGATAGAGTAATCGATTACCACGGCAAACAGATAGGCGGTCAATCCAATTACCAAAACCGATATTTGGATGAGCAACCGCTCGGTTTTGTCTCCTAGTTTTTTTCCGTAAAAGGGCTTAATTCCATCTCGCACCCAAATGGAGCCCGCCGAGTGGAGAATGGCATCTCCCGAGGACATGGATGCCGCAAGGGCACCGGCGCAAAATAAACCCACAATTATCGCGGGCAATTCCAATTGCATAAGTACATGGGGAAGTATGGAGTCGGCCTGCTCCACACCGGGATAGGCGGTAACTGCTGAAAATCCGATGAATAGAATGGGTATCAGAAAAAGCAGAAAGGTGGGGTAGAGTACCACACTCAGTTTAAGGCTATCCGTTGAAATGGCTGCGTAGGACCGCATAAACAGGTGAGGCCACATGGAAAATCCCACGGCCGAAATCAGAACCGCAGAGCTGTAAGCGGACCAGGACCAGGGTTCACCTTCTGCATCCAGTCCGGGTGCTGTCAGCATATCTTCTTTTCCCGCATCGGCTATGGATTGAAACATTTCCCCTATACCTCCGTGGAGTATATTGGGCAGATAAATCCCCAGAAACCATGCCATCAGCAGCATAAACATCCCCTGAAAGGCATTGGACCAACCCACGCCCATCACTCCGCTGAAATAAACATAGACCAATACCACAAAATACGTGATGGCCGCCCCCAACCAAAATGGGATGAGCCCCTCACTGATTACATTCAAAACGTATCCCGCACCGATCATTTGGAGGGTGAGATAGGGAATGAATGCCGCCACACTCAAAACGGCCAGCATGACCGACAGGAATTTGCTGCTGAATCTATCGGACAGCAACTCTGCCTGAGTGACGTAGCCGTACTTCTTACCCAATCTCCAGGTGCGCGGTCCAAAAAAGTAGAGTGGCACGATTCCAATCACCCCGTATGCGATGAGGTAGAAAGCAGCAGCTCCCCGACTGTAGGCCCAACCGGGTGCACCCAAAAATGCAACGGACGAGAAAATGGAAGCTCCAAAGACAAAGTAGAGTATAAAGACATTCATGCTCCTGTCCCCTGCTACATAGCCACTCACGCTTTTCGAAATACGCAATGAGGGAATTATCCCGGTCAAAAGAGAGGCCAGCAAGTACAATCCTACCACCAAAAGAATGACTGTTCCTGTTTCCATCTAACACTCTTTTTTGGAAGTTCTGTCGGAAAGGTAAAGTGCGAGCAAGGCAGCAAAGCCAACCAGGGTACAGAATATAACCCATGCAAAGGACAGCGGCACACCCAGGATAAACGGCTCCATGGAACTGAAAAGCAGGTAGCCCGGCCATAGCAGAAAAACGGTGATGAGTCCCATCACAATCCCGAAAATCAATCTGGATCGCCTTTTTCTGTTCATAAGTAAGGCAAATATAGGATTTTGATTGGGAATGGGGAGTGGCCTCAAAACTCTTACGGTATTGCTTGTCGGAATTAATCGTATTATCCGGAATTGGCCATTTTGTTCTCCCCGGAAAGCATTTTTCACCTGATTTGGTTGTTTCCAAACAACAATTTAGGAAAGTCTATTTGAGAAGTGGTCGAAGAAGCCAGTGTGAAGTGAAGCCTGCTTTGTAGGTTAATTAGCAGGAATTTATTTCTTTTTCATCGCATCGAAAGAGGCAAATACTGTCGGCATAATTTCCGGGACGAATGCGTCATGAACAATTATCTGCTAGAAGATGTAGTCGTAACCTATTGGACGGCTTTAAACTTACACGGTTTGACAGAGCAATTTCCCAATACCGTTTTTGTTCAAACCATCATAAAAAAAGCACAACTCTATTTTTGGGGTACGCTACCAGTTTGTCAAAATTCAGCGACAAAAAATGATGGGGCTTATTAATCAGGGATACGGTAATCACAAATTTCGCATGACTGATATGGAAAAATCCATTGCGGACTGTTTTCATCTGCCTCAATACAGTGGTGGTTATGAAGAATTGCTGCATTCGTTCAACAAAGCAAAAATCAGCAGTACCAAACTCACCGAAGCGGCTAACTCGGTCAAAAGCAATGCGATGATTTAGAGTGGGGTTTTCGATTGATTTGTTTGAAAAAGAGAATATGACAACTTTTATCCGGTTTGCTCAAAAAAAAGTGAATGAAAAGTACAATCTGATTGACCCTCAGGAAGATGATACCGGGCATTTTAATTCGAGGTGGCGATTGCGTATCAATGTGCCGGAAGAAGACATCTTGTCGATGAGTGAAAAAACAAGTTGATGATTTTACAGAGAGAATTAAGAGAAATTGCCGAAAAACTTCAACTCCCGGGAAACACAATTGACAAGGATTTTGTGTTGGGTGATTTTTCAATGGCTTCTTTAGTCAAAAGTGGGCTCAGGACAACTGTCTTTTTAATGGCGGAACTTGTTTGAAAAAGTGCTACTTTGAAAATTACAGATTCTCGGAGGATATTGATACAACAATTGTAAACCCAGAATTTGAACTCAAGCGGAAACACATTCAGCAAGTCTGTGATCAGGTGACAGAAATAAGTGGTATAGCTTTTAGAATTTTATCATTCAAACCAGTTAGATTTAATGACAGGCCGGTAGGATGGGATGTTGAAGTTTGCTTTTGGGGAGCAAACCACGAGCGCAACAGGCTGCCGGTTTTCGGCAAACACTGCCATATCAAAATAGGGTGCGAATTTCGGTTCAATGAGCAGGTTTTATTTGATCAAAATACGCGAAGGATATTCCACTTTTACAGTGATGTTGAATTAATTCAATCTTCCATTCCATGTTACGATGTTCATGAAAAATTGGCTGAAAAATTGCGTGCTCTTATTCAACGCAACCGGGGTGAAGCTCGCGATTACTTTGATATATGGTATATCATGGAAAATATAGACCATATCAACTGGCAAGATGTAAAAAACGCATTCCTGAAAAAATGTGCGCACAAAAATGTATCCTTCACCAACAGTGATGATTTCTTCCAACCCAGGCGTATCAAACAAGTTTAAATCACCTGGGACAAGAGGTTGAAGCATGAATTGCCTAGAACCTTTAATATTGAGGCCCCTTCTATAATCATTGACCTGAAAGCTTTTCTCAATGAGTTATTTGATTGACATCACCGGATCAATTTTTCCCTTAGCTGGTACACTTTTCAACCGTTATCTACAGAAATCAAGCCCCTTTATCAGCCCCCAATTACCTCGGGCATACCCCCACTCAATAATAACCACGACACATTACCCACCGAAGTAAACCAATCTTACGAACTGATTGAGTTCTGCAAAGGAAATTATCTGTTTGTTACCCATTGCTTTTATCTCCACGGTTTATTATTTGGAATAATTGTTGTACATTTGGAAAGAATTATAGTTGTCCAAAACATAACAAATGAATCCGCATTCTACCATTAGGGAGGATGGTATTGCGGTGGAAGCTCGTAAGAAGCTGAAATCGCTTTCTTCGTACCACAAGATCAGATGGCCGTTCCGTTACGTGTTGTTAGGCTTGTTGGTGGCTGTAGTGGTGACAGCAGTTATGTACCCTTTGAGTTTCGGATTGTTGGTATTCACCCTGGGATTTTTTAACTATCTGTTCCTGCTGGTATTCCGGCTTTCCAATGTATTGGGATCCTCTATCAAAAATACTTCTGAGATATCCGACCTGAATCTTCCGACAGACTTGCCTCTTGTAAGTATTGTTTTGCCTCTGAAGAACGAGGGGGATGTCATAAAAGCCACGATAGATAAGATTGAAGCGATAGATTACCCTTCTCAGCAGAAGGAATTGTACATTGTGGTGGAGCAGACCGACCTTTTGACCAGGAGGACCCTCAGGGATTTGGACCTGCCCCTTTTTGCACAAATCCTCTTGATTCCCGAGCAGCCTCCATTTACAAAGGCCAGGGCGCTAATGCATGCACTTCCGAAACTCAGGGGCCGTTTTTAACCGTTTACGATGCGGAGAGCAGACCGGAATCTGATCAATTCAGGAAGGCCATTTCAATTATGGCGGCGCATCCGAAAAAAAATCTCTGCCTGCAGTCGAAGATCAAAATTTCCAATCAGGAGGATGGCTGGATAGCCCGAAATTTTGCTGCTGAGTATTACGAGTGGTACGAATTGCATTTAAAAGAGCTCTCTGATGGAGGGTATCCATTTGGCCTGGGCGGTAATTCATTTTTTGTCGAAACCCATATCCTGCGAAAAGCCGGAGGATGGGATCCGTACAATGTCACTGAGGATGCAGAACTGAGTGTGCGATTGCGACAAAACGGGGTGGAGTTCAAAATCCTCGATAGCTATACCGCAGAAACCTGCCCGGACAGCTGCAGTGCATGGATCAATCAGCGCACGCGATGGAACAAGGGATTAATGGTTACTCAATTTGTCCATTTGTTCCGAACCTTTAGAAGCAGGGGTTTCCCTGGAAGTTCCTGGGTGAATTTTTGGATGCCGATGGTGTGCAACAGCCTGTTGCCCTTTTTCAACTTGTTTATTCCAATATACATTCTGTTTTCAGGCGTCCCCTGGGTGTTGTTCCTCGCCATGAGTATTTTGCTGTGGGGCATCCTCATCATAAATCTAATCAGCTCCACTTACTTGAATAAAATTGTATATAAACGCCTGAAGATAAAAGTCGGTGCCGGACAAATTTTCCTGGATGTAATCCGGTATTTGGTACTTCATCTGGCGGCCGGCTTTAAGGCCTACGGCGAGTATTTTTACGCGCCGCTTTACTGGCATAAAACCCATCACGAGGAAACTGAGGTGGAAACCCCGGTTATTCCCATTCATAAGAAAGACCCTGTTTACAATTACAAAACCTAATCATCATGAAAGGACTTTACTTCCTACTCATCTCCGCATTGTTTACTCTGATTTTGTCAGCCGGCACGTCAAAAATGGCAAATAGTGCAAACTCTATGTTAATGCCGTACGATACCATAAGCTGGACCGGCGCGGTCGATACAAACTGGCACGAGGTCGGCAACTGGGATCCTATGATAATCCCCGATTACGGTATTGACAGTGGGCATCACGTTATTATTCCGGTTGTGACATCCGGAAATTATCCGACAGTATCCGATAATGCAGGTGCAAGGTCTCTTGTGCTGCATCTTGGCGCTTCATTGAAAGTGGAAAGTGGCTCCAATCTGCTCGTTGAGGGAAGTGCAAGCGACGGTTTTTTGAATTATGGATATCTATTCAACCATGGAGATTTGAGCATAGACTCTTCTTTCAATGATGGTTTGTTAAACTTTCCAGATGCAGAAATTGAGAATACAGGGAGCATAGTCATTATTGAAGGCCAGGGAAAGCGATTGCAGAACTGGGGGTCTATTTTGAGCAGTGGTAGTTTCGAGGTGTTGGGTGGCCTTGATACCAATATGATTAACTATCCCGGAGCAACGGTAGAAAATAACAGTGGAAGTTTTACCGTCTCGGGTGGAAATTCTACAAGACTTGTGAATTACGGATCCATCCTGAACAGCGGGTCATTTTCGATTGGTGGATCCTCTGCCGGTGAGGGCCTCATAAATAAAGCCGGAGGACACATTGATCACACAAGTGGTTCTTTTTCAGTTACCAATGGACATGAAACCGTGCTAGATAACTTTGGATCCATAAACTCTTCTGCGAGTTTCAATGTGGGAAACACTTTAGGGAGTCCTATATTCCACAATCGGGCCGGTGCCAACTTTTTCCACGATGGACCGGATTTGTCATTTACGAGTGGAGCCGGAGATATACTGCACAATGACGGAAAGATGGAATTGATGAGTAGGTTGAGTCTGAGCGGTTCCAATGGTTCCGGGCTGATCAATACAGACTCATTGATAGTGCACTCCACGGAAGGAGTAGCTCTCTCCAGTTTAAATGGATTTGCAATTGACAACCACCATGTGATTATTTCTCATGGACCGATTACAGCTAACAATATAGGCAATTCCGTGACCAGTGTGATTTTCAATCGCGAGGGAGCTGAAATTTTTCAATACGGATCTCAGAATACGTTGGAGATTTGGAATGTCGATGGAAAGGAAGCTTTTCTAAATCAAGGGGAGTTCTTCGTTGAGGGTTTGCTTGAAATTCGCAATATTGGTATATTTTTTCAAGGGGGCACAGCTATTCCTTTTTACAATGATACAACCGGGGTAGCTACCATATTAGGTGACCTGACTATTCAGCGTACAGGTCCTACTGGAACTTCAAACGATGCGGCAATAGTGAATTTCAATCACTTTGAAGTGGGTGATTCCTCCAGCATAGAAATTTTGGGGTTATCAGGAGTTGGAATATATAATGCTGCTAATTTTATTACAGGAGAGGGATGTTATTTTGAAATTTGGGAGACATCAAATGGTGGTATTTTTAATGATGAAGGGGCTTACTTTCTAAATCGCTGTGATTCCGAATTTCGAAATTCCAATGGTGATTTAATTCTCAACAAAGGCACTTATTACCATTTAGAGGGTAGTCTGAGTTTGTTGAACTGTAATCTTGCAATAAACAATCAGGCTTACATGGAAATTGACGTCCCTATTGACCTGGCTTCTTCACTAAATACGGTTTTTCAAAACTCGGATACACTCATTTTAGGAACTGATGTACTTTTTTCACCGATCAGTAGTATCCACAGAATTTTTGATAACAACGACGGAGCATATCTGTATTCAGATGCTCAGCTTTCAGTTCAAGACATCGATAGCTATTTAAACAATTCTGGCAAAGCGGTTCTTGGACCTGCTTCTTCCTTCACGGCTCAGAACCTGACCAGGGCTATCTCCAATACCGATACCCTGATTAATATGGGTCATCTGGAAGCGAGCCATTTCTTTAGTCCAATGATATCTACAAGTGGTTATTTCCAAAATTCGGGAACCATCAAGTCCTCGTTTAACAACCAGGGTATCGAAAGTACGGGCGGGCACATCACGAATGCGGGGCTCATGCAATTTGATAGCATTGGAGATTTTGCTATGTCCCTTAGTGGAGATCATACTTTTTTAAACACAGAGGATGGGGTTATTGAGATGGGTTATACGATGAACAGTTCGTTAGACAACAACTCAGGGCTTTTTGATAACCGCGGGGGAATCACAATAGCACGGCAGGATACCAGCTCCACAGGGATTTACAACAGTGCCGACTTCCTTAATTTTGGTAAGATTGAAATAGGAGAAAATGCGAACATTGGAAACGACGGACTGACCAATAGCTCCTTGGGCTACTTTTTGAATGAAGGCAGCCTTTCCATTGGTGGAACCGGCATTATCCACAACCACGGAATAAGCAACGAAGGGGTATTTGTAAACAACTACTGCAGTTCGATTGATTTGTTCGCATCCGTAAACAACTTGGATACTTTTGAGAATCGTGGGATAATGGAGATCAGCACCGATTCGGCACACATAAATACCGGAATTTTTACCAATTACGGGGAGTTGATATTTGATCCCCCGGGCTTCATACCGGGTGTCATTGAGTCCTCATCCGAAGAAATTGTTTTTGTGAATGCCAATGCAACAGGTGGCAATTCAGGTACTTCCTGGGAAAATGCGTTTACCGACCTCCAAGATGCCCTGAATTCATGCACCAATGTATCTCAAATATGGGTGGCAGCGGGCACCTATTATCCCACTCCTGACTCGATGGATAGGGACTCAAGTTTTAATCTCCTAAACGGGGTAGCAATTTACGGTGGATTTACCGGAACGGAAGATTCACTCCACCAAAGGGACTGGGAGAACAATCCCACAATCTTAAGCGGTGATATCAATGGGAGTGAAACCCTGGATGGGAACAGCTACACCGTAGTGACCGGATCGGGCACCGACTCTACCGCTGTGCTCGATGGATTTGCTGTGACAATGGGAAATGCTGATGCAAGCACCGGATCAAATGATCACCCTTCCCGCTCTGGTGGGGGAATTCATATAGACAGTGGATCTCCCAAAATCTTGAACTGCAGGATAAGCGACAATTCGGCAATCCGTGGTGGCGGAATATATTCTACCTCAAACTCTTTTTTGAACCTGACAGATTGTGTGATTCTCGATAATTCAGCAAGTGCCACGGGGGGTGGAATTTTTTCATTTAGTATTACTACTATTACCGGAACGACCATTGACAATAACGAAGCTGAAAATGCGGGAGGAATTTTTCACGGCAATTTGAACCTCACCATGACGAATTGTAAGATAACCAACAACAATTCAGTTTTTCAGGGGGCAGGAATCAACCTTCAGGATTGCCAAAATGCCACACTTATCAATTGTCTCATAAGCGGAAACAGCAGCCAAAACACACAAGGTGGCATCTTAAACGGTTCTACAGGACCTGAGGCAGTATTATACCTGGTGAATACAACTGTGGCACAGAACACATCTATTGGTACTTTTAGGGCTATTGTGACAAGTGGTACTAATGCTATCACCTATGTTGTTAATACAATTGTAGCTGACAATATTCCGGGTAACTTTTCCCAAACCAACAATGGAACTTTGGTATCACAGGGCAATAATCTCGACAGCGATGGCACAAGTGGTTTTACAGATGGGGTGAATGGGGATATCGTCGGCAAGGATCCGCTTTTTGTCAGTAATACTGATTTCCGCCTGCTTGCCTGCTCACCTGCTATCGACCGCGGTGACAACAATGCTTTAGGTGGTACAGATACCTTGGATTTGGCCGGAGAGTCGCGCTTTCATAACGCTTCCGAATCGGACTCTGCCATAGTGGATATGGGTGCTTACGAATTTCAAAGTGACGCCCAAATAATAGAAGTTAGTTGCCTGGATACGGTAGTTTATCTCGATAGCCAGGGTGAGGTCACCTTGAATGAAAGCGACCTTTACGAAATAGAAAATGAATGTGGGGCCGTTGAAAAAACTTTTTCCGGAGCTGACAACCTTGACTTTGGGTGTGGCGATCAGGGTACCATAGGTTACCAATTTGTTGCATTGGATGAGGTGAGCTTATGGCAGGATAGCTGCGAGGGAACGATTACAGTAATCGACAGCATTACTCCCCAAGCAAATTGCAAAGACCTCGTTGTGTTTCTGGATACCATGGGACAGGCAGAGATCAGCCTTGAAGATGTGGATGACAATTCCACCCTGAATTGCAACATTGATACCATTACCCTAAGCCAGTTCAATTTTGATTGTAGTTCCCTCGGCGAGCAAAATGTGACCCTGACCATTACAGATGATTCCAACAATACCTATGAGTGTATTTCAGTGGTCAATGTGATGGATACATTGGTTCCCGTTTTGGATTGCCTTGTTGCCGATACCATTTACATATCCAGTGGCTGCGCGATTGTTAATCTAAATTACATGCAGCTTCTCAATCTGGACGCTAACTGTCCGGTGAACATGAGCCAATTTCCCTACTGGGGCCAGGTTTTGACCGAGGGTCAATATGTACAAACGGTCACAGCCACCGATAACTCCGGCAATTCAGCCAGTTGTATTTTCAACCTGTACGTAATTGATACCATTGCCCCGACCATTGCATGCCCGGAGGATCTCACTCTTTACGTGGATGAAAATTGCGAGGCATTCATGCCCGATTTAACCGGGGAAGCCAGCGCTTCGGACAATTGCGGAATTGACTCCATTGGTCAGAGTCCGATACCCGGTGCGCTTTTGACCGCAGGTGACTCTATTTCGGTGGATTTAACTGTATATGACGAAAATGGAAATGTTTCTAACTGCTTTCTAAGTGTGGTAGTCGCAGATACCGTGAGTCCGACTTTGAGTTGCCCACAGGAGGACATTGAGGTTTTTGTGGATGAAAATTGCGAGGTTGCAGTGGGCGATCTGAGTGGTCATATTGATCTAAGTGACAATTGTGCCGAGGGTTTTAGCATTGATCAGGATGTTTCCTCCAATTCCCTGTTGACCGCCGGGGAGTCGATCATTGTCGATATAACAGGTACGGAAATTTCCCCCATTCCATTTGTGGCGACATTTTCGTTTGCGGATGTGGAATCCGGTTCTAATCATACGGGCCGAACTGACCCCACACCGTTACCCACGATTCCCGGCCTTCAATTTGAGTCCTGGTTTTCCAATGCCTCCGGTAGTTTTGAAAATAACCGCCCTACAACCGATGGAACCTTCAGGTTTCGATGGGGAGGAGGTATGCCGCTTAATGGGGATTTTAGTTCGACTTATCAGCAGTACCAGCGTTTCAGTATTGGCCCATCCGGGAGTGAAGCCATCAGCATACAGCAATTTGTGTTTGATTGGTACTGGCAAGACGACTCGGGCTCTGCACCTCGGAAAATTGCTGTCAGGTCGAGTCTGGATGGTTTTGAGGAGAATATCGGCCTGGCCTTTCAGGATAGCAATGCAGCCAATCAAATTTCCTATGACGGTGAGTCCATTTGGTTTGTCGATTCCGATTCTGTGTCAGCAGGTTCCAAAACGTTCAGTGGTTTGACACTGGAACTGGGCCCTGATTTTCAGCAGTTAAGTGAAGATGTGGAATTCAGATTGTACTATTTTGGGAACTCTTCTTCTGACAAGGCAGCCGGACCCGACAATTTTGTGGTTTCCGGCTACATACAGGATTCAGCTGCCTGGAGTGAAAATTGCCTGGTTACTGTAATGGCAAAAGATACCATCGCTCCTGAAGCAACTTGCGATGACAGCCCTATAGTAATGGCTGCAGATGAGAACTGTGAAGGAAATCCCGGTGACCTGACCCACCTGCTCACCGTAACCGACAATTGCCTGGACAGCGCAGACTTTGAGTGGTCTCAGAATGTTCCCGGAGATACTGCATTGACCGCAGGTGAGCAAATTACTGTCACTTTAACCATTTCCGATAATATGGGTTGGAGTGAAAATTGTGAAATACTGGTTTCCGTGGAGGATCAAACAGACCCCAGCCTGACTTGCACTGCAGATTCAGTGTTGTTGGCAGTGGGTCCCTATTGTATGGTCGAAGCAGGAGATTTGACCGGAATAGCCGTTGTCAGCGATAATTGTCTGGATGAAAGTGATTTCACACTCATCCAAAATATATCTACAGATTCCCTTTTGAGTGCAGGGCAGAGTATGGCGGTTGTATTGACCGCAAGTGACACCAGCGGTTGGTCCGATCAGTGCGAAATTGAGTTGATCGCAGAAAACCAAAGTGAATTTGAATGGCTCAGTGAATTGCCTGCCGATAGTACCGTACTATGTGGAATCGAGTTTGACGAATCACTGCTAATTGTGGCAGATTACTGTGATACACTTCAAATTTCTCCTGTGCGCGATACTGTTTTTGGCTGTGCTGGTGTGGATACCATTACCAGCATTTGGAGCCATGACCAATTGACACACAGCAGGATTGTTGTTTTTGAAGACAATCAGGCACCGGAGTGGATTTCTTCCCTGCCGGCTGACACCATTGTTGAATGCGATAATGTGCCAGATCCACCGATTCTGGAAGCAGAGGATAACTGCAGTGAACCCATGGTGGCTTTTTTGGAAATACATATACCCGGAGCGGATACCGGGGAGTATGTTTTACAGCGAATATGGACCGCGGAAGATGAGTGTGGAAACCAGGCAGTTCACACTCAAATTGTGACAGTAATCGACGAAACCCCACCGGTTCTAAATTGCCCGGACACGGTATTTGTAGATGCAGGAGGACATTGTAGCGCCACTATTCCGGACTTGACTGATTATGTGGTGGCTACCGACAATTGCACCCCTCAAGAAGATATTTCCCTTAATCAAGTTCCTACAAAAGGACTCACAATGATCAACGAAATGATTACGGGTTTTGTAATTGCCATGGATGGAGCGGATAACCTCAGCTTTTGCTCCTTTACTCTGGCAGCCTCCAATTTCGGTGATGATCCAGGACTCAGTTGCCCCGATCCCCTAACTGTGGAAGCTGAACCCGGTGAATGCGATGCCTTCGCTGGCCTGTCGGCATCCTTTGCTGAGGGCTGTAATGGAGTGGTAATAACCAATGATTTCAGTTCAGGAGGAGTCGATGCAAGTGGGGTTTACCCAATCGGAACCACTGATGTTTGGTTTTTCCTCTATGAAGATGGACAATTGACTGACAGTTGTGCTGCCGAGGTCCATGTCCTGGATGTGGAGGTGCCCCAAATTACGTGTCCATCTGACCTGACCATCCTACTCGAGGAGGGTGAATGTGAAATAACCGGACTGGAAATTGGCGAATCTACAGCTTCAGCAAATTGTGCTGATGTAGAAGTCATCGATGATGCGCCCGCTGTTTTTGGCATTGGTGAAACCGTGGTAACACACACTGCGGTCTCAGACAACGGACAAACTGCCGGGTGCCAGCAAATTATTTTAGTGGTGGATGGCAATGTTCCCCAGATTGCGTGCCCCGATGATTTAGTTGTAGAGGCGGAACCCGGAGAGTGCATCTCAGAAGGATTAGAAGTCGGGGTTGCTGTCGTGAGTGGATTATGTGGTGAAGTGGCTCCGGAAAATGATGCGCCCGTAGTTTTTCCTGTCGGAATTACTGTCGTCACACATACTGTCACTGCCGACAATGGCCTCAGTGCGAGTTGTGAGCAATTGATTGAAGTGGATTGGGAGACCAATGCCATTATCACCTGCCCCGACAGTATTTTTGTCGAGCTGGAGGGAGGAAATTGCGCGGTTTCCAATTTAGAAATCCCGGAGGCCACCATTGAGCCGAACTGTGATCCGGTTGATTTAAGCACCGATGCCCCTTCTGCATTTATTACTGGGAAAACGTCGGTAACCCAAACCGCAGTTTTGCCCGGTGGAACAGAATTGGAATGCTCGCATGTGGTAGTTGTGTCAGATAGCTATGCACCTGAGATAACTTGTCCACAGGATTTGGCGGTTTCTGTGGAGCCCGGAATGTGTTTGGCATTGATTTCTGATTTTGGGCAGGCGGAGGCTACTGCTCCCTGCAGTGAACCAGTGGTCAGTGTGGTTGCTCCCACCGATTTTGAAGTGGGAGTTAATGAAATTGTACATACCGCCACTGCAGACAATGAACTCACTGCCCATTGCATCCAGTTCGTCACCGTGGTAGATGATGAATCCCCTGCAATGGTTTGTCCTTCTGACACTCTTGTACAGATACCGCAAAGTCAAAATGAAGCCTTTGTTGGGTCATTGGTGGCAACTGCAACGGACAATTGCGGGGTGGATACCATTTTTAATGATTATAATTCCGGTGGAGCAGATGCCTCGGGATACTTTCCGGGCGGTATTACTGTGGTAGAGTTTACTGCTGTGGACGTACATAGCAACAGTTCTTCCTGTTTAACCAACGTGGAGGTCGAAGTCTTGCCGGATACCACCATTTTCAGTATCAGCGGGACTATTGAGTCCTGGGCAGGGGTGCCTTTGGAGAATGTAGCGGTCGAAATGTCTGGGGATGAAAGTGGTAGTGATATGACCGATGAATTCGGTGATTACAGTTTGTCCGCATTGATCGGCTCTGGTCTGCAGATCAAACCAGAAAAAGATGAGAACTACACGGATGGTATCAGTGTGATGGACCTGATACTTATTCAGCAACATATCCTCCATATTAACACTTTGAATTCTCCTTATAAAATTATCGCTGCAGATGTCTCCAATAATGGGGTATTATCCACCTTTGATTTGGTTGTAATTCAGAATTTAATTGTGGGCCTTATCGATGAATTCCCCAATGTAGATTCCTGGGTTTTTGTTGATTCAGATTATGATTTCTACGACCCGGAAAATCCCCTTGATGAAAACTGGCCGAATTTCAGAGCTTACCTGACATTGACCTCCGATAAGACCAATCAGGATTTTGTAGCTCTAAAAATGGGAGATGTAACCGGCAATGCAGGTCAAAGCGGAATGAGAATTGGAGGGTCTGAGGTCGCTTTGTACGCGAAAATTGATAAGGGAAAGAGTGAAGACGGTGTGGTGGTATCAGCCGGTGAGGACCAAACCGTTTTGGGCTATCAGGTCGAATTCCAATACGATGCCGGAAAATTGAATTTGGATGGCATTTCATTGGATCACGGTTCATTGGCCGGTGTGGGTGAGCAATCTGTTTTTCACGATAAGGATCTCGGGATAATACGACTTGTATGGCACAGTCCTGAGCCTGTTACAATTAGCAAAGGGGATCACTTATTCTTTATTAGCATGGAGGGCGAAGGGGCGATTCAACCTGACTCCGACCTGTTGAATTTAAAAGAACTGGGTTCACTTTGGCAGTCGCATGTTGTGAAGAATGATGGATTGGAGTTGCCAATTAGGATGAGCTGGCCGGAGGAGTGGCAGGGTGAGCGTTTTGCACTCTATCAAAACGAACCTAACCCCTTCAGCCATGAGACGATAATACCTTTTGTACTTCCAGACGATCGGGCAGTAGAATTGATACTTTACAACAGTGCGGGAGAGCTTGTGCGAAAGTTAGAATTCGACGGCCACAGCGGACTCAATAGAAAACTTATTAACCTGGAGGGATTGAGTCCCGGGCTGTACTTGTATCAAATTCGCGCGGGAGAGTGGTCAGCAACTAAGCGACTTATCCTGAGTGGTGATCAGTGATTGGTTAGGTAGGAAACTATACCAATATGGATATATACTAAAATTTCGAAGCCCAATCTGTTACTGAAAGATACTTTTAGAAACCGATTGGGCTTCAGTTTTGGATGATTTATTACTCCATTAAATCCTTATAAATTTTTCCATCTTTCATTATAATGACGAAGTTTTCCGATGGATTTGACAGTAATTCGAGGTTTTCCAGGGGGTTTCCATTAACCAAAAGGAGGTCGGCCAGGGCACCCTCTTCCACCACGCCAAGTTTCCCCTGGTACGGACTTCGAAGGCCTGAAAGGGCAAGTACCTGAGCATTGTCGTGGGTAACCATTTTAAGGATTTCTGCCGGGGTAAACCATTCAGTGAGAGGGAGAATGTATTTGTTTTGCTGGTGATTCAAGTCCGGTTCAAAGAGAAAATCAGTTCCCCAGGCTATTTTTACTCCCAATTCTTTAGCCATGGGCCACATTTGAGCCTGACCCTCAATAACGGGTTTTCTTTTTTCCTTGCGGAGCGGGTCCATATCAGGAGTGCTTGCTCGAAGTACCTGGGTGCTCAACCAAATGTCTCTTTCAACCATTAATTCCAGTGTCTCCTCATCGATCAACTGCCCGTGTTCAATGACTTTTACCCCAGCTTCGATCGCTCTTTTTATAGCGCGTGGGGTGTAAGCGTGCACCATTACATAAGTTCCCCAATCTTCTGCAGCTTCAACCGCAGCCCGCATTTCATCAAATGTGTATTGGGTCACATCCACAGGGTCGTAAGCCGAGGAGGTTCCCCCTCCAGCCATCAGTTTTATTTGACTGGCTCCAAAGCGTAGATTTTCCCGGACTGCAGTCAGCACCTCAGATCTGCCATCAGCAATAAAAGTGGCTCCGAACTTCTCAGCTCTGGAGGGTTCTCCAAAAAACCGGCGGGATCGCTCATCAGGGGTTCTGAAATCCCCGTGTCCGGCAGTTTGACTTATGGTAGCACCAGAGGGCCAAATTCTGGGCCCAACCAAATCTCCTTTGTCAATGGCTGCTTTCAGTGGAAAAATTGGTCCACCTGCATCGCGGACAGCCGTAAATCCACGCATTAACATTTGCTCCGCATTCTCCCCTGCGCGGCTCATAGCAAATTCCTCGGATAAACCGGCCCACATCATTTCTTTCATGGTCATAGCACCAAACGCCATATGCACATGTACATCAATCAGACCGGGCATCAGGGTCTTTCCCTCGCCGTCAATCACTCTGTCCACATGGTCGATATTAATATCTTTTGGGTTTATTTTCTCGATTTTATTGCCGGTTATCAGCACATTGGACGGTGAACTCAGGGCCTCTGATGTTCCGTCAAAAACCTTTACATTTTGAAAGAGAATGGTCTCCTGACTGTGGAGGGCTGAAGACCAGAAGGCTATAGCTAATGCAAGTACAAGCGGCAGATAGTTAGCCACTGTTTGAATCCTGAAAGTTTTAAAAGTTGTGTTAAGATTTTTCATTGAGTGTTGGATCAAAAGTTAGTTGTTAAATTCAAAACTGGATTTTGTCTCAAAAGGTTTCTGTGACTGTCTAATATCTGTCATGAATTTCCCCGCTCTTCTGCTCCCGGCATAACCATTCGTGTAATTATTATAATCTACTTCTCAAACTCCCAGACTTCTCATTAATAAAGTTAAGTAAAAGTTAAAGTAAAGAAAAATAGCGGCTAATTCCGCCTAATAGCGAATATTTACGTTATGAAACTAAAATTACCGTTATGAATCAGCGCCTGACTTCTGTTGAAGAGGAAATTATGCACCACATATGGGATATGAAAGAGTGCACCGTGAGAGAGATTATCAATAAAATGGGCGACCCCGACACTCCTCACAGTACTGTTTCCTCTGTTGTTCGCATACTGGAAAAAAAGGGTTTTGTGGATCACAAGGCTTACGGGCGTACGCATCTGTATTTTCCGGTCATTGAGCGGGATTACTATCTTCTGGATTACCTCGAAAATCTAGAGGAAGATTTTTTTAAGGGGTCCACCCGGGAGCTGGTTTCTTTTTTGATCAGGGAGGAAAAATTAAGCATGGACGATTTGAGGGAAATAATGAACCTAATCAATAAATCCGACGAAAAATGACACTATTTTACGCATTGCAGATCACGCTAATCGTCTCATTGGGGTTGACCATCTATCACTTTGGTCTCAGGGAATTGCGGAAGTACAACACAGCTCGGTTTTTTCTACTTCTGCTGATGCCGGCAGCCGTTTTTCTCCCTTTATTGTACGAACTGTTCTATTATGAAATTCCGCCTGGTGTATTGGTAGTGACTTTAGATGAGGTGCTTATAGGCGGTACCACAACTGCTGCAGAAATTGATACCGGCGGGCAAAAATTGCGGGCCAATTATTGGATCGCAGGAATCGCTGCAGTTTATCTGGTCGGACTGGTTTTCAGCGGAATGTCATTTTTGAAATCTATATTAAGGCTGCATAAGCTGAGGATGGCATCAGTTTTTGAGAAAGAAATGGAAGGTGCGAAAATATACACCTGGGCCGGGGATATGCCTTTTTCTTTCATGCACAGCATATTTATTCCGTCCTGCATGAGAGAAGGGGATTCAGATTATAAAATGGTTCTCCGGCACGAAATGAGTCATGTGAAAAATCGCCATTGGTTAGACAGGTTTTGGGTGAATTTTCAATGTGTGGTGTTTTGGTTTTTTCCTCCGGTGTACTGGATTAGGTCTGCGATTGACGAAGTTCACGAATTGCAGGCAGATCGCGAGGTGGTATCTGCATTTCCAAAAAAGGAATATATGATGCTTTTGGTAAAGAGTGCGGTGAATTATAATACCTTCAGGCAGCCTCTTGCATCCCCCTTTATTTCATTAACTTTAAAAAAACGAATAAAAATGATTACAGGAAAAAACATGGTCCCGGCATGGTCGGGCTTTATTATGATCATCTGCATTGCAGGTATTGGGGCGTTGTCACTTACCGGTTGTAAAACATTGGGTATTGGTGATCATTCTGATGAAACTGTTGATTTGGATGGAGATGAGGAGGTTTTTCAAATTGCTGATGAGATGCCTCGCTTTCCCGGTTGTGAAGAAAAGAATATTTCTGGAAATGAACTCCAAAATTGCTCGGCTAAAAAGATGTTGACGTTTGTTTACGACAATATTAAATATCCCGAAATTGCCAGAAGCAATGGGATAGAGGGTACAGTCGTGATTTCGTTTGTAGTGGATAGAACCGGTCAGATTCAGAACCCCAAAATAGTACGCGATATCGGCGGAGAATGTGGAAAAGAAGCCTTGCGTGTGATTGAATTGATGGCGGACCTGGAAGAAAAATGGATACCCGGAATAAAGGAAGGTAAAGCGGTAAACGTCAGGTACAACTTCCCAGTTCGATTTTCTTTGGAAGAGGAAGAAGAGGGTTGATTTATGCTTTAATTTTGAGTGGTGCTGGCCATGCTGGGGGACCTTATTGTTCTAAACTGTTCCATTGTTCCAGACCGGGAATCCTGAAGCAATATAGTAATCATTTACTGAGAGTTTACACCTCACCTGTCCAAAATAAAATTTATTGCATAGTAATGGATTCTCTAAATCGGGGAGGTAAGTGTTCTGAGTGGAGTATTGGGAAATCAATCCTACCATTGATTAAATAACGGTATAGGAGGCGGTAGATTTTGATCTTTAACCACCGGTTTATCGACCCATTTCCATAGATTAATCTTTACAAATGGATTGGTTCTTATGAAGGTGATTAGATTCGAAAGTCCAAAGGGGTAGTTTGCCTTTTGATTTAGGTCTTTGAGAAGCAACGTGGCAATCATTGAGTACCAAATTTGAATTCTCACTACATTGGGGCTAATTCTAAAGAGGTTTTGACACGAAACAACTGGTTTAGGTGCTTGAAAAATACCTCCATGTCTAATCTGGCTTTGTGCAGTCGGACATCTGCATGAATATCATGGCACCCCTTGGGTCCAGCTATTGATCCCTTTAGTGTGCTTATCACTCTGGTGTTTATTAACCCAGATTTAGGGAAAATGACCATGCCATTTTTTACTCGTTTTGGTCAGTAGTGAGGTTCTCAATCCATGCTCAAAAATTGGCTGTGCCTAATACAGATGACAACAGCGCAAACATGAGCCAGCTCGACCCACAACAAACCTCTTCTGGTTATCCAGGAAAGTATTTTGGGAGAAGGCCAGCGAATAGACGAAGTAGTCACCCCAAATCTCAATAGTCCCGGTGTCTTTCCCAGTGATTTTGCTGTTCGATCTCGTCCAAAATGGCGATGTAATTGGCGTATCTGAGTTCGCTGATTTCCTCTTCTTCCAGTGCTTGTTTTACTGCACAACCCGGTTCGTTGCGATGGGTGCAATTGCCGAATTTGCAATATTGTGAGTACTCGAAAAACTCTCTGAAATTGTGGGCCACATCCATGACCTCCAGGTTATTGTAAGAGAGTGTTTTGATTCCCGGTGTGTCGATAATCCTGGTGCTTTCATCCAATTGGTAAAGTTCTGCAAAAGTAGTGGTGTGTTGTCCCTTCCCCGTGTAACCCGACAGGTCTGCCGTCTTTAAATTAAGTCCCGGTTTGAGTGCATTGAGCAGTGTGGATTTTCCCACTCCGGATTGACCACTTACCAGGGTTGTTTTCCCCTGAATTTTTTCCGCCAACTCCCCGACTCCTGTTTTTTCAATAGCGGAGACGATCATGGCATCATAACCGATGCTTTTGTACAGCCCGCAGAGGTATTCCGCTATCAACATATCCTCTTCATTGTAGAGGTCCGATTTATTAAAACAGATCAAGACGGGAATATCGCGGGGTTCGGTCAGCAGTAAAAAACGGTCGATAAACCCCTGCTTGAGCTTGGGATTGACGATGGTGACAATGAGCAATGCCAAGTCAATATTGGCTGCCAGGAGATGCAGATTGTGCTTTCGTCTGGGGGATTGCCTGACCACAAAATTCTTTCTTTCCGAAATTTTGGTGATAAGCCCTGTTCCTTCTCTCGGATCTATTTCCAACTCCACCACATCCCCGACTGCCACCGGATTGGTCAGTTTTCTTCCCTCCAGACGGAATTTACCCCGGATTCGTGCATTTATTACCTTGTCGCTGTTCTCCAGGGCCACCTGATACCAGCTCCCCGTTGATTTGATCACAGTTCCCTTATCCTGGTTCTCCATCGCGCTATTTTTTTGCTAAATTAGGGATAATCCCGCACTTGACTTTTTGCAGAAAGTAATACTGTGTACAATCTGAAATTGGCTTACCTCAAGAGAGAAAATTCTCCCGATTTGGTATGTACCTGCCCGGTGACATCCAGGTAGCTAAGATGAAACACATATACTCCGGGATTGAGTGCTTCACCGTCAGAGGAGCCGTCCCAGAAGTGCAATCCGTGCTCGGGTGAAATGTTTTCAACCTCGTAGAGTTTGTTCCCCCACCGGTCGAATATGCGGAAAATTATGATCTCTTCCACGGTCTCTGTACCCATCGGCCCAAAAACGGAATTGCTTTGAATACCGCTGCCGGGGCGAAATACATTGGGAATATAAACGGAAGGATCCCTCATTTGGACGATCATCTCGTCCTGTGCTTCACAGCCTTTCTCTGTAGTGATGTGGACGGCTACAGTACTAGTCCGCTCCAGGGTAAAAGTGAGTTCTGTTTTATCCGTCTCCAATACCTGACCATTGAGTGTCCATTCAATGTTTAGAATTTCTTCAGGACTCGCATTGGAGGAAAGTGCAATCCTGATCTCATCGCTGAAATTAGCTGTCAGGCCTTCACCCAGATCGACTGTTATTTCTTCGGGATTTTCCAACTCAACTGATTGGGGGATTCCCTCACAACCCTGAGCACTAATCACATTTACTTCATAAACACCCGCAGGCAGAGCACCAAACTCTGAATGGTCCCGGTTTTGACCTTCGAAGATATAGGTTTCATTCCCATTAAATTCTCCTTCTAATTGAATGGAAATGTGGCCGTTGTTTTCGCCGAAACAAGCGGGATGATCAAAATCCACCTCAAATTGAGGGGAGGGATTTACTTCGATTGTAAGCTCAGTGGTATCTCCCGAACAGTATTCACCGGCATCAAGTACGTAAAAAAGAGAGTGGGATCCGGGCGGCAGGTCTCCGGTTTCAAATTCCGTTGATATGATTTGTCCCTCAAATTGCCAATTACCCCCTGCCTGATGTCCTGTCAATTGGTCATTTAGGGAGATGGTTTGATTTACTCCTTCGCACAGGTCGCCGTCAAAAGTAGCAGTCCCTGCATGACGTGCGTAATCTGCATAGACCACTACATCAAATTCCTGTGTACACTCCTGAGGAAATGAATCCGTCAAACTGAAAGTGAGGGTTAGATATCCACTGTTTTGTTGGTCCAGCACCAGGAAGTCTCCTTCCAAAAATGGTGTGGGGCCGCTCAGGTCATTTTGACTAATGGTCCATTGACCTGATTCTTCGGTTTGAATGAGTTCGGGCAGATACAGGTATTCCTCTGCACAAAGTCCCACAGAATCAACTGCAATTACTTCCGGGCATTCGCAGTGTTCTACTGTGATGGTGGTTTCCAGCAACTGACCGGGACAGGGACCTTCAAACCCCTCTGTGGAAAACAGAAAGACATAATCCCCGGAATCCAATCCATCAAAATCTAAATTGGGATCGACCGGATCTCCTGTATTATTGAGCCACTGGCCGGTGATGACTTCTCCTGAAAGCAGGGAGTCCAGGTTAATGGTGGAGCCGAAAATGGCATTGTTGCATATTGGAGTTGGGGGACTGTCGATTATTATTTCAGCTTCCCGGCTGGTTTCAATGGAAAATTCACCGGAAAAAGTGGCGGGGCAGTCGGAAGTGACTTCAACTATCTCCCATATTTCTTCTCCCTCAATTTCTGCACTGAGGATAACCCGGTATTCCGCTCCGGTTATTTCTGCGAGGTAATTGCGTCCCTGGTTGCTGGCCAATTCAACTGCCTGAGGTAAGGGGCCTTCCGATGTAATTACAAAATCAACGGAGTCGCCCTCACAGACTTGATTTTCACCACCGATGGTGACTACTGGTCCTTCTTGCCACACAACCGGTATTCCTTCCGAGTTTTCAAAACAGGGGTCCGGGATAAAGGTAAGGTCTCCGTCTGCAACTCCGGTTACCAGGGAGAGGAAAACCTCCTCCCAAGGTTCAACTCCAGGTGGAATTGGCATGGGTTCACCCTTTGATATTTTAAGAATTTCCCCCAGTTCCTCTGCAGGACCTCTGTGCAATACAAAATACAAACTGTCCCCCTCTTCAAGAACGGTGTCTCGTATGGTCAATTCGGAGGGAATTAATTTGTCTTCCAGACAGAGGGTGATTTCGCTGGTATCAATCTGACCAGCGCGGCTTATACACTGGCAATCTCCCAAAATTACTAGGGTGTCTGCCTCGCAATTGTTTCCATCGGTTAGTGTAAATGTCAATTCGGTACCACCGGGGAAGGTATCAGTGAGATAGGTGTCGCTTGCAAGTTCGGTGCCATTGAGAAAATACGGTGGACTACCTCCGCTTATCTCAAGGTGGGCATTGAATTCGTTGCCTGCGCAAAGAATTTCCCAGGAAGCAAAAAATGGAAGTTCATAAAACTCCAGTGTGAATGAATCTGACCGGGTACAGGGGCCATTATGCCCAGTGTATTGGTAGTGAGTGACCCCAGGTTCCGAAGGTTGAATCTGGTACAAACCGTCGCCCATATCTGCCCAATCAGGTTCGGCGCCTCCCTGGTGGTCGTAAATTTCCAGAACCCCAGAAGGGTCGGCATTATCAATCACTATTTCAACAGAACCAAGGCAAAATCCCGCATCGGACGGCACTTCAAAATCAGGCAGGCCAAAAACCTCCACAGCCTGTCCAAGTGCCACCGCGACACATTCAGCTCCCAGGTCAACAGAGCCGTTTTCTTCGGGTCCAATCACATGGGAAATGTAATAGACTTCGCCTGCTTCCATTCCCGGCTGAAGAGTAAAAACCCCGGATTGATTCATGTCGAAAATGGTGCCCGGAATGGGCCCCGGATTGTCGTGCAGGATATATGCCCCGATGTCATTTGGACCCATTGTGCCGTCGTTGTTGTATATGCCTGCAAACTCCTCCCCGGAATCGATACAAATCTCAATGGGGTCTGGAGACATCGAACCTGGGTCAATCTGGCAGGGGCATTCATGTGTGCCCGTTACTTCAGCGGTGCAACCGGATACATCGCTAATCAGAAAGGAATAGTCCTCTCCCTCCGGTCTAAAATCCGATTCAAAGATGTTGCCCGCAATTTCTTCTCCATTTACAGAATAGGGTGGCTCTCCGCCCGATATTTCGATTATTACAAAGTACTCATCAAAAATGCATTGGTGTGTGACCAAGTCGATATCCAGCCCGGGAAGGATTATGATTTCCACTAAATTAGATCCCAGACAGTATCCGTTATCCTCAGTAAATTCAAAGTAGTAGGTGCCGGGTTCGAAGACTTCGACATCAGTCTCAGCATCGAAGGGGTTTTGTATGGTTGCAATGGACGGTCCGCCCGTTTGTTCCCAGCTCCCAAAATTTCCGTGTTCAAAAGTGGAGGAGAGGGTGAATTCCAACTGGCATTGTGGGTCGATGGGGCCAATATCCGGATTGGGTATTTCCAGAACGGTCACCTCCTGACAAATTGGTCCCTCTAAGCCGCAAGTGGCATCCAGTTCCACACAAAGCATAGTCGTTCCCGGTTCATCTACTGAAAATACTATCGGGCCACTGGTTCCTTGGCCCTGCTCAATGGTGATGCTGTCACCGTACCACGAATAGGTTTGAATATGTGGATGCGGGTCCATTTCAGCCCAACCGGCGTCATCAGTACAAAATTCGCTGCTGTAGTCAAAAAAGTCGGGTAAATCGTACTCGATCAGGAGGACTTCAAAGGTTTCGGGTTCGGGATGTGGACAATCTGCTCCGATGACCTCTACTGTGAGGTAGTTTTGGAAATTGTTTTCATACCACTCAACTTCCACATGAGCTGAACCCTGATTGACAATCAAACCACCGACAATGTCAATATCATAAAATTCACCTGGGCCGGGTGGTGGAAAAAATTCATAGACACCGGTCTCACCGGGACAAAGCTCTTGAGGGCCGAAAATATCTATATCGGGGAATTCAAAAACTTCTATCTCCAGGCAAAATGATTCTGTTCCGCAAGCATTGGAGTGGTCAGCACAGATTGACCGGGGACCCGGTTCGTCTTCCCAAATGATATTGAGAATGGTGTCGCTGGTAATCGACAAGTCGGAAAATGCCCCATTTATCACGATATTAAAATCAGCACTTAAATTTAGATTTTCAATGGTGTAGCTCACCAACTCATCCGGGCAGACCTCTTCGGGCCCGTTAATATTAATGGGTTCCAATTGAGGCTCAATCTCTATGGTTTCACAATCGTCGGAAAGGTCAGCACAAAATACCTCATTGTCAATATCCGACTGCAGATCAGAACGAGTGTAAACTCCGTCAGGTGGGGGAATGTTTCCGAGGTCCTCAATCAGGTAAGAAAGACCACATAATTCGTATGTTCCGGGGCTGTAAGTGGTGAGGTCGGGAAAGTCATTGTACTCCAGGATCACACCGTTTTCATCGGTTATGACAAAGGTGTAGCCGTATTCATTGGGGTTCGGTGGACTGTTGGAATGGGTAACCGTGGGGTCCAGTAACAGGTCCGGGCTCGATTCACAGTATATTCCATCGACACCTGAAACCTCACCACCATCGGCCTGGCAATAAATCGGTGGTTCGCAAGGTTCGGGGCACATGGTCCCATCGTTATCTTCAAAGACCAATGACCACTCGAACAGTGTGCCACCCATTACAACGACGTGATCCTCCATCTCAAGTGTCCAGGTACCGTTTACTGAGCCGGTGAGATCCTCCAGACACCCAACTGAGGGATAATACGAGCCCTCAAAGCTGTAACCTGCACCGGCCTGACTCATCTGCCAGGTGTCTATTACTGCGGGAAAACCCGGGTCGGGCTGAGCGACCATATCGCATGCCACAAAGCAAATGTCAAAATCCTGGTCAAGATTCCATTCCAGCGAATAGTTAGACATCAATTCAACTGAACTTCCATCCGGTGCTACCAGGATTACATCAAGTTCATTTACTGCATCGTGATTGAAGGACATATTGACACCAATCAACCGCTGACCGTTTTGACCCAGGGTATTGTTTGTAGCTCCCGAAACGGTTATTGATGAGGAGAAAGTTCCCACAGGAAGCATGGTTGAAGGACAATTGGTGTCGCAGACGCAACTTGCTAAAGCATTTGCATGGAAAAGTAGTAATATTAAGAGGGCAAGCAGTGTGTGCTTAATATGGTAAGCACTCATCGTTATGGAAAGATTTAAAAGTTTAGCGTCCAAAGGTAAGGTTTTCCCCAACATTAAAAAAATGATAAGATGTCCGTAAAGGGAGTGGATCAGCCTCGAATATTAATTTAATGTAGCTCAGGGGAATAAGATAGGGCTTAGAGCCTGTTCCATCCAGCTTATTCCGGCAAGATCCAAAGTGTTTACAGTTTTCTGAAATCTTCCCAATTTCAATCAGAAGTCATCAAAGGGGTCGTCAAAAATATCCCTGTCCAACAAGTCTCGGTCCCGGTCTCTGAACTGATCAAACCGATCACACTCGATTTCAATGCCAAGGTCATCTGTCGGTCTGATAAATCTCGCTTCGGGATTGTAGTTTGCGAGGGGGTCATCTTCGAGGCGCTCGAGGAATGAGGTGTAAAATGGCCTGGCCATCCTTGATCCCTGACCATTGGCAAAACTTCTAAACCTGATCCACCGGTCCGCACCACCTACCCAGGTGCCAATGGCCAGTTCAGGGGAAACGCCCACATACCAGCCGTCGGTGTGGTCATTGGTGGTTCCTGTCTTACCGCCGTTGTCACTTTCGATATTGCGGAATGCAAAGTGGCCATCTGTACAATACCTCAGCATTTCCACCATCACATAATTGGCGTTCGGGTCCAAAGCGGTGGTTTCTTCCGGAATAGCCTGATAAATGAGTCTTCCGTGCTGATCCTCAATCCGCTTTATGAAATGTGGCTCTATGTGAACCCCATTGTTGCCAAAAGTGGCGTAAGCACCCGTCAATTCAAGCACCGTTAGGTCGGCTGATCCCAGAGAAATGGAGGGTTGTTTAGGTATCTTGTAGTCGCCGTCTCTCCTAATTTCATCGCTGTTCACACCCATACTGGACATTAATTGCCTGACGGGTTCTGTATCAGCAATTAACTTCATCAGATAGACCGAAGCCGTATTTTTCGATTGTTTCAATCCCTCAAACAGTGTGTATTGCTCATAGGTGAATGTTCCGTCCGCATTGGTTGGAGCCCACTCCTCCAACAGCTCAAAATTCCCCTCGCCTGGGATAATGGTATAGGGCACATCGTCAACTTTTGTACAGGGAGAAATCCCCTGAAGGAAAATAGCTGTGGCGTAGATAAACGGCTTGAAAGTGGAACCTACCTGGCGAAGGGTGCGCACGTGATCAAACTGAAAGTACTTGTGGTCGATACCACCAACCCAAAACCGCACCTCTCCACTTGCTGGTTCAATCCCCACTATACCTGTCTGGAGGTGCATACGGTGGTATTTTATAGAATCAAGAGGACTCATAATGGTATCGGTCTCCCCCTGATCATTGTAGGCAAAAACCGTCATGTCAACCGGCTCTCCGAATTGACGGTCCACCTCTTCCTGAAAAGTTTCCCAGGAATTGGTCAGTTTTTTCCACAGTGGACCATCTAGAATCTCATCGTACATTTGGCGGCGTTCTTCAGTGATGGCGCGGTTATTTTGGAGTGTTCTCCTGGCCCAATCACTTTCTGAGGCCGTCATCATTCGCTCTATATCAATATCCGTAATATCTGCATTGTGATTGGAGGCCACCTCATCCAAAATCTCACTCATATAAGAACTTCTAATCGCCTGGTAGCGATCCGAGTCCCGGATCAGTCGATTCAGACCGGCCCTTTTTACAGCCATTGGCATGCGGCCATCGTCGTGGGTCCAGGGATCGAGTCCTCTCCACTCATTGAAAAACCGCTCCTGCACTTCTGCCATGTGATCCCACATCACCTCTTCAGCCAGTTCCTGCATTCTGTGGTCAATGGTAGTGTGCACACGGAGTCCATCCCGGTAGATATCGTATCTGGTTCCATCGGGTTTTTGGAATTCCGGTCTGGCTAGCATTCTTCTCAAATCCTTTGCAAGCTCCATTCTAAAGTAGGGAGCCAGTCCATCAATGTGGGTACTCCTCCTAAACCTTGTGATATCCAGAGGCAGTTGACGCAGTGAATCCAGTTCGGTATCGGAGATGACATCGTGTCTGTTCATCTGCATGAGTACCACATTGCGCTGGTTTTTGGCATTGTTGGGGAAGCGGATCGGGCTGTAGCGCCACGGGTTTTTAAGCATGGCCACGAGCATGGCTGCCTCCTCAATATCCAGTTCGGCCTGTCTTTTCCCAAAGTAGGTCTCTGCTGCCGCTTCAATGCCGTGTGCACCAAAGATAAAATCGAATTCATTGAGATACATGGCAATGATCTCCTCTTTGGTATAGCTGCGCTCCAACTTCAGGGCCGTGAGCCACTCCTTAAACTTGGTGTTGACCAGGGTCCAGGTCCTTCCGATTTGGCTTTTTCCCTGTAAATTGGGTCTGGGAAAGAGCAGTTTGGCCAATTGCTGTGTAATTGTACTACCACCTCCACTCTCGCGCTGACCCAAAAGAACCGTTCTGGTGGCTACCCGTCCAAGGGCTTCAAAATCAATTCCCGCGTGTCTGTGATACCGGTGGTCTTCGGTAGAAATCAGGGCATTGATCACATTCGGATTGAGTTCTTCATAGGTAACGGGCACTCTGTTTTGGACATAATACCGGCCTAACTCCTGTCCATCGTTCGCCAAAACCGAGGTTGCAAGGCTCAAATTGGGGTTTTCAAGCTCCTCGAAGGTGGGGAGTTCCTGTAGAGATATGAGGTAGAAAAAGACAAACACACTCACAACCCCCAGTGCAAAAAGGCCCCATAGCCCAAGTACCCACTTGCGGTAAAGAGCTTTTATTTTTGTCTGCTTTCCTTTATCGTCTTTAGCTGCCATGTCAATGCTTTTTTCCTGGATAAGACCGAATTACTAAACGTTGCCTATCACTGTCTTTGGTATGTAAGTATTTTTAAAAGTATTTCTGAAATCACAGCGGGTCAATAGTTTTTTCGGTAGTACTCCACGGCTGCCCTAACGTCTTCTGTTTTGGCAAATTGATCGTATTCCACATTCCCAATATCGAGAAGGAAGGTAAAATGAGGTACACCGGCTTTATTCTTTTTGTCCACTCTGATTAACTGCAGCAGGTCATTGAGCATCTCATCTCCAATTTCAATTTTTGGAAAAAACCGCTTCAATATGACCAGTATATCGGCTAACCACTCTTCATTATGCCCATAATGCAACATGGATAAGTAGCACTCCATGGCCATTCCGGCCGCGACAGCCTCTCCGTGCGTTATCGGTTCACCCTTTTTCAAAAAACCGGTCTCGATAGCGTGGCCGAGGGTGTGACCAAAATTCAGCACTTTTCTCTTTCCAGTCTCCGTGGGATCGGTCTGGACGATCTGCTTTTTAATGATAATCGACTTTTCAATGAGTGGAAGTAAGTTGGTAACCTCGATGTCTTCCATCTCCTTGAGTTGTTCCCAGAGATTGTAATTCAGCGTGAGGGCGTGTTTGACAATTTCGGCAAAGCCACTTCTCAATTCCCGCTCCGGCAGTGATTCCAAAAATTTGTCGTGAATAAATACCCCGATCGGATTTCTGAAAAGGCCCACCATGTTTTTATATCCCCGGAAATTGATTCCAAGTTTTCCGCCCACGGATGCATCAACTTGTGAGAGCAGGGTGGTGGGAAAGTGAATGAAATCCATGCCCCTCATAAATACAGAAGCGCAGTATCCTCCCATGTCACATATTACGCCACCTCCCAGATTGATGAGCAGTGAATACCTGTCTGCACCGCACTCCAACAGGCCGTCAAAAATCTTATTGCAGGTTTCCTGGTTCTTGAATTGCTCTATGTAGTACACAGATAAACTCTCCCTTTTATTGCCTTCTTTTTCCTGTTGTTCGGCTGTTGGAATCGTGATGATATCAAAATCTGTTATTTCTGAAAGCATCTCGAATTCCTTGAGACAGTACCCCCTGGAATTGATGTCCGTCAGTACTACTATGTGGTCATAGCCCTCTATCAGGTCTTTAAAGTTGCTCCAAATATCGTCTATGTAGATGCTGTGATCGGTAAGTCTTATGTTTTTCATCCCCTTTGGTTTAGTATCATTTCAGGGTATTTAACCCGGTCCTGCTTGCTTTGCCTAAAGTCAATTATCATCGTTGGCACCCGTTATTAGCAGATTTTGTCGTCATTTCGGTCTTCGTTATCGGCTGCATCCCAGGCCAGGTCAAGCGACCAGGCTTCCGGTTTATCGGCAAAAAGTTTTTTCGTCTCCCTCCAGGTTGAGCCAAAGAGGTCTGATTTTCTGTAATTCTGGAGGTTTTCGTCGCTTTCCCAAATGCTGTATGTAAAAAAAATATTGGGGTATTTTCGGTCTCTGTAAAGCCTGAGTGCCCTGCATCCCTCAAAACTCCTGATAGCACTTCTCGAATTTTGGAAAATGTGCAGGAAGTCGGCTTCCTTACCCGGGCTTATTACGAGTTTAACCACTCTGGTAAACATACTTTTCAGAATTATTGAAGGGAGCAAAGATAACTCTTTTGGTGGAGAGATGATAAAACGTTCTTTATGGTTGTTTATCAACCTCACTAAAGCAAAATAGGCAATTTTTTCTATGAAACCCATTTGTTCAAGTGGGCAAAGCTGTAAGATCAAGAAAAATCAGAGCCCCTGGCTTTTTCAAATCAATACTCAAAGTGCATGCGCTGGCAGGGATAGCCAAACAGGCATTTTTCTTTGATAACTGTTACGAGTTTGGAGGGGATGTATTTTTCCCAGCCGTCCACATTGTTGCGAATCATATTTAGCACCTCATCGGGCATGATGTGCAGAGTGTCGGGATTGTAGTTTTCCAGGTCGCGTATGAGTTCGCTTTCGAGAAGAAATTTGTAGAGATACTGAATTCCATCCGGCACAGGAAGATTTTTGCTGTTCATGATTTCATTGCTGCCAAATTGCAGTGCCGGGTAAGTGTAAAGACTTATCCTCCGGGTGAAAAGTTCTCCAAACGCCTTGAGCAGACCACCATCCTGATTTTGGTAATAGCGTTCATTGATGAGTTCCAGTAATTGTCGCACACCGATCACTAGCCCGAATTTTTCCACTTTTTGCTCACCGAAATATTTCACCATGGACATGTGGTTATTGGTGTTGGTTATGATGGTATCGTATCCCAGGGCACAGAGGACCTCTGCCCGCTCTTTGAATTCCTCCCGCGCTGAGATGAGGTCTTTACCCAGTGTATTTACATTGATTTCAGCCAGGGTAGCCACCTCTTCTCCGTCGAGTTCGTGGTCCTTGCAAAAGGCTTCCAGACTGGTTTTGAAGACATCCTGGCTCACCACTGTCGGAGGTTTATAATTTCCCCTCACCACAACCACTGGTTTCTTGTAGAACTTTTCCGATGCGTGCAGACTGTCGCCCTCCGATGAGAACATGGCTACATCAGTGAGTTTGTGCTGGACGAGTTGATAGTTCAACACTCTGTTGTCCAGATGCTCAAAATCCGGTCCCGAAATTCTGATCATGTCGATGACCACCCTGTTTTTCAGGTGGTCCTGCAGGGACTTTATGAACTGGTCGGTATCGTCCTTGAAATAAAAGCAGGCGTAAACCATATTCACTCCGAGTACACCGACAGCTTTTGACTGCAACTGAGGGTTGTTATCCTTCATTCTCGCGTGAATCACAAGCTCATTGGCGGGTCCGTTTTCCCTTGTTTGGAACCTGATTCCGAGCCAGCCGTGACCGATGTTGGTTCTGTGGTAGTTAAGTGCAGATATGGTGTCAGCAAAAGCGAAAAACCGGCAGCCCGGCATTTTTTTGGAAAGGCGGTCAATCAACTGATTATACTCGTGATCCAGCATTTTGTGGAGACGGGATTCGCACACATAGCGACCGGTCAGTTCCTCTCCGTAGATGCAATCTGAATAGGTTTTATCGTAGGCCGACATCGTTTTAGCTATTGTTCCGGCTGCTGCTCCC
>REEO01000009.1 GCA_007695035.1 Saprospirales bacterium | reverse complement strand
AGGGTAAAGCTCCTGTCAATTCGAGCATCCAGGTAAAAGCTCCAGGGGAGCCTTGCTCCGTTAATAGTTCCGGCAAAACCGCTACCACCAAAGCGCGTAGGCTGTAAGGTTCTCGTGTAAGGCCTTCCAGAGACTGCGGTGGCCTGAACATTCAATCCTGTATTTTCAAAGATGTCAATTCCGGCTATTCTTGGCCCTGTATATCTCCTGCCTGATCCATATCTGTAATCCATGTTCACTACAAATCGGTGTCTTTCATCAAAATTTAGTGGAGAAAGAGCTCTGAGATTACCTCTGGATGTCAGTCCTCTCTGAGAAGTTGGACTGGAACCGGTACCATCTGCAAATTGAAGCGTGTAACTTGCTACCATTCTCAGATTGTTTGTTCTCCTCAGGTCATATTGAAAAGAGAATCCCTTCACTGTTCCAAAGTCTAAATTCCCGAATGTTTCATACTGACCCACAGGAGAAGCCACAAACAACAGATTTCTAACCTGTATTTGATCTCTAATTTCTTTGTAATAAGCAGAAACTTTGATGGCTGAAGAATTGGTCAATCGCTGTTGGAATCCAACCTCGTAATCAATGGTCTTCTCAGGTCTCAAATTTGGGTTAGAATTGGGCGTCCTTCCCGCATCTTCAAAATAGTAATATTGAAGCGGAGATACAAAGTTGTTTGAAGTTGGACGTTGGACCAGAATATCGTAGTGCGCAAAGAAGTTTGCATCATCCGAAATGGGGAATGAAAAAGCCATTCTCGGCATCCAATTTATTTGTGGCTTGTAATCTTCAAATGAATGATTTACATCGAAATCCGATGATCTAATATCCTGATCGAAATCAGTTCGGAAGGGTGTTACTACGCCTCCACCAAACAGTACATTTCCGTCATTTACTGGATTACCTGTTTCATCATACCACTGCTCTCCTTCGCGGAAGCCAACTACCGTTTCACTTTCCTGCCCTGCTGTGTACACTTTAAAATTATCCTGTACACCACCAGGACGTTCCAAATCAGTAAACATATCATAAAAATCATTGGCAGTCATGACTTCGTACAATGAAAATGGATCTCTCATCACCTTGGTATTGGCATCATAGCGATCCATTCTCAAACCCAATCTAAAGATGATATCCCTGAAAGTAAAGCGATCCTGAATATAAAATGCCAGGTAATTGGGACGGAATGGTGCCACATCATAGGTTAAATTACCATCTTCATCGCGGCTCCAAAAGTCCTCAAATGATACATTGGACCCGACCCTATCTCCTGTAAAAGTATGACCGTGATAACCCACGAGCCCTTGATCAGTCAACTCAAACGGCTCAAACATGTCGATATCCAGTTCATCCGGATGCACTTCATCCACATTAAAATAATCATTGAGAGAAACTCCCCGCAATTCTCTGACAGCGCGATAGAATCTACCTCGTTGATCGACAATCTCATTTCCAAACTCATCGAAAAGAAACAGAGAATCTGGAATATTGGGATCCTCTAATCCGGGTATGGTGAATTGTCCGATCACATTATTGGTATCTACATCAATAATATGGGTATTGGTTCTCAATCTGGCAATATCCCAGAGTCTGTTTGGACTGATCGCCCAACTCCTGCTGACCCGCTGTTCATAATATAACCCTATTTCTATATTGTGCCGGCCCCTTTCGGACCCACCCGGCAGGAACTCAAAGGATGTCCGTAAATCTACAGAATACCTATCAGCCTCCTGTTCCCTGTAAGTATTGTAAACAGTACCCACATTGGTATGCAGATCATAAGACGACCCCAAAAAGCCCACACGGTTTCCGTTATATGCATTGAAACTGGTAATAGCAGTGGGTTCACGAATTTCAAGAAATTGTTTATTGTAATTGGCGAGAGTGGGATTGATCTCCATATTGGGAAAATAATCTCCATTGAATCGGATGTTATATCCTGAGTGCTGAAGCGTATCGCCAAATTCGGTTGGCAATCCTCCGCTATAAGCCCTTTGGCCATCTATAGGTGTATTCACAACGGGATCGAAATTTACGCCAAACTCACCGACATATCCATACCTCCAGAAATTATCTCTGTGAATCTGATCTTCCTCCAATATGGTCCTTCTTTGAAAAGAGGCCTGGATGGTATAAACCGCATTTCGAATTAACTGATCTCGACGCTCCCGTCCATTGTCATCTTGACCTCTGGTTTGAACACCCAGCCTGTGGCGAAATCTGAAGGTTCCACGCATCACATCAGAATATTGAAATGGATTGCGGAAGTAATTGAACATTCCCCATCCTCCTGGAGTAAACTGGTTTTTACGATTGCTGTAAGTACCGGTAAAAGACACATCAATATTATCGCTCAGTCTGGCGTCCAGTCGGGCGGTAATGTCAATATCTCTCAGCATGTTGTTTCTGCGAATGTCTCTGAATTCTATGTCACCGCCATTTTCTTCCAATCGCGCATCTTCTGCCCTTGGAAAAGGAGTTGTCCCCACATAACGCACAGGGTCATCCATCAAATCTTTAACAGCTTCAGGCCTCATTTGATAGTGCCCTGTAAAGCTGGGGCGGTTGTCCCTTTGGTAATTTACCTGTCCGGAGATTCTAAAACCAACCATTGTTTGGGTAGTATCTCTTGGGTTTCTGAGTAATGGCCCAGACACATTTCCACTAATTAGGCTGTAACCAAATGCATCCAAAAACTCGGAAGTCTCCAGTTCCAATCCACCCGACAACTGAGACGAAGGCCCTCTGGTTGTTAGGCTGATTACACCACCCGATACATCCCCAAAGTTGGCGGGAATACCACCGGTGAGTACCTGGAGCTGGTCGATTTCCGACTGTGGAATAAGTCGGCCGGAAACCCGCATACCATCGATATAGTAATCAGTTGCATCAGAACGAGACCCGCGAATGTTTATGGCATCACTTCCATCCTGTCTGGCAAGTCCGGCGGTAGTTGCAGCAAGTGCGGAAATATCCTTCACAGGGAGATTTCTGATCTCCTCCCCGGTCAGAGTTCCTCCCGATGTGGTGTTGTCCTGTTCAATCAAAGGGACTATGTATTCAACCACTTCAATTTCATCAATCATTACACCACTGGACAATTCGATATCCAACCGATTTGCCCTTCCTGCGGTGATCAACACACCGGTTTGTCGCTGGGGGGTATATCCCACATAACTGGCTTCCACATCGTAAGTACCTGGATCGATGTTTGTAAAACTGTAATTACCGTCAAAGTCTGTTTGAGTTCCGGTAACCAGATTGCCCCCTCTGTAAAGGGCTACATTACCAAACAGGATAGGTTCCCCTGTTTCTGCATCTGTCACCTTCCCCTCAAGGGTGGTTTGAGCATCGGCTGAAACCACCGCAAAAGTCATTATCAAAGCAAATAGCAAGTAGAGTTTATTCATAAGGCTTATTTAATGATTTAACCATTACATAAAAGTTTGAAAGGGCAATTTTAACAATAAAACAAATCATCCCCAAAGAATTATCAAACCTTAACATTTCATAACACTAGCTGGAGCGCTTAATAAAATGTCGAAAATTAACCGGTCAAAGAATATTTCATATACCAAACAGCTCAAATAATTTCATCCAACTTTTTCAAGACTGTTTTGGCAATTTTAATTTTGGACTCTTTTGTCCAACCTGCAATATGTGGAGTCAACACTACATTCTCCATTTTTGAGAGAGAGGAAAAATTTTCAGCTTCCTCCAGGTTCCAGGATTCTGGCTTTTCATTTTCAAACACATCCAAACAGGCACCTTTCAAATGCCCACTACTCAAGAAACCTATCAAGGAGGCAGTATTTACAATCCCTCCACGGGAGGTATTGCAAAACACCAACCCTTTTTTGCAGCAGCTAAAAAATTGATCGTCAGCCATCTGGCGGGTTTCATTTGTCAGTGGCAAGTGTAAGCTCACCACATCAGCATGCCTCACGATATCCTCAACGGAGTCCAATTCTTCCACAAAACGATGGCCTTCCGAATAATGCTGTTTGTATTTGTCAAAAGCCAATATTTTGCAATTGAATCCTTCGAGCACTTTGGCAAAAGCACTTCCAGTGTTTCCAAATCCGATTATCCCAACGGTTTTTTCGCTCAATTCCCAACCCCTGTTTTTCTCTCTATGCCATTCCAAACTGCGCATTTCTCGATTGGCCCTACAGATATTATTAGACAGGCTGAGCAACATTCCAAGCAGATGCTCTGCCACTGCATTGGAGTTGCCCTCCGGAGTGTTAAAAACCACAATTCCCTTTTTGCCGGCCGCTGTGAGATCTATTATATCCAGACCGGAACCAAGTCGGGCTATCCACTCAAGATTGGGGGCTGCTTCCATCATTTTTCTGTCAACAGGAGTTCTGGTATTAACTACGATGCCGGTCAGTCCCCCTGCAAGTTCCCTGACTTCCGGCAGTGAAATCCGAGGTTCGTACAACACTTCAAAACTTCTCTTTTCCAATCCTTTGATCAGAAGGGTCTCTACAAAATCAGCAATCAATATTCTTTTTTTCAAACTTTGCAGAATTAGTTCATCAACCCTACAAAGATAGTAAACGTGGCAGATGACTAAAAAAAATTATATAAAATATCACCAATCTTTGATTATAGCCGTGTTTTGAGCTGACTAAAACCGACTTTTTCTACCACAATCTACTGGAATAAAGCCATTCAGTTCCAAATAAATACCACTAAGTGAATATCTTTGCGGGCAAAATTTCTTACCATGCCCAGGGATCATTCAATTAAGTCTATTCTCATCATAGGTAGCGGCCCCATCATTATAGGACAGGCCTGCGAATTTGATTATTCAGGAAGTCAGGCCTCACGATCACTCAGAGAGGAGGGGATTGAGGTTATACTCATAAATTCCAATCCAGCTACCATTATGACAGACCCGGTAACTGCAGATCACATTTACCTGAAACCTCTGACCATTGAAAGTCTCAAAGAAATCATGGAGATTCACGAAATCGATGCCGTGCTTCCAACTATGGGAGGGCAAACAGCCCTGAATCTGGCCATTGACGCCTGGAAACTGGGTATTTGGGATAAGTACGGGGTCCGCATGATAGGAGTTGACCCCGCTGCGATAGAACTCACTGAAAACCGTGAGCTGTTTAGAAAGCACATGGTCCAACTCGGTAAGGGCGTAGCTCCTTCCTTTATTGCCAATTCTTTTCTCGAGGGAAAGGAGGCGGCTCAAAAAATTGGATTCCCCCTGGTTATAAGGCCCTCCTTCACGCTCGGTGGCACAGGGGGTGGCTTTGTCCACAAACAGGAGGAATTTGACAGCGCGCTCAGAAGGGGCCTTGATGCTTCTCCCACCCACGAGGTACTGGTAGAAAAAGCGGTACTCGGCTGGAAGGAGTTTGAGCTGGAATTGCTCAGAGATAAAAATAACAACGTAGTAATAATATGTTCGGTGGAAAATTTGGACCCGATGGGCGTCCACACCGGTGACAGTATAACGGTGGCTCCTGCCATGACCCTGTCCGACCGCACCTTTCAAAAAATGCGAGACGACGCCATAGAAATGATGCGGTCGCTGGGTAATTTCTCCGGTGGTTGCAATGTACAGTTTGCCGTAGAACCGGAAACCGAACAAATAATTGCCATTGAAATCAATCCCAGGGTGTCCCGGTCCTCTGCGCTGGCAAGTAAGGCAACTGGGTATCCCATTGCCAAAATAGCGGCCAAACTCGCCATTGGTTACACTCTTGATGAGCTGAAAAATCAGATCACAGGACACACTTCAGCCTTTTTTGAACCCACCCTGGACTACGTCATTGTAAAGTTTCCGAGATGGAACTTTGACAAATTTCACGGATCCGATCCCACTCTGGGACTGCAGATGAAATCGGTGGGTGAAGTCATGGCCATCGGCCGTTCCTTCAACGAGGCACTTCAAAAAGCCTGTCAATCCCTAGAAAACAACAGAATGGGACTGGGTGCTGATAAAAAAGAGTGGATTCGCACTGAAGATATTCTCCATCGATTAAAGTACCCGAGTGACGATCGCATTTTCAGACTTAAAGATGCCGTCAGAATTGGGGTGCCGGAGCGCTCTCTTCGCAACCTCACGAATATTGATCCGTGGTTTATCCGACAGATTAAAGACCTTGTAGCGTTAGAGCGAAGTATTCATAAATACAATGTAGCTGAGGACATGCCTGCCGAGGTGATGATGGAATTCAAAAGAAACGGCTACTCGGATGCACAGATCGCCTGGTTGTTGCGAATCAGGGAGTCGGAAGTGAAGGCCTACCGCAAAAAACTCGGAATAAAGCGGGTTTATAAAATGGTGGATACCTGCGCTGCTGAGTTTGAAGCCCAAACACCTTATTACTATTCCACTTTTGAAGGAGAAAACGAAAGCGTGGTCACCGATAAGAAAAAAATCGTGGTGCTGGGTAGCGGCCCCAATAGAATTGGGCAGGGAATTGAATTCGATTACTGCTGTGTTCACGGACTGCTCGCCATTAAAGAGGCGGGATATGAATCCATCATGATCAACTGCAACCCGGAAACGGTATCCACGGATTTCGACATGGCTGACAAACTGTATTTTGAACCGGTTTTCTGGGAACACATTGAGGAAATCATAGACCACGAAAAACCCGAGGGCGTCATCGTGCAACTCGGGGGTCAGACAGCCCTCAAACTAGCAGAAAATCTGCGCGATAAGGGCATTAAAATTATAGGAACTGATTTTGAAAACATGGACCTGGCTGAGGACCGGGGTCAATTTTCGGATCTACTCAAGGAGCTCAATATCCCCTACCCAAAGTACGGTGTCGCCCACGATGCGGACGAAGCCCTCAAGGTCGCCAACAAGGTGACCTACCCCGTTTTAGTCCGTCCCTCTTACGTACTGGGTGGCCAGCGGATGAAAATCGTAATCAACGACCGCGAACTGGAGGAACAGGTTCTCAGCATTTTCAAGCACCTGCCCGACAACAAGGTCCTAATCGATCAGTTTCTCGAGCGTTCAAAAGAAGCGGAAATCGATGCCATCTGCGACGGAGATGAGGTGCATATTATGGGAATCATGGAGCACATTGAGCCGGCCGGTATCCACTCAGGCGACAGTGCTGCAGTACTCCCCACCTACAGCCTGGGGGAAGATGCAATAAAAACCATGGTAGATTACACCGAAAAAGTCGCCAAAGCTCTTAACATCAAAGGACTGATCAATATCCAGTTTGCCATTCACACCGATCGAGAAACCGGAAAAGAAACGGTTTATGTGATCGAAGCCAATCCGAGGGCATCCCGGACCACGCCTTTTATTGCAAAAGCCTATCAAATACCCTACTTGAATATCGCCACAAAAGTGATGCTGGGCGCTAACAAAATCAAGGATTTTGACTTCGAGAAAAAGCTGAAAGGCTACGCCATTAAAGTTCCGGTGTTTTCTTTTGACAAATTTGTCAATGTGGATAAATCACTTGGACCCGAAATGAAGTCAACCGGGGAGGCTATTCAATTCATAGACGATCTCACCGATCCTTTTTTCAGAGAAATGGACAAGAGGCGGTCGATGTACCTGTCGCAATAAACAAGCTGGGAATTTAGGCAAAATTTGCGCTCATCAAGAATACGATTGGATAAAAATCCCTGATAGGATTTATGGGGACTTTACTCTCTCGGAAGCACCTTGAACTCCAATTTGTTGATGCCCGTCAGGTCCTCCCGTCTTGTGAACTGTTCAAAAACAACTTTGTATTCCCCGGCTTCTCTGAACTTGATGTTTTGCTGCAAAAACACCCTGAGATTGCAATGGTCTCCTCTGCAGTTTCCGTGCCAGGCCCCTGAGGGTTCGGCAAAATCAATGGAGAGCATATCGGTCACAACCGTATCGTCGGGAAAATAGGTATGGATATTCATGTAAACATTCTGAAAAGCGTATTCGCGGCTGTGATTTATATCGAGTACCAGATTGAACCGACCACTGGTATCGGGAACCTCAAACACATTTTCAAACTTATCTTCGTAGTTCCAAATACCCTCGGGAAATTCTACTGAATTGCTAAACTTGGCTCGTTCGCCACAGGATGATAGTAGAACGGCAGCCAGCAGAAAAGCCAGGAGCGGATAAGTTACATTGAGTTGATTGCCGGTCATTAGGAGAACATGTCTTTCATCTTTTCAAAAAATCCTTTCTCGGACTTGCCCGGATTGGGTGAAAAATTGGGCATATCTTTGAGCTTCTCCAGTATTTTTCGCTCCTCGTCGGTAAGTTTTTTTGGCGTCCAAATATTCACATAGATGAGTTGGTCCCCGGTACCGTAGTTTTGGACCGAAGGTAGCCCCTTGCCTTTTAGACGAAAAACTTTACCCGCTTGAGTTCCGGCGGGTATTTTCACTTTGACCCTGCCGTCCAGCGTCGGTACTTCCACAGAGGTACCCAATGCAGCATCGGCAAAATTCAGATAAAGGTCATAGAGTAAGTTCTTTCCATCCCGCTTAAAGAAATCGTGTGGTTTTTCTTCGATGTGGATGAGCAGGTCACCGGCAGGACCACCGTTCATTCCGGCATTCCCCTTTCCTCTCATATTGAGTTGCATATCCTGTTCTACACCGGCGGGAATATCTATTGAGATAGTTTCCTGACCGAACACCCTGCCTTCACCCCGACATTTAGAACACTTGGCTGTGGTCACTTCCCCACGACCATTACAAGCCGGGCAAACTGCCGTGGTGGCCATTTGACCCAAAAAAGTATTTCGGACCTGTCGCACATAGCCCGAACCACCGCAAGTGGTACAGCCCTTTTTGGAACTGCTATCCTTGGCACCACTTCCATTGCATTGATCGCAGGTCAATTGCTTTTTGACCCTTATTTTTTTTGTAACGCCCTTTGCTACTTCTTCCAGTGAAAGGGATACTTTAACACGGAGATTGCTACCTCTTTTACCACCGGCTCTCTGCGCCCTTCCACCTCTTCCGCCGCGGAAAAAAGATTCAAATGGACTTCCACCCTCTCCAAAGACATCCCCAAATTGCTCAAAAATGTCCTCCATAGTCATCCCTCCGTGACCTCTGGCGCCACCCCTGCCAAAGTTGGCATTGGGATCCACGCCGGCGTGTCCATAGCGGTCGTATCTGGCTTTTTTCTGGGGGTCACGCAGTACCTCGTAAGCTTCAGCAGCCTCCTTAAATTTCTCCTCCGCTTCTTTATCGTCCGGGTTTTTATCGGGATGGTATTTAATGGCCACTTTACGGTAGGCCTTTTTTATCGCATCCGCATCTGCATCCTTACTCACACCCAGTATATCGTAATAGTCTCTTTTAGCCATGAATCATTTTTCTGTGGTCATTATTTACCTACAACCACTTTCGCAAATCTAATTATCTTGTCGTTTAACATATATCCCTTCTCAATGGTATCCACGATTTTCCCTTTCATCTTTTTATCAGGGGCGGGCACTTCTGTAAGAGCTTCGTGATAATCCGGGTCAAACTCCGCATTTTCAGTGTCCATTTCAGCCAAACCTCTGGCCTTTAGCGTTTTGATCAACTTGGAATGCACCAATTTGACACCCTCAGCCACAGAATCATCTTTCCCCTTTTCATCAATCACTTTGAGGGCCCTGTCAAAATCATCTAAAACCGGCAGTAGGTCTGCCAAAATGTCCTCCGAAGCTGTTTTTCTCAATTCGAGATTTTCCCTACTGCTCCGACGGCGATAATTGTCAAACTCGGCCAGCAGTCGAAGGTGTTTATCGTCTTTTTCTTCTAAATCCTGCTTCAGCTGCTCCACTTCCTCTTTTAGCTGCTCGACATCGGCTTTAATATTTTCTCCGGAAGTGCCTGACCCGCTTTCTTTAGTCTCACCAATTTTTTCGGCACCATTGCCATTTTGAATGTTCTCTGACTGGTGATTTTCTTCGGGCTGATCTTGTTCCCTCTTCTTTTTTGCCATACAAATACTTTTTGACCGGTTATTCATCAATTTCTTTGCCACACCGCAAAAGTGGTCATATTGTCAGTTGTTTTCCAGTCGCTCAATCATGCGTGGTATATTACGGAGACTTGGATTGGCGCCAACAATCATTCCTTCCCTGTTGATCAAAAAAGAAGTTGGGATGCTATTGACCCCAAATCCATAGTAAGCTGGGTGATTGCCAAATCTGGGCTCTACGAATTGGTAAGGCCAGGAGAAACCCGCTTGCTCCCCAATTCTTATCCATGCCTCACCTGTGGTCTCCAGTGCTATGGAAATCACTTCAAAATCATCTACCCAGGGGTAGTCTGAGCCGGTTTTTATGTCGTTGTAAAATTCCGCGAGTTTTGGATTCTTTTGTCTGCAAGGTCCACACCAGCTGCCCCAAAAGTAAACCAGGAGATAGTTGCCCTTGAGATCGATCAAATCTAATTCGTAACCCTGTCCGCTCAAAGTCACATCAGGCATCTCATCTCCAAAAACCAGTTCGGTCCTGCCGTACCAGTACCAAACCATGACCCCCAACAGCAGGATTACAGCAACGGATACTATATTTTTTACCATGGTATATTCAATTAATTGTTTAACCAATATTTTCAAACCGCAACCCCGGGGTTTAAATCTGCTTCAAAGACGCGCTAAAGTGTGTCGCCACTTTTTTCGCTAGGGTCCAAAGTCCGGAATTGAATTGCAATTACTAACCGTTTTTTAACGATCCCAATTGCAATCGCTTACAATCTATTTCATCTGAGGCGACAGAAACAAAGGCCAATTTTACCGGCCGGTTTTCTGATGTTCATGCGCGTAAAATGAATAGTTTCAAATGAACTAAACCGCCCATTTTACCAAATGTTTGCAAAGGTAAGGGTTTTGCCAGATCCTTTGATAATAAACTTTTTAGATACATTTGCAGATAAAACAATACCAGATGATAACGATCAATCCCGAAGAGACGAAAACCAAAGACCTGCACCAATTTTTACTGGGCATCGTAGCGCCCAGGCCCATTGCTTTTGTCAGCACGGTGGATGAAAATGGTGTCCCCAATCTGGCGCCCTACAGCTTTTTCAATGCTTTCAGCTCCAATCCTCCCATCGTTGTTTTTTCATCCAACAGGAGGGTGCTGGACAACACCACAAAAGACACCCTGCACAATATAGAAAAAACCGGAGAGGCAGTGATCAATGCTGTTTCACATTCCATAGTCCGTCAAATGGCGGTGAGTTCCATACAATTTCCGAGAGGGGTCAATGAGTTTGAAAAATCGGGTCTTACGCCAGTTCCCTCCGACCTGGTTGCACCTCCCAGGGTCAAAGAATCTCCTGCACATTTGGAGTGTCGTATGGAAGAAATTAAGACACTGGGAAAACACGGTGGCGCTGGCCACTTGATAATTTGCAGGGTTCTGAGGGTACACCTTGATGAAAATGTGGTGGACGACAACCGAATCAATCCGCACAAAATAGACCTAATGGGGAGAATGGGCCGGGCTTATTACACCAGAGCCAGTGGCGATGCCATTCACACCATAGTTCAACCCGTCACACGCCTCTCCATCGGATTTGACCAACTCCCCGACCACGTAAAACACAGCCCGAATCTGACCGGAAATGAACTGGGTTTACTAGCGGGTCTGGAAAAATGGCCGGACAAAGCGGAAGCGAGAGAGAAAATAAGCGGTGAGTTGTTGAAAAGAATTGATGCGGCGGAAGGGCCTTACAGGATCCAAAGCATCCACCTGCTGGCTAAAAGGTCCCTGGCCGGGGGCAATCCAGAGGAGGCCGCCCGCATTCTGGCTAATTTTTAGTATCTTTACCTGAGTAATTAAAAATATCGATATGGGTTTTTTGTATTTCATTCTCATCGGAGCACTTGCAGGCTGGATAGCTTCGGTATTGTACAAAGGTCGTGGGTCCGGCTTACTAATCAACATCCTGATTGGGATTATCGGCGGGGTTATTGGTGGCTGGGTCATATCGCTGTTGGGATTTCAGGCGGGGGAAGGATTTGTCCCTTCCCTTATAACTGCAGCTTTTGGGGCCATAATCTTACTCTGGATCGCGAACTTGGTCTCAAAATAATCAATGCCCCATATGACCGAAACTGACCACAATCACCCGGCAAACAGGTGGAGGCTTATTCTAGGACAAGATGCAGACCCAGGCAATTCGGTGGATCTGGATAAACGCGAAAAAAAAGTGGACCAGGCGCTTGAGTGCGTTTACGGAGGAAAAAGTCGAAGAAAAGCAGGATTGGGAACAGCTTACCCCAGGGTCCATACATGGTTAGAGGACGTGAGGCGCTACTTTCCAACACGAGTCGTCAGTATGATACAATTGGATGCCATCGAGCGACTGGGATTGGTGGAATTACTAACCGAAAAAGAGATCGCTGATCAGATAGAGCCCGACATCAAATTGGTGTCCAGTATTCTCGCATTAAAGGGGTCTTTGCCCGAAAAAACCAAAGATGCAGCCCGTGAATTGATTGAGCGAATAGTTCGGAAAATAGAAGAGAAGCTGCAACCTAAAGCAGAAAAAGCCATCCTGGGCTACCTCACCCACCGCTCAAGCCGAAAAATGCCCACAGCTTCCGACCTTGACTGGCGGAAAACCCTATTGATGAACCTAAGACATTACAATCCGGAAACCGGAAAGATCATCCCTGAAAAAATTTACTCATTTGAGAGAAACCGCAAGCGTTTCAAACAAATCACCATTTTGGTGGATTCCAGTGCCTCAATGTGCGATTCGCTGGTCTATGCGGGAATTTATGCAGGGATTCTCGCCCGGCTACCGAGTTTGAAAACCCATTTGGTGCTGTTTGATACCAGGATTGCCGACCTCACAGATGAGCTTGATGACCCGGTTGAACTGATTTTTGGATTGGAGTTGGGTGGCGGAACAGATATTCCGATGGCACTGAAATACGCCCGGGGCACAATGGATAATCCCGCGGAGTCTCTGCTTTTTCTCATCAGTGACCTCTACGACCTTTACACTCCATCAAGGGTGGTTTCAGAATTGGAATATCATAAAAGCAGAGGGACCAGGTGTATTTGCCTGACGGCCCTGGACGACGATGGGCAGCCCGATTACAACCGGGAGTTAGCGGGTCTTATAACAGGACTTGACATTCCGGTCTTTGGATGCAGTCCCGAAAACTTTCCTCAACTTATCATAGAGGGTCTTGAGGGGCGAAACCCATCCCGGGATGCGGGCATGTTTAAACCATCCTGAGACAGAAAATCACTCCCAGTTCTTTAACAGTGACATGAGGTAAACCCCATAGCCGCTTTTCTCGTACTTTTTTCCAAGCCTTGCGAGTTGTCCATCATCAATAAACTTCATTTCCCAGGCAGCTTCTTCGATGCAACCGATTTTCAATCCTTGTCTCTTTTCGATGACCTGAATAAACTGCCCGGCCTGCATCAGGGATTCATGGGTGCCGGTATCTAACCAGGCAACTCCCCTTCCCAGCACACCAACTTTAAGGCGTCCATTTTTCAGATAGTGTTTATTGACATCAGTGATCTCATATTCTCCGCGCTTACTGGGTTCCAAATTTTTAGCAATATCAATAACTTTGTTGTCGTAAAAGTACAATCCGGGCACGGCGAAATCAGACTTGGGCTTTTCGGGCTTCTCCTCTATTGAAATGGCCTTGAATTGATCATCAAATTCAACCACACCGTATCTTTCGGGGTCGGAAACTCGGTAGGCAAACACATAGCCTCCTTCCGGATTTGCACACTCACGCAACAACTCAGGCACCCCGTTTCCATAAAAAATATTGTCCCCCAAAATGAGTGCGACAGAATCGTCTCCTATAAACTCCTCTCCAATTACAAAAGCCTGGGCCAGTCCTTTGGGTTCAGCTTGTTCTTCATAGGAAAAGTTGCAACCGATCTCAGATCCGTCTCCCAAAAGCCTTTGAAAATGTGGCAAATCGTGTGGAGTGGAGATTATCAAAATCTCCCTAATTCCAGCGTAAATGAGCGTAGAGAGCGGGTAGTAGATCATCGGTTTATCGTAAACAGGCATCATTTGCTTGCTCACTGCAAGCGTCAACGGATAGAGCCTTGTACCGAGTCCACCTGCTAAAATAATTCCTTTCATTGCTGCTGTTTTTTAGTGTTGGAAATGGTTCTTTTAGTCGTGCAACTTCCGCGGAATGAAAATAAACTGTGCTCCGAGCTCACTCAGCACAAACAAACAAAGGTAAGTGCGCGGGTCTTTGTATGTAGATATGAAATCGGCTGCATTTTCCTCCATTATGAGTTTGCGGCCCACAAATTCCTCCAGCATACTCGCATTGACATTCCAGGGTCCTGAGCGGCCACCCCTCACTACCAACTTGACCCCAAATGGTATGTCCTCTTTGGAAAGTGCAAAAATGGGATACCTGGATACTTCGCTTTTGATAATCTCATCTGAAGCTTTGCTCAAAAGAGGAATATAGGGTTTCACTTCCTCCCTTAGTGCCATGAACAATTCGACATTGGAGGGTTGTTCACCATTGGTTGATTTGTCAGACCTCTTCATCTGGGAAATTGCATTTGTTGCAAATGTAGGTAAAAAGGTGCACTTTCTATGATTGTGTGGAGCGCTTCTTCAACAGAGCCACTGTTTCAATATGACTCGTGTGGGGAAACATATCCACGGTACGCAGATTGACCAGTTCGTAATTTTTTTTCAAAAGTCCGATATCGCGGGCTTGCGTAGCAGGATTGCAACTGACGTAAACCATTTTCTCCACCGATGTTTGCAAAATGGCATCTACCACAGCGGGATGTAGGCCTGCCCTCGGAGGGTCAACAATAATCACATCCGGATGTCCCTCCTTTTCAAAAAAGTATGTATCCAATAGTTTTTCAACCTCCCCGGTGAAAAAGGAGACATTTTCTATGCCGTTGAGTTCGGCATTGATACGGGCGTCTTCGATGGCCTCCGGCACAGATTCTATTCCAACCACTTTTTTAGTCCTGCGAGCGGCTGGTAAACTGATACTTCCAATCCCACAATAGAGGTCATAAACCAGCGAGTCACCGTCAATTTCAGCGTACTCAAGTGCAATTTCAAAGAGTTTTTCAGCCTGGGCCGGGTTGGTCTGAAAAAAGGATTTCGGGCCCAATCTAAATTTCACATCCAGTAACTGCTCTTCGAGAAATTCGGAGCCGTGGTAGAGTTGCATCGGCAAGTCCAGCAAGCTGTCGTTGGCCTTTTCATTAATGACGTAATAAAGGGAGGTGATGTCCGAAAATTCTCCGACAATGGCATCCAGCACCAGTTCAATCTGCTCTTCATTCCTCTCCGCAAAAGCCACAATGACCATCAATTGTCCGGCGGGTCCGGTTCTGACCACCAGGGTTCTCAGCAATCCCGTTTTTTCCCTTATGTCAAAAAACTCCAGATTGTTTTTTATCGCAAAATCTCTGACAAAATTTCTGACTTGATTGGAGGGGGCCGGTTGCAGGTGGCATTTTTCGACATCTACTATTTTGTCAAAAGAACCTGGTCTGTGAAACCCCAGAGCATTCCCCCGCTCAATTTTACGATCCTCCTTGACTTCTTCCAGATTCAACCAGCGCTTGTTTGAAAAGGAGAACTCCAGTTTATTTCGGAAAAAAGTAGTGGCAGGTGCGGGGATGGGTTCACCAATGGTCTCAGGGCGACATTTAGCGATTCGCTCGATGGCATTTATGACCGTCTTGTTTTTGAGAAAAAGCTGCTTTTCGTAGACCAGATTTTGCCACTTGCAACCCCCGCAGTCAAAAAAGTGCTCACAGACCGGCTCCACGCGATCAGGTGACGGCTCCAATAACTCAGTGACAAAACCGAATGCCACGCTTTTTTTCTTGCGCTTACTCAGCACCTTTACCCTGTCTCCGGGTACTGCCCCCTGGACCAACACCACCTCTCCGGAATCGGCCCTTCCAAGTGCAAGTCCCTTATCAGCAATGTCGGTAATCAATACCGACGGGAAAATTTTCTTTCTCTTACCCAACTTGAAATATTTTTTGCAAAGCTAATAGAAGTTGGGTCAATTGGGAGATATTAAAAGTCCAAAGTGACGAAAGTTGTGAAAATACCTATTTTGGCCAACGACACGCAAATTACAGCTTTGTTTGGGCGAAAAAGAATCAGCTCAATCCTCCTTATTGTCCCTGACCACCACCATTTCAGTCCTTCGATTGAGCGCCCTGCCTTCTTCAGTTTCGTTGTCAGCAATTGGTTTTGACTCGCCAAATCCCCGGGAAGATATACGCTCTGGATCTATTCCTTTTTCAATAAGATACTCCACTACTGACTCCGCTCTTTTTTCTGATAGCGTGAGATTGTCGTCGGGGTCTCCAATATTGTCTGTGTGTCCGTGGATTTCTACCTTTACTTCTTCCTGAGCATCCAGATACTCCACCAACCGGTCCAGTTCAGAAAAGGATGAAGTGTCCAGGCGATGCGATCCAAATTCGAAGAGGACATTTTCCAAAACGATGGAGTTTTCAACTGTGTCGTGCTCCTCCGGAAGGGGCTTCAGGGGGATATTAATCACAAAGGGGTCCTCTGCTGTTGCTTTCCCCTCCACAGATATTCTGCGAGACACAAATTCATATCCTTTTTTGTGTACATTCAGTGAGTAGTCGGCCTCGGTGGTAAGCACAGCGAACATGGTCCCTGCAGAGCCGAGGATGTGGTTGTAAACCGTCTCATTTTTTGTGAGATTAACAATTCGAGCATTTGCCTTGAGGGGCTTACCAGACAGCGCGTCAAAAACCTTAGCCTGAATGTAGGTTACCGGGCTGGCCTGTGCGTAATCAGGCAGGCTAAAACTGAATATGCGGTAAATGCCCCGCTTTTCAGGTGGTTGAAAGCGGTCACTGGCCATGTAGGCTGTCAATCCGTCAGAATCGACAAAAATGGCTCCATCGTGGGCCATGGTATTAATGGGATACCCGAGGTTGACAGGGGGTTCCCATTTGCCGTCATCGTCTTTGCGGGCCACAAAAATATCGTAATCACCCATTCCGGGATGCCCATTGGATTTGAAAAACAGGGTCCTGCCGTCCTTGTGAAGGAAAGGGGAAGCCTCATTGCCAGGGCTGTTAATTTTCGGTCCTGCGTTCACGGGTGTCGCAAAATTACCACCGGACAATATCCGGCTATACCAAATATCTCGACCACCCTCTCCACCGGGCCGGTCGCTGGCAAAGTAAAAGGTGCGGCCATCCGGTCCAAAAGCCGGTTGACTGTCCCATCCCCTGCTATTGACCTGTTCGCCGAGATTGTATGGCCCTCTCCATTCACCGGTACTCTCACTTCTGACCGCCAAATAAAGATCGCAACCACCGATATTATCGCGGTGATTACAAATGGTGAGCAACATGATATTGCCGTCCGGGGAAATACTGGGAGCGGCATTGTGTGGATATTGCTCTAGAAAAGAATATCGCATCGGGGTACTCCAGCCATCTTCTGTTTTTGCAGAAGAAACGATGTACTCTGTGCCCCGTTCCCTCACTGTATAAACCAACCGCTCCCCATCCAGAGATTTCACCGGTAAATAAATGGACTGGTGGTCTTCCACTGGCAGTTCGACCTGCCTGGGTTCAAAATCCACAGGTTCGTGGATGGCTTGATTAATAAAACGCGCATTTGACAGCCATTCTACGGCAGTTGATTCCCATCTGCTTCCCGATGCTATCTCCTGAAATTTCTCAAGGGGTTCGATGGCCATCCCGGGTTTTCCGAGATGCAAAAAACATCTACCCTTCAAGAGCCAGGAGTCATTAAACATGGGGTCGAATTCCTCCTGGTCCGTGATTGCTGTAAAAGCCTCCAGAGCCTCTTCATATCTGGCCAGCTCAAAATTAGATACACCATAAAAGTAAAGTGAGGGCAGGTGATCCGGATTTCTGTTGAGAACGCGCTGCATCTGTTCAATTGCCCTTTCAAACATGCCATGGGCGAAATAGTCTCTGCCCTCATTAAATGATCTCTCTGCCCGCCTGTTGAGTTCGGGATCATCCTGAGCGACTATTAAGGTTGGAACCGCAATGAGAAATGCGGCAAAGAAAATTTTAATGGTATTAAGCATACAAGATAAAACAGTTGCCGGGACTGCCGTATTTTTAGCAATGTGAGTTATTTTTAGAGTAATTGTGGGTTGTATTGCTTTTAATACCATTACCACTCAAAGTATTGTGGACTATTCACCCCAATTTGAATTACCCAGGTACCGCTGTTGGCATTCATCTAACTACCAATAATTATTCTGAAAATGGGTGGTAAAATTTATGTGGGGTAGATAATACGTACATCCGTGTGTTTCTGCAGTTAGGGTTTTCGGTTGATTTGGTGTATGATAAGCACGGCCGTGCGTATCTACAGATATTAACCTTATACGTGTCATTTAAGGATTTTGTACTTTATGATCTTTGTACTTTTAACTGCGAAATTACTTTTTTTGCAAGAGTTCCTCTGCCCCGGTAGAGCCCAGTTCAGCGGCCTCCTTCCAATCGGACAAATACCCACTCGAGCCGCTTTTTTGCTTCGCAATACCGCGTTTCAGCAATTGATCTGCTTTTGGCACAGTACCATGTCCTTCTTTTAATTTGAGGGATTCGTTGATGGCATCAATAGCTTTTTCATACTCGCCCAGCTCCATCAAAACCTGGCCGTACTGGAACAGACAGTGCATTCTCCACAAAAAGTTGATGTCTTTTTCATCGAACTTTCTCCTGGTGAAAAGGCGGAGGTCAAACTCCGCTTCTTTATACTGTTTTAAATTGATATGACAGGTTGCTTTAAGGCGCCTGGCTATCCAGTAAACCTCCTGGAGAGCGAGGGATTTTTTGGTAGCCTGATCCAGATCTGAGATGGCCTTTTCCCACTCTTTTCTCATCATATAAAGACGTCCCCTGCCCACGAGTGCATCGGCATTTTCGGGGTCAAGTCTGATGGCTTTGCTGTAGTCGTAATCGGCGTCGTCGTAGTGTCGGAGCATCATATTCACATGGCCTCTGCGCTCGTAAGCCTGGGAGTGCTTATCGTACTTGTTGATTACCTTGTTGAGCATTTTCATGGCATCTTTTTCCTTGCCTTCGAGTGTGCTCAATTTTTTACCTTTTTGAAAACTCTGAACCACCACTTTATCGCTCTCGGGCTCAACTATATGGCAATCCAGAACAACGTTGTTTTCCACCATCCAACACCCCAGCTTTCCGGAAACTGCGAACTGGGCCAAATACTGCACCAAATCCACAGAATTGCGGTAAAATTTTTCAGATAACTGGGTGACTGTCCTGGGTACTTCGATAGAGAAATTCTCTTCATTGAAGTGTTCCTCGGTTAGGAATGTCTCGTTCTTGTAGTATGTTTCGAGGCGGTGAATCGCCATTTTAAACACCTTGTCATAGGTGGCCCGAGAACCAAAATCCAGTCTGCCCTGGAAGATAGTTTTATAAAATTTGATCATATGCTTATTACCGTAACTTATCCCTATTGAAAAAACTACAAATTCACTGCAAAAAGGGTTCCACAATTTCACACTGCAAGCAACAAGTCCCTTTGATAAGCAAATTTGCCTATGCAAAGTTATTGAATTGCTATAAAATACTTCCTGAAGACCAACAAAAAGAGGTCCATTGAAAATGGATACCTAATTTTATCCCGTCCTAAATTGATTTGCCAGTTTTTGAACGCAGCTCAGGGAAGATACTTATTTTGGATGGTGACAAAATGTGTTCTGACATGCCCGGTTATTATGTAGAGAATCGCTCTGGCGGATAATTTTTTTCCATCGATTGTGCAAAATTGCCTCCACTGCTCCTCGTCTAAAGTTTCAGTAAATGCGACAACGGCCTTTCTCACCGACTTCCACTCTCCGCGCAATTCCACCCACTTTCTCGCATCATCGATGGTATTTTTGGCATACCATTCGTAGTCGTAACCGGGATAGGAGTTGGGGTCGTTTCGCGCTGCTGCCAACAATCTCCAGGACATAACCCGCTCGCAATCAACCAAGTGAACAATCAGTTGACGCAGGGTCCATTTTCCATGGTCGTAAGCATAATCTAAATCAAGTCCAGGGCTGTGGTCCAAAAGTTCGATTTGCTCAATAAAATCACTATTCAGACACTTTAAGGGGTTACTATCTCCCATTCGATCAATGTAATTTTTGTAGTACTCATCGTACTCGTCCGGAGCAGGCTTAGCCGGAAAAAACAATTTCCCCATATTATTGGCTTTAGATTTGGAACACCTTATCGGGTAAATTGATTCAAGCAGGATTAATATTGCAGGATGATTGAGATTGATTAGACGGCAAACTATAGAAAAAACTACCTTTGCGACCATCGAGGCATAAAACATTGAAAATACCATTTGATGAAATACCTGATAACAGGGTTGGGGAATATGGGGCCTGACTACGACGGGACAAGGCACAATATAGGATTTGATGTGATAGACCACCTCTGTGAGCAATTTGGCGTGGAAATGAAAGACAGTTCGCTGGGGTTCCTTGGCGAAATGAAGTACAAGGGTCGTTCCATCTACCTGCTAAAGCCCACCACCTACATGAATCGAAGTGGAAAGGCAATCCGGCACTGGATGACCAAGCTCAAAATTCCTGTTGAGCGAACCCTCGTAATTCTCGATGATGTCAATTTGGAACCCGGCACCATCAAGCTTAAGCCAAAGGGATCAGACGGAGGCCACAATGGGCTGAAAAGCATTCAGCAAATGCTAGGCACCTTCTCCTATCCGCGACTGCGTATCGGAATTGGAAGAAACTTTCACTCAGGAGAGCAGGTGAGATACGTTTTGGGCAGATGGACGTCAGAGGAGCTGGAGCAAATAAATCCGGCTATAAAAAAAGCGGCCGATGGTTGTCTGCTATTTACCACCATTGGAATCCAGCATGCTATGAATTCAGTGAACAGCAAATAGCGGGATTAACTCAATCTGATCTCATCTTCCGAGGCATCGAAAAAGCGGTAGTCCATCAGTTGCAGATCTGTATCGTGTTTTACCCTGATCCACTTTTTGTACTTGAGGTACCACCTGTGTTGCTTATTGGGGAACCCTTTTTTCAAGTAAGCTGCAATAAATGGATGCACTACCAGGGTGATGGATTTATGAGACTTGGATTTGATAATAAAGTCCAGGTCGCGTTCGATCTCCACCAGGATTTCGACTGAGGAGTTGATCTTTCCACTTCCATCGCAGGACGGGCACTTTTCCGAGGTATCGATTTTTACCGCAGGCCGCACGCGCTCACGTGTTATTTGCATCAGGCCGAATTTACTCAGCGGCAGCACGGTGTGCTGAGCAGAATCATTCTTCATGTAATCCCGCATGGCTTTGTACAACTTGTGCTTGTTCTCATTGTTGCGCATATCGATGTAATCCACAATGATGAGTCCACCGAGGTCTCTCAATCTGAGTTGGCGTGCTATTTCTTCCGCGGATTCCATATTTACCGAAAAGGCAGCCTCTTCCTGGTCCCGCTTTACCGATTTCGGTCCGCTATTGACGTCGATCACATGCATGGCCTCGGTGTGCTCGATCACGAGATAAGCCCCACTTCCCATAGTAGAAGTCTTTCCAAAAGAAGTTTTAATCTGACGGGTTACGCCGTATTTATCAAAAATGGGTGTTCTGCCCCGGTAGTAGGAGAGAATATTTGCCTTGCCGGGAGCAACCGAATTGAGATACCCCTTTACATTACTGTAAAGATCCTTATCGTCGATAACGATCCGGTTGAAATCGTCCGTAAGCATGTCCCTTAAAATACTGGTGGTTTTATCCAACTCGCTCAAAATCTTGACCGGTGGGTTGGAATTGACCAATTGAGAGCGGACACTACCCCATTTTTCCAACAGTTGGTTGAGTTCCTCGTGCAAGTCGCTCACTTTCTTGCCCTCGGCCGCAGTTCGCACTATGACCCCAAAACTTTTGGGTTTGATGCTCTCCACAAGCAATTGCAATCGCTTCTTTTCATCCGAATTGGATATCTTTTTAGAAATGGCAATTACGTCATTAAAAGGGCTGAGCACAAGATTTCTACCTGGGATGGTAATTTCACAACTCAGTCTCGGACCTTTGGTAGATATGGGTTCTTTGAGTACCTGGACGAGGACCGGTTGCTTTTTATTGAATACCTGGTTGATCTTTCCCGACTTGTGGATAGGGTCCTGCATCTCAAAATTATCGAGCATTTGAGTATGCTGCCTGTTGGCGATTGAATCCTTTGTGAATTTGATCAATGAGCGCACGTTGGGACCGAGATCCGTGTAGTGCAGGAAAGCATCCTTTTTATGCCCGATCTCAACAAAAGCTGCATTGAGTCCCGGCATCAGTTTTTTAATGTACCCAAGATATATATCCCCAACTATAAACCGCTGGTTGGTTTTTTCTTTATGCAATTCCACGAGCTTACTGTTTTCCAACAGCGCTATTTCCACGTTGGTGGGTGTAGAATTTATTATTAGTTCTTTCTCCACGATTTTACGTATTAGTTTGTGTCATATCTGATTAGCCCGGGAGTTGTATGCTGCTCGGGCAACCAGATCAGACATGTTCATATACCAGGAGAAATTCAGACAAATATCATTCCGATGCAATTAGACTACGCATGTTCAAGAGAAAAATATCGCGTATCCATACGGCCTGATACAAAAGTAACCTTTCGTTAAGCAAGTGGTTTAAGATTAAATTCCGGCTGTACCGGATATGTTTTTTCGAGCAATTGTTAATGGGATTGGTTCAAACCACTTACATCACAGATGGGAAAAATTAACGGTCTCCGGGGCATCTTCCTCTCGTTAAATCTTCCCACTGCAAAACCGGACAGACCGCGGTCCAAGATCATCCTAAGCAATCTACTCAGTGGCGAGCAAACTAACTGTAAGACCCGGAACTTGGGTCTGACCTGGTTTGCAGGAAAATTATTTTTTCTTCTTGTGTCGGTTTTTCCTCAACCTCTTTTTCCTCTTGTGGGTCGAGATCTTATGTCTCTTCCTCTTCTTACCTGATGGCATATTCACGTATTTTAGTGTTAAAAAATATTTTTATCTATCGTTCGCAAAGTTCGCTGAAAGACCGCGCATTGGCTTCATCGCCCAGGGCATCATAAACAACCGGAAGCAGGCAAATGACCCTTTGATTGTCGGGCTCGAGCTCATATGCTCTGGAAAGCCTTTCGAGTGCGCGTTGATATTGTCCTGTTTGGATTGCCAATCGACCGAGATTAAAGAGTGCAGGCACATACTCCGGATTTTGTCGATTGATTTCAATCAATTGCGTCACACCCACCATCGGATTGTTCTCCGGGGGATGATCGGCCAAAGTGACTGCAAGGTTTACCCTGTAATCCAGGTTATTGGGCTCCAGAGATACCGCATTTTCAAAGCTGGCAATTGACCGGTTACCACATAGCGTTCGCTGGCGTTCAGATTCAGCTCGCTGCAAGCATATATTATAGGTAGATCCGGCTATGGACCAGGCCTCGCCAGTCATTACCATTTGAGCGACAAGTTCGGCGTGATAACCCGCGAGTGCAGGATATCCGAATTGCATCCACCGCCTGGACAAATCCTTATGATACTGGATCTTTTCGCTTTCACTATCAGCCTGATCGAGTGCGTAATCCAGGGACTCAATCACATTCCTCCTTTCTGATGACAGGTTTGGCATTGCCGATCTCTTAATATTGACAAAATCAGTTGGTTGAAATTCCATTGCTCGCAGCCGCTCTGCTTCTTGTAACTCCGGTGATTTTGTATCACAGCCGAAATACAAGGTCAATACGGCGAAGATGGAAATGGAAACAAATATCAGACGACTTTTATTCATAAATTACTTTGCGGGTAGTTCATTAACATTTTCTTTCACCTGCTCGACAAAAATTTTCGCCGGTTTAAAGGCAGGTATATAGTGTTCGGGTATTTCTATTGCTTTATTCTTCTTGATGTGACGACCAATTTTCTTGGCTCGCTTTTTCACAATAAAAGACCCAAATCCTCTAATATAAACATTTTCTCCATCGGCCAGCGTATCTTTTACCTCTTGAAAAAAAGTCTCGAGTGATACGAGCACATCTACCTTAGGAACTCCGGTTTTCTCCGAAATGTTGGCAACTAAATCAGCTTTTCTCATCCTTAATCTTTGATTTATAGTTAATTATAAATTTGCTTGCACAAAAAGCGCAGCAAATTTCGCAAATTTTAGCAATATACAAAAATATTCACAATTTTTTCAGAATCAAATAGTTCCACTGCCCGCTAAGTTATAAATTTGCCGCTTATTTCAAGCTCCCCGGATTTAAATCCTCCGGACAAGCAAAAACTAACGAAAAATTTCTACCATGATCCTGTCAATGACCGGTTTTGGGAAAAAAGAGGTGGACCTCAACGGTAAAAACTACCTGATTGAATTACGATCTCTAAATAGCAAAGGTATTGAATTCCGAACCAAACTCCCGGACGAGCTCCGTCACAAAGAGTTGGAATTGCGCAAACTTGTTCAAGACTATGTGATTAAGGGCAAAATTGACCTGAATATTACCACAGGCAACAATTCGGAGGAGGGTGACTACATTCTTGATAAAAATCTTTTAAAAGATTGCTGCAAACAATTATCCGACATAAACAATGAACTACAGCTCAATGGTGACGTGCTCCAGGCTGCCATGAAGCTACCCAGTGTCTTTAAACCGGCACAGCAAGAACTAACCGATACCGACTGGGAAAAATTGGAGGCCGCAGTCAGAGATGTCCTACAAATTCACAAGAATTACAGAACGGAGGAAGGAGCACCCATGTTCGATGCGCTTGTGGAATACACCAACAACATTTTGAAGCGGGTCAATGTGGTGCAATCGATGGATACCGATAGAATTGATCGAATTCGTCAAAGGTACAAGCACAACTTTGAAAAAATAGCAAGGGATGTGTCCGCCGACCCAAACAGAATGGAACTCGAAATCATATACTACCTGGAGAAGCTCGACTTTTCAGAGGAGATCCTCAGACTGGTCCAGCACTGCGAATACCTACTGAAGGAGATTAAAGGGAGTGAAATTAGCAAGGGTAGGAAGCTCAATTTTATCACCCAGGAGATGGGGCGCGAAATAAACACGCTGGGAGCCAAAGCATACGACTCTGAAATCCAGAAAGAGGTTGTCGAAATGAAGGATGACCTTGAAAAGATTAAGGAACAAACTGCCAATATCCTGTAAGAGCCAATGGCAAAAGGCAACAAAGGTGGAAAAATGATCATTATCACGGCCCCTTCCGGAGCGGGCAAAACAACCATTGTCAAGCACCTCAAGTCGAATTTCCCGGAACTCGAGTTTTCAGTCTCCGCTACAACGAGACCTAAGAGAATTGGTGAAAAACACGGCCGCGATTACTACTTTTTAACCAAGGATAAATTTGTCGAGTTCATTGGTGAAAAAGCCTTTCTCGAATGGCAGGAGGTGTATCCCGGCCAATTTTATGGAACCCTCCATTCTGAAGTTGGGCGAATCACCGACCGCGGCAAGAGCATCTTATTTGATATCGATGTACAAGGGGCTATGAATTTAAAGCAGGAGTTTAAGGGGAAATCAATGGCTATTTTTATAAAACCGCCCAGCCTCCAAATCTTAATGGACCGACTCAGGAACCGCGGCTCGGAATCCAACGAGCAACTCAGAAAAAGGATTATCAAATTAAAGGAAGAATTGAGCTATGAAAGTGCTTTTGACAGAGTGCTTATAAATGATGACCTAAGCAATGCTCTTAAAGAAGCAGAAAGTATCGTCGATGAATTTTTGAACTCCTGATAATCATATTCCGGATATCGAGCGAAATGGTTGGCAATGCAGAACCATGGGCAAAAAAAAAGAGACCGGAATTTCTTCCGATCTCTTGTGGTACCACCTGGAATCGAACCAGGGACACCAGGATTTTCAGTCCTGTGCTCTACCAACTGAGCTATGGTACCTGATTTATTTTGCGACGCAAAGATATAACAAATTACCTAATCCAAAATTATTTCGAAAAATATTTTTCCGTGGGCTTCTATTTGCCTTCTATTGGTTGCAATGTAATAATTGCGATATTTGCAGCAGCATTAAAGAATGAGCTGGAGAAACCAAAATTTCGGGCTTACCAAAATGGGTAAATTAGAATCTGCCACTATACCACAGCGACAACTACTTGAGTTAGAAATAGCGGACCAAATAAAGTACTGAGTACAAATGTTTTCACGGATCATTTTGTTTCCCATAATCATAGCTGCAGCCGTAGTGCTCTACCTGATGATATTTTACTATCGGGACTACTATCCCCCAATTTTCATTGTTCTGGTACTATTGACGACCTCTGTGCTCATGGTAGAGCAAAAAATTAACGAGTGGTGGGCAGGCAAGCGAAAGATGTCTGCAGATCCTTCTCTAAGGAATTTTCTCTACACCTATATTCCTTATTACAAAGGGCTGACACCCCAACAGCGCAAAGATTACGAGCACGAATTGGAGAAATACATGCTAAAGGCTGATTTTTTTGCCAAACTCAGTGATGACCTACCCGATGATATCAAAGCTCTTGCCTGCATTTATCCAGCGATATTTTCTTATCAGACAGGAATCAACCTGGGTAAGAAGTACAAAACGGTGGTTTTTTATCCCCATCCATTCCTTACACCTGATTTTTCGGAAGAAGTACACGTCTCAGAGACCAATTTGGAGGATGGGGTTTTCATCTATGCCATTGAGCATTTGCACATGGGATACCGGGGGAGTCATTTCTTCAATGTTGCCATTTACGAAACAGCATGTGCCTGGCTAAATGAACATCTGGAGGGGCGAATTGTCAAAGAAAAATGTCCTGACAGGGAAGAGATTTTCAAGCTGGGCACCTATGGCGATGATGAGCTTAGCCGGTATTTTGGAATGCCTCCGGCAAATGATGCTGCCCTTTTGATCCACCACTTTTTTGTGTTCCCGGAAAACCTTGAAAAGGACAATCCGGAGTTGTACGAATCTCTGATTGATATTTTTGGGGATTACCACGTGCTTACCAACAAGCCCATCATTTATTAATCTATGAGATTGCAAAAAAATAAAGTGGTAATCGGAATTGATGTCGGTGGAACAACCTCTAAAATAGGAGTTGTTGACCAAGGTGGCAACATTTCAGCCTCTGCAGTGGTACCCACTCCTGAATCCGAAGATCCCGCCATTTTAATACAGGAAATCTCCCGGTCTTTGACCAAGGTTCTACCCGGAGGATTTGAAAATACTGGTATTCAGGCAGTTGGGCTGGGTGCTCCCAATGCCAGTTTTTTTAGCGGAACCATTTCCTTTGCTCCCAACTTGAATTTTGCCAAAAACAGGGAGGTGGATTTTGCCGGAATTTTTCTCGAAATAACGGGACACAAACCGGTTCTCACCAACGATGCAAACGCCGCGGCCATTGGAGAAAAGTTTTTTGGGGGTGCAACTAAAATGAATGACTTCATTGTAATCACAGTCGGCACGGGTTTGGGAAGTGGGATTTATGTCAGAGGAGCGATTCTCTATGGAAGTGACGGATTGGCGGGGGAAATTGGACACACTGTTTTTCAAAGGGATGGCAGACCTTGTAAATGCGGAAAATATGGCTGTATAGAGACTTATGTATCCGCAAGTGGCCTGGTGAATACCTTTAGAGAACTATGCACCAATCCACCGGATGTAGAAACCCCCTACGATGTTTTCAAGATTGCACAATCCGGCGGTGAAGATGCCATTAGAGCTTTTAAACTAACCGGTGAGAGACTGGGTATTCACCTCGCAGATATAGCGGCAATCTTCAGCCCTGAGGCCATTTTTCTTTCGGGAGGACTTATAAGTGCCGGGGAACTCCTGTTGGAGCCGGCAAATAAGGCATTAGATGCAAATTTGATGAAACACCACAAGGGTAAAATACCACTGCGAATTAGCGAATTAAAGAACCAACAAACAGCCATACTGGGTGCTGCAGCTCTGGGATGGGATTCCATTAGAAAACACGAGATTCAATAGATCATGGACCACCCTCATGACGAAAACTACATCAGATTGTACGAGACCATGGACCGCTCCGAGCTGACCATGATCAAACTGGCATTTAAAAACCGTGGCATCAATTTCAGAACCCATTTTGAAAAAACCCTGCAAATTGCTGATGTTTACGCAATGGGCTACAATGGCGCCATCATTGAGGTTGAAAAAGCCCAGTTAACGGATGCCAGGGAAGTAATGGATGAGCTGGAAATCAAAATCGGCGTTGACAATGGACTTTCGGATTTTCCCCTAATGCAAAAATTCGATGCTTTTACCAGCAAGCTACAGTGGGTAGGTCAATGGGACCTTACCGTGCGACTTTTGGTATTTGGTTTCATTCTACTTTCCCTCGTCTATCTCATGGCAATTCTGCTGGTAGAAAACTTCTCAGACGGATCCATTTTTCCGGAATTGTAATCAACCTAAATGGATTTTATCACCAACCCGGAATGAAGTTAAGTCCAAATCTTACCGACCCTCCACTTCTCAATGGGAGAGCGTAATATGGCTCCAGGATCATGGCGCCAAATAAATTGATACGCAGACTCAAACCCGCTGACATCAGCACAACAGACTCACCACCCTCACCACTGCCAAAAGTGATGTTGTCGTAGTCGTTAAAGGCCACCCCGATATCGAAGAAGGCATTCAGGTCCGAGGCCAGGAATCCCGAAGAAATCAAAGCCAATCTCTCCGGCCCGGTAAATGGCAGGCGCACCTCGGCACTTCCCAGTATCACTTTGGACCCAACCAATTGATTGACGGTGAGGTTAAAATCTTCCTGAAACTCCCTACCTGAGATTTCATACCCACGCACCAAGCCCATCTGGCCAATGAATATGGGGAAATAGGCATTGGCATCTGTACCAAAACGAGAATAGTGAAATCCTCTGAATGCAATGGTAACCGGGGAAGCCCGGAAATACCTTCGACCATCTGCTACCGCTGCATTAAAGCTGTATCCTCCAAAAAATCTGTCGTAGCTCAAGCGGTAGCGGTATCCCTGCATCGGTGCGGTGAGGCCAAAAAACGAATTATCACCCACCAGTGCACCACCCACATTGTGAGTGAAGGTCTTTCTTATCTGTGCACCACCGATAACCACATCGCTCTCCACTGGAATCCGCTGCCGATCCCTTCCCAAGAATACAGTGCCGGCCTGGTTGTAATAATCAGTGTACCTGTCCAATCTGAAGAAACGATAACTGGTACCCAACGAACCTTCGACCCGCGTCCTTCTATTGAATGGATAGTGAGCAAAAACCTGAGCACTCTGTTCAAAAATTCTCAGTATATCGGTGCGAACCACCGGAACGACAATGTCCGTACCCGGAAACTCTTCAAATCCAAAGGACGAAAATCCGGTTCGATGTGGGACGTGCGAGAGAGAGGCGCCCCAGGCAATCGGACCTTCACGATTTATATAAGTTCCACTCAATCCGATGTCATATATTTCTCCATTTAGAAAAAGCGTGGTAAAAAGCTGATGATCTCCCAGAATATCGGAAAATAGCAACTGAACACCGCCGCCCATCATTACACCACTTCCAAAGGTACCACCACCCACACCAACGCCAACTCCCATCGACTGGCTTGCGGCAATAAGTGAAAATCTTGAATCAAATGGGACTTCTTCGAAGTGGAGGGTATCGGGAAAATCATCAATAACTATGGTGCTCAATCCTCCATCCGAAAGGGACATTGCCAGGCGACCAACCGGTGGTAATTGCCCGGCCCCTTCCTGATTAATATCCGTTTTTTCTACCGGATCCATTAAGAAATTATCCATTCGGCCGTTGTACAAATTGTACTTACCGCCTTCAAAAACATTGTAAACAACCCGGTCCACCCTTCTGGGAATTGTCAAAGCCGGTGCAAAAGATGTGATGCCGGAAACGCCCGTGGGAATGCGGGTTTGCTGAAAGAGGGAATCGGATGCCATATCATAGGTGTATATGTCGCGATATCCCTCTCTGTCAGACAAAAACCAAATGCGATCTTTTCTGTCAAATACGGGATTAAAATTATCTGCTCCGGGGAATACATCCAGATCCTCCCATCTGTTTTCCGAAAGATGATGCACCGCCAAATTGTGGAACCACTTTCCATCTACCATCCCGGTTTCCCTGCTCACCCGGTCAGTTGTAACTGCTATTTTTCCTCCGTCTTTTGACCAGGAGGGCAGCAAATAAGAATGCGTATCATTGGTGAGATTGCGAAGACGCTTACTATCCATGTCAAAGATAAACAAATCAGGTCTTCCGTTCCTCAGACCGCTCAAGGCTATTACATTTCCAGTGGGAGACCATGCGGGATTGCTGAAAAAAGAGAGGTCGGGAATTTTGAATACATTTTGGCGCCTTCCCGATTCAACATCCACAGTAATGAGCACATTTCGACCTTGCCGAAAACCCACATAGGCAAATGTGCGGCTGTCTGGAGACCATGTTCCGGAAGACTCTATCACATCCATGTGGTCAATATCACTGTATCTAACGGAACTGGCTATTCTTCTCTTTATCTCACCGGTATTGGCATTGGCCAAGAAAAGGTCAGCGGTAAATAGGTCCTTTTCAGAAAGGAAAACCACATACCTGCCATTGGGACTGACTGAAGGCGAAACATTCATGTGTCCTGCTTGCTCTGCCGTCACTACAGCCCTACCGGGATTCTGAAAATCCCTACCTTTCATCTGCTCGGTGTAATAGTCGCGGAGCTCCGTTTGCCAGTTGGACGATATTTCATCCATGGATGCACCCAAAATCACTGGGAAAGCTCTGTCCATTCCCCGCTCTGCAATTGCCCTAAATAGCGGAGGGATTACCGCATCGCCATAATTTCCCGTTAGGTGCGCCCAAAATGCATGGCCATAGCGATAGGGGAAATACTGGGGTCGGCTCATATCTCTAATAGAGGGTATGTCATCACTCAATACCGCATCGCGCATCCACATTGCCGTAAAAGGATCGTTTCTTCCGCGACTCAGGTATTCCGCTTTCCCCTCAATCATAAATAGTGGAATATTACGCAAATTTTCCGCCGACATCATCTCATCTCGCAAAATGATATTGAACTGAAAAGCATGGACCAACTCATGGCCTAAAATCTGAAATGTTTTTTGGTTGGAAATGGTCAGAGGCATTATCACCCGGTTGCGAAGGCCCTCCGTAACCCCACCGACCCCCACGCCAATTTGGCCGAAAATCGCATTGGTCTGCTGAAAATCCGAGTGGTCACTGTAGAAAATCAGCGGGTTTCGCTGGCGGATGGTATCCCTCAAAATCCGCATGTGATTGGCGTACCATATTTCTGACATATTTGCCAATTCGTTTACCAGTGCCTCCTCCTCAATATAGTGGTAGATGTCAAAATTGGGAGTTTGTAACATCCGGAAATCGAAAGTGGTGTAACGCGGTTTATTCTGACCGAAATACTGAGCCTGTAAATGAGGCAGTTCAGAAAAAAACATAAAAAAACCGAGAAAAAATATCGCAATTCTCATCTTTGTAGAGCTTTTAACCGTACATTAAGACCTTAAAACCTTGCTGTAAGGTTGGTCGCTTACTATTAGAACAAAAAAGTTTTTGGCCTAATTGCTATTGTGGGGAAATTTATTGAACCCCTATTGTAGATACTCAGTGAATTAATGCAACGGAGCAAAAAATAGTTTAATGGATTGGAACAGTTGTTTTTCGACAAGGCGGATATTGAGTAAGGCAGGAGAAGAAAAAAGCAATCACCGGTCACCTTTCAGCAGGGATGCGGATCGCATAATTTTTTCGGATCCCTTTAGGAGATTACAGGACAAAACCCAGATTTTTTCGCTTCCCGGAAGTGCTTTTGTCCATAACCGCCTGACGCACTCCCTGGAAGTGGCCTCGGTCGGCAGGTCCCTCGGGGCAATTGCCGGTAGAAGGATTTGTGAAATACACAGTAAGTCCCTAAATAACCGATCAAAAGTTTTCTACCGGGAGGAATTGTCAGATGTAATATACGCTGCCTGCCTTGCCCATGACATTGGAAATCCTGCCTTTGGGCATTCTGGAGAAGATGCTATTTGCTCATTTTTTACCAACAATGCAGAAATGAGGGTGGAAGGTGTCGTGCTAAAAGATTTTTTCGAACAGAAAGCCTGGACCGATCTGACAAATTTTGAAGGAAATGCCAACGCATTGCGCATTCTGGCAGGCGAGCGGAAAGGCATCAAACCCTGGGCCCTGAACCCTACCACTACCACCATTGCCACCCTGACAAAATACCCCTGCGAATCTGATGGAAGCAGGGGAAAAAAAGGGGCCTTGCACCGGAAGAAATTCGGCTTCCTTCAATCGGAAATGGACTTATTCAAAGCTCTGGCCGATGAATTGAATCTAATCCGGGAGTCGGAAAATCCAATGGTTTATCTCAGGCACCCTTTCGTATTCCTACTGGAGGCAGCAGATGATATTTGCTACAACCTCGTGGACCTCGAAGATGCTGCAAGGCTTAATATCATCAGCTATCCCGAGGCCCGTGACTTGCTGGGCGAACTGTTGGACTCCTATGGACAGAATGACGGTTCGTTTTCCGGAAAATCCTACATGTCAAAGGATCCGCTTCAAAGACTATCCTACTTGAGGGCAAAATGCATCGGCCTTTTGATTGACGACTGCGCAAATGCTTTCGTAGATAATGCAGAAAAAATCATCTTGGGAAAACTCCAAACTCCCCTAATAAAAATCACCAAACCCGACACTGAAATGGCTTTGAATACCATCAAAACAATATCTCAGGAGAAAATATACAACTCGGAATCCGTGGTCAGGATGGAGCTCGCAGGTTACCGGATATTTTCCCACCTACTTGAACTCATGGTCCCTGCTGTATTGAAGCAGAAACCCGATGGCCAGGACAAAAAAACGCACATGATGATACCGGAAGCCTACCGTCCTGAACCGGATTCAACCCCATTTGAAAAAATGCTTTGTCTGATCGACTTCCTGAGCTCCATGACCGACAACTACGCCCTGGAGATTTACAAAAACACCACCGGCATCGAGATGCCACATCACTAAAGGAGAGTTGAAATACCCTGAACACACTGCTGCTAAACAGTTTGGTTAAAATTGCTGTTTGTAACCAAAATAAAGTAACCATTGAACATATCCTACGTCCCCTTTGAAGAGATCGATAAAGTAAAGTGGAACAGTTGTGTACACTTCGCCGTCAACAGTGAAGTCAGCGCTTACTACTGGTGGCTAAAGGCCGTGGTAAAGGAGTGGGACGCACTGGTGGAAGGTGATTACGAGTCGGTTTTACCTATTTTTTACAAAAAGGACCTTTGGGGACGCAAATCCATCGTTCACCCACCTTTGATCGGTCGAATAGGTATTCAGTCCATTAATCTGCTTTCGAGAAAGCGGATAGTGAGTATGCTGGATAAATTGCCGGATATTGCAAATTCCCGCATGCTCTTCAATGAAATGAACATCATTCCGCCAGATTTTGAAACCCACACAGAGCAAAAAGAAGCCTGGCGGGTACTGCTCAATAAATCGCTGACTAATATAAGGAGTAACTATCAGCCTGAAGTAATGAATACCATTTCCACAGACCTGCCGGACGGATATTTTTTCCAGGTCAAGATGAAACCGGAGCAAATCGTGGAATTTGCCAAAGAAAACAAGCAAATGCCTTACGATGAGTTCGCTACTCTCCGGGTGCTTTACAACCTCCTCCACCGCGGCACTTTGATAAATACCGTGATATTAGACAATGAGCAAAAACCCGTTGCCATGCTTACTTTTACTTACCACTTGAAAAAGATTAAGGTATTGCTGTCGGTGCAAAATGAAAAGGGTCGGGAATTGAACGCCATTCACAGGATGTACGACCATGTATTCAACCTGCACCAAAATAAACCGATGATGTTTGAATTCTACCCGGGAGATGGGGAGTTTGCAAAGGGTCTCGGGGGTGAATCTTACATCTATTGGGAATTAAATCGCTCAGATACTCTTGGAAATTGGTCCAAAAGGCTCGAAAAAGCGACTATTTTCTGATAACTTATCGGGTATATATGGATACTTGATATCCGCAAGGTAGAGGCCATGACCAGGCACACTCCAGGGCATAGACAGTCGTTTCTGGTCAGCTGTGGCTTCCTTAATTTCTTCCAGGGTTATTTTGCCGAGACCGTTATTGAGACAAGCACCTACTATTAGACGAACCATGCCCCGCAAAAAGCGATTGGCCGATATTTCAAACACCCAGACCTTTGGTGAGAGTTGATACCACGTAATTTCATCAATTCGACACCTGTGGTGATTCACCTCAGAGCCTGATTTGGCGAATGCAAAGAAATCCTCTCCCCCCCCAATAACCTCTGCGGCTTTTAGAACCATGGAAAAATCACAGAGGTGGAGCTGGCGGAAAAAGAACACCTTGTCTTGCCTAAAGGGATCGGCAAATCCGGTCAGGTAATACCGGTAAGTTCTGCGAGTGGCATCAAACCTGGCGTGGGCATCTTCGTGAACCGGGATTAATTCCGAAAGGTGAATATCCCCTGGTAAGAGGGCATTGAAACTTCTGACTGTGCGATGCAATTCGCTTTGTTCAGGGCACTCCAGGTGAAAAAAGTAGCTGGAAGAGTGCACAGCTGTATCTGTTCTGCCACAGCCGGTTATTCCAACTTTTGTGCGAAAAATTTTTGCCGCAGCCTCTTCCAGACATTGTTGTACAGACAAATCATCGGGCTGGATTTGCCACCCCGCATACCGTGTACCGCAATAAGCCACCAGGCCGAAATACTTCATTCGGCAAATTTACCCAAAAAGGAACTTTTTGACCCAACTTTGAACCCTTATTACTCCTCCGGGGTGGCGAGCAGTCCATACGCAAAAGCACCGCCAGCCAATGCCACATCCTTTAGGAAATTCATTGCATCCCCATCCATTGCAGCCTGCAGATGAATACTGAGCGCAAAGACTAGCAACATAATACCTAGTAAAAAACTCGCAAGTCGATCGTGCTTTTTGATGATAATACTAATACCGGCGAGTATCAGTGCAACACCGGTGAGATAAACCCAAAACACTCCACCCGGTAGTGGTACCATTTCCGTCATTTCACCAGCCGCCACGAGATGAAAGATGCCAAAGATTAAGATGGGGATTGCAAATAAATACCTACCCAAAGCCAAGATTGAATTCATGACAAGAATTTTTTGATGAATAATGGGCCAATATAGTTAATTAAATGCTAATCCACAACAAAAATTTTGAGAATGCCGGGATATTACATTTAATTTTTGGATGATGGTTTTAACATTGTGTAGTTTGTTGATTTTCAATGGACGAGCACTATTGCTAACCCAGCAACAAAAACCTACATCTGGTAATTGGAGTCATCTGTTGGATGCGATCTGCACCTGACTGCGATAAAAATCTGATTTGAAAAGTATTAGTGGAGGTTAAATTTCAGCTAGCCGATGGTGGGTTTAAGCTGCTGCAGGATTAATGAGGTTGGAATCTTTGAGCTTTTCCTGTACAAAACGCTTATCCACCTTAAACTCGCCCTTTCCCTTATCGGAGGGCATTTCAAACATGGCATCGGTCAATAGAGCCTCGCAAATGGAGCGCAATCCCCGTGCACCGAGCTTGTAGTCAATGGCGGTTTGAGCAATAAAGTCGAGTGCACCATCTGTAAAATGCAGTTCGATGTCTTCCATTTCAAAGAGTTTGTGATACTGCTTGACAATGGCATTTTTGGGTTCGGTGAGGATACGCTTTAGGGTAGTTTTGTCCAGAGATTGTAGGTGGGTGAGTACGGGCAAGCGTCCGAGCAATTCCGGTATCAGACCGAATGACTTAAGGTCCTGGTGATTGATGTAGTTGAGTAAGTTGTCGCGATCGACTTGCTGCCCGGTTTGCTTTGCGAATCCAATCACTGAGGTATTGAGGCGCTTTGCGATGACTCTTTCGATACCGTCAAAGGCCCCTCCGCAAATGAAGAGAATATTGCTGGTATCCACGGTGATCATCTTTTGTTCGGGGTGTTTTCTTCCGCCTTGCGGAGGCACATTCACTTCCGTTCCCTCCAGCATTTTGAGGAGTGCCTGTTGCACCCCTTCGCCCGATACATCCCTGGTAATAGATGGATTATCAGCTCTCCGCGCTACTTTGTCAATTTCATCGATATACACAATGCCCTTTTCTGCAGCGGCCACATCAAAGTCAGCGGCATGAAGCAATCTACTGAGCATGCTCTCCACATCTTCACCCACGTACCCGGCTTCCGTAAAAACGGTTGCATCCACGATGGCAAAGGGAACTTCCAGGAATTTTGCGATGGTTTTCGCTAAAAGGGTTTTTCCTGTGCCGGTACGACCAACCAACATGATATTGGACTTTTCCACGACCACATCGTCCGTTTTGTCCATGGCCAGTCTTTTGAAGTGGTTGTACACGGCCACCGACAGAAACTTTTTGGCAGTCTCCTGACCGATGACGTAATCATCCAGATGATCTTTCAGGTTTTGCGGAGTAAAGGCCGAGAAATCAACTTTGCCGGATTTGTCTTTGGGCACGTGCTGTCGTATCTCTTCCTGCACGATTTCATAGGCCTGTTCTATACAGAGTTCGCAAATGTGGCCATCGATGCCGGCGACCAGCATCAGGGTTTCAGATTTTTTTCTGCCACAAAACGAACACTTCATCTTTCGAGCATTTTTAGATTTTCAATACAGGGTCCGGAGTCTTTAAGGGGAACCGTCGCAAAATTACTTATCAGCCTTTGCGTGCAATCCCGGTCTTTGAAGCACCTCATCCACCAATCCGTAATCTTTGGCTTCTGTGGCTGTCATCCAATTGTCTCTGTCACAATCTACGCGGATTTTTTCATAATCCTGTCCAGTGTGCTTTACAAGGATATCATAAAGGGCTTTCTGCTGCTCCTTGACGAGTTTGTAGTAAATCTCCATATCGCTAACCTGGCCCTGCATACCCCCGAGAGGCTGGTGGATCATAACCCGACTGTGCGGCAGACAGGTTCTCTTTTTCTCAGTTCCGGCAGAGAGGAGTACCGCCCCCATTGAAGCAGCCAATCCTGTACAGATAGTTCCTACATCAGGTGACACATACTGCATAGTGTCATAGATGCCAAGGCCGGCAATTACCGATCCACCCGGACTGTTGATAAACATTTGGATGTCTCTTTTAGAATCTGTGGATTCGAGGAACAACAGTTGCGCCTGCACCACATTGGCCACGTAGTCATTAATGGGTACGCCGAGGAAAATTATGCGGTCCATCATCAGCCTGGAGAATACATCCATGCCGACCACATTCATCTGACGTTCTTCGATGACATGAGGGGTGAAATTTCCGATATTGGGCGCTGCCTGTCCCATGTATTGATCCAGTGAGTTGCCACTCATTCCGAGGTGATTCACTGCGTATTTCCTGAATTCATCTTTATCAAACATATTCGAATCTTTATTTTAGTACCAAACAAAAACAAGTTCCAAAAGATGTCAAAATGCGCAACCTTTAACAGAACCGCCTTAACAACATAAAATGCCGGGTAATTTGTTTATTGGAATTTACTCTTCTTGAGAGCGATCCGGAAAAGTCGCCTTCAATTTTTCCTCCAGCTCTTCAAGGCTAGCTTCCTTTTCAACCTTATTCACTTCCTCCACCACTTTTTTGATAATCTTACTTCCAAAAATGCTGTTGCGGGCCTCGTTCTTGCTGTTCTCATCCTCTGACATTCTCGCGTATAGCATCTCTACAATCTGGGGGTGTGCACCGGCGCCAAATTGCGAGCGGATTTGATTGAGTAAAAACCCTTTGATCTCTTCTTCGGTGACTTTGACATCGTATTTGTCGCTCAATTTGCCCACCAGCAAGTGAAACATAGACTCTTGCTTTTCTTCCTCGGTCAGCTCTTTACCCTTGTCATCACCCAGAATAAACTCATCCACAAACTTTTGAGGCAGGTCAAAGTCGTTCCTGGTCTTAATCCTTTGGGTGAATTCGTGAAAAACCAGGTTGTCGCTCTTACTTTTCAATTCCATCTGAATGTTTTCCCCGATGATCTCACGAAGCTTATCAAAACTTTCGATAGTCTGTTCAGGGGGCGATATTTTTTTCAGGAAGTCCTCATCCAGTTCAGGCAACTTTTTCACCGAAACACCATCGATTGCCCAGTTCCACTTTATTGAATAAAAGTTTTCGGGCAGCTCGAAATCCGAACCCTCCTGTTCACTCTGCTGCTTCACTTTACGCTCATATGTACTCTCCACATTGTCTCTGTAGGGTTCCAGTATGGCCTCTTCAATAGTGCCATGGATTTCATTTCCCACCTTTTTAGCGGTGAGTTTCTCCTTAAATTCCTCTGAAAATTCACTCCAAATGAATTTCATATTGAAGGGTTGCAGATCCGAATGATCGTCTGGGGGATTCAACTCAAATGTAATTCCTGTAGAATCTTCAGCTACGACCTCCTCCACATCTTCAAGGTCGGCATTGTTTCTCCTTAGGTGCTCAATTTCTTCATCAATGCGCTCATCGATGTCCTTTACCAAGAGGTATTCGTACTCATTGTCCGTGGCCCATCCCTTAAAGTCTTCCAGGGCAGGACTGATGAGAAGGTCAAATTCAAAGATGTAATCCTCCTTGTCCTTTGGATCAAAAGTGAATGACTTCTGGGTTTCGGCGGGAATCGGACTGAAGGAAAACTCGATGTCTTCATTATTGAGAAACTCCTCCATTTTCTTGTTGATCATGTCAAAAATGATCCGATAGAGAATGGATTGACCCTGGGTTTTTTGAACAAAGCCCAGAGGCGTCTTGCCCTTTCGAAAACCCTTCATGTCGGTTTTACGAGCCACATCGTTAAGCTCCTTTTTGTAAGTTGGCCAATAATCGTCGGTTGAGATTTTCAACGTTACGCGTTCGATATCGGGGCTCACATTTTTTCTGGAAATTTCCATAAAAGAATTACTGATTTTTGGAGCGGGAATAACCGCAAAATTTGGTGGGTATTTCAGGGAGATGACTTCAGATGCCAACCCTTGCGAAAAAATAAAAAGTGCGGGTGGAGGGACTCGAACCCCCACGCCTTAGCGGCACCAGATCCTAAGTCTGGCGCGTCTACCAATTCCGCCACACCCGCATTTAATGTAAAACCAAACGACACTTTCCCGCCTGATTTTTTAAAAGGACTGCAAAGATACGCTTATATTCAATAACTGCCAACAAGCCAGGAGAAAATTTTTTTACACTTTGCGGATAAATTATTGGTCTTATTTTTGTTGTAACTAAGCGAATCATAAAGTTTGTCAAATTAAAATGGCTGAAACGAAACCCATAGCACAGGACGAGAAGCTGCTGATCCAAAAGGCATACAGGCGGATGATGCGTTCCATCAAAACGGAAGTGCATCCCGAGGATAAGGTCAATATCAAAATGGCTTATGATATGGCAGTTTCTGCACATGCCGATCAGCGCAGGAAGTCGGGTGAACCTTATGTTTTGCATCCTATTGAAGTAGCGCGAATTTGCGCCGCTGAAATCGGACTTGGTCCCACGGCTATAATTTGCGCCTTGCTTCACGATGTGGTTGAGGACACGCCCATTACACTGGAAGAGATTCGCGAGATTTTTGGTGATAAAATTGCCCGCATTGTAGATGGGTTGACCAAGCTTGACGGGACCTACAGCTACAACAGTCCCCAGGCGGAGAACTTCAAAAAGGTAATTTCCACGCTTATTGAGGATGTTCGGGTAGTGCTTATCAAGATGGCAGACAGGCTTCACAATCTTCGTACAATCGGGTCGATGCCTCATCAAAAGCAGCTCAAAATCGCAGCCGAAACCAACTATATATACTCGCCACTGGCCCACCGCCTCGGTTTATACAACATAAGGGTGGAATTTCAGGATCTTTGTATGCGGATTACGGACCCGGAGAGCTACAGCGACATTTCTGAGAAACTGCAGCAATCAAAGAACGAGCGAAACAGATACATTCAGGAGTTTATCCGGCCTTTGCGCAAGAAACTGGAGCAGCTCAATCTCCCCTATCGCATTACCGGAAGGCCAAAGTCGATCTCTTCCATTTGGAATAAAATCCAGACCAAAAACGTCGATTTTGAGGAGATTTATGATCTTTTCGCAATCAGAATCATAGTGGATGTGCCATTGGATGTAGAGAAAAACATTTGCTGGCAGATATACTCCATTGTAACCGATGTGCATCCACCTATTCCGGAGCGATTGAAAGATTGGATTACGACCCCCAAATCCAACGGCTACGAATCCCTGCATACAACAGTAATTGGACCTAAGGGAAGGTATGTGGAAATACAAATCCGGACAGAGCGTATGGATGAGATTGCAGAGCGTGGATTTGCTGCACACTGGAAATACAAGGGGGTCAAAAACCAGAAGGATGTTTATGAAATGTGGTTGGACAATATCCGGGAAATACTTGAGGACCAGGAGCACGAAGACCCGGTGGAATTCCTCTCGGACTTCAAAACCAACCTCTTTAAAGAAGAGGTTTATGTCTATACCCCACAGGGAGATATGAAGATTCTGCCAAAGGGTGCTACAGCTCTGGATTTTGCTTTCTCAATTCACACAGACATCGGCTACCATGCCTCAGCCATTAAGGTCAATAACAAGCTCGTGCCAATGGGTTATGAGCTTCAAAATGGCGACCAGGTCCACGTTACAACCAACAAAAACCAGAAGCCCAATGACGATTGGATCAAAATGGTAAAAACCGGAAAGGCCAAGTCCAAAATTCGCTCCTCCCTCAAGGAGGAAAAACACAAAAAGGGGGAATTTGGGAAGGAAGCCCTGGAGCGAAAACTCAAGAATATGAAGGTGGATTTTGAGCAGGCTGTGGAATTTCTTGTAAAACACTACAACTACAACAACCACCCGGAGCTATTTTACGATATTTACAAGGGAGAATTTGACCTGGCTCAGCTCAAAAATTTTGGGATAGAAAACCACCAGTTTGTTACCAAAAAAGTGGAAAGTCCACGCGAAAAACCTGAGCCAAAGGGAGAAATCGCACCCTCAGAACAATACACGACAAAAGACAGTGCGAGTAAAATCCTGGTAAATGGTGAACCTGCGGACCAATATCATTACTCCCTGGCTACCTGTTGCAATCCCGTACAGGGAGACCCCATTTTTGCCTTTTTTACCGCCGGATCGGGTTTAAAGATTCACAGAACCAATTGCCCCAACTCTACCCACCTAATGGCAAACTACGGTTACCGGGTCATGAAAGCGGAATGGGTGGATAAAATAGGAGAATCCTTCCAGGTCAATCTCAAGATAATCGGAGTTGACGACGGACCGGGGGTTATTGAGCGGCTCACAAACACCATCTCGTCCAAACTCGGTTTAAACATTCGGTCATTCAACATTGAAGGGACCGGTGGATATTTTGAGGGCAACATGAGCATTCTGGTCATGAACAAAGATCAAATGGAAATAGTCATCAGGACGCTGAAAAACCTTAAGGGTATTACCAATGTTATCAGAACCAACTAAGGGTTAGAAAATCAACCATGGGAGTTTCCAAAAACAAGGAGCAGTCACCTGAACAGGTTTCTGAAACCGTAAAAAATATTTTCAGAGACTTTTTGGAGGAAAACAACTTCAGAAAGACACCTGAGCGCTTTGCGATTCTGGAGGAGATTTACAACCGCGATGACCACTTTGATGCTGAGTCACTCTATGTACACATGAAAAACCAGAACTACCGCGTCAGCAGAGCCACTGTGTACAACACCCTCGAAATCCTTGTTGACTGCGATCTGGTGAAAAAACTGCAGTTTGGTCAAAACCTCACGCACTATGAAAAGTCTTATGGCTTCAAACAACACGACCACCTCATCTGTGAAAAATGTGGCAAAGTAGTGGAGTTTTGCGACCCCAGGATACAGCAGATTAAGGACATCATAGGCGACATTCTGAAATTCCGAATCACCCATCATGCCCTCAACCTCTACGGTGTTTGTGAAAGTTGCGACAAAAATCCGAAGGAAGACTGATTTCGGCCATCACCTTGAATCAGGTAAATTCCACCTACCAATCACCCATTGCTGATTCTCAACCATAGCTTTGAAATCTTCTTTTTCCCTAATAACATTCCTATTTTTATCCAAAAGGTGAATATTTATCAATAATGCATGAGGAAAAAAGATAAACTGTCCAAAGTGACTTACCTTTGAGCCTTAAAACAACTTGACAAATAAATGGCTGTTGACGTATTGATAGGTTTGCAATGGGGCGATGAAGGAAAGGGGAAGATTGTGGACCTTCTTTCAGAGAATTACGATGCGATTTGTAGATTTCAGGGTGGCCCGAATGCGGGACATACAATTGAAATTGGCGACCAAAAGCACGTTCTTCACACTATTCCCTCAGGAATATTCAGAAAACACACCATCAATTTGGTGGGAAACGGGGTGGTAATTGATCCAATTACTTTCAAGCGCGAAATTGAAGGACTAATACAATCCGGTCTGGACTGCAGAGACAATTTGTATATAGCGCTGAAGGCACATCTCATTCTCCCTACTCACCGGATGCTCGATGCCGGATCAGAAGCTCATAAAGGAAAGGAAAAAATCGGTTCCACCCTGCGGGGAATCGGACCGACCTACATGGATAAAACCGGCAGGAACGGACTTCGGGTCGGTGACATACTCAGAGAGGACTTTAAAAAGCGGTATGAAAAACTGCGGGAAAAACACCTCGGTCTGGCATCCATGTATCCCAATGTGGATTTTGACCTGGCCGGTGAAGAGGAAAAATGGTTTAAAGCGATTGACCAAATGAGAAATATGAAGTTGGTCAATTGTGAATATTTCATGTCTCAAATGCTTAGTGATGGCAAAAAAATTCTGGCAGAGGGAGCTCAGGGAACCATGCTCGACATTACCTACGGCACCTACCCCTTCGTAACTTCATCCAACACCATTACCGCAGGAGTGTGCGATGGTCTCGGAGTGCCACCTTCGGCCATAGGAAGCGTCATGGGAATCACAAAAGCTTACTGCACCAGAGTGGGCAGTGGACCCTTCCCCACAGAGCTTTTTGACGAGGACGGGGAGGCCCTTATGGAAGCGGGAAGAGAATTCGGAGCAACCACCGGCAGGCAGAGGCGATGCGGCTGGGTTGACATCCCCCAACTCAGATATGTCTGCATGATAAACGGAGTAACAGAACTCACAGTAACTAAATTGGATGTCCTATCCGCAGTTAAAACCTTTAAAGCAGCCACCTCCTACCAACTCCGACAGGGTGATTGGACCGGTGAATTTCCATTTGATGCAGAATCAGACATAGCCGATATAAAGTACCTGGAGTTCAATGGCTGGGATGACGATTTGAAACACTTAAAAGCCTATGATCAACTACCTGAACAGGCCGGAAAGTTTATCCAATTTTTAGAAAGCGAGTTGGACATCCCGGTTAAATTGGTATCCGTGGGTCCTGAACGAAATCAAACTATTTTCAGGTGATCCTAAACTGAAACAGAGGATTGAGTCGAAAATAAGCCCTCCAAATCGGGACTCAACAAGCCGTACACCACTCTGGGATTTGCCAGGTTGACCTGGCAAATGATCAATCCAAATAACCGATGTGGTAAAGTGCATCTCCCTGATAAACAATCGGAGAATAGCTGTTGCCTATCACAAAACCATTCCTCGTACTTTTCACCTCGTATTCTTTAGGTTCAAGTAGGTCCTGAATCAGACCTATGACTTCGCCGTTTTTCACCGGGTCACCTGATTTTTTTTGGGGAATAAAAAACCCAGACTGGGCTGCCCTCCTCCAAATAGAACCCGATAGCTGTAGGAGCGGGTATTCTTTATCATCTCTGTACTCCACCATTTCCAGGTAATCCAAAATGCGGTAAATTCCCCGCAATCCCAAATTTATGACAAATTCATCCCGGCGTTGTGCCTCACCCCCCTCATAAACCAATATCGACTTGTTTTCCTTGCGTGCGATTTTGCGGAGCGATTTTGCAATGGTAGGTTTTGAAATGATAAAAGGAGGATTAAAAACCCTGGCCAATTCGAGAGAGCGGTCGTCCCCACTTGTGTAGCGGATCTGAGGGAAATTGTAACGCCCCAATCCACCGGTGTGAAAATCAAGGATAACATCGGTAAGCGGAAGAATTTCAGTGGTAAGTGAGCTGGCTACCCTCGATGCCAGCGAGCCAAATCTGCTACCTGGAAAGGAGCGATTGACATCCTTTCCATCCGGGACATCCCTGCTGAAATTCAGAAAGCCGTAAATATTGAGTAGGGGAATGACGATCAGGGAACCCGATTTCAAGCTGGCGGGGGCAAAATTTCGCAAAAATTGTCTCACGATTTCGACCCCATCAATTTCATCGCCATGCATACCGGCCAGTAGCAGCACAACCGGTCCCGGTTTATCAGAGCGAAAAACACTGGCATTGATATTTATCCTGTTGCCTGAGGGCAATTTGCCCACACTAATCTTCACCTGTTTGTGCTCACCCAATCCAATATCTGTTTTGTTTATGCTGAAATCAGTCTCCTTCATAATCCCTTTTTCTATGTTCAATCAACTCCGCTTCAATAAGTTTAACAATGTGTGCGGCAATGTCAATACCGGTGGTCTTTTCAATACCCTCAAGTCCCGGAGATGCGTTAACCTCTAATACCAGCGGTCCCCTTTTTGATCGCAGGATATCCACCCCTGCCACCTGAAGTCCCATCAACCGGCTTGCTTCAATGGCAATTTCTCTTTCCTTTTCACTAAGTTCCACCAAAGTGGATGAACCGCCGAGATGGAGGTTGGATCTAAAATCATTGGAATTGGAGCGTCTTTCCATGGCTGCGACAACCTTATCCCCCACCACTATGATTCGAATATCCCTGCCTGCACTTTCAGCTACGAATTCCTGCACAATGACCATTTCTTTCAATTGGTAAAAAGCATCCAGTAAATTGATAGCTGCCTGTTTGCTCTCAGCTTTCAAAACACCGGCACCGTGGGTTCCCGAAGCTACTTTAATGACATAAGGAGGCCTTCCAATCTTATCTAGAAAACCGTGTGCCATTGCCCTGGTGGATGGCATAATCGTCCTTGGGATATCAATCCCATGGCAAGCCAAAATCTGTAGGGCACTCAATTTGTTGCGCGTTCTCAAAAGAGCGGCAGAAGTGAGGGTCGAAAAACACCCCATCAATTCAAAGTGTCTTATAACCGCAGCACCGTGAGTTGTGACAGATGCACCAATGCGAGGGATTACCGCATCAAAGTCTTTACAATCCCTGCCGTAATAATAAACCATCGGTTTGTTCTGAGTAATACTGAGGTCGCAACCCATGTGGTCAATAACTTTCACCTGATTCCCTGCCTCTCTAACTGCACGCACAAGGCTCTGAGTACTGTAGAGCGACGGTCCTCTGGATAAAATTGCGATGGTCAAAACCCTTGACATTGTACTTCCATTCGTGGGAAAAGACTCCAAAGTAATTAAAGTTTAGCAACCATAGGTGCTTTTCACTTAAAAATTGCTTTCTTGCGTCCAATTGCTCAAGCATGGACAAAAAAATACCTGATTTTCCGAAAAACAATAAAGGGATACTCAATGCCTGGGCGTTTTTTGATTGGGCCAATTCCTCCTATGCCCTTGTCATTACAGTCGCCATATTTCCGGTTTACTTTCTGGCCTCCACCGATGACATGCTGGAGCTTTTCGGACTGGAAGTATCCAACAGTGCCCTCTACGCATTTTCCATTACCGTAGCGTATTTAACAATCTCTGTCCTGGCACCGCTTTTATCCGGAATTGCAGACACCACGGGCAGGCGTAAGTTTTTCATGCAGTTCTTCACCTGGATGGGGGGCATTTCGTGCATCGGTATGTTTTTTTTCACAGGCGATGTGGATTGGAGTTGGAAAATAGGGATAGCCGGTTTCATTATTTCCATGATTGGTTTTGCAGGTGGTATCGTTTTCTACAACAGCTACCTACCCATAATCGCTACCCCAGACCGCTTTGACAGGCTGAGTGCCCACGGATTTGCATTGGGGTACTACGGCAGCGTAATTCTTCTGGTTTTCATACTGGCAATGATACAATTTCACGAATTCCTGGGAATGACCCACTCGGTCGCAGTGCGGGTCTCTTTTTTACTCGTGGGAGTCTGGTGGATAGGATTTGCGCAGATCACTTTCCGTGCCATGCCGAAGGATTTCAGGACTCCTTTTAGCAGAGAGAGTTTTGTTAAGGGATACCGCGAACTCCTTCTGGTATGGAAAAATGTGAGAAAAAAAGCAAGTAGTCGCGGGTTTTTGATGTCCTTTTTCTTCTACAGCACCGGGGTGCAAACAGTGCTGTTTCTGGCTTCAGCATTTGCAGAGAGCGAACTGAGTTTTGGAGAAGCCGAACTTATACTCATCGTAATCATCCTTCAACTCGTGGCAGCCGGAGGAGCATACCTCTTTGCAAAAATATCCTATTTCAGAGGAAACAAACATTCCCTCATGCTCATGCTTTTCATCTGGACCTCAATCTGTGTATCGGCTTATTTTATCGAGGAAAAGTACCAGTTTTATGTGTTGGCTTCCTTTGTCGGGCTGGTCATGGGAGGCATTCAATCACTTTCCCGCTCTACTTATTCCAAACTAATGCCGGAAAAAACGCAGGATGTATCATCTTACTTCAGTTTCTACGAAGCCACTGAAAAAATAGCCATTGTCATTGGTACATTTAGCTTTGGGTTTATAGATCAATTGACAGGCGGTATGCGAAACAGTGTCCTTGCACTGGCGGTATTTTTTATCATTGGCATGATATTCCTATATTTTACCCCCTTTGAACGACTCAGGAAAAAGAATGTCAAAGCTGAGGAATTCGATTAATTACCAATCCATTCATAGCATCCTACATCGGGGGCATCAGGGTCTCTGGGATTTCCTTTTATGTCAAGGCTAACTTCGGGAAGTGGTTTTCCCTGGCCGATGGCAGCAGAAAGAGAGTCCAGGCGGTAGTCGTTGTTTTGAAGATCTGTGAAAAGTGGATTAAAGAGCTCGTAGTTGATGCAATTGATGCAATTTTCCTCAAAAAACTCCGGGTAGGACTGTTCTCTTACAAGGTCAAATACCCGTACCAAACAGTGATCGAATGAAAAATTCATAAAACCGGGCTCGCGGTTGGTAACGTCGATAATCCGAATTTCATCTCGCCCATTCCCACCTATAATGCTGTTGTAGAAATTTACGGAAAGAGGGTTCAGGCCAATATTGTCGCAATGCGGTGGGTCGTAGCAGAAAAAATTATCGATTCGCAGGGCCTCTAATTGATTTCCATAGTTGCCAAGTGTGGTGTGGTAGAAATTGTGATCGCCACCGTAAGACAGTTGAACAGAATGCCCACCGTTATTGCCAATCAGGCAATTGGTGGCTGTAATATTGTTATGGATTCCGACCAGGCCAGGACCTGTGGTATTTAGAATAGTCACCGCATTCAGGTCTAAAGTAGTTGCAGAATCACTCCTTATTCCAATGATGGGGTTTCTGATAATCGTATGTTCAAAACGGTGTGGCCCGGAGGTCTCTCCCAGCCTGATACCCGACCACTGTCCCGCTATTTCAGCGAAACCAGGCTCCAGTCGGTCACCTCCCACCACTACGGGATTGTCCGCAGTACCTTCAGATAAAATCCTGCCATTTGGCCCTGTGAAAATAAGCCCGTCGTTATAGACTATTTGACCATCGCTGGCAATGCCCCCATGAACGTGAACTCGGGTTCCAGCAGGCCAAACCAGGTTACAATCATCGATGACCAGCACCCCAAATATCACATAGGGTTTTGGATCGTCCCAAACCACTGTTCCACCACCACAGCTCAATAGCGCAACCCCTCCGGTTGCCTCGTTGGCGGGAATGTAATTCGCATTTTGACCAAAAGCCTTTATTCGCACATCCTGTGTATTGCCATTGACCTCAAACAGCATGCGATCATTGATGACAAAAGGACTGGCCGATATGCTTTCATCAGGGTCTATGGTGGCCTCTACAAATACATAAGTACTGTCATTGGGCCAGATTATAACCTCCCCCGCATCATCTTGTGAAAACCCATCAAAATTAAACCGAAAGAAACTGTCGGAATTTTCCATACGGGCGTTTTTGACCCGAATAGCGCGATCATTGCGATTGTACACCTTAAAATACCGGGTAATCGTCCCCCGCTCTGTGAATACCGTATCGAACATCAGCGTATCCACAGAGAATTCTACCATCGCATTGGGAGAATCGGTAAAATCCTCGCGGTCACATCCGCTCAGGGTCCATATTATAACAAACAAAAGCGTCAGTCCGACAAAATTGCGGACTGGTTTTGTAATGGTAAAGGCGATAAGTCGTCTTTTTTGCAAGGCTGTTTATTTTGGCTAAAAGAACGCCAAATTTAATACGCTTAATACATTTGTCCTATCTTTAAGCAATCAATGTCGATGAAAGCCGCTATTTCTCCTCTTACAATTGATGTGATTATCCCCGCCTTCAATGAGGAAAACTCCGTTGGGAAGGTCCTCAATGACATCCCGCGGGAATTGGTGAGGCGAATCATAGTTTGCGACAACAACAGTTCGGATGAAACTGCTTCTGAAGCGAGGAAAAATGGTGCTACAGTGGTCCGGGAACCGAGATCAGGTTACGGCAATGCCTGTTTAAAGTGCCTTGAATTCATAGCCAAAAGCAGTGCGCCCTATCCCGATGTGGTTGTTTTTCTGGATGCAGATTATTCTGATCACCCCGAACAAATGCCGATATTGATCGAACCCATACAAAAGGATACTTTTGACCTGGTAATCGGTTCCCGGGCACTGGGAAATAAAGAGGCGGGGTCTATGACTCCTCAACAAATTTTTGGAAACTGGTTGGCCACCCGCTTGATAAGATGGATTTACGGCTTGAAATTCACCGATCTTGGTCCCTTCCGCGCTATCCGCTACGAGGCGTTGGAAAAACTGGAGATGAGCGACAGAAACTACGGATGGACTGTGGAAATGCAGATAAAGGCCGCAAAAAAAGGTTTAAAATGCACTGAAGTAGCCGTGGATTACCGAAGGAGAATAGGGCAATCAAAGGTATCGGGAACGGTGAAAGGTACCATTGGGGCCAGCTGGAAAATTTTGTACACCATATTCAAATACTCCTTAAAATGATCGACCTCGCCGGAATTCTTATCCTGGGGATGTTCTTCCTGGTTCTAAGCCTGATTACCATTTACTGCTTGATTCAGCTGCACCTGGCACTGGTTTATCAAAAACAAACCCGTAAGAAATCGAATGAAGAGCAGATTCCGGAGGAGAAAGATTCCAAGCTGCCGCCGGTGACCGTCCAACTTCCCGTTTTTAATGAGAAACACGTCATCGAGCGATTGATTGACAACATCTGCCAACTGGAATATCCGCGTGATAAGTTTCAAGTTCAGGTCCTGGATGACAGCACCGATGATACCACCGAAAAGGCCAGAAGAAAGGTGGAACATTACCGTAAAAAAGGGGTGGATATTGAACTGCTTCGGAGATCGGACAGAGCCGGATTCAAGGCGGGCGCACTCCAATACGGACTGAAAGAGGCAAAGGGAGAGTACATAGCTATTTTTGATGCGGATTTTTTGCCCCGGGCCGACTTTTTAAAGCGAACGATTCCTCACTTTCAAGACCAGGACGTCGGTGTTGTTCAGACCCGCTGGGAGCACCTAAATGATTCCTTTTCTCTACTGACAGCCATGCAGGCCTTTCAATTGAATGTGCATTTTTCCATTGAGCAAAAAGGCCGGGAACATGGTGGGTATTTCCTTCAGTTCAATGGCACAGCAGGTGTCTGGAGGCGGAAAACCATAGAGTATGCAGGCGGTTGGCAATCAGACACACTTACCGAGGACCTCGACCTGAGTTACCGGGCACAACTAAAGGGTTGGAGAATAATTTACCTGGAGGAGGTTGGCAGCCCTGCGGAGTTGCCGGCAGACATGAATGCACTCAAAGCACAGCAATACAGATGGATGAAGGGCGGGGCCGAAAATGCAGTCAAAAACATACCCTCTGTCCTGCGCTCTGATCAATCTTTTGGAAAGAAATTTCACGCTGTGGCACACCTTTTGGGAAGTTCCGTTTTTTTGTTGGTGTTTGCACTGGGCATCCTGAGTTTTCCGGCCATTTACTTTTTGGACCGTTTCAATATCAATACCAATTACCTCTCTGTATTTCTTCCCGGAATAATAGCGCTCGTGATTGTTTATATTATTGCAAACATCCACCATCGAAACAAAAAGTTGAAAAATCCGGTCCGGGTGATGCTTTCCTTTCCTTTATTGTTTCTGACATTTTTGTCGCTATCCATGGGTCTTTCACTTCACAACACCAGAGCAGTACTGCACGGGTATATGAAAAAGCGGACACCTTTTGTGCGTACACCCAAGTTCAACATCACGACAAGTGTACCCCAACTCAAAAAAAGTGGATATCTGCCGTCCAAAATTCCCTCAACCACTTATTTTGAAGTTATATTAGCCCTTTATTTTGTTGCAGCGGTGTATTATGGACTGATGGTTGATCAGCACGCATTCTTAATCTATCATATTCTTCTGGTCATCGGCTTTGCAACAATTAGTTATTATTCATTTCGCCACTTTCGATGGAAAGGTTGAAAAACAAAATGGTAAGCAGGCTAATATACCTTGTGTGGGCACTGGGTATAGTCCTTCTTGCGTATCTGCCCGACAGGCAGGATTTCCTCCTCCTGACTCTCAATTTTTCGGCCGTCTTTGTATGCTATTGGTTGATCATTGATCCCGCAAACAAGATCAGGCTCAAAAGTCTGCTTCTGGTTGCAATTGTAACCCGGCTGGCCATCATTCCGGCAAACCCAAACCTCACCGACGACTTTTACCGCTATGTTTGGGATGGACAGATATCCCTTTCTCTTCATAACCCTTATGAAAAAAAGCCCTCTGAGTGGATGGAATCTGAAGAAACGCCCAGATTTCTAGATACGGATCTTTACCCGCACCTCAATTCACCTGAATATTACAGCGTCTATCCTCCATTTGCTCAGCTGTTTTTCGCCACCGGAGCTTTAATTGCCCGGGGCGATAGTGGAGGAGCGGTTTTTTGGACAAAATCACTTATGGTGATTACCGAAATAACGCTTTTATTCATCATTGTACCCCTTTTGCGAAAAATGGGCAAGGACCCCGGCATGGTGGCCATATACGCATTGAACCCACTGGTATTAATGGAAATTTCAGGCAACATGCACATAGAGGGCATCTCAATTCTGTTTCTCGCACTTGCCTTAATGTATTACCACGGAAAAAAAGGCATCCGCACGGGCATAATGCTAGGCCTTTCAATCGGAGCTAAAATACTACCATTGATTTTACTGCCGGCCATGGCACTCGCTTCGAATTTCAAACAGTGGCTGAGCTTTTCGGTGGCAGCTCTGTTAATGGCTGCATTATTATTTTCACCACTGCTATTCGGACATTCATGGTTAAATTTCTTTGAAAGCCTGAGTTTGTACTATCAAACCTTTGAATTCAATGCGTCCATCTATTACATCCTCAGATTTATTGGTGAGTGGATCAAGGGATACAATTGGATTTCTTTCATAGCCCCCCTGAGCAATTTGTTATTCGTCCTGTTGTACCTGGGAGTTCTCTTTATGGTTAAGAGAAGAGGCGTTACCAAGCAAAGAATGCCGGAGATCCTAACTGTAATACTCACACTCTACTTCTTATTTCAGACCACAGTCCACCCATGGTATATATTGCCTCTGGTGTTGTTATCTGCACTGACCGGATGGCGATATCCCATCGTATGGAGCGGGGTTATTTTTCTTTCCTATCACGCTTATTCGGTTTATCCGTATCAGGAAAATCAATGGATAACTACCTTCTCTTATTTAGCAGTTATAGTTTCCGCCTGGTGGCTTGACAAGGATAAGATAAAAGCAATTTGGAAAGGTAATCAGCCGATTGGGAGAAAATTCGAGGAATCATAAGTTTCTTAACCTATCCCCCGTTAATCTTATGAAAGACTGGAATCAACAGGTTTGAACTATCCAAAGTAATACCATCTATAAATTGCATAATCCGGTAATACAGATATCCATTGTAGAAAGAATATCCACGGGAAAAGGATAGGCCGTAGAACTCTAAGCCGAAATAAAACATTTCAGGTGGTTGGTATAGATAAATTGGCAGAAAGAGCTTATTAAGAACTAGTGGACATACAGAGTGGACAAAAAAAGGGCCACTCCTATTTCAGAGCAGCCCTATAGACTTTTTAAAAGTCTTAAGTCGCAAAACTTAATACACTATATCAATATGACCACAGATCAATTTCAAAATTGAAGAGGTCATCTTCGATTCTCTGCGATTCAATCAACTGTTCAATCCGGCTTTCATGGAAAGCCTCAAGTCGTTCATCATAGACATTGGATGCCTTGAATATATAACTTGAAAATCGTCGCATTTCCCATAGGTCCAGCCAGGTCATTGGCGCGGCATCATTCCCGGATACGAAAGCACCTTCTCTAGCTAATAACTCCCTTGCTTGCGGATAGTAAATCCAGAAAAGTGGTAATTCATATCGGAACTCACCGGTATCTTCATCGACCACATCCAACAGAGGGGAAATACCCAACACGCGAACCCCCATGCGGGAGTACTTATTATTGAAGTACCATACTTCTTTAATTCTAAAGCGCTGGATATTCATTGGGTCAATGCTACTTTGAGTCACCACGATTTCCTCTTCGTAGGTTTCAGGGTCAATAACCACATTGGTATCAATTCTGAAAAGTAATCGATTAATCTCCTCAGGATCCATTTGATCTGTAAAATTATCATCAGCAAAAGCGGTAAGATCACCATTTTCTGCAGCATCTATGATTATTTCAGCAAATGGCCTAAGAGGATTAATAAACGGAGCATTAATCTTTTCCCTCACGTCTAACACTCTCCAAATGGTACGCTCCCAGGGAACGTCAGCCTCTCTGTACGGAGGGTAAGCCAAAACCCTTGACTCGTGAATATTATTTCGCTCCACGATTCCATTGAGGAATTCTTCTTCAGCCGGCGTGGAGGCTTCAGTAATAATTTCTTCAGGTACCTGAGCTATACTTATTAAAGCAAAGCTGCAAAGTACTGTGAGCAAAAGAGCTGATTTTCTAAGAAGATTGTAAATCATGGTAATTTGGTATTTTATCGGATTGTGAAACCCATGTCATTAATTCTACGTGTAGCGGCATCACCGGGACATCTAGCTCTTACATTTTCAAAGAAGTAGCGGTCTCCAGGAGAAGCCTGTTCAACCAGTCGCTGTGCTTCAGCACCAAAAGAACCTCCAACATTGTCGGCTATTTGAGGATCCTGACGTCGCTCAATTCTCACAAGACGGAATCCTGCTATTTCACATCGAGCATCAAAATCAAAGTTTTCCAAAACAGCGATCACACCGCGTTGAGCTCTGAACTGACCGTCACCAAGCGCTCCACCGACTTCCCCGGCAAAATTCGCGACCGGATCTGGAATTCGGCGAACACGAAAGTTGAACTCCGTTCTTTCCAATCCACCTCCTGAAAGGATAATGGAGGCATCTCCGGGCTGTTCGACTCGAGCATTAAATCTGTTGGTACTCCCGTCAATTGGAGTCAGAGTAATTCCTGCACCCTGCGCCTCAATATTCAACTGGGCCGTTGGAATACCAGCAGCAGAGATAGAAACCGGGTTGTCCACACCGATGTAGAAAACATTCATTTTCTCAGCGGCGACGTTTGCTGACCGGAGTCCGACCTCGAACTGAAAGGTATTGGTAAATTCGCTCACCTCATCAGTTACCGGATTGGTATATCGAATGATGGCTGTGTATTGGTTAACACCAACAGTTTGCGCACTTGTGGTAAAACGACCAATTCCATCTTCGACTGGTATTGGTCTTCCATTTACCAGCACTTCCATATCTGGTAGTGCGGAAGAAGCAGCACTTAAAAATATGTCAGATTCATAAGTTTCGCCCCGGATTACATAGGAACTACTGGGAGATGCTACGACGTAAAACTCGTCAAAAACCACATCCTCACCACCAATTCTCTGGATGTAGTATTGCAGGATATTATTTTCTGTCAGTCTCACATCATTAATGTACTTCCTGATAATTGGCAGAACTGCCTGTAGTGGCATTCTACTAAACATAAAGTCCTCCCAACTTTCCCTGGGGGAATCTGCATCTTTCCATACATCGGGATCCATGGAAATTGCAATGGGTGGAGGTCCATGTCTCTCTATATCATCCTCAGGGATAAAATCGAGAAACTCATCCTGAGCAGCCATCATTCTTTGCAATAGTCTTGCACCTTCACCTGGTTCACCGGTAACCAAATCCCTGTTAACGAGGATCCTGTTAGCGGCTTCAGTATGTTTGTCATTGCGGAGACGTCGCTCCCCATCGACTTCTATCCATCCACCAGACTCTTCAATGAGATCTGCTATGATTCCCTCGAGATAATCGACCAACTCATCAGCCTTTGCTCGTACTTGAGGAGTTAGATCCACATATCTTTCATAGGTATCAGGATCGCGCTGCGCCAACCTATTAATTGTGGCTGGTAGCGCTTCATTTTCCGCTGTGAGCTGTCGATTCGACTGCTCAAGGGATTCGTCCACCAATTTAAATGCGTTAAATACTTCCGCGGACACATTGAGTGCCAACATAGCAGTTAATACCAGATACATGATCGTGATCATCAACTGCCGCGGTTCCTTTGGTATTGACATTGTTTATAAAATTTTATGTATTCAAAAAAGGATTCCATGATCCGATTTGAACAGGACTGGATTGTCAACCAGCCACCTTACTCAAAAAGGATCTGCAACGATCATGTCAAATTACTGCCTTGGATTACCCAATGCACTCAATACATTTCCATACACGGTATTCAACGAGCTGAGGTTCTTATTCAGACTCGCGACCTGATCTTTGTAAGCCTTTGTGTCTTCAACAGAATCAGAGATATGAGTCATTGCCTCATTCATTTTGTCATAGAACGAACTCATTTGCTTGACCTGATCCTTGGTCTGAGAGAAGTCAATTTCCTGAAGAGCTTTAAGAGAGCCCATATTTTTGGAGATAGACTCGAGTTCCACCAACATGCCACCAAGTTGCTTTTCAACAACTTCACCATCAAGTGCTTTTCCAGCAGGTCCAGTTTGAGCCAGAGGAGCAATATTGGAATTGTAGTTGTCAAGACCTGGGTAAAGTTTTTCCCAGTAGTAATCTTTAGCGGGAGGCAAAATTCCGAGGAAAGCAAAGATGAATGCTTCCACACTCAATCCGATGGTGAGCATTTCGTCTCCTCCGGGCCATGCCATAATTTTGTACAGTGCACCCAACATCACCGCTGCTGCACCGAATCCAATGATTAAGTTTTTAAAGTACTTGAACCAATTTGAATGATAAAACGCCATTATTCAAAGATTTTATGAAGATTAAGAAAAAAGTTAATTCACTTATCGCACACCCCTAATATACTATACATCGCTATTGAACCAGGGGCAATAAAAGTTATATAAATAATATCTAAGTTGAAATCTATAATATACTTTGATGCTTCGTTAGAAATCATCGATTGATCTTCCGAGGAATGTCAGTACATTTCTAAAGCCGATATACGACTTTGTGGTATCCTGGTATTCATAGGTTCTCGTGCCGGTTTGAAGATAATATCCGACATCTTTCCACGAACCTCCTCTCACCACTTTTCGCTTGAAAGCTTCCGGATCATCAGGTTGGGCATCGTATTTAATGTCCGGACTGAGGTCATGTATATAACTGTAGGCGGATGGATCATAAGCAGTTTCAGTCCATTCTGCCACATTCCCTGCCATGTTGTAGAGGCCGTAATCATTTGGGAAGTACATGTAGGCATTTACAGTGTACATACCACCATCTTCAGGGTAGTTACCTCTACCGGGCTTAAAGTTACCCAACAAACAGCCCTTGGCATTTCTCAGATTGTAGGCACCCCATGGATAAGGGGCGAGATCCCTACCACCTCTTGCTGCGTATTCCCATTCAAACTCGGTTGGCAGTCTGAAGTCTTCTGAATTGGGTTCATGTGGTCTGAATGCATCCCACATTTGAGTTCTCCAGTAAGAAAAAGCCTTGGCCATTTTCCAACTCACGCCCACAACCGGATAGTCGTCGTAAGCCGGATGTGAGAAATAATTTCTGGCCATTGGCTCATTATATGAATAAGCAAAATCTCTAATCCAAACCAATGTATCGGGATAAATATTAACTAATTCAATATTCACGAGATCATTGATGGTTGCATTTCTGTCGTGAGCAGCTCTTTGCCAGTCGATCCATCGGTATTCAAAATTGAACATGGAAACATCATATGATCTTCTGCGATTGACAGTTAGTTCTGCTGGAACAAACATGGGCTCCAACATCTCATCGCGCCAGTCTATGTTGAACTCCCAATCCAGTCGCTCATTCCCTCTTTCATCCACATAAAAGTGATCTAGCAAGGTATGAGCAATAGAATCCCGGACCCAATAGACAAATTGACGGTATTCATTGTTGGTAATCTCTGTATCATCCATATAAAAACCTGGAATCGATACAGTCATAGGTCTTTGAATGAACGAATTGAAGATGTCTTCATCCGATTGACCGATGGTTAGTGTTCCTGAGGGAATGTAAACCATTCCGTAGGGATTAATACCTGTCCAACTCGGTCTGTTTTCGACCCCGCGGAGCTGACCATCAAAACTCTGTCCACACCCCACCACTAGCATAGTGAATGTGAGAACAATTACTCCAATGTATAAAAAATTGCGACTCATGTTGTTAAATAGTTTTCCTTCAATCGAATTGCTAAATAATTTGTTTCCAAAATCTATAGCCAACGTAAATTTACGGCCATTTATCGAGACAGCTTTAATAATAGTCGAGTTTATGAAAATTTTAAGACTCTCCTACTCTGAACAAAACTGGGTTTACAAACGGCTCATTTACAACAACTATTATGCGAAGTAAAGCAAAATGGCGGTTTCATAATAGTATTACGGCAAATTTAACACATTAATAATTATTTAATGGGTTACTCCATAAATCGAGGATTGTATATAACAGGGGGCTTCTGGCGTCTGTGAGGCCAATCTCCTCCCCGGTAAACCACTGAAAATTCATGAGTTTGGTTATTGGGGCGATAAATATTGGAAAGGCCAATGTCATAATTATAGTAAGCGGTAAACCGCTCGTTTATCTGCAATCCGAACATTGCCGTAACTGCATCAAGAGAATTGGGTGTTAGTCCGCGAAGCCCAAGGCCTCCAAAATAGCGGTCCTGATAACTGACCATCCCGTGAAGATATATTTGTGTCTGATTAAAATCTGTATACACATGTCCGGAAGGTACCACATACCAATCCTCTATAAACGGTATAAAGTAATCCAGGTAAAGTGAATAAACGGGCTTCAGTTCATAGCTGAATACTTCACCCCCGAAGTGGCTCCCGGAGGATAATTGATTGACTGAAATACCTGCATCGAAACCGAGATAGCTGGAATACCAGACAGAGAAACCAAAAACGGGGACATTGCTACTCAAATTCCGATTGTCAAGCAGAGGATCGTTGTGATCTACAAAGTCTTCGTTGTAAGAACCACCCGGAGTTCTAATCCTGGATTGATCGAGCGACCGTTGTTCGCCTCCAAATTTGACACCCAATCCAACATCTCCAAAATCCGTGGATAATCTGTGCGCGTAACTTAGAGTTAGGGCAATGCTTCGCTCAATTCCTATGGCATCGTTCAAAAATTCAAACCCCATAGAACTAATTCCAAAATCCAGGGGAAAATGTCCACTGATTAATTGAGTAGAAGGTGCTCCCGGTAAATTATTCCACTGATCTCTGTGTGTCCCTGCAATTTCAAGTCTGTCTGAGAAAACAGAGTACGCTGGGTTTACATGGTATTTATTTAAGGTGGACATGCTGAAATGCGGACTCTGCTGCGCTGCAGACCACACAGGCGCCAAGAACAACATCACTATTAGAAAATAACCTGAGGTCTTCATTGACTTTAGGATTAATAAATCAGCTTACTATCACCGAAAATTTAAGGGTGATTCTACTTTATTCAAGCTAAAAAACTCGTGCTCGAGAAACTGAAGGCTTCAACAAATGATTCCAACTAAAGCAAAAAACTCTAAAAATTCCAACGGCCCAAATCACCTGTTTTCATAACCCTGTCTTTCACAGCCTTATTTCTCAAGACCTGGAATTTTATTAAATTACCCCAGCAGAACTATGGAATTTCCGAGGAGGTCTCTGTCAATGTTACGCAATTCATCCTATCTTCACTTTCAAACCATCCCAGGCTACAAAGCAATTGTAAGGAAGATCTTTTTGCACTTCTCTGTATAGACCCATCTTATGAGAAACATGGGTAAAGTAGGTGCGATTTGCGCCAATTTCCCGGGATACTTCTATTGCCTGGTCCAGGCTCAAATGAGAGTAGTGCTCCTTTCGCCTAAGCGCATTGAGTATCAGAACTTCACAGTTTTTTGCCGCTGCAATCACCTCATCGGAAATGTATTTTGCATCAGTGATATAAACCAGAGATCCCGTTTTGAATCCTAAAACAGGCCAATCCCCGTGCATTACAGGTAAAGTTTGAAACTCCACTCCACTCACCTCAAATTTTTGCATCGGTTCAATGTAATGCGTATCGAGCCTTGGGGCTCCGGGATAGGGATTTTTTTCAAAGATGTAGGGGAATCTCCTTGTGACTTCAGAAATTACGCGCTCGGTACCGTAAACATCAATTCCCATTCGCTGCATGAAATTGAATGGCCTCACATCATCCAACCCTATGACATGGTCGTTGTGTTCGTGAGTCAATAAGACAGCTGTTAATTTTTTGACTCGCTCGCGAAGCATTTGCTGGCGAAAATCCGGTCCTGCATCGATCACAAAGTTTTTGCCCTCCGTGGTAATCATGGCTGAGGTTCTCAAGCGCTGGTCCCTGGGATCGGTGGAGTGACAGACCTCACAGTCGCATCCAATCACAGGTATACCCTGCGAAGTTCCTGTCCCCAAAAATGTAAGTTCCAGCATATTCATTCTTTTGGAGTCTTCATCCGGTTATTCCTCTTCAACAATTAGGTCTAGAATTTCCTGAAGACACAGCGCTCTACCTTTTTTATCAAAAAATTTGTTCACAAGGATCACATCAGAATCCTTTACACGGCAATAACCTGAACTGAAATTGCCCTTCGCATATATTATCCGAAAACCCATGTCCCGAAGTTCTGCTTCAAGTTTTTCCAGCTTCATGCACCCCTGTTATTGCCTTTGAGTAATATAATAAAGAATCAACAGTTTTATGAAAAGTTTACCCGGAACTCCAAAGTTACTACCTCCGGGGGATTTTTCTGCTTCAAACGCCAAAAACATGCTGCACTCAAGATTTTCTTTAAAATGCTGCCTGTTCTTGAGCTTTCTGATATTGGTGTTTACCGTCCAGGAATTAAAAAGTCAGACTTTTTCGGCTCATATAACAGGAGGAGGAAACATCTCTCAATTACGCGGCGACGGCTCCAGTGGATTGAAGCGGGTAGGACTGCATGGAGGTGCGGGCCTGTCAGTGCAAACAGGAAGACAGACGGAAGTTGGGCTTGAATTGCTATACAGTGAAAGGGGATCGACCAAAAATTTCAGTCCCTTTAGCCAAAGTGAGAACCAGGGATTTTTACTCAGGTATGCCGATATCCCGCTATACTTTTCATTCAAAGATTGGGAGTATATGGACAGTGAAGGAGACACCCATTTCAGAATGCGATTTCTGGCGGGCATTTCCCTGGGGCGTTTGCTCTCTTCAAAAATAGAAGGAGATCCTGGCGGGCAGGAGGAAAATTTTGAAAAATTACTATCCGCTCTTAACAGCACTGACATTAGCTGGCTTCTTGGTGCCGGGGTTTTCTTCAGTCCCCGCTGGCAACTTCAAATTCGGTACACCCGGTCATTCAATCCCGTATTCATCTCGGACAAAAACCCGGATATTCCGGCCAATGACCTGCTGGGTAGCTTTATTACCACGAGGATTTCATACCATTTTTAAGTCCTTCATATATTATAGCTTTTCCCATTTTCAACTCCAAAAAGACCATCTTTGAGGTAGATTATCTATAAATTCTTAACTTTGACCAATAGACTCGATTGAGTTCTACAGTCCGACAGGCGTCAAAACGATTTTTAAACTTTTTTTGTCCAATAAAGTATACCCATGAAAAAGGAAAGCACTTCAATTAGGCCAACGGGAATCAGGTATTTCTTAAAAACTGTAAATCGAATTCATCTCAGCTCTCTGCTTATTTGTGCCTGTACGTTATTTATTGCATGCGGTCAGGGCACCAATGGTGAAAATGTTGAAAGTCCGGATATTGAGGAAGGAGATGAAGTCACAGAGGCTCTACCACAAGAAACCCTCCGTTTAATCGCAGAAACCGGTGATTACATTGATTACATCTTCCATGATTTTCCAATTAGTTTTTCGCAGGGTGAACCATCAGCAGTCAGACAAGTAGTGGGTTTCATTGATCCTGAACCCACTTCCATGCCCGAGGGTTGTCAACCAACAGCCATAGTGGCATTTATATCACAGGGTGAAGTGCTCGCAGAGGCCGATCTGTATTTCATGGACGGCTGTTCCCACTTTGTCTTTTTCGACGATAATCGAAATCCCACTTACGCCCATCCACTAAGGCAGCAGGGAAAACAATATTACGAAAGTGTCCTAAATCAATATTTTGATGCAGTCCAGCAGCAACAACAACAATAAGGTTGCTGCAATTGACGCCGGCACCAATACTTTTCACTTACTGATTTCCACAGCAGCCAGCCCGCTACCAGACCCGGATCAAATTCGATTGAGGAAATTTGTAAAGCTTGGAGAGGAATCTCCATTTCATATAGGCGAAATGGCATTCGAAAGGGGATTGAATGCTATGAGAGAATTTGCTCAAATTGCTAAGTCGGAAAGGGTAGAAAATATAGTTGCTGTGGGCACCGCCATGCTCCGAAACGCCAATAATTCCAACGATTTCATCAGAACTGTAATGGAAGAGACCGGCATTGATATAGAAGTGATCAGTGGGCAAACCGAGGCAGAGCTAATTTTTAAGGGGGCGCTTTTATCAGGCAATCTCTCCGGCAAAACAGACCTGCTCATGGATATCGGTGGTGGAAGTGTGGAATTCATACTCGCTGAAAAATACCGGGCAAATTGGAGGGAGAGTTTCAACATTGGAGTGTCTTCACTCAAGCACCATTTTCACCCAAATGATCCGCTGGTTGATGAGGACATTCGGAAACTAAGGTCGTACATTGATGAACAGATCGAATCTCTTTTCAATCAATTGCAAGGTCGGATGGGCCTGAGATTGGTCGGGCTGTCCGGAACTTTCGATGTCATTGAAGAGCATATGCGTGTAAAAAAAGGGCTGCAGGCCAATACCATTCCGCTCACTGAAGTGAAGGACTTTATCAATGAGATACTCCCATTATCATTGGAGGCAAGAATAAATCACCCCTCCATTCCACCATCCAGGGCTGACTTGATTTCTGTAGCGTTGGTTCTCGTGGACCAAATTTTGAGTCGCCCGGAGATTTCTGAGCTCAATACTTCTCCTTATTCAATTAAAGAAGGTCTTCTAATGCATTTAGTCTAATCTAATTCTTAATTTTGCTCCGTTTAAAAAAAGAGAATTGGAACTTTTAGAGTACTTGCAATACCCCTGGATCATCAGGGCACTGATATCCTCCGTTTTGGTTGGTATCAGTTGCGGTATGCTGGGGGTGTTTATTGTTCTTCGCAATATGGCCCTAATTGGAGATGCACTATCCCATGCCATTCTTCCAGGCATTGTGATTGCATTCATCGTCTTCGGCGGTTATCACCTGTCGGGGTTTTTCCTGGGGGCAGTTTTGGCAGGCCTGGTAGCTGCTGCAGCCATAACGTGGATACAGCAAAATCTCCCCACGAAAAACGATGCTGCCATCGGGATAATTTTCACTGTAATGTTTGCCGCCGGGGTGATTGGAATTTCCATACTTTCCAGGAATGAGGGGGTACATCTCGATCTGCAGGACTTTTTGTTTGGCAATATTCTCGGGGTGGGTAGTGAAGATCTATGGCTCAATTTACTGATAGCCATTGCAGTGGTGGGAAGTGTTATGTTCTTTTTCAGGTATTTCTTCATCACTACTTTTCAGGAATCTTACGCCAGAGCCATGGGAATAAAAAGCGGGGTTGTTCATTATTACCTGATGCTTTTGTTGTCGTTTACCGTAGTGGCATCGCTTCAGACAGTGGGTGTAATCCTGGTAGTGGCCATGCTGGTTACTCCCTCCTCAACTGCCTTGCTCTGGTCTGACAATCTAAAACCGGCACTGGCCATCTCCGCGGGCTTTGGAACACTGTCTGCCATATCAGGTCTCGTGGCTGCCATCTATCTTGAAATCCCACCGGGACCTTCCATGGCCATTTGTGCCTTTATCTTTTTTCTGGTGTCCGCTTTGGTTTCCCCCAAGAAGGGGTATTTATTCCAGCGTTTTCGCAAGCAAAAATACAGAGCGAAAATTTTGTGGGAAGACATTTTGAAATACACCTTCAAGTTCGGTCAAAAGGAACCGGTCTCCACAGATCAGGTGAGCATTGGCATAGAGCGAAACACGCGCGAAATAAAGAAGGCAGTCAGAAAAATGCTTAGAAAAGGATTGCTTTTAAGGTCTAATGGCGGTTACCAATTGACATCAAAAGGTGCAGCCAGAGGCAAACAACTTGTCCGCGCACACAGACTCTGGGAGACCTGGCTAGTGGGTAAAGCGGGGCTGAGCGAAGATCAAATCCACGAAGACGCAGAGTATTACGAACACCTACTCAATGAAGATATTTTAGACCAAATTGATGCCAGTCTTAACTTTCCAAAAGTGGACCCGCACGGCACTCCTATCCCACAAAAATACAAGCGTGAAAAGATTGACCTGATTAAACTCAATCCAGGTGACCGGTTTTTATTCCCAAAAGTGGATCCGGCGGTTGAGGAGCGTGAATCTGAAATCGGCAGCAGACTCAGGGGGCGCATTTATCAATTGAAAAGCACCACGGAAGATGGCTTTATAATCTCAGAACCGGGAAAAAAGTCGCTGGTAAATATGCCTAAGCGGGAATCCTTGCTGGTGGAGAAATTAATTGAACTCCGCGATTAATTCAGTATCCATCTCCAATATATATTTTTTTTTCAGGATAGTATTGCTCAATATAGATTAGATCAGCAAGCAAAATTTAAGCCGGGGTGCAAATCGAAATTCCTCTAATCAGTGAATCCCTTCCTTCAGGGTTTCCACCTCATCAATGGTTTCAAGCCCAATTTCTTTTCCCTTCTGTAACATCAGGTCAAAAGCCGAATCAAATTCATTGGGGATATCGCCTTCTAGAATGGCCTCCCTTATGGTATCTTTGATAATCCCGACATTTCTGGAGGGTTTAATGTCGAAGGCCTTCATTATGAGTTCTCCGCTGATCGGAGGTTGCCAATTGCGGATCTTGTCCCGTTCTTCCACCTCGACGATTCGCTCCCGGACCTTTTGATAATTGGTTAAAAAGCGCTTAACTTTTTCCGGGTTTTTTGAAGTGATATCAGCCTCACAGAGCAGTAGCAGGGAATCGATGTCTTCTCCGGCATCAAACAGCAACCTGCGCACTGCCGAATCGGTGGCTTCCTCCTTCGTAAGGGCAATGGGGCGAAGGTGCAGCATTACCATTTTCTTTACAAACCGCATGGGCGGTCCCATAGGTAGTTTCAATCGTTTGAAAATGGGAGGGACCATTTTGGCGCCCACCATTTCGTGTCCATGGAAGGTCCAACCGTGGGCCTCTTCAAAACGCTTCGTTTTCGGCTTGCCGACATCGTGAAGGAGGGCAGCCCACCGCAGCCAAATATCAGTGCTGTTTTCACTCAGGCGGTCGAGCACTTCGAGGGTGTGATAAAAATTGTCTTTATGCGAAATGCCCTTCCGTGTATCCACGCCCTTGAGCTTCGATATCTCGGGCAGAAAATAGGGCAGCAAACCGGTTAAATCCAGCAACTTAAATCCAATAGAGGGTTTGTCGCAGGCCATTATTTTCTGCACCTCTTCCTTGACCCGCTCCATGGAAATAATACGGATGCGGCTTGCAGATTTGACAATGCCCTCCAGGGTTTTTTCGCTGATATCGAAATTGAGTTGGTTGGCAAACCTGACAGCCCTTAGCATCCTCAAGGGGTCGTCGGAAAAGGTAGCCCCGGGCTCAACAGGGGTTCGAATTATCCCGTCTTCCAGGTCTTTCATCCCCCCGAACTTATCGACAAAATCACCCAGGCCATCCGGTTGCAGTTCGAATGCAAGGGCATTAACTGTAAAATCTCTTCTATTGAGATCATCCTGCAGGGTACCAGGCTTTACAACGGGCTTTCGCGAGTCTTTGGAATAGGACTCTTTTCGAGCTCCTACAAACTCTACCTCCAGTCCCCCGGTCTGCAGCATGGCCGTACCAAATCGTTTAAAAACAGTGACTTTGGGATTTTTTTCCAAACTGGCTGAGACCTCATTTGCGAGTTGGATTCCATCTCCTACGCATAGGATGTCAATATCTTTACAGGTTTTTCCCAGGAGCTTATCCCGCACATAACCGCCCACCACATAGGCACTTACTCCCAATTCGGAAGAAACCCTGCCTACCAGTTGCAATAATTCCTGTTCTTTCTTACTGAGTTTTATATTCACTTTACCAATTGGAGTTCATCAAAAGGGCTGTAAGTTCGTTCCATTTCGGAGAGGATTTGATGGAGTTCTTCAGCGGTGGGGGCCTGAACCAGTCTGGATCTCCAGGTTTTGATTTCGGGGAGCCCTCTGAAGTACTGGCCGTAGTGCCGCCTCATTTCAAGGACCCCCAGCTTTTCACCTTTCCAGCTCACAGAGTGATCAATGTGTCTTTTTACCACGGCAATTTTATCCTTGATTCCGGGCGGTGGCAATAATTCCCCGGTTTTAACATAGTGCTTTATATCTCTAAAAATCCACGGATTTCCTATACTGGCTCTACCAATCATCAATCCATCGACTCCGTATCTTTTCTTGTATTCTACTGCCTTTTGAGGGGAGTCGATGTCGCCGTTTCCAAAGACCGGAATGTGAATTCTTGGATTCTCCACAACCCTCTCGATATGGGTCCAATCGGCTTCCCCTTTGTACATTTGTTTGCGGGTGCGACCGTGAATGGATATCCCCTGAATACCCACATCCTGAAGGCGTTCGGCCACTTCCTCAATAAAGATGCTGTCGTTGTCCCAACCAAGTCGGGTCTTCACCGTAACAGGCAAGTTGGTGGATTTGACCACGGCATCCGTGAGTTTGACCATTTTATCGATATCCCGCAGAATTCCCGCGCCTGCCATTTTACACACCACCTTTTTTACCGGACAACCATAATTGATATCCAGTACTTCCGGTTTTGCTTCCTCCACTATCTCAGCGGCCCGCATCATAGAGTCGAGCTCGGCACCAAAAATTTGCACCCCTATCGGTCGCTCATTTTCGTAGATATCCAATTTTTGGAGGCTTTTTTCAGCATCTCTGATGAGGCCCTCCACCGAAATAAACTCGGTGTACATCATATCGCACCCCTGTTCCTTGCAGAGAAACCTGAAGGGAGGGTCGCTGACATCCTCCATTGGAGCCAAAAGCAGCGGGAAGTCTCCTAATTCTGTATTTCCTAATTTTGCCATGATATCAAAAGCGGCGCAAAAATACCGCCTATTTTGTTCTATTCAAAGAACGGGCCCCACTCAAAAAAATTAAGTGCAGATTGGACCACCCGCATTTAACTTTTTATCCCAAATCCCTCGCGTCTGAAATCGCCTACAGCCTCGGCGCTACCATCGGTTAATCTGCGAACAGCGTGGACACCTCCAAAAAACAAGGAATGACCTTTCCACAATTTCAGGGGTTTGTTGGTTTCAAGTTCCTCATCAATGTAAGGTGTGGCCTCCAAATGAAAAAACCGATCGTCCAAATGCAGGCGTTTATTCTCCACAGCCTCCCGCAGCGGCATACCAACAGCCAGCAAATTCCAAATTACGCAACTCAGTGCATACGGAATTCTGCCTGCACCGCCTGTTCCAAGTACCACCCTTTCATCATTATTTCCCGCTATCACAACCGGATTCATCATTGAGCTGAGTCTGGTATTGGGAGTCCATGAGTGGTATCCTCCGGGGAGCAGCGCACTCTCACCCAGCATGTTGTTCATGTGAATATGGCTCTGAGGATCAAAATGTCCATTCCCCTCTCCGATGGTGGTAGTGAGAGCTGCGCAACTTCCACTGGCATCTATAATAGAAATATGACTGGTACTACCCCACTTTCGATTGAACTCGCGAGCCACCCAGTTTTTTAAAGCCGTCGGGTCTCTCTGCAATTTACCGGCCGCAGAAAAGGCATTGAAAAATGCGGTCAGGTACTCCCGGTCGAAAAAATCGAATGACTTTTCTTCAGAAAACAAATCCGTCAGCGCCCTGGCCATTATTGCGCCTCCGAGAGCCGGCAGTGGTGCACAGGTGATGGTATTCTTACCAAGTGCAAACTGCAATGGGTGCCTTAACTCCACCCTGTAGGATTTTAAATCTTCCAGACTCAAACTGCCACCCGCTTCATCAAAAAGTCGCTGCTGTAGGCCAGCGTAATAACCCTCGTAAAATTCACGGGGACCCTCTATGCCAATTACCTCCATGTAATCAGCCAGGCCTGGCAAGTTTGCCACAGTACCTACCTCGGGCTCATCGCCATTATCTTTGAGCAGTAATTTACGGCCTGTATCACTGTGGCCGATAATTCCTTTCAGCAGGGAAATATCGTATTGTTGAAAATCATTGATCGGAACCCCTGCGCGCATTAATTGGACTCCGGGTTCAAAAAGCTCCCTGACCGGAATCTTACCGCTGTGCTCGTGCATGGCAAAAATTCCCGCAATGGCTCCCGGAGTTGCCGAAGCCCCGTTTCCGTAGTAAAACACTTCGGTATCGTCTCCAAAGTGGACGGTATATGGCAAAAAGTCATACGATTCGGCGGGTCGTTTTTGAACCGGTGTCTGGCAGAAAAAGTCAAACAAGACGGGCTTTCGGCCATTTTCCCAAATGAGCGCAAGTGCCCCACCACCAGGGGATCCCATGCAGGGCTCAGCCACAAAAGAACCAACGTAAGCAGCTATCAGTGCGTCCGTAGCACTTCCCCCTGCTTTCAACACTTCCATAGCGATATTTGCTGTTTCGGGGTGCCCCGCAGCCACAGCTCCATACTTCATCTCCTGAAGATTTTTTCTAAAAATTATGCCCCACTCGCTACAAGCAAGAAAATAAGCCGGCATGAATTGCACTACTCATCCGCAGATTTTCCGGACTCGAGAGGTAGCATCCCGGTTTTTCCGGGAGCCAAAGATAGGAGGAAGGCCAGAGAAAGGTGGTTTTCTCCGGCAAAAATATCTCTTTCACCTTCAATGATCAAATCCAGGCTTTGAGCATCAAATGCATTGATCGTGCCCGGAGCAGATAATCTATAGCCATCTGCAAAGCGATTTAGTTTGTGGAAAATTTCCTGTAACATTCGATTGAGAATAAATTTTCTAAAAAGACCGAAGAGAGTCCGCTGCCAAAGTGAGTCGAATTTTGCATCTTCAAAACGGGTCTTTTCAAGTTCCAGTTTATTTTGATCATTCACTGGTACGGCCACCAACAGTTTTCCAGAAATACTGCCGGATAAAAGGAGGTGGAAGCACAATTTTTTGTCAGCTCGGTAAACCACCGCTGGCCTTATTGTCACGGTCCACAGCCCCACCTTGTTTTCCACAGTGGGTATCAGCCGGGGTAACCAATCATAAGCTATTTTTACCTCAGACAGGCCGCGACCCAACCTAAGTGATTGGGTGGATGTAATCTTTAAGGATGCCCCATCGACTTGCTTAGGACCAATAATCAGATCGGCAAAAACGGGCAGGTTTCCCGATGCGGGATAGCCTGTTTCCAGGTGAAGTCGATTGATAAAAAGTTCAGAGCCGGGAAGGAGCCGGTTAAGTTCTTCCAACGCCGGGCCTGGTATTTCCCTGTTTTGTAGGGCCATATCATTAAGCAGGTTGTCAAAATAGCGTGCCATGTGATTCTTTAACACCCCGGCAATCAGGTTGCTAAGTCTGTTTACCGGCAAGTTCACCGGACCGATTTTAATCCTGGTATTTTGATCGCAATCAATCTCTTTCAATTCGGTTTGAAATCCTGGTATTGGAATGGCTTGTTTTCTCTCAGTTTTACCGCGTATTTTCAAGCCGCCTTCAAAGAAAGGTTTATTGCGGTGGAGTTTTGAATACAGAGAAATATGAGTACCGATGATAAAGCTCCACTTACCATCTGCCAATTTTAGAGAAAAAGGGCGGTCTTCCCTTTTCAGCACAAAAGACAAGCCGGTATTGGTCTCCAACTCAAATCTCCGTCCCTCCATCTTTTGGTCCCACAATTTCACCAGTAACATCAATAAGAGTTTCTCTTCCATTACCCAACTCAAATGAAGGAACAATGCAGAGAGCTGATTATCAAAAGCTGAATTTCTCACTTCACCCATAACTGTTCATACATCAAAATTCGGGCCATTGCCTAAATGGCGCCTGGAAGCAAGTTTTGTTGATCGCGTCCAAGTGTGTTATATATAATCACTTTCAATCACATTAAAAAAATGGCTGACAATAAACAGTCCCAAAACTGATACAAATCACCATTTGAAAACCTTACACAGGATATCTTTATGCCCTGAATCAAATAAAAACCTGCGGTCATAACCAACGGTTTCAAAAAATCGTTTTACTTTAGAGTTTTTAAATTGAGGACAAATGATTTTATTTCCAACAGATTTTTCAGAATCTTCGGCCAAAGTCTTTCCCTTTGCGTTGGATTTTGCGGCCAAAACAGGGCTTAGTATTCACGTGGTGCACTTTTACCAGGTTGACTTGGGTGAATTCCACGGTGCTACTCACTTTCAATATACCGACATAGAGAAAAACCTGCGTGAGGAGATGGATGGCTTTCTCGAAAGTCTCCCCAAGAATCCAAAGGTGCGGGTTTTGAACTCGCTGGAGATCGGCTTTCCCATTCAAGGCATGAAACGCCTGACGTCCGAGGGTGAAAAGTACAAATATATCGTGATGAGCACCCAGGGACAGCGAAATGCCCTCGAGCGGTTTTTTGGAAGTATTGCCGCTGAAATTTCTGTGCGCTCGGACATTCCTGTTCTGCTAATACCGGCAGGGCTTGAGTACAAATCCTTTGAAAATATAGTTTTTGCGGCTAACAGGGAATCGGTGCACAAAGACACCATTGACAATATCCGGGCCCTGGTAAAGCTCTACAAATCCACTGTGCATTTTGTATATGTTGCAGACGGCAAGGAAAAGGGCGACCAGGAAGAAATCAGAGAGAAGATTATCAATATACTATTTGAAGAAGATGTGCCGGATTTTCCCTTTTTAATACATTTTGTAGAAGGTGGGGAAGTCATGGATGGGATCAACCACTACATTGACAAGACCAATGCAGACCTGGCAGTCTTCTGTAACATAAACCGCAACTTCTGGCGGTCCATACTGCACCGGAGTACCACCAAGAAAATGGTTATGAATACCAGAGTCCCAATGTTGGTAATCCACCTGACCGAAGAAAATGATTAACTTCACAGCATCCTTTAAAAAAATTTTCTAATAATGGCATATACTGCGTCCGATCCTGTTTCAGAAATAATGACCACCGACCTGATAACTATTTCTCCCAATCAGACGATGGAGGAGGTGGAGCGATTGATCGAGGAAAACACCATAAATCACCTGCCGGTTGCCGATGAGGATTACTCCATTATAGGAATGGTCAGTAAATCGGATGTTCTCCGGGTATCCTACGGTCTGTCTGTCTTTCATAACAAATACAAAAAGGTCTACAACAAGAGCTTGTTCCGTTCTCTACTGGTTTCGGATGTCATGACCGAAAATGTAGCTACGCTCACACCCGAGAAATCCATCGGAGTGGCAATCGGCATTTTGAAAGAAAATCTGTTCCGGGCCATTCCCATTTGTGAAGACAACAAGATCGTTGGAATAGTCACCCCCATGGACATTATCTCAAAATGCGTGGCTGATTAAAAAAGACTGGGGTTCTCTAATCGATTTGGTCTGCAATTGAGATTGGGGTTTCCCCAAGCGTCACTAAAATCGCTCTTTTGCGGAAAGAGATTACACTTTCACCGATCTACAGGAAGCCTTTTCTACTTCAGTCGGAATTCCATTTCTCAGTTCCTTACTACTTCTACCGAAAAGGTTGAGATCAGAAGCTGTTATTTACAATGACAAAAACTAACCAATGAGGCTTCCATCATTTTTTGATGTACATAACCTCCTTAACTGCTTTGATCACCCTTTCCGGATTGGGCAGGTATTCTTCAACCAGTGTTGGGGCGTAACTAAGAGAAGTATCTTGTGCATTTATCCTTACGACCGGTGCATCGAGGTAGTCAAAGGCGAGTTTTTGGATGGAGTAACCAATCTCTGCAGAGACCCCGGCAAAAGGCCATGACTCATCGACAACCACCATTCGGTTGGTCTTTTTTACAGATTCGATGAGGGTGTCGTAGTCTAGTGGCCTGATGGTCCGCAAGTCGATGACTTCAGCAGAGATGCCCTCTTTTTCCAATTCTTTTGCAGCGTCTTTTGCCACCTCTATCATTTTATTATAGGACACAATGGTCACATCGGTTCCCTCTCTTCTAATTGCCGCTTTACCAATGGGCACGAGGTATTCATCCTCAGGAACCTTGCCTTTAAAACCGTACATAATTTCGGCTTCCATCATACAAACCGGGTCGTTATCACGGATGGCGGATTTTAAAAGTCCTTTAGCATCTGCGGGATCGATACAACTCACCACTTTGAGACCGGGCACATTGGCCATCCAGCTCTCAAAAGTCTGGCTGTGCTGTTGTGCCAATTGACCGGCAGAACCCGACGGTCCTCGAAAAACAGCAGGACAACCAAATTCTCCCGAAGATTGCGAGAGTGTTTTGGCAGCGTTGTTGACGAGCTGATCAAAAGCAAGTACAGCGAAGTTCCAGGTCATGAACTCCACAATGGGTCTGAGTCCGTTCATGGCGGCACCCACACCGATTCCTGCAAAACCCAATTCGGAAATGGGCGTATCTATTACTCTGCGGGCACCAAATTCGTCCAGCATACCTTTACTGACCTTGTAGGCTCCGTTGTATTCTGCAACTTCTTCACCCATAAGGAAAACATCCTCATCTCTTCTCATTTCTTCTGACATTGCCTCGTTCAAGGCATCGCGCAGTGCTATTTCTCTTGCCATTTCATGAATTTTGGGCCAAAATTAGTAATTCCACAAATATTGTGACAAAGATTGACCAACTATTGTTCTATGATAAATTCTACAGTTCGCTATATCCCAATGCTACAATAACTCTCCGGCCAAGTCATTTAAGTTGGACCCTCCAAATGTCCCGGAGCTCATCATCAAAAAATGAGGGTTGATTTGGTTGGCCTCCACCAGTTTGGACTTGAGTTCCTGCGCATCGTTGACTATCACAATGTCACCCCTTCCAAAATTTTTCCGGATAATTTCTTCATCGAGCGGAGGCATCCTTTTCATCTTAAGTGTATGTGGACTAAAAAAAACAATGGCCACATCAGCCTTATCCAATGCGCCCTTGTAATGAGGTAAAAATTCCTGATTTAAGCTTGAATAAGTGTGTAATTCCACCACAGTACATAGCTTGTCATCGGGAAATCGCTCCCGGAATGAATTTACTGTGGCTCGCACCTTGGAAGGTGCATGGGCAAAATCGTGGTAAAAAGTCCGGCCTTCTTCTGATGCGATCAACTGCAGCCGCTTTTGAGCACCTTTAAATGTGGTAATGGCCTCCAAAAAATCCTCTTCCTCCATTCCCAAATCCAAGCAAATTCTCCTGGCAACTTCCAAATTAGCCATGTTGTGCGAACCAAAAAAGTTGACCTTAAAAGGCTTTCCCCTTTTGGAAAAAACGGTCCAGTTTTCAGCCTCGTTTTTGTAGTCAATCCGGTTGTATGGAACACAGTTTATACCCCTGGGACGATGTTCACCTACAAGTTTTTGAAGATGGAAGTCCTCATCAAAATAATAAACCCTTGCGCTCTCCGGCAAACTATTTAGGTAATCCACAAACTGCTTAAAGTAGTTCTCCTCGGTTGGAAATACATTCATGTGGTCCCATGCAATCCCTGTCAGTGCAGAAATCTGAGCATTATAGTGGAGAAACTTAGGTCTTCGATCAATAGCTGAACTGAGGTATTCATCGCCTTCAATTACGATCAGAGGGGCATCAGAGAGCCTGACCATCGTATCAAAACCCTCCAACATGGCTCCTACCAGGTAGTCGTAGTCAAAGCCCTTATGGCGCAGTGCGTGCATAATCATAGAGGTGGTGGTGGTTTTTCCGTGACTGCCGCCAATGACAATGCGTTTCTTGTTGCGGGAATGATGGTAAATAAATTCGGGAAAAGACTGAATCTTAATACCGAGATCCAGGGCCTTTTTCAGCTCGGGATTGTCTTCCCTTGCGTGCATGCCCAGTATAACAAGGTCTAGATCACTGTGAATATTAGATTCAAACCAACCCTCCCGGGCAGGAAGGATACCCTCCCTCTTCAACCTGGTTCTGGCGGGGTCGTAAATTTCATCATCGGAGCCTGTTATTTGGTGGCCGGCGCGCTTTAGTGCAATAGCCAAATTGTGCATAACTGCACCTCCCATAGATAAAAAGTGGATTTTCATGAAAGCGTTTTTGAGAATAAACAAGGGCTGCGGCCGTTTAAAGACTGCTGCAATTGAATGAATTAATTATTTTTGTGCAAATCAAACGAATTTTTAATGAAAAACCGAGTCAATAAAACACTTTTGTTTGCTTCATTGCTGGTAATCGTGACGCTTTCCTCTTGCAACCGCGGCTATGGCTGTCCTGGTAGTTTTTCTGCTGATGGTTTCTTTTCCTCCCTCTTTCAGAACCTCAGCCAACTACTTTAATACAACTTTAACACCCTTCGCCGATTGCTATGAAATCGAACAACCGGGTTGAGAAAACCGGTGATGGTTTTCCTACTATAATTTCAGGCAAATACAATGCCATGTATCATTCGGGGCACGGCTCCCTGAGTGAGAGCAATCACGTATTTATCGATGCCGGATTGCTACACTACATCTTCTCAAATCATGGTGTTTCGCGGATTAATTTACTGGAATACGGTTTCGGGAGTGGCCTCAATGCCTGGTTGACCGCAATGAAATGCAGCTCAGGCCCTGAAATATTCTACACTTCCATTGAAAAGCACCCACTAACACAGTCTGAAGCAAAAGCTTTTATTGAGGCCATACCCTGTGAACTTACCGCCGGCAAGGACCTCGATTTATTCCGAAATATCCACAATGCGGAATGGGAAACTTTTACCGAAATAAACCCCCATTTTCACCTTAGAAAACTCGAGCGATCATTTCAAAATCACACATTTGAAGACCAACCAGACCTCGTGTATTACGATGCCTTCGGTCCCGGAACTCAGGCTGATTTGTGGACGGAGAAAATTTTCACACCCCTGTACGAAGCATTGGCTCCGGAAGGAATCATTGTATCCTACTGCGTACAGGGAGCATTCCGTCGCATGCTTAGCAAGCTTGGCTTCGACTGGGAGAAGCTCCCCGGTCCTCCCGGAAAGCGAGAGATGCTCCGGATTATAAAGCCTTGATATAAGGCTGTAAAACCGTAATCCTTCAAGGAAAAATCACCCAACACCCTTTTAGCCTTTAAATTAATTGTTAATTTGGCCCTCGGTTAATGGGAGTGGTGAATTAGTCACGCACAATCGACTTCAGCCCCTCTACGACCACTTACCTTAATATCAATAAAGGGGAAAAACCATGAAAAAACTAGCGCTACACTGGCAAATTATCATTGGAATGGTCTCCGGCATCCTGTTGGGGGTTGTCGCCGTCCAGCTTGAATGGGGGCCAAATTTTGTTATTGACTTCATCAAGCCATTTGGCTCCATTTTCATCGATGTATTAAAAATGATAGCCATGCCGCTGATTATCGCTTCCCTCATCAAGGGGATCAGCGATCTTCAGGACATATCCAGTCTGTCCATACTGGGTAAGCGGACCGTCGGAATTTATTTGGTGACGACCGTTTTTGCAGTGACTATTGGACTCACCATCGTAAACATTGTACAACCCGGAAAAACGGTGGCACCGGAGACCAGGGAGCAACTCGAACAAGCCTACATGGAGGATGCGGATCGCACCCGGCAGTTGGCCGAACAGGCGAGAGATGCGGGACCTTTACAACCACTTGAAGACCTCTTTGCGGAAAATATTTTTTCAGCGGCTGCCGATAATGGAAACATGCTTCAGGTTATTGTCGTAGCTATTTTCTTCGGTATAGGGCTGGTACTACTTCCCGAAAAAAAAGTCAGTACGGTGAAAAATTTCTTTGACGGGCTGAACGAAGTTATACTCAAGCTGATCGACCTCATTATGCTTACAGCCCCTTACGGAGTAGGTGCTCTGCTGGCAGCCCTTGTAGTTGAATCTCCAACTGTGGACATTTTTATCGCCTTGCTGTGGTATGCCTTTTGTGTAGTGCTCGGGCTGAGTATTCTCATCTTCATTTTCTATCCTCTCATCATGTACCTCTTCACAGGAAAAGGTTATGGATTCTTTTTCCGGGGTATTTCACCTGCGCAGCTCGTGGCATTTTCAACCAGCTCCAGTGCGGCTACACTACCAGTAACCATGGAGCGCACAGAAGAACATCTCGGGGTGGACAGAGAAGTGACCAGTTTTGTACTTCCAATAGGTGCCACCATCAACATGGATGGGACCAGTCTATACCAGGCCATTGCAGCAATTTTCATAGCCCAGGCATTCGGAATGGAGCTGTCTTTGGCTGCACAATTGGGCATTGTCCTCACAGCAACGCTGGCCTCCATTGGATCGGCAGCTGTTCCAAGTGCAGGCATGGTTATGCTTGTAATCGTACTCGCTCAGGCGGGAATTCCGGAAGCAGGACTCGCCCTTATTTTTGCCGTGGACCGACCGCTGGATATGTGTAGGACGGTCGCCAATGTAACCGGAGATGCCACCGTATCTATGTTAGTGGCCAAAAGCATTGATAAGTTAGGAGATCCGCAGGTGAAAGAATGGGATGAATACTATAAACACCGAAAGGAGGACGGAACTGAAGAAATTTAATGACTTTCGGGCAACAAAAACCGGCCAATTGAGCTCTTATTCAAGATACTGAAAAATAACAGGGATTGCTGAATTTGATTCGATTGATAAAAAAGTCCATCATATTAAATATGGCTGTTAATTTCTTTAAAACCTATAATGAAATGCCCCAATGGAAAGGTCAATCAACCAGCCACTGAGTTAAAAGTTATCTATAAAAATTCGGGATTAGGATATGGTCAACCAACAACTAATTGCCTATATTTGCCATTTGGTAAAAACCGCGGTCTATTCACTAAAATCCAGTGGAACACCACATTCGATTCGATTGGCGCAATTCGCTTATATCCTGAGGATTACATCGAAAGGTTCAAGGCTTTTTCGATGATCAATCAGGAAAATTGAGGTAAAGACAAATTAATGACATCAAGGAATTTTTATTGCTGTTGGGTAATCATTGTTCTTTTCGTAGCAACGAATACGACTTTTGCTCAAAGTCATGTGATAGAAGAAAACCTGGATATAATCAATATCGAGAACACCAATGAAGGTCAGCGATACCATTTGCCGGGCATTGAAGACGGTTGTATAGAGATCGAAATATGTGGCATGACACTCGGCGCAAACTATGTTTTTCACTCAGGTCTTATCTACAGCAGAAAATCCTTTTCTCCCACCCTGCTTACCGGTGGACGCCTTGTCTCTGACAGCCCGGCCATGACGTTCCAGGCCACAGATAATTGTATATCTTTAGAATTATGTATTGAAAGAAATCAGGCTACCTCAGTTCCCTATTTTTCCTATGCCCGAACAAATAGCTATCTTCAGACCTCAGAGGAGTCATCCTATCGATCGGATGATGCCATTGACTGGAATGGTTCTTACACCATTGAAGAGTTGGTCAGGGATGTTTTGATCGGTGGGGACTGCTTTGATGTGCACAATATCAATTCAATAGGTTCCGTATCAGGTTGGGGGTATTTTTCAAATGGTATGGAGTCCATTGGCCTGGATGAGGGGGTGGTTTTATCCACCGGTAGTCTTAGTAACATAAGTGGCCCTAATGCAGAATCATGGACGAGCAGTTCACTAGGTGCTCCCGGTGACCCGGACCTGGAAAGCCTAACTGGTATTCAGGTATTGGATGCTACCGGCATTCAATTTGACTTTATTCCAACTTCTGCAACGGCCCGGTTTCGCTATGTTTTTGCATCCGAAGAATACTGTGAATTTGTCAATCAGGGATTCAATGATGTGTTTGGCTTTTTTGTCAGTGGCCCCGGCATTGATGGAGACTTTGAAAATAATGCCATTAACATAGCGCTTATTCCCGGAACTAACGATTACGTCTCCATTGACAATGTCAATAAGGATTTCAATTCCCATTTCTATTTTGACAACACGCCAGAAGGACAACAGCAACTTCAAAATACAGCAGTTTGCGGATCCTTACTCGAACAGGATGGAGTCGCCATAGAATTGATAGAATTCGATGGTTTTACAGCAGTTTTCGAAGCTGTAGTGGATGTCATTCCCTGCGAAACTTACACCATCAAAATGATAGTGGGAGATGCTGGTGATGACAGCTACGATTCGGCGGTATTTTTGGAAGCCGGTAGTTTTGATGCCGGAGCCTCAGCCAGACTGGATGCTCAGGTCGAAGGCACAGACAGTAATATCATTTTTGACAACTGCCACAGAGGAGAATTTGTGATCTCTCGCATAGGTACCGACAACTCCGAACCGGCAATTGTGAATTTAATCCTTTCAGATCAAAGTACTGCACAACCAGGGATCGACTTTGAACCCCTGCCCGACAGCCTGGTAATTCCGGCCAACCAGGACTCTATTGTTGTTCCCATCAATATTCTCTACGACACCTACTCAGGTGGCACCTTGAGAATTGTTTATGAACTTGACTTTCTTTGTTCCTGTACCAATCCCTTTGCTGAAATAATTATAACTGAAAACCCCGGACAGCCAAAAATCGAAGCCTTCGCCGATGATTTCTTGTCCTGCGCCAATGAGGAAGTGCTGTTACTTGGGGAAATTCTCACTCCCGACCTCATTACAGATTTTCAATGGCAGGACTCGGATGGTAATGTGTTGGATGATGGAATTAATGATGTAATTTCCGTTACAGAGCCCGGAGAATACTTGTTTATCGGCTCCAATATTGAAACCAATTGTATCGATACGGCCATTGTTCTGGTAGAAGAAGATAGAGCGGTCCCCGAAGTACAAATTAGGGAACCTGAAATAATCACCTGTGATAATCCAAGGACCACTCTTGACGGAAGTGCATCTTCAGCCGGTCCTGAGATCGTTCACCTCTGGTCCACTGCGGATGGACTAATTATCGATGGAGAAAATGAAGCAGAGGCCACTGCCGGGGACCGGGGTACTTACATTTTGGATGTAATAAATACCGTAAACGGTTGTATTGGTTCGGATACTGTCGAGGTTGCTGTGGATGAAGAAGTGCCTGTTATCAGAGTAGAAGACATTCAAACACTTACTTGTGATCGAGAAATCGTAACAATCGATGCCAGTGGCTCCACACCAACAACAGACCTCACCTTTTCCTGGGAGTCGATTGAAGGCAATGCAGTGGGAGCCACAGATGGAAACACATTGCAAGTTAACGAACCTGGAGTGTATGTGCTCGAAGTAGTTTTGGAACGAAACCAATGCATCACCACTGATACATTTGAAATAGCACAGGACATTGAGCTGCCCGACGTTTCGGTCTCTGAAGACATGCCACTGCCCTGTGACAATCCGCGGGTGGAATTGGAGGGTACTCATTCCAATGCAGGACCAAATCCAATCCTGATATGGAGTAGCCCGGATGGCGAATTTTCAGGCAACCTGGATTCCAATTTGGCCATAGCAAGTACTGAAGGCCTATATATTTTCAGTGTAAGAAACGCCATTACCGGATGTACTGACCGGGATACAGTATTAATTTTCAAAAATGAGCCAACCGCCATAAATTACGAACTATCGCAACCCATTTGTCCCGGTGACCCCGGTGTGCTATCCGTTATATCAGTGGAAGATGGTTTTTTCCCTTACGAATACCATATTCCGGGCTACAGGGGAGACACGCCAAATGACCACGGTTTATTTAGCAACCTCCAGCCGGGAGAATACGAACTCTGGGCTACAGATGAACTGGGATGTAAAGTCAAACAAAAGTTCCAGGTGGATGAACCGAGGGTAATTGAAGTTGAACTACCCGATGACCTGGTTGCGGAATTGGGTGTACCGGAAAGATTGGAACCTGTCCTCAACTTCCCGGAATCAGAAATCGCTCGGGTTCAATGGGCGCCACAAGAACAGTTGGATTGCCCGGATTGTCTCAGCACAAAAGTGGAGCTACTTCAAAGCACCCGCTTTTACATCTATATTGAAGATATATACGGCTGTCCGGCTGAGGCCGAGACCTTTGTTATTCTGAGGATAAACGATGACATATTTGTGCCCAATGCATTTAGCCCCAATGGTGATGGAATCAATGACAAACTCGAGATATTTGCACATCCGTCCGTGAAGAAAATAATCGACTTTAACGTGTATAACAGATGGGGAACCAAGGTTTTTCAAAACAGAGATTTCCCTCCAAATGAAAGAGGACTCGGATGGGACGGCAATAAGGACGGCAAGGAGGCACCTCCGGGTGTTTACCTTTTCTCACTGGAATACGAATTAATCAATGGCGAGAGGAGAGTCATTCAGGGTGAAGTGAGTATTTTGCGCTAAGCTGAATCAAAGTGTTAAATGGTGTGGGTTTCCTGAAATCAATTTCTACAAATAAGGCTCTGAACTATACCCTTAAAACCTGTATTGTCACGGTCTTGTTTTGCTGTTTTGCTCATGATGCCTTTGCAAATGATGTACAATTTGTAGTAAAAAACGATGTCATCGATTGCGGTGAGGAATTCACTGTTGAAATGGCTGTAAATAACTTCCAACAAATTGATGGGTTTCAGCTAACTCTTGAATTTGATCAATCCGTATTGGATTTTCTCTCACTTAATGGGAATCTTCCCGGTGATATAAGTTATGTTATCAACCATTCGGAGGGATATATCACCATTATCTGGGTGAATGCAGGCGGAGGATTAATTCTACCCGATGGCTCCGTAATTATTGAGTTTGATTTTGATCATACCGGGCCATGCGACGAGCCCTTCATCATTCATATAGTGGATGAACCACTTTTTGTAGAGGTCATAAATTCATCGCTTCAAGTGACATCTCATCTGGTTTTTGGGGGAGTAATGTTGCCGTTTGAAAATTGTGGCATTGAGGTGGATGCAGGAGAGGACCAATTCGTATGTGATCCCGGTGATGTGATAGAACTGATGGGCACAATAACCGGAAATTACCACGATTTTTTCTGGGAACCCGAAAACGTGGTATTCAATCCAGAATCGCTGACTACCAGTGCTGAAGTTCCTTCCACTACTTCATTTGTGCTGACCGGCAGAAAAGAGACAGACAATATCATTTACAACTCCCACTTTGACTACGGTTATGCCGGCTTTTTTAGTGATTACGAATACGATGAAGATGATTTATCCGGCGGAAATGTTTTTACCGTAGCCAGCTCTCCGGATGTAGTTTACGGTACATTTCCCGCCTGCAGCGATCACACCGGAAACAATGGCAAAATGCTCATTATAAACGGCGCTGATGCACCTGCTCAAAATGTCTGGTGTCAGTATATTGAAGTGGAAGAAAACACCACCTACCTTCTGGAAGCATTCACACATACACTGCTATGGCCCTCTTTTATTTTTCCGCTGCCCGATCTGCAATTTAAGATAAACGGGGACCCGGTCGGGGGGATCTACTCCCCCAACGATATCCCTTGTTTCTCAGACTGGACAAAGATGGATGGCATTTGGACCTCCACGGACGCTGAAACTATTGAACTCTGCATATATAATCACCAGGAAAATGTCAACCCCGGCAATTCATTTATCATCGACGACATTGCCATGATACCGCTTTGTGAGGTAAAAGACACCGTGGAAGTCGAGTTGCGACAGCCGGCTGAGGAATGGGTAGAAGCCACCATTTGCTCTAATGGAGGTTCTGTGGTAATCGCAGGAAACGAATACACCAGTGCAACCCAGGACCTAATAACTATTGAGCGACAGGACGATTGCGATTCCCTTATCCACGTCGAAATCTTTGAACTCGAACTAGATGCGGTAATTATTCCCCCCAATCCGATAACCTGCTCTAATGACGAGGTGATTATCAGTGCTGAGGGGTCCTCTTCCGGCCCACACATTGAATACCAGTGGACCACCTCCAATGGAAATATCGTTTCGGGAGATGGTACAGATGAAATTACGGTTGATGAGCCGGGCATCTACACCCTGACTGTGCTTTATGACGATGGAGACCTGAGTTGTGTCTCTGAAGAAGTAAGTGTCGAGGTTTTAGAGGATATTGAAGTGCCGGTTTTGGAAATTACCGGTCCAGATGAATTAAACTGCGGCTTACAATCCATAACCCTTACTACAGAAATCACCTCCCCCGGAAATTATTCCTTTACCTGGAGCAGCCCTGATGGAAATATAACCAGTGGAACCGGAGATGAAATAGTAGATCTCGATGCAGCAGGCACCTATATCGTTGAAGTCACCAATCTCGACAATGGATGTTCGGTGGCAGATACTTTTGCGGTTTCGGAAGATTTCGAAAGCCCCCTTGTGGACGCAGGACCAGACACCATCATCAATTGTCTGGACTCCATTGTCGCGTTGCAAGGAACAGTCTCCCCTGCCGGAACCTCCTTCGAAACCTACTGGCAGAGTCCAAATGGAAACATTATTGGTAACCCGGACAGTTCAGAGGTCAATGTGGATGAAGGAGGTATGTATATCTTTGAAGCGACCAATCCTGATAACAATTGCAGCGCAGTTGATACCCTATTTGTGTTCGATGAAAAAATATTTCCTGAATTGTCAGCAAGTCCGGTGGATATGATTGATTGTAACAACGACAGCCTGTGGATACACATCCAAATACAAAACGACAGTTTGAAATACATCATAGAATGGTCAACTCAGGGAGGAAACATCATCGGATCGACGGACTCGACAAGCACTATAGCCGGATCAAGCGGAACCTACACAGCCACAGTGCAATTTACCACCACCGGCTGTGTCACTGAAATAGAAATTGAAGTGGAGGAAAACTTCGACCCTCCCACCACAAATGCAGGTCCCGGCATGACACTCACCTGCCAGGATTCCATACTGACCCTTGATGGGAGTGCATCCTCCACGGGTTTTGACTTTGATTACTCATGGACCACCGCTTCAGGTAATATTCTCTCGGGTGAAAACAGCTTAAATCCGGAGGTTGACGGAGAGGGAATTTACATTCTAACCGTGAATAACAACCAAAACGGATGCAGCTCAACCGACTCAGTCCCGGTAACCTCCGATTTTGAAAGCCCGGAACTGGTCTTGAGTGGCGACAGTGTGATCAATTGTTTCAATCCCTCAGTAGATATTGGTGCGCAGGTTTTAAATGACACTGCTCACACACCGCTCTTCAACTGGACTACCAATAATGGAAATATCACGGGCAATAGTGATGCCCCTTATGTAACCGTTGACCAATCGGGGATTTATACGCTGGAGGTAACTTTTTCAGAAAATGGTTGTGGAACTAATGCTCAATTTGAGGTTTTTTCAGACACCAGGTCTCCCGAAGTGGACTCCGTAATGGCCCAGGATTTGAGCTGTCAATTATCAAAAACCCCCATTGTAGTTTTCACCTCAATGAGCCTGGATTCCCTGGAATTTGAATGGAGCGGACCACCGGGTTCCAATACTTCAGGCGTCGATTCAAATGTGTTGATTGCAGAAGTAGTGGGAGAATACACTTTCACCGTTACCAATACTGAGAACGGCTGTGAGACCAGCGGTTCACTTGAAGTTGAAGGTGATTTTACACCTCCCCAGGTAGATTTATTTTCATCCGGCGAACTCACTTGTGCAGTGACAGAAATTGATATTTGGGCAGATCATGTAGGACAATCCGGTCTCACTTTTGCATGGTCAACAAATGATGGAACTATTTCAGGTCCTCACAACGAAGATGAAATCACCGTGACCAGTCCGGGGACATACCAACTCATTACTACCATTACGCAATCCGGCTGCAGCGACACCTCTGCAATAATGGTCGCCCTGAACAACACCCCGCCATTTGCTGATGCCGGCGAGGATATTTTTTGGACCTGCTCCGATTCACTTCTTGTTTTGCATGGATCAGATTCAGATCAGGGAAGTGATATTGAGTACGAATGGACTACTACAAGTGGAATAATAAGCGGTCCCAATGATCAGGATCAGCTAGAGGTAACCGGACCAGGAATGTACATATTGACTGTCACAAATACCGCAAATGGCTGCAGCAGTTCAGATACTGTAAATGTCGCACCCGATCAGGATTTCCCACAAATTGAACCGATGGGCCAATTAGAACTCACTTGCGACCTGACAGAAGGTTGGATAGGATTTGATTTGTTGGGAGCCGGAGATGTGAGCATAAACTGGGAGAGCAACAACGGGGTAATTTTGTCCGATACGGACTCACTTTGGATCCAGGTTGGCAGCACCGGAGAGTACACCATTTCTGTCCTCTCACTTGACAACAATTGCGAAACTCAACAAATGCTGGAAGTGACCGCCGACACCACTCCACCGACAGCAAATGCCGGTCCTAACCCGAACTGGGGCTGCGAAACCCAGGAGGTATTGTTAGATGGAAGCCAGTCTGAAAGTGGCCCCGGTATTTCTTATTCCTGGACGGCTATTGAGGGAAATATTACTTCCGGTATAGACGCTCAACAAGCAACCGCCAATAAACCGGGGACCTATGTGCTTACGGTTAGCAATACTGAAAATGGCTGTAAAAACACTGATACGGTTACGGTAATTGAGATTGTCGAGCATCCCGAATTTTATATTCTTGGAGACAGTGTTCTCAATTGTAAAAATACAGAGTTAACCCTCACGGCCGTATTGGATGCCGATCCTTTTACCCCGGTTTTCGAGTGGTTGAAAAACGGTACTCCCACTGGTCAAAACTCCAACTCTTTAGAAGTGACGGAGGGCGGGACCTACGAACTCATTGTTTGGTTTGTAGAAAATGACTGCAGTACCTCCCAACAAATCAATATCCAGGTTGATACAGTGGCACCCGAGATAACTTTAAACAACCCGGAAACGATAGATTGCAGGAATACTTCCATTGAAACTGGAGGTCGGGTTTCGGGCACTTCCGCTGATTTATTTCACCAGTGGACCATGCCGGACGGGACTGTGCTTCCTCAATCAGATGAATTGGCCGCCCAAACCAACCAGGCAGGCATTCATATTCTCGAATCCATCAACCAGGAAAATGGCTGTATTTTCACTGACAGTGTAACTGTAGAAATAGACACGCTTAGTCCCGAATTTACCCTGGAAACTTTCCCCGTGGCCGGATGCGGTGATTTAACCGGTGCGATTTTCATTGAATTGACGGACAGCGACATCGATTTTGAAGTGGTCTGGGAAACACCTTCAGGAGACCAAATCGGCCCTTTAGAACAGACGGTTTTGGAAATTGATCAGGGAGGCTGGTTTACTGCAACTGTGACTAATATGGAGAACGGATGCTCGAGAGAAAAAAGCATTTTCCAAGAATGGGATTTGCATTCAGAACCCGATGCACAGGCGGGCCCGGACGCAATCTTCGGATGCGCAGACAGTGTGTTGACTTTAGATGGAAGCGGCTCCACCACCGGAAGCGTAATTTCCCACCACTGGTCCACGCCCGATGGAAATATCATTTCAGACCCCAATGATATAATGGTAGAAATAGGGTCCCCCGGGATTTACATCCTGGAGGTGAGAAACAACGCGGGCAATTGCTCCACTTACGACACTTTAAATGTATCAGCAGATGAAAACCTGCCCGACATTTCCATTCAAAGTAGTGGTTGGTTGAACTGTCTGGAAAGCGAGGTTCTATTAGATGCCACTGAATCGGATTCCGGTCCGGATATTGAGTGGAGTTGGAGCGGCTCGGTTCCATTTGAGGAATTGGACCCCGATGGTTTGACAATTTCGGTAGAGCAAGCGGGCACCTTTGAATTTGCATTGGAAAATACCGTTACCGGTTGCAAAAATACCAGCTCGATTACCGTGGAAGAAAACAGAACCCCACCCGAAGCCGATGCCGGAGATAACCTCATCACCAACTGTTCAGACAGCGCAGTCCATATTGGAGTGGACCTCAGTATTCATCACAGTAATTTGATTTACGAATGGAGTGAACTGGACGGTGAAATTTTCGGTGACCAAAACAAGGACTCGATTCAGGTGAGTGCAACAGGTACTTTTGTACTTACAGTCACTGACACGGTCAACTACTGTCAATCTTCAGACACCATATCACTAATGAATACCCCGGACAGGCCCACAGCCGATGCTGGCCCGGGAAAAACCATCGACTGTTTATCAGGTACGGTGGTGCTGGATGGCAGCAGTTCGGACCAGGGATCTGATTTCGAGATGGTTTGGACCACAGATGATGGTCAGATAGCCTCCGGAGAACTCACCCCTTTTCCCGAGGTCACCAAAGCGGGGACTTATCAATTGAAGGTCACCAATTTAATCGATGGATGCAGCTCAGTAGATGAGGTAATGGTGGTTTCGGACTCAATTGTACCTGAGGTGAATTTTGGCGAAATCGGAAAAATAACCTGCCTTGATACACTGGTTGAGCTACAGGTTGAAATATCCACTTCAGGAGAAAATTACCAAATCCAATGGTTGAGTGAGGATGGGAATATAGTCTCGGGAGAGAACAGCCCGACAATTGAGGTTAACCGAGCAGGAACTTACATCATACATGTTGAGGATGAAGAAAATGGCTGTATTACCGTGGATTCGGTTGAGGTAAAAAATCTCCAAGAAACACCGGAGTTCCAAATTAGCGGTAAAATGGTCATTGATTGTTACGGCCCTGCGGTATTGCAACTTTCAACCCAGAGCGATTTTGAAATAAGGGCCACGGACCAAAATGGCAACAGCCTGCAGTTAAAAATTACTGAACCTAATCTAATCAGTGAGGCGGGGATTTACGACATTGAAGTATTTAATCCGGCTAATCACTGCATTGCAGACACTACCTTGGAAATCACCGAAAACCTCACCTCACCTGATGCAATTATTGAATGCATTGAATGCGACGACTGCAATCCTTTGCCGGCAATTTTGTCCTCTACCGAAAGCACCTCTGAATCCGAAGAGATACAAACCAACTGGATTTTTGAAGAAGGGACCGCTCAATTACAGGACAGTCAAACCCTCGAGGTTCTGAAACCAACTGAGGTGAAGATGGTGGTCCTCGACCCGGTAAACGGTTGTGCGGATACCACCTGGAAAACCTTTGAAAGCAGGGGTCTGAGTTTTCCCGAAGTGGAGATTTCGCACATTGATTGCAACAATGCGAAGGGAAAAATCACCTTTAACAACCCGGATACAAGCCTTTCATACAGTATAAATGGAGGCCTGGACTATTCAAAATCACCTGAATTTACCGGCCTCGATCAGGACACTTACCAACTCAGGGTAAAAAACAGGCTACTGGGCTGCGAATCAGATACCCGGACTGTCGAAGTTGAAGACAGGAGGCAGGACATTGTGATTGAACTTCCCAATCTGGTTTCCTTACAAGAGGGAGAAAGCTACACATTGAGGCCCGGATTTGAACCACCCGATGTTCAAATAGCCAATTATCATTGGTATCCCGCAGAATTTCTAAGTTGTAACGACTGCCCCGAACCCACTATTTACGAGCCCAGTCAGTCCACCAATTTTGAGCTTCAGGTAGAAAGCAAAGGAGGTTGCACAGGCTCGGCTATGGTGCATGTCGAATTAATAATGCCCGAGTCCGGGGTTTTTTTGCCCACTGCATTTTCACCAAACGGGGATGGAGTTAATGACCTGTTTTTAGTTTTTGCCTCGGCTGACATAAAATCCATTGAATCACTGCGCATTTTCGACAGATGGGGGAACCGGGTTTTTGAAAAAATGAACTTCCCACCCGGTCAGGAAGAATTTGGCTGGGATGGCACATTTAGGGGACAGGATGCATCTCCGGGAGTGTATGTCGTGACTGTCAGTTACGAGATGCCGGATGGGGAAATTCGCCACAAAGCATTAGAAGTGAATCTGCTTCGATAGCCGGAGGCTGATTTTTGTAACAACTGCGACCCTTTTACGTTCTTATATTTTATTCTGAAAAACAACCAGGGAGAGTTAGATCAATATGCAATTTATCAATCCAGTATTTCTGTGGGGACTGTTGTTTCTCGCCATACCCATTATCATACACCTCTTTAGATTCAGACGATTCAAAAAAGTGTATTTCAGCAACACTCCTTTTCTTCAGGAAATAAAGGAAACCAGCCAACAGAGCCGCAAAATAAAGCACCTGCTCGTTTTGCTCATGCGCCTGCTGGCCGTGGCCTTTCTGGTGCTCGCTTTCGCCCAACCAATCATACCCACCGACGAGAAAGTAGTCACCGGCAACCGGGCAGTCAGTGTTTTTGTTGATAACTCCTTCAGTATGAGCTCAATGGGCCGGAACATCAACTTATTGGACTACGCGCGCATAACAGCCAGAGACATCATTGAGAGTTACGGAGAATCGGATGAATTCCAAATACTGACAGGTGATTTTGAAAACAGATACCAGCGGCTTTACAACAGAGACCAGGCACTCAATCTGCTGGATGAAATAGAGCCCTCTCCTGCTGTTAGGACCCTGTCGGAAGTTTTGCAGAGACAGAAACACGCCCTGAGAAATTATCCTTCGGAGCGAAAGAATTTTTACCAAATTTCTGACTTCCAGAAAAACATCACTGATTTGGAAAGGACTGCCGACACCATGGAAAATCTCTATTTGGTTCACCTGGAATCTGTGGAGAGCAGAAACATTAGTGTGGACTCCGTCTGGTTCTCCCAACCCGTTCAAATTATCAACCAAACCGGGGAGTTGTTGGTGAAACTCACCAATCACGATCAAAACAATGCCGAGGAAGTAAATGTGGAACTTCGGTTTGGAGATCAGCGCAGACCGGCAGGCAGGGCGTCATTGGAACCCGGAGAGACTATGATCGACACCGTTTCCTTTACCATTAACCGAACCGGCTGGCAAAAAGCCACAGTTTCCATTTCAGATTACCCCATTCAATTTGACGATGATTACCACATCGCCTTCCACGTTCGCGATAATATCAGGGTGCTGACCCTCCACCGGGGAGACCAGTCCAACAGATTCCTCAGTGCGCTTTTCAGAGGTGTGCCCTATTTGACGGAGGACCTGATGCGCGAGACCAATATAAATTACGGGGCATTTTCCGATTACAGTCTCATCATCCTCAACGAACTCACCAACATCTCCAGCGGTTTGGCTTCGGAATTGGATGGATACCTGGCCGCGGGGGGCAACGTGCTCATTTTTCCAGGAGCAGAGACAGGAGGCGAAGTACTCCAACCTCTGAGTCAAAGATTGGGCATGATTAATCCGGACTCCTGGGAAGAGGGCGAGTTCAGAGTGGCGGAATTGAACCTCGAGGATCCCATTTTTGCAGGTGTTTTTGAAGAAATACGCGAAGATCTCAGTCTTCCGAAAGCCACAGGCCGATACCACCTTTCCAGGTCCGGTGCCAATCCGGGTCTCTCACTTATGGATTACAGAGATGGCAGGCCCTATGTAGCCAAATACCGCCATGGACCGGGCTCGATTTTTATCTCCTCTGCCCCATTGAGCGAAGAGTGGAACGACCTCGTATCCAATGGCGAAATTTTTGTTCCCCTACTGTACAGGTCGGCCATCGCTGCAGGCCAGTTGGATAAACCCGCCTATGTGCTTGGACAGGATCAATTGATACCCGTGCACAATGTAAGCGCAGACAGACAGTCTGAATTCCGCATCACCGGGGAAAGGGAGTTTGTACCGGGAGTTGAGAGGACGGGCAGGAACCTGTACCTCAATGTGTACGACCAGGTCCGGGAACCGGGGTTTTACGAAATTCGCCAGGGAGACGAACTCCACAAACTTGCCGCATTTAACTTCGATCGCAGGGAAAGTGAAATTGCTGCATGGTCTGAAGAAGAACTCAAAGACATTGTCGGAGACCAGGCCGAGGTTATTTCACGCGGTACCGGGGCGGCAGACGACACTTTGTTCAGTTCGGCAAAAATTGGCAATGAGCTCTGGCAGTGGTGCATCGCGATCGTGCTCATCGCACTTTTGCTGGAGCAACTCATACTCAGATTCTGGAAAGTTGGAGAGAGAAAAAAAGGACAACCGGCTGTTTAATTTCATTATTCACAATCAACAGCACGTGAGCTCCTACCTCCCTGGACAATTTGCTATCTTTGCAGAAAATAACAGCTCATATGAACAATTGGACGGCAGCAAAAATGGTGGACATATTCGAACGCGCCATCGACGATTATCACATCGAAGACAATGTAGATATCAAACCCGCTAATCCCTACGATAAAACCACTTTTTACCACACACTATACGAAAAATGCCTGATTGACACCATTCAATGGCATCTAGAGGATATTGTCAGGGACCCGGAAATTGACAACGCCTACGGTATGGAAATAAAAAGGCGCATTGACAAGTCCAACCAGGTGAGAACAGATACCGTGGAGAAGCTGGACGATCAACTGCTGTCTCGTATATCCCCTGAATCCTTCAGTGCGGAGGCGAGGCTCAATACAGAGAGTCCCGGCTGGGCCATCGATAGGCTTTCGATTCTCTGCCTCAAAGTCTTTCACATGGAGATTGAAGCGCACCGCCCCGATGCGGAAAATGACCACAAGGCCAGCTGTCTGAAAAAACTCAATGTGCTCAAAGAACAGCAGGCCGATCTCTGTCTTGCCATCAACCAGCTTATTGAAGACATCCAAAACGGCGTTCGCATGGCAAAGGTGTACCGGCAGATGAAAATGTACAATGACGAACAACTCAATCCCATCCTCTACGGGAAAAAAGACTGAGGTTTTACCCTCCAGGGGTCTAAGGCTTGATTTACCGGAGTGCAAACTCTGTAACGTCACATAAAGGCGGTATCCATTTTAGATTGGGAAAACAACCCATGGAGCCGAATAAAAAAGGTTCTCTCAAATTCCCCTACTTTTGCAGCATGGAGAGGGAAAAATTACTTGTGATCCGCTTTTCTGCAATGGGAGATGTAGCCATGGCATCGGCCGTGGTAAAAGCAGCACTGGAATCCGGACAAAAACCGGAGATCGACCTCCTTTCTAAACCCTTTTTTGAACCTCTTTTCGAAAAAAAATCCGGCTTTTCATTCATCAAACCGGAGCTGAAAGTTAAGCACCGGGGAATTGTGGGGTTGTACAGACTCTATCGAAGGTTGAAAAACAACAATTACAGCGCGGTAATCGACCTCCATGGATCACTTCGGTCCCGCTTACTTGGACTTTTCTTCAGGATGGGTGGCACGCCCGTTTACACCATTGACAAAGGCAGGTCGGAAAAGCGAAAGCTGATCAGAGAGGGTGCACATAAAACCGGAGCACTCCAACACAGTTTGGACAGATATGCAGATGTTTTTCAAAGGGCCGGAGTCGAGGCAAATACCGAAAAACTCCCATTGCCCAGCCTCGGAACTGCGACTTCCAGGGTTGATGCACTGCTGGAACAAAAGGGAGACCAAAAGTGGATCGGCATCGCTCCTTTTGCAGCTCACCCCTCCAAGGAGTGGGATTTTGAAAAAATGAAAGCCCTGGCGGAGGAACTGAGAAATATCGGGTGCCAAATTCTCTGGTTTGGAGCGGGGCAAAGGGAAATCGGTATTTTGAAAGAAAAACTCATGCGGGAAGAAAGCGATGTTCTCATTGCGGGTCATTTCAAATTGCCGGAGGAACTCGCACTGATGCGCCATCTCGATGCCATGGTCTGCATGGATTCAGCCAATATGCACATGGCAGCCATTTCCGGCATACCCGTGGTCTCCATATGGGGTCCCACCCATCCTTTTGCTGGTTTTGCTCCCGTGCACAACGAAGCAGGCATTGTCCAGGCCGATCTCCCGTGCAGGCCCTGCACCATTTACGGAAAGATAAGGTCGAAAAGTGGGGAGGAATGTGCGCGAAGGAGTATGGAGATGGTGACGGTGGAAATGGTGTTGGAGAGGGTCAGAGGGTTTATAAACTCTTAAGTCCGGGGAATCGCAATTACAAGGCGGCCAGATTCACCACAGCTACTACAGGATGGATTCTACCATTGCAACATCTTAAGTTATTTTTCTCTTCAGCAAAAACGCCAAAAAAATCATCCCGCTACCCATTGACTCCACTAGGTTAAAAGCCTGGGAACAACTAAGGGCATAGGCTCTGCAGAAAAATGGATGGATCAGGCTACAGCCTCAAAATTCCCGTGAATGAAAAGGACCTGCCGTCCGAGGGCCAAACACCGGGACCCGGATACATAGTAGGTCTCTTGGTAAAATACTGCTCATCGAGGACATTATTAACAGAAACTCTGGCCTCGAATTGCCGTGTTAATCGGTAGGATGCACTGAGGTCCCAGACCTGATAGGAGGGAACCAAGCCAACAGACCCTGAGGGGGTGGGTTGTGCGGTATTCAGAGGATCGGCATAGGTGCTTCCGACATACTGATGCTGAAGCAATACAGAAAAATTCATCAGCTCAAGGGAGGTGCCACTCCTGACAATCCACTCCGGAACCGATTCTATTTTATTGTCTTTTATTGAGATATTCTCCTCGTCCTTGCTGATTTCACCGGAGGTATATCTTCCGTTCATCCATGAAGAGGCGTTGTATACACTCCACTTTAATTTGTCCGAATCGCTAATGACATAATTGACAAAAAGCTCAACTCCGTCGGTCATGCTGTTCCCGATATTGGAATTAGTCAGGTAAGTATCGTCCCCAATGGTTTCGACCAGGGTTCCAATGCGATCTCCGATGTATGTTCTGAAAAATGTGAGGCTGTATTGAATCTGATGGTTGCTGTGGTTTTCAAATCCCAACTCTGCATTGTAACCCAAAGAGTGCTCCAGATCTCTCGCAATCCTGGAAAACGGATCTCCGGGAATGAGGTCCTGAAAAAGTACGGGTCTGTTGGCCTGACTGACACCGGCAAAAACCCGACCTCCATTGCTGAGAAAATACTGACCGTGAATCCCAAGTGTAAGGAATTCGTAGGGAATTTCCAGCGGCACTTCACCCTCCTCGATGTAATCAATTCTACCGGTCAAATCTGAAGCTCCGTACTCGAATCTCAGTCCTGGAGATATGCTCATTTTTTCGCTCAGCCAAAACTGGTTTTCAACAGTTACTGCTGCGCTTTCACTCAGCAATTTCAGATCCCTGCCAAATTCACCCGGTACTGATAAGTCAAAATCGACACCTGTTGTACTTACACCTCTTTGCCTTCTGATGTTCTTATTGTTAAAATATCTAAGAGATATGCTGAGGTCATTTTTGAACTCGCCCAGTTTGTAGTGGTGCAGGAGGCGCAATTCAGCAGTGCGGCTGTAATAGTCGTGAATTGCTACATCTCTCGGCCTAAAATCATTGGTTTCCGGGTCGATGGCATCAAGAGTGAGCGAATTGCCACCCCTTCTAACAGAACTTCTGTCGCCAAATACGCCGGAAGCAACCAGATTTAGTCGGGTATTTTCCCCGGGGTTCCATTCAATACTCAGAGAGGGAATTACAATATCAGGAGAATAAAAATCCCTAAATCTTGTGGACTGACGAGGATTATCCTCAAACATTTCATCGTTGAGCGGTCCGGGAATCTGATAGAGATAGGTGCTTCTTGAAAGTTCTGCTTTTACAGACAAATCAATATCTGGAAAATCATATTTGACGGAGATGAGCTGTGCCTCAGAATCGGAACTGGAATTGTCCCGGTACCCGTCAGAAACCCTCCTCTGATAGTATGCGTAGTAAGTAATATATCCCAATTTGCCTCCTATCGCATTGTAGCTCGATAGCAGCCCATTGGATCCGGCGGTGGTAATAGACTCAAATGAAATCGGTTTGGAGGGATCCGGTGATTTAGTGATGTAATTGACCATGCCGCCAAACTGTTGACCGTATTGCAATGCACCGGTTCCCCTAATAATCTCAACTCTATCAATTGCTTCCATAGGAGCGGAATAATGGGAAGCCGGATAGCCGTATATGTCTGTATTGGTGATGATGTTGTTTTGCCTGACACTGAACTCCCAGCTTCTGTGTGCATCCAGGCCCCTAAGTGAAAGATTTACCTGATTGCCGGCTCCATCCATATCGTAAACGAAGGCACCGGGAATCTTCGAAAATACCTGTCTACCCACTTTCTCGGCAATATTTGCAGTGGTATTTCGAAGGGGAATCTCCTCCAGCTTACGCCCTCCCAACACCATAAGATTGGAGTACTCCGCCACAGGTTTGACATTACCCATTTCTCTTATTGCCTCCACGCTGATTTCCTCCAGAAAAACATTTAAGAGTGAATCTGAATCACTCTGCGACATAAGCACTTGAGGGGTTATACAGAAAAACAAAACCAATGCAATCGCATTTCTCATCAATATCATATTCACCGGGATTAAGACTGTTATGATGACTTAAAATCATCGCCTTGCAAAGTTACAACCACTCTTTTATATAACAAAGTTGGGTAAAAGTCCTATAGTTATTTTGAAGCTTCTTGACTCACCGTTTAACGATGTCTTGCGATGGAATGAGGAATGCTTTATAGACTGCGACACTTTGTTCAACCCTCCACCCCAAAACTCAGATACTTAATCTCCATGTACTCGTCCAGGCCGTAGCGGGAACCCTCGCGACCGATGCCGCTTTCCTTTACCCCACCGAAGGGTGCTGATGCATCCGAGATGAAGCCCGAATTCACACCGACCATGCCGCACTGCATGCGTTCACCCACCCTCCAGCAGCGGCTGACATCTCCGGAGTAAAAATACCCGGCCAGACCGGCTGGGGTGTTGTTGGCGGATCTAACCACCTCGTCTTCGTTTCTGAATTTGTACAGCGCAACCACAGGACCAAAAATTTCTTCCCGGAAAATATCCATGTCCTCGTTGCAATCTGTCAAAATAGTGGGCTCAAACCAGCGCTCATTCACCACCTTTCCACCGGCCACTAATCTTGCCCCTTTGCCCACGGCATCCTTCATCAGTCGTTGGATCTTGTCTACAGCCTTTTTATTGATCAGGGGGCCGATATCCGTTTCCGGATTCAGTCCCTTTCCAATTTTCAGTTTCCCGAACGCTTCTCTGAGTCGGTTATAAAAGGTTTCATAAATGTCCTCGTGCAGGAAGACCCGGTTGGCTGCAATACACGCCTGCCCACCGTTGCGGAATTTAGCCGTCATTAGTCCCCTGACAGCACGGTCGATATCCGCGTCTTCAAAAACGATAAAAGGCGCGTTTCCGCCCAACTCAAGTGATAGTTTCTTCAGTTGAGGGGCTGCCATTTCCATCAATTTTTTCCCCACCGGAATGGAACCGGTAAAAGATATTTTCAGGACCCGCTCATCACTAAAAATCACCTTCGAAAACACCTTAGGGTCTTTGAGCGTCACCACATTGATAACTCCCGGCGGGATGCCGGCCTCACCGGCCAATTCTGCCAGTGCAAGCGCTGAAAGCGGAGTTTCCTCCGAGGGTTTGATCACCACTGTACAACCGGCGGCCAGGGCCGGAGCCACTTTCCGGGTAATCATGGCTGCGGGAAAATTCCAGGGGGTGATAAGTGCCGCTACTCCAACGGGCTGGCGAATGGTGACAAAACGTGACTTTGCAGTCGGAGCAGGGATGGTCTCTCCATAAGCCCGCACACCTTCTTCTGAAAACCATCTTACAAAGGAGGCTGCATAGGAGATTTCTCCTTTGGCCTCCGCAATGGGTTTTCCCTGCTCCAAAGTCATAGTTTCAGCCAGTTGATCGCGATTGGACATAATTTTTCGATGCCACTTTCTAAGCAGCGAGCAGCGGCGTGAAGCAGGCAGGGCACTCCAGGTCCCGAACGCAGTCGAAGCCGCATCCACCCCTGATTTCACATCCTTTACCCCCGCTTTGCTGACTTCACTCACCACTGTTCCATCAGCGGGATTACACACCTCGAAAGTAGATCCGGTGTTACTGTCCCTCAACTCACCATCGATATACATTTTTGATCGCTTCATTTTACCTGATTTTGTCAGTTAATTGAATGGGTGGGAGGTTTGATAGGTTCAAATAGCCTGCTATGGGATCAGAGAAATTCGGGCGAGTTATATTCAATTGGGAATGGTCGGATGGGTGTGCACGGGGATATAAAGCGATTGATCACTCGTTAAGAAATCCCCTTTACTTTGCGTCAATTTTTAACTTGTTAATTTTCAATGATTTACTTTAAAAAGTAGTGCGCCAGCAAAATCATATGCCACTCATTTACAGCCACTTAAGTCATCCAACTGTCAAACGAAAAAAAGCCACAGCCTCGAGGGAGAATCAATTCTTCGACATCGTCACGACAAAAATACAAACACCTGTTTTCCAATCCTTTATCCAAAAAAGTAGTGCGCCAGCAAAATCACACCCACCTCATTTACAGCTATTTAAGTCGATTAACTGTCAAATGGATTGCCCGGGTTTTGGCTTAGATGTATTTCGCGATACCATTTTAGTTGCCAAAAAACGGTCAACGCTATTTAAGCATCGTCAAAGTGGCCCGTGTTTTTCCAAAACTGATCAAAACGAATACTGAAGCATGGCTGAAAAGCCCTGTTGATCGGATTCCTCATCGCGGAAATACCAGTCGAAGTTGAAGCGAAGGGCGAACATTTCGTCAAAGTGGTGGTTGATGCCGGCTGTAAACTGATTTTCCTCGATGCCGCGGTGGTGGTATTCCCAGTCCTGCCAGCGAAGTAGGAATTGAGTAGTTTCTTCAAGGAAAAAATAGCCCAGGGTCAGGTGGTAGCCGCTTATGGTTTCTGCTCTATCCGGCGATTCAGTGGTTTCCAGTCTTCCACGGAGGTAATCTGCCGCCAAGAGCCATCGTCCGGCCTCCCATCTGACATCACCACCCCAGATATCCCTTCGGCCCATCAATACCGGCCCGGCATTGCCCGACTGTAAATCTTCCGTACGCCCAGTTGAACCACTTACCCCGATTTTTAAATCCCCCCAGTCGTCGCCAACTAACTGGTATTGCAATCTTCCGATGCCGTAAAAACGGTTGTCGTTGTCAAAACTCAACCCCGTGCCGTTGAACAAACCGGTGTAGTACGAAAACCGTCCAAAATCTCCCGTTGCGGCTACACCAATCTCTCTGGAGCGGGTCAAAAGACCAGTTATCACAGAGCGCTCAGCAAAATCAATATTGGCGGGATTGGGTATGTAATCCAGATTTTGACTTGGCTTCATGGCCCCCACTTGAATCCTCAGCCTGGGATCAAATTCATAGCCGATAAAAGCATCCAACAGGCCGGGAGTCCTTACAAAGTTCATGTAGAGCCGGTAATAAAATCCACTCCCCCAATCTCCTCTGAGGCTGAGGCGAGCATTGTTGACTGTAAACGAGCGCCCGCCCCGAAAGTCATCGTCGTTCAGGGAGTAAACTCCACTCATTTGCATCAGCACATTAATCCGAAACGGCCCTTCATCCCCAAAGAGATATAGTAGGGAGGTATCCCTGCCATCCCCCTTCGACTCAATAGTCACTCCTGACAATTGCTGAGTGTAAAAAAGCAAGCACGCAGCGATCATAAACGATAGAATTGATTGGTACATTAGCAGTCTCTTTAATAATTGTAATGGGTAAATATAACAAACTTTTCAATCCAACTCAACCTTTCCCTGGTTTCTGAAACCCGGCAAAACCTTACCCAGTTTCTCTTTCATGGTCTTATAAAAAAAGGTAGCGCGAAAATTCTCAATGGCTGGATGAAAATCTTATATGATGCTTGCTCTGAAAATTGCTAACCTCATTTCACAGTTCTTAAGCTGAGCGAAATTCTCTTTCGCGGAATATCGATACCGATTACTTCCACCTTTACCATTTGTCCGAGTTTGACTATTTTAGAAGGGTCGGACACGAAGCGATCTGACATTTGGGAAATGTGAATCAACCCGCTTTCCTTAATTCCCAGGTCCACAAAGGCACCGAACTTTGCGATATTGCTGACAATGCCCTTCAGTTCCATGCCGATTTCCAGGTCCTCCATGGATTGAATATTGCTGAATTCTATCTCCTCCGATTTCCCCCGCGGATCCAATCCGGGTTTTTCCAGTTCATCCAAAATATCCTTCAGTGTGGGGAGTCCGATTTGGTCGTTGGTGTACTTTTCAAGGGGAATGTTGCCGCGGTCTATGCTCGAACCGAGGAGCTTATCGACACCGCCTCCCAGGTCTTCAGCAATTTTTTTCACCAGCTCATAACTCTCAGGATGGACGCCGGTATTGTCCAGTGGATTTTCACTGCCCTGCAACCTCAAAAATCCGGCGCACTGTTGAAATGCTTTGGGGCCGAGACCAGGAACCTTTTTTAATTCTTTCCGTGACCGAAATCCACCCTTTTGGCTTCGAAAATCGACCAGAGATTGAGCGAGAGCGGGCCCGAGGCCGGATACATAGGTCAGCAGGTGTTTGCTGGCCGTGTGCAAATTGACGCCGACCTGATTTACGCAAAACTCCACCTCTTCTCGCAGTCTTTCGGTCAACAGTTTTTGATCCACATCGTGCTGGTACTGCCCCACTCCGATATGACCCGGCTCTATTTTCACCAATTCGGCCAGTGGGTCCATCAACCGCCTTCCAATGCTGACCGCTCCCCGCACAGTCAGGTCGTGGTCGGGAAATTCCTCTGCAGCAATGGATGATGCGCTGTAAATAGAAGCCCCAGCTTCATTGACCAGATACACCTCCACTTTTTCAAGAGCGGACAGGGAGCGCAGAAAATCCATGGTTTCCCGCCCCGCAGTTCCGTTGCCCACTGCAATAGCCTGAATGCGGTACATTTTAACGAGGCTCTCCAGTTTTTCAGCGGCTTCTTCACGCTGGTTTTGAGGGGGATGCGGATAGACAACGGTGTGAGAAAGAAGTTCCCCCGATTCATTGAGACATACGGTTTTGCAACCGCTTCTAAAGCCCGGGTCCAGGGCCAATACGCGAGCAGGACCGAGTGGTGGCGCCAGTAAAAGCTGCCGAAGGTTGTCTGCAAAAACCCCGATGGCCTCCTCATCGGCCTTTTCTTTGGCTTTTTTCCTAAACTCCGTCTCCAAACCGGGCTGCAGCAATCTCTTCCAGGCATCTGTAATGGCGACTTCCACCTCCTGAGCAGCCGCAGAGCGATTCTTCAATAGTTTTCCTCTCAGCCTGCGCATCAATTTCTCCTCATCGGGCAGTATTTTGACCGAGAGCAGCCCCTTGTTTTCTCCGCGAAAAACAGCCAGCACCCGGTGAGAAGGAATCCCTGACAACTTCTCCGAAAAGTCGAAATAATCCCTGAAGTGCTCGGCTTCTTTTTCCTTACCGCGGGCGGGTTTGGAAAAAATATAGCCCGACCGCTTGAATTCTGATCTGACAATATTCCTGACTGCGGTGTTCTCATTGATCCAACCGGCGATTATGTCCCTCGCACCCTGCAGCGCTTCGGCCACGCTTTTCACTTCACCACGCTTGAACTTTAGAGCCATTTGCTCCGACTGTGTATAGGGTCGCTGGCTCATAAGTATTTTGGCCAGGGGCTCGAGACCCCTTTCCATCGCCTTGTCCGCCCTGGTTTTTCGCTTACTTTTATAGGGGAGATACAAATCCTCGATCTCGTATTCACTCCAGGAATTCAGAATGCGGTCCTTTAGGTCGGGAGTGAGTTTCCCCTGTTCTTCAATGGTCTCTATGATAAAAGTCTTTCGCTTGGAGAGGTCCTGGTACTTTTTATAAGCCCTCCAAATGTTTCCCAGTTGCTGCTCATCCAGCCCACCGGTTTGCTCTTTTCTGTATCTGGCCACAAAGGGAATGGTGGCTCCGTCATTAAATAAATTAAGGGATTGTTGCACCCCTTTTGCGGGGAGGCCTGTGAAAGATGACACCAGGGGGCAAATTTTATCAGCGTCAGTCATGATTTTTTTTGACAAATGTACTTTATCGAGAGAAACCCGACAGAATTTGTTTTGGAGCCAATACAGTGTATGCCATAAAACTCCAAGTTCTTCGCCATTTATATCCCAATTGAGGCTGTATGAAAAGTTGTACCGGGGAAATTGGGGGTCCTTTCAAGCCATGCTCGGGCATCAAATAAATTTCGATGGGCAATACTCCTTCGTTCATCGTATGAATCAACCCCAAAGGATGGTATGGTAGCCTTTGCAGTACTTCACCATCAGTATTTGTAATTCTTATCTCCGTCCTCCTCTAGAGTAAGACCGAGGGAGAGAACAATGCGATTGACAAAATTAAAATACGCTATAATCAGGGTGGCATCCAAAATCCCTTCATCACTCAAACCGACCTTCCGCAGTCTTTCTGTGAAATCAATTTTTTCGGTAAATCCCGGATCCATTGTGAGGTGGTGGGCAAACTGACACAAAGCCAATTGCCGCTCTCCATCTACTGCATGTTCATACTCCTCTCTTAGAGATTTCACCCTGCCGGCGCTTTTCCAGTATTTGTTCAAAGCTTCAGAGTGATGCATTTGGCAGTAGTGGCATTGATTGTACACAGAACAGACCACAGCGAGCATCTCTCTTTCTTCGCGCTTCAACTCAGATTTGCTGTACATTATCTCCATGTAGAGATCCATGTGATGCACTATGGTCTCCGGTCTGAGGCTTTGAATGGTATGGACATTGGCCAATTTTCCCCGCTTCCGGAGTAACCCATCATAAATCTCTTTCAAGCGTCCATCTGCCTCCTCATAATCAACTACCCTGATTCTGCTCATACTGCCGCTTAAAATTTGGTTTGAAAATGCTGTAAGGGAACGAAGGATGGGTATATTCCTGACAAGGAAACACAAGACAGGTCTTATTCGGGCACGATTTGTAAGGATTGGCTACCACTTCGGTCACACTTACAAAGATTTAAACATTTAAACAGCTTCTTTGGCAAAAACTACGTTTAGCGATTTATTGATTGGTCAATTGAGGCTGAAACTGTGAAAAAATAAAAAGATGAAATCTATCTCCTTGTTATTGTTAGCTGCATGCTTTACAATTCTATCCGTGGATGCCCAAAACAATCCCAGGGGAGTTGAAGTAGAATGGGAAACCAATCTGGAAAAGCATAAGGTACCCCTGAATGAATTTACCACCTTGCTGCAACCGGATCAAATACCGCCCATTTACGATCCCTCCTACATTGAAATATCAGAGGCCAGAGATGTTTACCTCGGTGAAGAACCGGTAATTTCCGTAGAAATAAACGGAGATGCCCGCGCCTATCCACTGAGTGTACTAATGTTTCACGAAATTGTAAACGATGAAATAGGAAATCGCCCTGTGAGCGTTACCTACTGCCCACTCTGCAATGCCGCCATGGTCTTTGACAGGCGAGTTGTCACAGAGGATGAAACCATAACCCTGGACTTTGGGGTATCCGGTATGTTGCGAAAAAGCGACCTGGTGATGTGGGATCATCAAACCGAGAGTTGGTGGCAGCAACTGACCGGGGAAGCACTGGTGGGGGACATGACGGGTCAAATGCTTAAGGTTTTGCCCTCACAAATAATTTCTTTAAACCACTTTATCGAAAACAACCCCGATGGCATCGTTTTAGAACAACCTCGATCAGCCAATCGAAGATACGGTACCAATCCCTATGTGGATTATGACGACCTCGACAACAACGATCCCTTTTTATTTGACCCGGAACCGGATTCAAGACTACCTGCGATGGAACGGCTTGCTGATATTAAGGTCAATGGAGAGGTCAAAGCCTACCCCTTTTCCATTCTGCAGGAAGCCCGCGTAGTACACGATGAATTTAATGACAAACGGGTAGTCCTGTTTTACTCTGACCGAACGCTGAGTGTTCTCGGTGACGGAGAAATAAAAAGCAATCACCATGTAGGAGCTGTGGGGGTTTTCAATCCTGAATTAGATGGTCAGCACTACAACTTTTACTTCGAAGATGGTAAATTCAAAGATGAACAGAAAGGATCTGAATGGACTATAACCGGAAAAGCTGTATCGGGTCCTCTCAAGGGAAAACAATTAAAGCCGATAACACACGGGAACCACTTTGCCTTTGCCTTACTGGCTTTTTACCCCAATGCAGAGATATACGAGTAAATTCCTGGCTAAGTCAAGGTGACCGCGAATTATACCCCGCTCTTGCTTCATCACAATCGCACTTTTCCTGTCAGGTCACAGTTTTTTTGGCTTAGAAAAAAAGTTAGTGCCCCATGGGTACATTTTTTCAACTGCCAACACTATAGGTCAAAATCTAATAAAACTCTATAGGAATGTTGGTAAAAACTTTTGCGTGCGCAGTACATGGTGTAGATGCCCGGATTATAACCGTGGAGGTAAACTCCGGAGGTCCAATCACCGATAAAAACAATTATTTTCTGGTAGGATTGCCCGACAATGCGGTAAGGGAGGGCCACCAGCGGATACAGGCCGCCATAAAAAATGTGGGGATGAAACCTCCCAGGGTCAAAATGGTGGTAAATATGGCCCCGGCAGATATCAGGAAAGAGGGCTCTTCCTACGACCTCCCGATAGCGATGGGAATTCTCGGGTCCACCGGACAGGTCATGTCCGATAAAATGAGCGAATACATGATGATGGGCGAACTCTCACTGGACGGGGGTATCAGACCCGTAAAAGGAGTCCTGCCAATGGCCATTGAGGCGAGAAACCGCGGATTCAAGGGATTATTTGTGCCTGCTGAAAATGCCAGAGAAGCGGCCATTGTGAACGACCTCAAGGTCTATGGCGTAAACGGGCTCAAAGAAGTCGTGGACTTTTTTGAAGGAGTAAAGGAACCCGAACCGGTAGTGGTAAATACCCGCCTGGAATTCCTCGCAAATCGACAACCCAATGGGGTCGATTTTGCCGATGTAATGGGTCAGCAAAACATCAAACGCGCTCTGGAAATAGCGGCAGCCGGGGGACACAATGTAATCCTTATCGGCCCGCCCGGATCCGGTAAAACCATGCTCGCCAGAAGGCTTCCCACCATCCTCCCGCCCCTCGGACTAGACGAAGCACTGGAAACCACAAAAATCCATTCAGTGGCAGGACTGCTGGCACCGGACACCTCCCTGATAAAAGATAGACCATTCCGATCGCCCCATCATACCATAAGCGATGTAGCTCTGGTTGGAGGTGGTTCACATCCCAGCCCCGGTGAGATATCCCTCGCACACAACGGCGTCCTCTTTATGGATGAACTTCCGGAATTTCGCAGATCAGTGCTCGAGGTGCTGCGGCAACCCATGGAAGAACGCAGGGTGACCATCTCCCGGGCAAAAGTCACGGTCGATTATCCAGCCGGGTTTATGATGATCGCATCCATGAATCCATGTCCCTGTGGCTACCACAATCATCCCGACAAAGATTGTGTCTGCGGTCCGGGCGAAGTCAAGCGCTACCTGAATAAAATCTCAGGCCCTCTTTTAGACAGAATTGACCTTCATGTGGAAGTCACACCGGTCAGTTATGAGGAGTTGGCGGGAAAAAAGGAACAAGAGCGGTCAAGCAGGGAAATAATCAACGGGGTGATGAAAGCCCGGAAAATACAGGAGAAGAGATTCAAGGAAATGGAGGGTGTTTACTTCAATGCCAGAATGCCCTCAAACATGGTGCGGGATATCTGCGCCATCGATTCCGCAGGTCGGGCCTTGCTCAAGCGCGCCATGGAAAATCTTAAGCTGTCTGCCAGAGCCTACGATCGAATACTCAAAGTTGCGCGAACCATTGCCGACCTCGAGCAATCAGAAAAGCTGCTGCCCGAACACCTGGCGGAGGCCATCCACTTTAGAAACCTGGACAGAGAGGGCTGGCTGGGGTAATTACCTGGTTTACCAGCCCTATTCTTTTTCGTAGTGTTTCAAAAGTTCGAGCTCGATCTGACGCCGGGTCAGATCGGTGTCCAAAAGCCTGACCCGAAGCTTGTCACCCAGCTTTATGATATGACCACTTTGCCGGCCTCGCGCAGCCAGGCGGTGACCGGTCATCTCGTAGTAGTCATCCATGGTATCAAAGGCTATCATTCCCTCGCATAAAATGTCTTCCAGCTCCACAAAAATCCCGCGCTCAATCATCCCGGTGACGTAACCGTCAAACTCATCGCCGACCCTGCCCTTCAAAAATTCCACCTGCTTGTACTTGATGGATTCTCGCTCCGCATCCATTGCGTGGCGCTCCATTTGGGAAATATACTTGCACTTTTTCTCCAACTCCTCCTTGCTCATCCGGTACTCTCCGTTGATGTTTTTCTCCAGGATGCGGTGGACCAGTACGTCGCTGTACCGTCGAATGGGCGAGGTAAAGTGGCTGTAATTTTCAAAACCCAAACCGTAGTGGCCTATATTTTCCGTGGAATAAACGGCCTTTGCCATGGTGCGAATCGCCAGCGGCTGTAAAACCTCAAGGGCAGGATTGTTTGCACTGGCTTCCGTCAGTTTGTTGAAAGACCTGGCAATTTTCTTTGGAGTGCTTAGGTCAAAACTAAAGCCCAACTCCTTGGCAAACATCGCAAAATCGGCTATTTTCATCGGATCGGGTAAGTCGTGGATCCTGTAAACAAAAGGCACGGGCTGCCCCTTTTTCTTTTCCTGAATATAGGTGCCCACTTCCCTGTTGACCAAAAGCATAAAATCTTCTACCAACATATGCACCGGCTTTCGCTCCTTGACAAAAATCTCCACCGGAAAACCGTCATCGTCCAGACGGAAGCGCACCTCATCGGTTTCAAAATTGATGGATCCACTCGCAAATCTGTGCTTTCGCAGCTTTCCAGCTATCTTATTCAACTCCTTGAGCGGACCTACAAAATCACCCTTTCCACTGTCCATGATTTCCTGGGCCTCCTCGTAGGAAAAGCGTCTTTTGGAATGAATCACCGATTTGCCAAACCAGCGCTTGACCACCTTGTAGTTTTTATCGAACTCAAAAAGAGCTGAAAATGCCAGTCTATCGACATTGGGACGGAGGGAGCAGAGGTTGTTGGAGAGTTTTTCCGGCAACATGGGCAGAACCCGGTCCACCAGATAAACCGATGTGGAGCGCTGGGCAGCTTCCTTATCAAGTGCGCTAGATTCCTTAATATAATGGGTCACATCCGCGATATGTACGCCCACTTCCACATTCCCATTATCCAACTTTCTCAATGATAGCGCATCGTCAAAGTCCTTGGCATCTGCCGGATCGATGGTGAAGGAATCCAGGTCGCGGAAGTCAGCTCGACCGAATAGGTCCTCCTCCTGAATTTCATCTGGTATTCTTTCAACCTCATCCAGGGCCTCCCGGGAAAAAGTGAGCTGGAAACCGTTTTTCAGCAAAATGGCCTTCATCTCGATGTCATCGCTTCCCATCCTGCCAAGCTTATCTACCACCTTCCCGCGCGGGTAGTGATTGGGCCTGCTCGGCCACTCAAAGACCTCTGCAATCACTTTATCGCCCTCTTCCGCATCGTTCAAATTATCCTCCTCTATCCAGATATCAAAGGGGTTGCTGTAGTAATCTGTCCCCACAAAGTAACGGTTTCCGGCACGGTAAACACTGCCGATAAATTCCTTGGTGTGTCGTCTGATGACTTTGGTTACCTCTCCAGATGGGTTGGTTTTTCTTCCCCCGGTAAAAATTCGCACCTCGACCAGGTCACCATTCATAGCAGTGTTGACCTTTCTCGAAGAGATATAGACATCTTTATCCAATTCATCCGTGATGATGTAGGCAGAACCCGAACGCGTCATGTCCACGCGGCCCACAACCGTTTTTCCCTCGGGATCGTCCATTTGATCTTTTTTGAAAAAGCGGTCCAGGCGGTACTTTCCATCGGGGAACTTAAAGGCTTTGCCCTCTTGTTGCAATTCACCAAGGATTTTCTCCACCTCGGGAAGCAGTTGCGGGCTCTTGAGTTTCTTAGAGATTTGCCGGGGGGAAAAAGTTTTTTTAGGCTTCTTTTCCAAAACCGCCAGGACTTTTGCCTTTAAATTCTTTCTCTTCTTTGCCTGTTTACCGGATTTTTTGCTCAAAGTACTGTGTTTTTTGCTTGAAAAAATATGATAAAAAAGGGATATAGAATCACTGATAATGAGGGGAACAGGGACTTATTTCCCTTCGGATATGCCCCCATCTGGCATTAACTCCAATTGCTCGGAAATGGTTTCCGTTTTTGATTCCAAATCATCGGTTCTGTCGGAATCAGCGGTGGCCAGATAAATCATCCAATCCTCCTCCATGCGAGTGACTGTTCGCCTTATGGTGTCATCGGAAAAAGAAAGGCCACCGATCATCCTGCACTGCAATTCCTCCCCCTTTTCATTGAGAGTCACAAGGTAGTAATGCCTAAAGGCCAAACCCGCAACCCAAATAACTATGGCGTGAAAGCCGGCTGTGTCCTTTATCTTGAAACAGGGTACAAATTCGGTAAACTCATCGATGATATGCGGTGAAAAAAAAACAGACAGATATTTATTCACCATGGGGGCCGGCAATGGATCGTGGCGAATGTAAAATTCGCGCTCAGTCTCCTCACCCAACGTCACCGGAAGATCAACTTCCGGGAACCTGCTCAAAAAATTCTTCAGTGATATATTCTTTCTCTTTCTCATATAACTTCTATCCGCAAAGGTATAACAAAATCGACTATCTCAAACAATTGTTTAAAGTTCAATAGCTTACAAGGCAGCCACCGACCTCAATTATATTTAGAAGCGTTCTAAATAATGCATTGCACAAATCCATTGATCATGTTTGCCATTAATTATTTAGCTTTGTAGCAAATAATAATACTTTAAACCAATGAGCTGGATTACAAATTTTCTGACTTCCTCGCTTGGGAAGAAACTGGTGATGAGTCTCACGGGCTTGTTTCTAATCATATTTCTGGTGGTACATCTCGCCGGAAATCTGCAGTTGCTCTTTGACGACGGAGGGGAAGCATTTAACATTTACGCACACATGATGTCCACTGACCCTTTGATTTCAGTGGTTGCCTACGGTCTATATTTCTTTATCTTACTTCACATTGTACAGGGTATTCTGATTGCTTTTCAAAATCGCGGTGCCAGAAAGGTTAAGTACGCTATGAGCAACAGAAAGTCAAATACTTTTGCTTCGCGCAATATGATGTTGCTCGGATTATTGATATTCTTCTTTTTGGCGGTTCACATGGGTGATTTTTGGTACAAAATGAAGTTCACAAATGAGTTGGATATGGTGACTTACGCAGGCTATGACGCAGCGGTGAGAGACCTTTATACACGAGTCAATGCGGCCTTTCAGGAGTGGTGGATAGTTTTAATCTACATAATTGGATTGATCGCATTGGCATTGCACTTGTGGCACGGTTTTCAGTCCGCCTTTCAAACCCTCGGACTGAATCACAAAAAGTACACCCCTATTATTCAGGGTTTGGGGAAAATTTATTCAATCGTAATCCCCATCGGATTCGCGATTATTCCACTGTATTATTTCTTCGTAAAATAAATCCGGAAAACATTTACCATGACAAAGTTAGACGCAAAAATACCTGAAGGGCCCCTGAGCGATAAGTGGAGAAAGTACAGGTCCACGGTGGATTTGGTAGCTCCCAATAACAAGAGGAAACTGGAGATTATCGTGGTTGGGACCGGTTTGGCGGGTGCATCCGCAGCCGCGACGCTGGCTGAGCTCGGCTATAAAGTAAAGGCTTTCACTTTTCACGATAGTCCAAGGCGTGCACACAGTATAGCAGCCCAGGGTGGTATCAATGCCGCAAAAAACTATCAAAACGACGGGGATAGCGTATTCAGGCTGTTTTACGACACCATAAAAGGCGGTGATTACAGGAGCAGGGAAGCCAATGTACACCGACTGGCAGAGGTAAGTACCAGCATCATCGATCAGTGCGTCGCCCAGGGAGTACCATTTGCGCGCGAATATGGTGGAACGCTTGCCAATCGATCCTTCGGTGGTGTGCAGGTATCCAGGACTTTTTACGCGCGGGGGCAAACAGGGCAGCAATTGCTCATCGGTGCCTACCAGGCGCTTTCAAGACAAATATCTCTGGGCAATGTAAAAATGTACAACCGTCACGAAATGCTTGATATCGTTAAGGTAGATGGCAAAGCGCGTGGCATCATCGCCCGCAATCTCGTGACCGGAGAACTGGAGCGACACGCCGCACACTGTGTGGTATTGGGAACCGGAGGGTACGGAAATGTGTACTACCTGTCCACCAATGCAATGAATTCAAATGTCACGGCTGCCTGGCGCGCTGTGAGAAGGGGTGCCTACATGGCAAATCCGTGTTTTTGTCAAATCCACCCCACCTGCATTCCCGTTTCCGGCAGCTATCAGTCCAAACTCACCCTGATGTCTGAGTCACTTCGTAACGACGGCAGGGTTTGGGTTCCAAAATCCAAAGAAGATGTAAAAGCCATCCGGGATGGTTCCAAAAAACCGACGGACATTCCGGAAGAAGACAGAGACTACTACTTAGAGCGAAAATACCCGGCCTTTGGAAACCTGGTGCCAAGAGATGTGGCATCGCGGGCAGCCAAGGAAGTATGCGATGAGGGGAGGGGCGTCAACAAGTCGGGTCTTGCTGTATTCCTGGATTTTTCTGATGCCATTGTGAGATACGGAAAAGCCGAGGCCAATGCCAATGGTTTGGACCCCAATGATGCAGCACTGGTCAAAAAGCTGGGCACAAAAGCCATCGAGGCTAAATACGGCAACCTCTTCGAAATATATGAAAAAATAAAGGGCGACGACCCCTACAAAACACCAATGACGATCTACCCCGCCATTCACTACACAATGGGAGGTCTTTGGGTGGATTACAATCTCGAGACTACCGTTCCCGGTCTGTTTGCCATCGGAGAAGCCAATTTTTCCGACCACGGTGCAAATCGCCTGGGAGCCTCTGCACTTATGCAGGGACTGGCAGATGGGTATTTTGTACTGCCCTATACCATTGGCTCTTTCCTCAGCAAGGAGATAAAAACACCGCCCATTTCAACCGACCTGGATGAATTTGCCAAGACTGAAAGCGATGTCAGGGAACGATTGATGGGATTGTTAAACGTTAAGGGCGACAAGTCTGTGGAGAGTTTCCACCGCGAACTGGGACTCATTCTATGGGATTATTGCGGCATGTCTCGCAATGCCGAGGGCTTGAAAAAAGGCCGTGAATTACTGCAAAAACTCAAGAAGGAGTACTACGAAAATGTATTCATCCCTGGAACCATGGATGAGTACAATCCCGAACTGGAGAAGGCAACCAGAGTGGCCGACTTTTTTGAGTTGGGAGAAATGATGATGGTCGATGCCCTCCACAGGAATGAATCATGCGGAGGGCACTTCAGGGAGGAATACCAGACCGAAGATGGAGAAGCACTTCGAGATGATGAAAACTACACCTACGTCTCCACCTGGGAGTGGAAAGGTGATGGTGAAATGGCAGAGTACAGAGAACCTCTGGTCTTTGAAAATGTAGAATTAAAGACGCGTTCATACAAATAATAACCGACCGGCGCGATTGGCCGGTGAGCATTTATCATTAGAAAAAAAGCAGAAAATGAAGCTCAAACTCAAGATTTGGAGGCAGAAAAACCAAAATTCCAGGGGAGGATTTTCCAACTATACTGTGGAAGCCAGCCCGGAAATGTCTTTTCTGGAAATGCTAGATGTGCTCAATCAGCAACTCATTGAAAATAAAGAGGAACCGGTGGCCTTTGAACACGATTGCAGGGAGGGCATCTGCGGAACTTGCAGCATGGTAATAAATGGACAACCCCACGGTCCAATGGGTCTCACTACCACCTGTCAGCTCCATATGAGACACTATAAAGATGGGGATACGATAGTTATTGAACCATTTCGGGCCAATTCATTTCCCGTTATCAAGGACCTGGTAGTGGACAGGGCTTCTTTCGATAGGATTATAGAAGCCGGTGGGTTTATCTCGGTCAACACAGGCCAGGCCCCCGATGGAAATACCATTCCTATTGAACAGGACGAGGCCAAAAAATCTTTTGATGCAGCGGCTTGCATCGGTTGTGGCGCTTGCGTAGCCGCCTGTCCCAATTCATCGGCCATGCTTTTTACCGCTGCCAAAGTGGCCCACCTCGGTCACCTGCCGCAAGGACAGGTCGAGCAAAGCAAAAGAGTCAAGCGAATGATTGCGCAAATGGACAAGGAGGGTTTTGGTAACTGTTCCAATACATACGCCTGTGAAGCCGAATGTCCAAAAGGTATTTCAGTGGCCAATATCGCCAAAATGAACAGGGCTTATTTCTCCGCAGTGGTTTCCACTGATGAAAAATAGGTAATTACAAATGAATGATCACTGCACAATAATTTAGCTATGATACGCCGGTTGCTATTGATATTCGCCTTTCCTCTGATTGCTTTCTGGTCTTTATCGGCACAGGTATCCGATTTAGTGAAATTTCAAATAGTGCCGGAAGTTGAAGGAGCCTTTGCAACCTATCATTTTCATGTCGGTGGATTTCAAGGTATTGTGGGGGCTCAGGGCACTTTTACCTGGGACCCGGACAGCATGCAGTTTCTCGAAATATCCCACTACGGTCTGCCAGGCTTAAATTCATCCAGTTTCAACACCCTTAATGCTGTTGAACAAGGTTGGCTCTTGTATAGCTGGTTTTACTCCCAGCCCGATGGAGTAGTCCTTGATGACTGTGATATTATTTTTTCGGTACGCTTTGCCATACTGGAGGGTCCGGCTGAGGTCAATTCCTCAGATGAACCATTGGCAATTGAATTTATAAATATCAATTGGGAGCCAGTTGAAATTACCGCACTGCAGGTAGAGGTATGCGATTTTACCTCCTCCCAACATTCGCTTAAAGTCGCTCAGTCACCAACCCTTTACCCTAATCCTGTTTTTGCCGGTGAAAAGCTAGAGGTCAATTTGCCAACCGAAGCCTCATCAGGATCATGGAAGCTCTACAACTCTTTAGGTCAGGTGATCGACCACAGCATTTTCTCTACTATCCAAAATTTATCCATCCAGCTCTCTCCGGACCTCCTTCCCGGACTTTATCTGCTGAAACTACTAGTTGGAAATAATAAAAGTACTCACCGTTTGCTTATTCAGTGATGCACCTTTGAATTTCCACCTTTATGAATCGAAAAAAATTGTCATACTTCTGACAGTATAGTTACTTCTCGGCGATTGTCCCGGTTACAACTCTCTCATCTATTTATCTTTTTCAGAAAAAAACCTATATTGCCGGCACAAAACACAGAACCATGGCCGAAAAAAATTACCGCGAGATAGTAGAAAACCGTTTTTTGGTATTCAACAGCCTGTTTCTCAACCTGCCTTTTGAGGATATTTACGAAACCGGCACCTTGCTCCCGCTTTTTGAACAGCACTGCCAGAAAAACTTCACCAGGGGAAAGGATCCGGTGGAAATTATAGAGGAGTTTTTTGAGGAATACCAACCCGAGCTGGATCAATCGGGAAAATTTGACCTACTGTATCGGTTTATTCAGTATGTCGAGCGGCAGGTGGTATTGTTTGATTCCGTGGAGGACGGGACCTTTGAAAAAATAAACGACGGAACTGGCAAGGGTTCGCTGAGTCAGCTCATTTCCAGGGTATCGGCAGAAGGGCGGAATGGAGCGCTGTTGGAAAAGCTCAATCAATTCGGTCTCAGAATCGTACTCACTGCCCACCCGACTCAATTTTACCCGGGCAATGTACTGGCCATCATAACTGACCTGGAGCAGGCCATCCGGGACAACGACTTGCATCAAATCGACCTGTTGTTACAGCAACTGGGAAAAACCCCATTCATCAACAGGACCAAGCCCACTCCCTTCGACGAAGCCGTGAGTTTATGCTGGTACCTCGAAAATGTATTTTACCGGGTTATCCCTGCCATTGTGAGCAAAATAGAGGACTTTGCCTCTGCGAGCAAAAAGACCTTTTCTAATCACCAGTTGGTCAGTGTGGGTTTTTGGCCCGGAGGGGACCGCGATGGCAATCCTTTTGTAACCCACGAAACCACCCTGAAGGTTGCAGACAGGCTGAGAGAAACCGCTCTAAAATGCTATTACAGAGATATCCGCCAATTGAGAAGGAGGATCACTTTTAAAGGGGTCGAGGAAATCATTCTCGACGCCGAGCGGAAAATCTTCAATGCGGTGTATGGCGAACCCAACCGGGGCTATTCCGCTTTTGAGGAACTGAAAGAGGACTTGAACAAGGCCAGAGCCGCGTTGATCGAGCGACATCAGGCACTGTTTTTAGACCTGCTCGATGGGTTTATACTAAAAACCCACATTTTTAAATTTCATATGGCGCCCATGGACGTGAGGCAGGACAGTAGAAAACACCAGGACCTCTGGGCTGCCCTGACCGGTGAAGACCTCGATCAATACACCGGGGACAACCCCTCCGAAGAAGCTGAAAAACTCGAATCCATGGCCTCCCGGGCAGAAAGTCTTAAAACAGACGCAGAACTAGATGAGTTCCACCGGGAAATGATCAGGACTTTTGAAGTCATACCGGAGATTCAAAAGCGAAATGGAGAACCGGGCTGCTGCAGATACATTATCAGCAACAGCATGAAAGCAGCTGATGTGATTTTTGTGTACACCCTGGCGCGCAAGGTTTTTGGCACCAAAAAGCCACCTTTGGATGTCATCCCTTTATTCGAAAGCATTGACGATCTGGCTACCGCCCACAAAGTCATGGAGTCCCTTTATCTGACACCCTCTTACCGGGATCATCTGGAATCGAGGGAAAACCGACAGGTCATTATGCTGGGATTTTCAGACGGGACCAAGGACGGTGGATACCTGCAGGCCAATTACTCCATTTTCACAGCCAAGGAAGAGCTGACCAAAATCTCGCGAAATTACGGAATTGAGGCTGTATTTTTTGATGGCAGGGGAGGACCACCTGCCCGTGGGGGAGGAAATACGCACGACTTTTATTCCTCACTCGGGTCCGATATAGAATCGGAAGAAATCCAACTCACTATTCAAGGACAAACCATCAGTTCAAATTTTGGGAATTCCCTGGCCTGTACCTTTAACATCGAACAACTGCTGACTTCCACTCTCGAAAATGCCATTTATCCGGAGCGTCAGATACCCTTTGAAAAGCAACAGCGCTCGCTTTTACACGAACTCGCAGCAGAGAGCCGGAGTGCCTATGTCAGGTTGAAGAAAGACCCCGCTTTTGTGAGCTATCTGGAAAAGGCCACCCCGCTCCGCTTTTTTGGCAAAACCAATATCGGTTCCCGCCCCGTAAAACGAGCGGGCGACAAACCCTTTAGATTTGAGGACCTGCGCGCCATTCCCTTTGTAGGTTCGTGGGCGCAGATGAAACAAAACGTCCCCGGCTACTACGGACTGGGGTCTGCCGTGGAAAAAATGGCTGAGCAAGGCAGGCTAAACGAAGTCCGGGAACTGTACCAGAAGTCCCCATTTTTTAAAGCGCTTTTGGGAAATAGTATGCAGTCCGTGGCCAAATCCTTTTTCCCGGCTACCGCATACCTTAAGGAACACCCGGAATTTGGGGAATTCCTGCAACGCATAAAATCCGAATTTGAACTATCACAAAAATGGCTTTTAGATATCTCCGGCCAGGCAATGTTGTTAGAAGACAATCCCGTTTCAAGGAAATCTATTGAGATCAGGGAGCGGATTATTTTGCCGGTAATTTCTATTCAACAATACGCCCTGCAACAACTGGTGATGAATCACAGTGAATTGAGCGAAAGCCAAAAAGCCTCCCTTCAAAACCTGGTTTTGCGATGTATGTACGGCATCATCAACGCTGCGAGAAATGCCGCCTGATGATAATTCAAATTTGGGAGTGAATTTCGCCTCTATTCCACGAGAAAAATGGGAAATCCAATTGGTCGAATTCAGTTCTTTGAAATGCCATTGGGAGTAATGGTAATGCCCTTTTCTTTCACCTTCTTCCGAATGGCTTTGTTCTTTTCCAGGGTATCCTTGGTGCGGTAGGGCCTGGGGTGATCGAGATGCACGCAAATGGCCCGGTACCGAATCTGTTTACCGGAGATACCTGCATTTTCGAGTCGCTCACCCAATTCCCGGTCCAGTCCTCCGTACTGCATGTCCTCATTGTAACCATTAACAGCAACAATATCTCGCTTCCAGCCACTTACATTATGTCCGTTCCAACTCGCCCGGGTAGGTGTTATTAAATCAAGGACTTTACCCAATCCCTCAGATTTTATCAATTTCAATAAGCGGAAAGTAAAGGGTTGTCCATTTTTCAGCAACCACATGGCACTGAAAGGTCTCTGCTGTAAAATGTCCTCCCCCCCAATTTGAACTGAGGGTTTTTCATGCAACTTGAAATAGCCTCCGCTGAGAAACTTACCGCCTTCAGCAAATCTCCTGTGACGCTCTACAAAATCCTTTCGCGGTATGCAGTCGCCATCGGAAAAAATCAAATAATCTCCCCGGCTTTCCACTATGGCTTTATTCAGGATGGTACATTTTCGAAAACCAATGTCCTCATGCCATATATGCCTCAGATTTAATTTGTTACTGCTTTTAAATTCCTCAATAACACGGCGAGTCTCATCACCTGAGCCGTCATCCGCGACCAAAAGCTCAAAATCCAGGTCCGTTTGCAACTCAAATCCGGCCAGAGATTTTTTTAACCATTCGGCCTGATTGTAGGTTGTAAGGATTACGGTTATGAAAAAATTCGCTTTTGCCACCTGTGGAGTAAATATTTTATGCAGTGACAAAGTTACAATTATTGATTATCTTCACCTTGAAATGAAAAGACTCACAAATAATAAAGTATGTTCCCAATAAAAGCAACAGCAGTCATCCTCCTTTTGGCCGTCACACTTCAAGGCTGTTCTTCGAGTGATATGCGAAGGATTTTAGACATCGCAAGCGAGCGTCCATTATCCGATGAAGAGGTGGCCATGGGTCTCAAAGAGGCGCTGAATAAGGGAGTGGAATCAGGTGTGGGTTTCCTTGGCACCAGAGACGGATTTTTGGAGACCGATTATAAAATTCTGCTGCCTTCGGAAGCACGACAGATTACAGACCGACTGCAGCGCGTACCCGGCTTTTTCCAGGTGGAAAGTATAGTACTTGAGCGAATCAATCGAAGTGCAGAAGACGCAGTCAGCAGGGCCACTCCCATCTTCAGAGATGCTATCCGGCAAATGACCGTTCGCGATGCATGGGACATACTCAGAGGAGATGATTACGCGGCTACCAACTACCTCATACTCTCTACAAGAGAAAGTCTTTACGACGAATTTAATCCAGTGATATTAGATGCCCTTGAAAAATTCAATGCACTGGAATACTGGGAAAATGCCGTAAACGCCTACAACCAAATTCCCTTTATTGAGGAATCCAACCCGCGATTGGATGACTATGTGACCAACCAGGCACTGGATGCCCTCTTCGATCGTATCGCTGTTGAGGAAAGATCCATTCGTCACGATATCAATAAGCGAACTTCCGACCTTCTCAGAAGGGTATTTGCCCAACAAGATGAGGGAACTTAAAGGGTAAATTATCCTAATCTGAAAATCGAGTATGGGTTTTCCAAACAATTAATTAATTTTGGGCCAAATCCATAATTAAATGACCGCAGCTGAATTTGTAAAAGCCTTGCCCGGGAGAGTTTCCTCGGAGAGTATTAAAGACAGCAACACCTGTTTTCACTTCGATCTATCAGGTGAAGGGGGTGGGCAACTCACTGTTTTAGTAGAAAATGGAGAAATATTGGTTTTGGAGGGCCTTCAACGCACCCCAAAATGCGTGGTTAAGGGGAAGGCAAAAAACTTCATGATGGTCGTCAATAGAGAAGTTAATCCGCTGATAGCTCTGCTGACAGGACAGATCAAGGTCAGCAACCAGGGAGAGCTCACACGCTATGCCAAAATTTTTGGCCTGATGAAGTAATTTTCGGCCATTTTTAATGTCGGCTCCCCTTTACCATCATTCCCACGTCACTGAAAAAGCCCAAGCTGGCTCCAAATGGAGTCTTTTTTTTACCTTTGCTGCTTGAGAATCACTATTTCCAGAGTGTTTTCGCTAAAAAATATCTGCTGAGAAGTTAGAGATATTTACCATTAACTTATACAAAAGGGTCATTAATCCACCATGCAAAAATTGCTGTTCAACAGGATCAACCGGGAAGAATTGAAGGAAAAGCTTTTATCTGAGAAGATTCAAAGGCGAACACTTTCCTTTTATCAGTACTTCAAAATTGAGGACTCTCACGCTTTACGCAATGAATTGTTCAGGCAATTAGACCAACTAAAGGTACTGGGGAGGGTTTACGTTGCTTCAGAGGGTATCAATGCGCAGATATCGGTACCCGAAGAAAACTTTGAAGCACTAAACGACTACATCTACAACCTGAATCCAAAACTGAATGGCATCAGGCTGAACACGGCCATTGAAGACGACGGGAAGTCCTTCTTTAAGTTAACCATCAAGGTGCGGCACAAAATTGTGGCTGACGGACTCAATGACGATTCTTTCGACCCCTCAGACAAAGGAATCCACCTGCCTGCTGAAAAATTCAACGAACTGGCTGAGGACCCGGATACAGTGATAGTGGACATGCGGAATCACTACGAGTCAGAAGTCGGTCATTTTGAGAACGCCATTTGCCCCGATGTAGAGACCTTTCGCGAGGCCCTTCCTGAGGTGGAGAATATCCTCAGCAACAAAAAGGATAAAAACATTGTGATGTACTGCACCGGTGGTATTCGCTGTGAAAAGGCCAGTGCTTATTTCAAGCACCGGGGCTTTAAAAAGGTACATCAACTCGAGGGCGGGATCATAGAGTACGCCCGGCAGGTCAGAAAAAAAGGACTTGAAAATAAATTCGTGGGCAAGAACTTTGTTTTTGACGAACGGCTTGGAGAGCGTATTTCCGAGGAGGTTATCGCCCGCTGCCATCAGTGCGGAAAAGCTTGTGACGAGCACGTCAACTGTGCCAACGACGCCTGTCACATACTGTTCATACAATGTGCAGACTGTGCCCAAAAATACAACCATTGCTGCTCTGCCAAATGCAGGGACTTCATCAAGCTGCCCCTCGAGCAACAACGGGAGTTGAGGAAAACGGAAGAATTCAATGGCACCAAATGCGGTAAAGGCCGCTATAAAGCTTATAAACCCGGACAGGGCAAAGAATTGGAGCACATCACATAAAAAAACCCTCAAACACAGCAATTTAGCGTTTGAGGGCTTGTACTTGAGATCAATTCAGTGTAAATCTTCTGAATTCGCTCGGCTTAATTTATCTCTAATTTTTCTCTAACGAGTGCACCAATATTCATGGACTCATCAAAGTACAATACAGTACCTGCACTGGTGTCGAGCACATAGTCAAAGTTGTTTTCACGCGCCACCTCTTCAATGGCTCGCTGCACCTTATCAATAATGGGGTCCAACAACTCCTCGCGCTTGCGCATCAGTGTTTGTTGAATTTTCTGATCCTCTTGCTGCAGTTCCATTTCCTTTTCTCTCAACTTCATTTGCTCTTCCTGCATTTGGCGCGGAGAAAGATCACCCTGTTGTTCTCTTTGCATCAATTCCTGATAATCTCTCTGAAGGGCTTCAACCTTACGCTGTGCTTGTGCTACGAGCTGCTGTTGGAGCGTTTCGAGCTCAGCGTCGGCAGCCAAGACCTCTGGCATTTCGGAAAGTATTTGAGCTGAATTTAAGTGTGCGACCTTTTGGGCAAACAAATTATTGGCTAATCCCGCAGTGAATAGCAGGACAGATGCGAACAGTAAAATGCCTGTTTTTTTCATCGATCTGGTTTTTACAATTAAAAATTTCTGCGATTTTCAATACCGGGCGCAAATGTAGCAAATATAACTTCCACTTACACCATGACACATTTATATAACGATTAATTTATTCTCCTGAGGATATCTTCGGTCTTGTCGAAGCGGTCACCGACAAAAATCAAACCGGCTTCACTACTCTTATCAAAGATAATATCAAATCCACGTGAATTGGCGTATTCCTCAATTACTCCATAGACTCTATCCTGGATGGGGGCCACCAATTCCTGGCGCTTTCTGAACAACTCACCTTCAGGTCCAAAACGGGCACGCTGCAATTCGCGAACTTCCTTTTCCTTGTCCATTATTTCCTCTTCCCTTTCTGCGCGCTGCTCATCCGATAGTAACACTTGCTCCGATTGATAGCGATTGTACATACTGCGAATTTTGTCGTATTCCTCCGCTATTTCACGTTGCCAACCCGCTGCTATATTATCGAGCTCTCGCTGAGCCTGGCGATATTCATCAACATTTTCCAGCACCTTGGCCACATCTACCACAGCTACTTGCTGAGCACTCAAGGTCCCGGCAAACATTGCAAAACCGAGCAGGCTTAGAATAGTGTTTTTCATAATTTTCATTTGTTTAAAGGGCCAAAATTAAGGTAAAATATCCGATTTACTAAAACCGGAACCGCTTATTTGCAGATTGCTTTACACACGGATAATTTTTCTCACCAATAACTTTAATTCCCCCGCGAATATTATCTGAGGCACTTAACTGTTCGACCAAATCATTTCTCCCCTTGATTAAATATCCCTATTTTTGCCCGTTCCCATTACCTACATGGATGGAAATCCAAGAGCCGGGAAGCCACAATACACCGTGGACCCGGATCAAATCGGACTTTTTAATAAAATTAGGTTAATTCATATGTCACACGATCAGATACTGACCATAGGAAACCATCATACCAGTCCGGAAGAAATATATCGCTGCCTGAAAAAGGGGGCTGAATTACAACTGGGTAAGGACGCCGTGGACCGCATTGTACGCTGTAGGGAATACTTAGACAACACTCTGCAAAAAGGCGGAATTCACTACGGCATTAACACCGGCTTCGGGCACCTCTGCGACGTGGTCATCAAAGACGACCAACTGGAGCAATTGCAGGAAAATCTGCTTCTTTCCCACGCATGTGGTACCGGAGACACCATACCGGATGAGATCAGCAGGGTCATGTTGCTTTTAAAAATAAAGAACCTGAGCCTCGGGCACTCCGGGGTCAGACTGGAACTGGTCAATCGATTGTCCGACTTTTACAATTCGGGAGCGTCCCCGGTCGTGTATGAACAGGGATCACTGGGAGCATCCGGTGACCTGGCCCCACTTGCACACCTCTGCCTCCCCCTAATTGGTGCCGGAAAAGTGAACTGGAAAGGTAAAACTGTCGAGGCAAAAGACTACCTGAAGGAAAACGGGTGGCAGCCTATGAAACTCGCATCAAAGGAGGGGCTTGCTCTCATCAATGGCACCCAGTTTTCCAGCGGCTACGGTATTTGCGCAACAGTGCGTGCAAAATTGTTACTCAAACTCGCCAACCTTTGTGCAGCTCTCAGTCTTGAAGCATTTAACTGCCAAACAGGACCTTTTAATCCGCTCATCCACAAAATCAGGCCTCATGAGGGTCAAACACAGGTGGCTTTGGAAGTACTGAGCTGGCTGAATGAATCGGACATTAATCTCAGGGACAAACAACACGTTCAAGATCCCTATTCATTCCGCTGCATTCCACAGGTCCACGGAGCGTGTTTTGACAACATCAATAATGTCTATGACATCCTCAACACAGAAATCAATTCCGTATCGGACAATCCACTGATTTTCCCCGAGGAGGATCAAATACTCTCGGGAGGGAACTTCCATGCACAGCCGGTGGCATTTGCCATGGATCATCTGGCGCTTGGACTCTGCGAACTTGCTTCCATCTCCGAGCGGAGGATTTACCAGCTCATCAACGGCCATCGCGGCCTCCCGGTTTGCCTGATCATGGACGCGGGCATCAATTCCGGCTTTATGATTTTGCAATACTCCGCTGCATCGGTGGTGAGCCTCAATAAACAACTGGCGACACCCGCATCTGTGGATACCATTATTTCAAGCATTGGACAGGAGGACCACGTGAGCATGGCAGCTAATGCAGCTACCAAAACCTGGAAAATCACCAAAAACACCTTCAATGTTCTGGCCATGGAGTTTTTCACGGCCATGCAAGCCATTTCACTGAGGCCAGGCATTCAACTCTCCCCGAAAGTAAAGGACCTTCACCAGGAATACAGAAAGAGAGTTTCGGTACTTGAACAAGACCGCGCCCTGTCCGATGATGTGGAGATCACTAAGGTATTTCTTGAAGAGCTCTTCGATCAATGGTTGGATGAGTTGTGAGCAATATATTCTCCGTAACGCTAGTAGTTATTGCGGAGAAATGAAGTTTAAAAAATTGCACCAACTCAATCCTCTGTAGGTTTGACTTGTTTAGGGTTTGACAGATCTTGAGGGTTTTTGACCCAAAGGTCCCGTTGCGGGAAGGGTATTGTAACCCCATTTTCCCTGAATTTTTGATCAATTACAAACCGAATTTCACTCTTTATTCGCTCAATCGGTAGAAATTCCTTGGTCCATAAGAAGAGGTAAAAAACCAGGGCCGAGTCACCAAAATCTCTAAAGTGAACCGATGGACTGGGCTGGGCAAGCACGAATTCATGTTTGCTTGCGGACTCCATTAAAAGTTTTTTTACCAAAGCAGTATCCGACCCATAAGCAACACCCACTTCTATATGGAAGCGAGCCTTGTCATCCAAATGACTCCAGTTGGTGACTTTCTTGGATATGAGGTGAGAATTGGGTATAACAACCATTACATTGTCTCTGGTCTCTATAAGGGAAGTCCTGATGCCAATCCGCTCTACAGCGCCAATCATCTGATCAAATTCAATGACATCACCCACTTCGATACTCCTCTCAAATAGCAGTATAATGCCCGAAATCAAATCGTTGAAGGTCTGTTGCAATCCCAAACCAATACCCACCAAAAGAGCAGCCAAACCACCCAGAAAAACAGTGAACTGAATGCCCAGCGCCTCAATCAGTATGAAAATGGCAATGACATATATAAAGTAGGTAAGTATCTGATTTATAGCGTACTGCAGCCCAGCATTTAAATCCCTGCTCCGGTAGTAACCAACCAGGACAAATTGGGTGAGCACCCAGGATAGCAGCCTGGCGACAAAGAAAATAAACAGAATGGTGAAGATATTGGAAAACCTGAAACCAAGGTCAGGGCTGGGGTCACCGGTGGGTATCTCGAATAACTTAAAATCGATACTGAATGATTCTATCAATATCAAAATCACCAGTGTAACCACCACATTTTGCACCAATCTCGTAGCTGATTGCGGCCGTTTTTTCAACCCCACGGGATCGCGTTCATACCTGTCAAGTCGCTGATTTTCCAAGTATCGATCCATAAGGATCTTATTGAGTATTTTATCCAACACCTGGGCGACGACTATGACAAGTGTAGCCTCCAGAAGAGTTGACACGGTAATATCCATCGCATCGGACGGGTAGAGGACGAAATTGAGGTCAAAGATGTGTAAGAAGGACCATATCAGGCTTAGTATCCAAACCAGTATCGAACTTCTTCGCACCTTCTTTCGATTCTCCCAATCCTTCCAGCCCTTTTCATTCAATTTCCTGCCTCCGTACCGCAGTACCAGAAACAGCAAAACAGTTAAACCAACCACTGCCAGACCGTAGTAGATCAACTGGTTGAGTTGCAGGGTCCACTCCCCCACGATCAGCACTTCAGCTTGTAAAAAGTCTTCCATCCAATTTATCTATGAGTTCCAAAATTATCAAAAAATTATTACATTGCAATTTTTACGAAAAAATTGTCCGGGTTCTCTTCTCAAAAAATGGTCTGAATCCGGGAAATCACCGCTTTTTACTTGTTACTTGTAGTATCATTATTCACAGGAGTCTAAAACAGCGATTATGGATTTTTTAAAAGTCAGTGCCAATTTAATTGACATCCACAAAATGGAGACCTACCCGGTGGAGGTAGAAATCAGGAAAGGCAAAATAGAGCGGATCAGGAAAACCGAAAGACTCTGTGAAAAATACATACTTCCGGGATTGGTGGATGCCCATGTTCACATTGAGAGTTCTATGCTCACTCCAGTGGAATTTTCCAGGTTGGCAGTTTGCAACGGGACTGTTTGCACCGTATCAGACCCCCATGAAATTGCAAATGTCCTGGGTCTTGAAGGCGTGAAGTACATGATAAACAATGGCAAACTGACCCCGATGAAGTTTCACTTTGGCGCCCCATCCTGCGTTCCTGCCACTCCGTTTGAATCCGCGGGAGCCGTGCTCGGGCCAGAGGATGTGGCCCAGATGCTGGACTGGCCTGAGATCGCCTACCTCTCGGAAATGATGAACTTCCCGGGTGTACTCAATGAGGTGCCTGAAGTGATGAAAAAACTCCAAATTGCAAAGGAAAAAGGTGTACCCATTGATGGACACGCTCCACAACTTAGGGGCGATGCGATGCGCAAGTACGTAAATAGCGGGATTTCAACTGACCACGAATGCACCACCTACGAAGAGGCCCTCGAAAAAATAAAGGCGGGTATGAAAATAGCCATCAGGGAGGGAAGTGCAGCAAAGAATTTTGAAGCACTCATACCCCTGTTGGATGAATATCCAGACCAGATTATGTTCTGCACCGATGACAAACATCCCGATGAGCTGATACTCTCTCATATTGATGACCACATCCGGCGGGCTCTTGACAGTGGTAGTGATAGGTACAATGTTTTCCGGGCGGCAACTCTAACCCCCAATCAACACTACAACCTCCCCACCGGCCTACTAAGAGAAGGAGACCCTGCCGACTTCATTCTGATTGACCAACCCGATAACTTTAAGGTACTTGAAACCTGGATTGACGGGGTGCAGGTGGCCGCCAGAGGAAAGAGCAATATCCCCTCAGTGCCATTTGAAGTGGTGAATAAATTCAATTGCAGCGCAAAAAAAGCGTCGGACTTCCGGGTGGAGGCAAAGGGCTCAAACATAAACGTTATCAAAGCAATTGACGGATCGCTGGTTACTGATCACTTTGTAGCAGAAACCCATATTGACAGTGGATACGCGGAACCAGACTTACAGAATGACTTGCTCTTAATAACTGTCGTAAACAGGTACAGGGACGAGCCACCGGCCATGGCTTTCATAAACGGATTCAAACTGAATAAGGGGGCTATCGCTTCCACGGTCGCACATGATTCACACAATATCGTCGCGGTGGGGACAGACCGCACGTTGATAGCTAAAGCTGTAAACGCCCTGATTAAAAACAAGGGGGGAGTATGTGCCACAGACGGAGACCAGGTAGAAGTACTTCCCCTGCCGATAGCCGGCTTGCTTGCAGATGCTCCCGGAGAGCGGGTTTCGGCCCGATACAAATCCATTGATTCTTTTGTCAAGGACAAACTTGGCTCACAACTTTCCGCACCGTTCATGACCCTTTCTTTCATGGCCCTGCTCGTAATACCCACCGTAAAACTCAGCGACAAGGGCTTGTTTGACGGGACCTCTTTTGAATTCATACCCCTGTTTGAGGATGCTGATTAAGACCGGATAGTGAAGTACTACTTTTCTTTAGCTAAGATGTCATCAACTATTAGCTGTCCATGGTGTCTGGAATTTTCGATAAAATACTTGCTGGTCAGCAGTCCGCCGCAAATGACACCTGCCAGGTAAATGCCCGGCACATTGGTCTCTCTGCTGTCTTCCGCGCATTCGGGTATCTGACCGGGACTGCGATCCACCACAATGCCGCATCGCTGCAAAAAATTCAGATCCGGTTGGTAGCCGGTCATTGCCAGGACGAAATCATTTTCAATCACAAATTCCTTCCCTGCTTTTTCCAGTAATACCTCCCGCTCGCGAATCTCTTTGACCTCGGTGTTGAAAAAAGCCTTTATTGCCCCGTCTTTAATGCGGTTCTCGATATTGGGTTTGATCCAGTACTTGACCCGGGGATTGATTTGGTCTCCCCGGATGGCCATGATGACCTCTGCCCCGGTTCGCCAAAGTTCCAGTGCCACATCACATGCAGAATTTGCAGCGCCCACCACCAGGGCCTTTTGTCCAAAATAGGGATGTGCATTGCGGTAGTAGTGCGTCACTTTGGGGAGGTCCTCACCGGGAATATTCATCAAACGTGGACGATCGTAAAATCCCGTGGACAAAACAATCCGGGAGGCTTTATAATCACCCATTTTTGACTCGAGAAAAAAACTGCCCTCCTGGCCGTCAATCCGCTTCACCTCATTGTAGAGCGACAACTTTAAGTTCCAATGCTCAGCTACCCGGCGGTAGTACTCAAGTGACTCGTCCCGCGTGGGTTTTTCATTGTGGGAGATGAATGGCACATCTCCTATCTCCAGCAGTCGGGAGGTGGAAAAATAGGTCATCTTATCGGGAAAATTGTAGAGGGAGTTCACTAAGCAACCCTTGTCAAAGATCAGATAGTCCAGTCCGGCCTTTTCCAACGCTATACCCACGCTAAGACCTATCGGACCTGCACCAATTACCGCTACATCGATTTTGTCCATTTTCTCACTTTTATAGGAATTGTTGCATTGAATTACCCTTAAACAATGATTTATTGCGATTTTTGTTGAAGGGCTTACCCTCAACCGTGATCAATCAGCAAAACAACTACCGGATGACAAAGATACTGAAATGGGCCGGGATTTTATTACTCGCAATTCTGGCTTTACTTGCCGTAGTTTTGACGGTCAATACACTTTCTCTCGAAAAACCAAAACCCTCCGAAACACAGGAAACCCAGCTTTGGGAATTCCCTCAAATGGCTAAAAGGCTGAGCAAAGCCATCTCCATTGAAACAGTTTCACAAGATGAACCCACTGAGATAGACACTACCAAATTTATCGCTTTCATGGGTTTTCTAGAAAGCGAATACCCGCTCATCCACAGTGAGTTGGAACTCACCAAAATCAACGAATTGAGTCTTCTGTATAGGTGGGAAGCTTTTGAACATTCAGAAAAAAAAGGACTGCTGTTGGCTGCACATTACGACGTAGTACCTGCTGAAGGCTATTCGCTAGCACAGTGGTCTCACCCGCCATTTGCCGGAGAAATAGCAGATGGCTACCTGTACGGAAGAGGGGCCCTCGACAACAAACAATCCGTGATAGGAGTCATGGAAGCAGTAGAGCGGCTTTTGGAAAGAGGATATGTGCCTAACAGGGATATTTACCTCGCCCTCGGACACGACGAGGAGATAGGTGGAATGATGGGCGCCCGAGCCATTGCCGACCATTTGGAAAAAGAAGGTGTAACCCTGGAATTCACCCTGGATGAAGGTCTGGTGGTCACCCGTGGAATTGTTCCGGGCGTGGAGAGAGATGTAGCTTTGATCGGGCTATCGGAAAAGGGGTTTGTTTCGGTTAAAATTACCGTTCAGGCTGAAGGTGGACACTCGGCTTTTCCTGGAGAGGAATCGGCTATCACACTGCTAAGTGAGGCGATTCTGAGGTTGCAAAACAACCAAATGAACCCCTCTCTGACGCCTCCGGTAAGGGCATTTTTTCAAAAAATTGGCCCTGAAATGGGGTTTGTACCGCGTTTGATCATTGCCAATCTTTGGTTGTTCGAGGGCCTGTTTTTGAACAACCTACTCGGGAATCCCTCCACCGCCTCCATAGTACGCACAACCACAGCACCAACCATTGTGAGAGCGGGTACCAAGGAGAATGTGATCCCGGGACAGGCCGAAGCCACTGTCAATTTTAGAATATTGCCGGGGCAAACCATCGAGGACGTCATGAATCACATTGAAAGCACCATCAATGACCCCAGATTTACTTTTGAAAAAACGAAGCTCTACAGTGATCCCTCTCCACTTTCATCGGCTGAAAGTGAGGCCTACCAACAGATAAAAAGGTCAATAGGAAAAGTTTTCCCCGAGGTTATTATAGCTCCAAGCCTAATGAATGCCGTGGCAGATGCGCGCCATTACACGGAAATTTCTGCTGATGTATACCGCTTTGCGCCCATGGTGCTGGAAAGTGAGGATTTGAACAGAATACACGGAATTGACGAGCGAATTTCTTTGAAGGGATTGCAAAAAATTCCCTCCTTCTACAAAAACCTGCTAAAGAGCAATTCAGTGAGAAAGATCGACTAGTTTTAGGTTTGATAAAAACTGAAAGCTTCAAAACCAGATTAATCCTCGCTACATACTAGTTCCATCTGGATCGGCCATATCGAGTACCAGATCGAAATCAACCAACAACTTGTCCTTGACCCTGATCATTCCCATCATTTTACTGGGAGGCTCGATATTGAACTGGCTAAACTTCAGTTCGCGATTCCCTGACAATCTGATTTTTTGGGAGTTTGGATAAGAAACCTCCCAGGTGAAGTCCATCAGTCTTGTTTCACCGGCCAGAGTAATCTCGGCTTTGCCGTCCACTTTATGGCAGTTTCCTTCCTTGTCCGGCAGGACGATGGAGACCAAATCTACGGTAATCTCAGGATAGGCATCCTCTTTGAGAGTTTCTCTAAGGTCTCTGGTCATTATCCGGTTTTCACAGTCGAAACTCTTAACTTTCATATTGATAGCCCCCTCAAGAATCATTTTTCCGGATGCATTGTCATTTCTCTGTGTCAGGACATCATTCCCTTCGTAACGGATGGTGACACATTTGAATTCATTCACATTGGACTGGCCTTCAACCACTACCCTACTGGTTCCTGAGACTTTCCATTTAGCCTCAATGTCTTCCGGGTGATTGGCAGTGAATCCGATCAGGGGAAGTGAAATAGCGAGAAAAAAAAGAGATTTTATCATGGCTTCAATTGATTGTAGTTGTTCGAAAAAATGAGCCTCCAGCAAATCTACATCGTGCAATTCAATAATAAATTATATATTACTTAATTACCACTTGGGCTTGTAACTTTCCCAAGTCTATCTACTTATTCAATGAATTCCCTTAAGGAAAAATTCCCGACCCGACCTCTTTCAAAGGCCTGGCCGGGAACAATCAGCTTATGAATTTAATGGCTTGCAAACTACCTCAAAATGAGATAACTGCTTCGAGGACCAGGCCATTGAATTCACCTCCGTGAAATACTGAACCGGAGTCAAATCCGTCGTACTCCTGGTGCACATATTCGATTTTGGTCAAAATATTGTCGGTCAAAAAGACACCTCCACCGAGGTTGAATCTGGTTATGTCAATGCTCTCACCCTGACGGGAATCACCGGAAACCAAATTGTACCGGCCACCGACATAGAAGTTTTCATTGTTACCAAAGCGGTATAGAAGCTCTGCGCCCAACTGCATGAAGTCTCTGGTGTCATCCTCATCGACGTGTTTACCGGAAGAAAACTCAAGCAGTCCAAAGAATTCCAGACCGTGGAATCGCACAAATGGGTTGATCATAATAGCAGTCAACTCATTGTTGAAGCCAGGGTCATAGCGAGGGATTCTAAATTCATTGGGATTGTCGGTGAGAATGTTGTAGTATCTTGATCCCGCTCTATCACCACCGTAGAGGAAAGTTCGGGCAGACTCACCGGTGTGGTAAACCGAGCCGGTCAGCCTCAATCTCAGATCTTCGTTGATTTGTCTGTCAAAACCTAGTTTTGCAACGAGAGACAACTTGGTCTCGGGCGCTCCTGGTGCAGGCTTTCTAACACTTTGATTGAGTTTCCCATTTGCAAAACCCAACATGGCGATGAAACCATTCTGGCGGTAGTAAACCTCACCACCTACTTCGGTAGTAAAGGCATCCATGATGTAATTGCCCACAAATGGGTTGTGGATGGTAGAACCGTTGTCACTTCTTCTAAAGTGTGCATCACCGTAGTTAATCTCCATGTGACCAAAGCGAATAGTCATTCTGTCCATCAATTCCGAGAGGAAATCCTCGCGAATGAAGTTCAACCTGTCAACCTGAAGATAACCACCTTTTACATAAGGCTGAGCGTGGTGGCGTGACGAAAGGTAAGTGCGAAGGTGCATTCTCACACCGTCGTGGAGTTGAACGTCCAAATCCAGGTTTGCAGTTGCAAGGTTGAAATTGGATCCGATGTCAAAAATTTCCTGATCACTGGCTGTTTCGTGATCGAGCGCCTGGAACTGGAGGGTATTGGCTCCACCAACTTTTACTCTCAGTCCGTCAAATTCCACATCCGTTTCTTTGGGTGATTCAAACATATTGATACCCGTCTTATCCTGTGCCCGTTAATACTGCAAGGGATTTTGGGCTGTGGCGATTGTCGATATGCCCATTGCGAAAAGGGCCAAAAACACTATTTTTTTCATGTCTGCTAAATTTTTATGATTAGTTTCTAGAATAGGTTACATCAAAGCTGATTGTCAATTCATCTCCTGTGGTCACGGTCCCCATCATCGCTGTTGGAGCATCGATATTAAAATCAGAAAAGGCAATTTCCTGGCTACCGGAAAACCTCACTCCATTTCCTCTGACACGGTAAGTCACTTCCATTTCAATCTCGCGTGTTTCACCGGCAATAGTGAGATCACCGATTGCAGAAATGGTGCGTCCTTCTATACCATTGACTCTTTTAAACTCAAAGGTGATTTTTGGATGGCTATCAGATTCGAGTGCGCTGTAGGCATTCCTGTCCATTCTGCGACGCCCACTCTCGAGGGACTCAACCTCCATTTCAAATGTCAGAGAGTGCAACTCCTCAACCCGTCGTTCGTCGGTTGTAATCCGAGCAGATCCGGTGGTAAACTCAGAAACCATATCCCAATCGTGAATAGTGGAAGTTCCCTCCACCTTCAATTCATGCACATCGTCCAGCGAAAAAGTTGCCTGGGCTGATACCTCTATCTGTGCCAGGCCAAGTGCGAAAGTCGAAATTAATAATAATAGTTTTATCATGATCACCTCTTTTGATTACACTGCAAAGATATTGAGACCAATCTGGTCGAAAGATGACCTACGTCACTAAGGACTCTAATTTACATCATCTCATCAATGATACAAAACAGTAGGGCGAAAAACTTGTGGTAATAAATGACAAACCCTCCTATCAGTTGATGCCGCATATGCCAAGATACAGTGAATGCAGCCTCGGAAAATTTCTCCAGGTGGACACCCATTTCAAGTGCCAGGACGGTACACTATTTGATGAAAACTTGCACGAGAAAGGGCTGTGATCCAGTTGTAATTAAAATACCACCATATTTACATACCGTAGAGTGCATTTTGCCCTACAGCCAGCATTCAGTAGGATGTTCATAGAAAAATCGGTGGAGCCTGGGATTAATATTTGTTTAGCTCTTCCGATTGAAGCCCTCTACACTCAGCATAATTCCTACACCGGAACTGTGAATTGGCTTCTAATAATGCCACCCGATAAACCATAGGGTTAGGTAACTTTTGACGCAGTAGAGGGAAATATTTTTTTGCTGGCACCGATTGAAGTTAATCAAAAAACCACTACCTTTGCGGTTCCAAAATACGGCGTGGTAGCTCAGCTGGTTAGAGCGCAGCATTCATAATGCTGAGGTCGAGAGTTCAAGTCTCTCCCACGCTACTGTCAAAAAGCCCGCTGCACTTGTTGCGGGCTTTTTTTATGGCTTTCAGTCCCACAGCATTTAGAAATATAGCACCATAAGAATAACAATAGGTATCGGTAGAATAATTGCTTGTTGAGGTTATTTCATCTGAGTTAAAGGGCTCACCGCGGAGTTCCCAAAGCTCGCTGAGTAGCCGCTGAGAGAAATTTAATACTCTCTTTGACCACCTCTGCGTTCATGGCGGCCTTTGCGGTGAGTCAAACAAGTTTGGAAAATTACACCCCAAATGGATCCATCCTAAATTTTGTTACATAATAGGCTATTGTTTTATAAATGGATGTCGCACCCTGGTTCCGTCTCCTGAACCAAAAACAACTTCCAAAATATAATACCCTGTGGGGAGGTCAACCACTGACAGACTTATCTCCTGACCAGGCAACAACAAGGACCGCTCATTGATGGTCATGTAAATCCTCCCCATTACATCCACGATTCTAATCTGCTCTGTAGAAAAGGAATTTTGAGCACGGACAGTAAGCAAATCAGTGGTGGGATTGGGATAAATCACTATGTGGTCCGCACCCCTCTGTCCCGTTTCCGTGTCTGTAAAACAGTGTTCGAGGGAATCCAGGCCAAAATCTGAACCAAAAAAGGCCATTGACATCTCCAGGAAAACACAGGGGCGCTTTTCTAAAAACTGCAGGGTTTCCAGGCTGTACTTTTCCCAATCGCTGAATCTTTCAGGAAACCCCCATCTTTCGATATGATGTGGAATCTCCTCACGAATGGCCTCTGCCACCTCATAGGCCCGCTCCATTGTCCTTTCAGGATTAAAGGTATATCTGAGGTGGTAGTTTATGGCGTCGGCAAATTTTTGCCTGAATATTTCACTCTCGATCAGATTGCGAAACAACTCCGTACTCCAAAGTGGATTGGGCCAGGGTTCGTCGGATAAATCCATAAGGTGCTCATAGGGATCAAAAAACAAGTCCGACAGGGCGTCATCATTGTCAAAATAAATCCAGCGCCATTTGCCATCAATCGATCGGTCCCGCCAAAATCTGATATTGTTCCCCGGCCAGTCATAAGTGGCAATAAACATCTTCACTATATAGTAGTCAATGAAGTTATCCACATCTATTATTTCCTCTACTATCCTGTAATTTCCTTCATCCTTCAGGGAATTGTTTCGGACAAAATTCATCATGGATATATAGCTTTCATTTTCTCCTTCGATAACTTCGTAGCCTCCGAATTCCAATAAATCCAGATTCTCTTCCTCCACGCCATGGTGTAAGTAAAAATGGTGTTTATCAAACCGGTCCCTGATATTGATTATGCCCCAGTAAGCACCATTGATAAATAGCACGGAAGGTCTGTAGCGCTGATACTCTATATCCAGATCCTCGATCATCAAATGCGTGAGTCCATCCATATACATGGTGCGCACAAAATCCTGTCCGGAATTTCGCAAAAGCAACCTTCTAAACACATCCGGCCCATCCTGAAAAAAGGGATATTGAATGTACTCTTCGCCATAACTTTCCCGGGCGTAAAGCCGTAGAGACTTTAATGGCATTGACCTGCTGCCTCCTCCGTGAATTCTGACACCCAGCCTTTGTGCAATTTGCGGCTCCAGGTCTTCATCGAAATAAAAAAAGGAAGCTTCGCGCTCCCATTCTCTGCCGCGATTGTGAAAATTGCCACCGGACCAGGGAAAATTAAAAACCGGGTTTTCCTCATAGGCTTTTCCCGGAACAAACAATCCGGTCTCAAAGTCAAACAAATATTCCTCGTCCATGACTATGGAAATTACGGGCAAATCAAACCGCTCCTGAAATTTCACATCGATAAAATAGGTTTTGGTGATTTCCTCGGATACCGGGTTATCACCGCGAAAAGCCCTCGCCCTGACAACCTGCCCCCGAAACAGTTTCTCTCCCGGAGGTCTCCACCGAAACCACCACTGAGTGGAGGGTGCATTGGTTGGGATTTCAATAATTGGGTTATTCTCAATAGAATCCGAATATGCCAAAGAAATACTGGCCTGATAGGTTAGGTCTCCGGGCCCCGGACTGTTGCCATTGGTGGTGTAGTAAATCACCACATCTTCTCTGTCCGCAATAATTTCCAAATCAAATGGCTGATTGTAAAAACCGGATGGATGAGAAACCGACAATTCCGTGTCAAAAGGCGCCACATTGGACGTGCCCGGAGTTGGAAAATCGAGTACTACAAGCTCAGCACCACCATCGGGTATCCGTCCAAATGCCTGATCTCTTTGCAAATCAACAGCAGGGATGTAGTCTAATAATTGGCCGTCCGGATCAGAAAGGAGCAAAGGCTCACCCCCGGCAGAAATCCTAAAATTGGTGTGCAGTTCCGTGCCGAAGCGATTTTTCCCGGAAGCAAAAACCAGTAAAAATTCACCGGGATCCAATTCAACCAGGGGAAACCGCCAGCGCAGCGGATTGTCATAATCATCTGACAGATAATATCCCTGCAAACTAACTGCTTCATCACCGCGATTGTACAACTCTATCCAGTCCTCAAAATCCCCGTCCTCATCGGCGATTGTAATGCCGTTGGAAGCCATAAATTCATTGATCACCACCTGGGAATTTTGAGAAAAAAGCCCCGGAATCTGACAAATCAATAACAGGCTCCAAACAAATGTCCGGAGAAAAGAAACCCGATAATTAATACTTATCTCTATCTTCAAATCACACTATTTTACAGGGCTTATGAATTTGAGCGGCCAAAATTAAGGATTAGTTTGTGGGAAACAAAACCGCTGCATATTGGCTGCTGTCAGCATTATCTAATATTACGACGAATCCAACAAATATTAACCCCATTGATAGAGGACGTAATCAGTAGGTAAAATAGTTAGCAGGTTTATTTTTTAACAATAGGCCGGCATATCAAATTGGTCAGTATAAGGAAGTCGGTTTTTTTAAAACCAAATTTCGCCGTAACTTTGTTAAATCTAGGTAACTGTGGATATTTAACTATGCAATCATTTTTCAAGACACCTAAAAATGCCACTTTTCAGTATATTCCGCGCTTTTACGATGAACGCAAGGAAGAACTGGAGGATTTTCACAATCAGTATGATGAAAATCAGGATTCCGACCGCATCAAATCCAGGGTTTTGCGAAAAATGAGGTCCCGTTACTACAGCAGGGGCAAGTACGCTCAAAAAGCCATTCGAAAATCCAGAACCACTGTATTTCTAATTGCTCTTGCCCTTTTAGCCCTGTCCATTCTAATCCTTGCCGCATTTCCGGAAATAACAAACATCTAACGTAAATCCAGTAAAGAGACCTTTATTGAATGAGTAATATCATCAAACTGCTTCCTGATCACGTTGCCAATCAAATCGCTGCCGGTGAAGTGATCCAGAGACCGGCATCTGTGGTTAAGGAACTGATGGAGAATGCAATTGATGCAGGAGCAGATGATATTCAGCTTATTTTAAAGGATTCCGGCAAAAAACTAATTCAGGTGGTGGACAATGGTCGCGGCATGAATGAGAGTGATGCAAGGCTGGCCTTCGAGCGACATGCCACCAGCAAAATAAGCAGCGGTGAAGACTTGTTCAATATTCACACCATGGGTTTCAGGGGGGAGGCACTGGCTTCCATCGCCGCTGTGGCTCATGTAGAATTAATAAGCCGGCAACCGGAAGATGAAATAGGGACCAAAATTTTAATCGAAGGGTCGGAAGTGACTGCTCAGGAACCTTTTGCCGCAGTGCCTGGCACCTCTCTGTCTGTCAAAAACCTATTTTATAATGTGCCCGCTCGTCGAAAATTTTTAAAGTCGGACAGGGTGGAGCTTCGGCGGATTATTCAGGAATTCGAGCGCATAGCACTGGGCTTCCCGGATGTTAAATTCACTCTTTTAAATGACGACAAAGAGCTCGTCAGGGTGCACCGAGGCAGTCAAAAAGACCGCATTCTTGGTCTTTTTGGCAAAAAACTAAACGAAAAACTGTTCCCCATTCAGGAGGAGACCGAATTTTTAAAACTCTCCGGCTTCTGTGTCAAACCACAATTTTGTAAAAAATCACGCAAGGAGCAGTTTCTATTTCTCAACAAGCGGTTTTTCAAAAGCGGTTATCTTCACCACGCAATAAAAGGAGCCTACGAGGGGCTTCTCCAACCGGACCAAAACCCTTCCTACTTCCTCTTTCTGGAAATGGACCCCGGCCTGGTAGATGTGAATGTACACCCCACCAAGCAGGAAATAAAATTCAGTGACGAGCGAGATATTTATCACATGGTGCGCGTTGCGGTGCGGCACGGATTGGGCAAGCACCAACTCACCCCCACCCTGGATTTCGATGTGGAACGAGGCCAGAGGGATATAGCGAGTGGTCAAACCGCAGGTAACAGGCAGCAATCAGAACACGGAGAAGGTGGAGGATTTTTCGCCCCCCGACCTAAAAGAGATTCCGGTGGCGACAACTGGGCCCATATTTTTGAAGGGGTGCGCAAAGAAATGACTGAACAGCCTGGAGCGAGCCAAATAGAGATTGAAGGAGACCTAAAAAAGGGAGAGGGGGACTATAGGAATTTCTTTCAGGTACTCAACCGGTATGTGGTCGTGGCCACCAACCGGGGACTTGCTCTGATTGATCAGCGAGCAGCACATGAGCAAATGCTGTATGAGGAATTCGCCCAGTCCATTGAGCGGGATGAGGGATCCACCCAAAATCTTTTGTTCCCAAAAACCGTGGAGGTTCCCGCTTCAGATTCAACAGTTCTCCAGGAGATTCTCCCTAGCCTTCAAAAGTCCGGGTTTCAACTTGAACATTTTGGTGGAAATACCTTTGTTATTCACGGCGTTCCTGCAATCTGGACCAAAGAACTCGATCCGGGGGACATGCTTGCAGAAATTTTGGAAAACTATAAACTGAAGGGAGATTTTAAGGACAGTGGGAAACGCATAGCGAGATCGCTAGCAGGTTCTCTGAGGATATCCGCTGTAAAAAAACTCTCGGAAAAAGAAATGAAAACCCTGATCGACAAAGTCCTAAACCGACCTCCCTCACTGGATTTGCTGCACAAAAAGCAACTGGTCTGGCTTGATGAAGAGGGCCTTGCAAAACTGTTTAAAAGATAATCTATATGTACAGAGTAACGGATGTGGTAAAACACCTGTTGCTGATCAATATCGGCATTTTTATTGCTACCATCTTCATAATGGGAGACCCGACAGCACAGACAATGAACATGCTGATCAACGAAAGGGTGTCGGACATGTCGCTTTGGCAGCGGTATCAACTCGCCATGTTTTTCCCTACCTCGGACTACTTCAGACCCTATCAGATAGTGACCCATATGTTTATGCACGGTGGATTTATGCATATTTTCTTCAATATGTTCGTGCTGTTTATGTTTGGTCCACCACTTGAGGCACTTTGGGGTCCGAGGAGGTTTTTATTTTACTATTTCTTCGCGGGTTTTGGAGCCCTCCTACTCCACCTATTCGTCGCTTACCTGGATATGAGTTTTTTCGGTGCTTCTGAACTGGAGAAAAACATACCCATGCTCGGTGCTTCTGGAGCCATATTTGGTCTGTTACTGGGCTTCGGGATGATGTTTCCCGAGGAGAAACTTATGCTGATCATTCCCCCTATTCCTATAAAAGCCAAGTACTTTGTAATTATTCTCGCTCTTTTAGAGTTATTTTTGGGGCTTAGCCGCATGAGTACGGGAATTGCACATTTTGCGCACCTGGGAGGAGCACTGTTTGGTTTTTTACTTATTATGTACTGGAGAAAACACGGAACCAGGCTTTAGTGTTAATGGGATTAAGAAGATAAACTATGTTTAAATCCATTGCATCGGATATAAATCGGGAGTTTCGACAAGGGAATATGGTCACCAGACTTATTCTCATCAACATCGCTGTATTTATCTTTGTCAATATACTCTGGATTATTTTCAACAGTATTAATGCCGGAGAGCCTTCTCCCACCTACCGCGCTATACTCCACGGATTGAGCATTTCAAGTGATTGGTGGCACAACATAACACACCCATGGACACCTGTAACAAGCATGTTTTTGCACGAGGGGTTTTGGCACATCCTTTGGAACATGCTCTACCTGTATTGGTTTGGAAGGATAATCGGCGACTTCATCGGCGACAATAAAATTTTCCCGCTCTATCTTTTGGGAGGTCTGGCAGGAGGTCTTGCCTTCTTTACAGTTTCTAACTTTTTACCCATGTTCACAGCAGACGCCTATTTCGCCATGGGGGCCTCGGGAGCGGTAATGGCTATCGTAATGGCATCGGGCGTGCTCGCTCCGGATTACCAGCTCAGACTGCTTTTAATTGGCTCTGTGAAACTCAAGTACGTAGTGGCATTTATTCTACTGATGGATCTGTTTTTCATCGCTAATAACGTGAATACCGGCGGGCATTTTGCGCATCTTGGAGGAGCTGCATTCGGATGGTATTTCATCCATTCACTGAGGCATGGATCAGACCTGGCCAAACCCATAAATCAGGCCACTGACCGATTTCTCGATTGGTTGTACAACAGAAAACGGAAAAAAAGACCCAAATTTCAAACTGTGCGGGGTGGAAAAGTGGCTGCACATCAACAAGGCAGCTCACCTTCTAAACCGCAGCGCTCCGCAGATCTACAGGCTCAAGTGGACCAAATCCTGGACAAAATTAGAGAATCCGGATATGACAGCCTCACTGAGGAAGAAAAAGAAATACTCTTCCAGGCGAGTAAAGAAGACTCCTAAATTAAGTCCGCTACATACCACAGATAAATTTCCCGGCTCATTGCTTAACACGACTAAAGAAAAGATCTTCATCAGCCAAAGTATGTAACTCTGTTAACTGGAAATGAGTCATCAGTTCTTCATTCACCTTTTTCACCGGATCAATCAAATAATTCAAACAGTTTTGGAAATGTAGCGTTCCATGATGAAACCTTTTAATTGTCGCCATTATGGATAACCGAATATTGAGCGTGGGCAGTAAATTCCCCACCTTTCAAAAAGTTGCTGCGGTCAGTATTGAACGCGGAAAAGAGTTCACCCAAATTTCATCTGAAGATCACAAAAAGTACAACCAGTGGATGGTGATGTTTTGGTGGCCAAAGGACTTTACCCTGCTCTGCCCCACCGAATTGACAGAATTCAATCGACAATACCAGGAATTTGAGGACAGAAATGTCATGTTGATCGGAGCTTCAACAGACTCAGAATTTGTACACTTGGCCTGGAGGACCCATCACGAGAATATCCGTAAGCTCAAATTTCCAATGATCGCAGACACCTCCAAATCGCTGGCAGAGGAGTTGGGTATTTTAGAGGAAAAAGAAAAGGTGGCCTACCGCGCTACCTACATTGTCGATCCCGATGGTGTTATTCGATGGGTGAGCCTTTACGACCTGAGCGTGGGGCGAAATGTCCAGGAAGTGATCCGTGTAATTGACGCCCTGCAAACAAACGAACTCTGCCCCTGTAATTGGGAAAAAGGACAGGAACCTATTAAAATTTAAGGTTGAAAGTGGCAAGGTCATAACTTTGTTCAAGAAATACCCCCTACCGGAGAATAGTAGCATCAGTAGGTGTGAAATATTTTTAGAAAGCAAGGTGTTTCTTCCGAAATGGTTTATTTCCCTACCTGTAAAAATAGGCGGGCACGATCGTAGAATAACAAGTGAGGTGTGGGTAGCTCCTAATTGCTCTTTCTGACTTTGTAATCGTCCCTGAAGAACTTAGGGTGTACCACTAAAAGACCGAAGGATTCACAATCCTCCTTGGTCTTTTTGGCGTGGTGCTTTCCATGCGCTCTCAAAATGGCCCTTGAGTAGCGACTATCCAATTGCTTAAACCACTTGAAGCGGCGGTGAATATAAACATCGTGAATCAGGAAATACACGAGTCCGTAGATGGATATACCAATGCCCACGAACAACAGCCACAAATGAGGAGTAGCCAGGCCAATGATGTAAGCCGCAGCGCTCGGTATGGCGAAGACCATAAAAAAAAGGTCGTTTTTTTCAAAAAAGTGGCCCTCCTTGAATTTAGGGTCATGGTGATCCTTGTGCCATCTCCAAAGCAAGCCATGCATAATGTATTTGTGCGCAAACCAAGCCATAAACTCCATTGCGCAAAATGTGAGTATCACAATCAATCCGTACCACAAAGCTGTCATCATAATTCTTATGCTATTACTCTGAACACATAAACAAAGACAAAGAAAAACAGTTGAAAAAGCAGCACCCAAAATGCGATGGGGTTGCGGCCATTTTCAACCCCCATTTTCACAAAAAGGAAGTTCAGTATCAGTGATACTATCCACCAGCCGGCATAGTTAGTCAGCGGAACATAGCCTTTTTCCCAGGACCAAAAGTTGAGCTCAATGGCAACGGGTTCTATCAGTACATCAAAGGCTGTCATCAGAGTCGCTGAAATGGCAGCAATAACAAACATACTGAACTTCCGCGGGGCCCAGCGAGCTACTATACGCGTAAAGCAATAAGACAAAATTATCCAATTGATCCCTATGATAATGGGAGTTCCGGCGACTACAGGGCGCATATTAGCTCCGTATTCGTAGCTGCCGAATAAAAAGCCATATTGCACTCCCAGATACTCTACCAAAGTCCCGATAAGATAGGCAATCATAAGCCAAAGCCAGAAAAACACTCCCTTTTTTTCGTGCCAGTAAACGAGAAACAGGAAACTGATAAACAGATGCAGGGAAGTCAAGGCCGCGAGTCCGGGAACCAGGCGAAAGGCAATCCCCACCGCACCAACGGCATAGAGAATCGCCAGAACGGCAATGCTCATTTTGATTGTCAAATTTTTATCCATCGCTTCATTTGTTTGGTTTCGCGAAATCCGGACTCCTCAGAGGTCTTCGGCCAACAACTCATCAACAATGCGGGCAGAAGAGAGACATAGCGGAATGCCACCCCCGGGATGTGCACTTCCCCCGCAAAAATAAAGATTTTTCAGGCGACTGTGTTTATTTGATTGCCTGAGAAATGCCGCCATCATACTGTTGGAGCTGCTTCCGTAAAGTGCACCATCTGCAGAGAGTGTTTTGATAGCCAGTCGAACCGGGTCAAGGACTTCCTCGCATTCAATATAATTCTCAAGGTCCACATTAAGAACCGTATTCATTCGCTCTACCACCTTTTTTCGCAGTTCGGCGCGAAGTTCGTCCCAGTTTTGGCCGCTGTCATTGGGGCCATTTATCATTACAAACCAATTTTCGCAGCCCCCCGGAGCATCAGCGGGATTGTACTTTGAGGTGATATTGACATAGATGGTCGGATCATCGCTGAATTCACCGCGGGAAATGGCTTCAAATTCTTTCCTGTAGTCTTTGCTGAAAAAGATGTTGTGCACATCCAGTTGCGGGAAATTTCGATCGATTCCCCAGTAAAAGATAAAGCCGGAACTCGATCGCTCCTCATACTTTCTCAAACGCGGCATTTTAACCTCCGGAAGCAACTTTTCGTAAGTCAGCTGCACATCCATATTACTGACCACCAGGTCCGCCAATTCCCACTCCCCGGATTTCAATTCAACGCCTTTCACGCGGTTTTTTTGATGGATTATTTCCGCCACCTCTTCTCCAAAGACATACCGAACTCCCAGTTTGCGACCCAACTGATAAATCGCTTCAGTGATCGCATACATGCCGCCCTCCGGCGCATAAGCACCTTCATGAAGTTCGATGTGGGGAATCATGGAAAACATACCCGAGCAGCGGTGAGGATCGCTCCCATTGTAGGTAGCGTAGCGATCAAAAAGCTGGACCATTTCGGGGGATTCAAAATGAGAACGGTTGGTTTTGTGAAGGCTTTTGAATAAGTCGTACTTTCCGAGGTGCCCCAGGGCCCGGATCACTTTCTTATCACTCCATGTTTTCAAACGATTAAGAGGTCTTTTCAGGAAAATCTCTCCGGCCAATTCGTACTTTCTTCGACTTTTTTGGAGGTAATTTCCCAGCGCTCCGGGCTTCTCTCCAAATTCTTCAACCACCCTTTTGTCTGTTTTTCCCAAATCAGCGCTCACTTCCAATTTTTTTCCATTCTGCCAAAAGTATTTACAGACCACGGGCAATCGATTATACCTGAAGTGTTCTTGCGGTTTTTCACCGGCGATCTCAAACAATTCATCCACCCACTGCGGCATCGTAAAAAGGGAGGGACCGGCATCGAATCGGTAATTGCTTAACTGCAGCTCAGTTAATTTTCCACCGGCTTTGGCATTTTTCTCAAAGACCACCACCTCAAAACCCCTGACAGCCAATCTCACCGCCACTGCAAGTCCAGCGACCCCGCTGCCAATGACCACGGCTTTTTTACCCTCTTCTACTGTTTTGGTTTTTGACATCGAAAAAAATGTGATTGAGTCATCAACGACAGTGAATTTTGGCACTTCCCTTCAACACTCAAATTTGCGATACAGGTCAATAAGAAAAGTCAAACGGCCAAAGTTTCGTTCATTAAGACAAAAATGGGGCAAAGTGGTTCTAAGGTGGGTGTTTAAGATCAATCCAACTCCACCCGCTTTTGGGGTTTTTGGTCTTTGGAACTTCGCATTCGGGGCAGTTCAACTATAAAACTGGTACCCTCATCCACTTCTGTTTCGAAGTAAATCCGGCCGTGGAAGGACTCCACGATATTGTTACAGATGGCCAGTCCGAGTCCGGTGCCGCTGTTTTTTGAGGTGAAATTAGGTTTAAAAACCTTTTCCCGGACCTCTTCCGGAATGCCACAACCATTGTCCGCCACTTCAATTATGGCCTGATCTTCCCGCTGATAGAGCTTAATTTTGATCTTCCCCCTTCTTTCCATGGGAATGGCCTGAATGGAATTTTTCACCAAATTTGTCAGTACCCGCATCAGGTAATTTCTATCCGCAAAAACATAGATTTCATCAATGGGAACCACAAGGGCGATATCCATGTCGTCCCGGTTGCGAAACAATTCATGACCACTGCTGACCAGATCATTGAGATTGACCTTTTCATTCATGGCCTCGGGCATTTTGGCAAAAGTGGAGAACTCCGAAGCAATCCGGGAGAGGTTGTCAATTTGCTCTATCAAGGTGGAACTGGTCCGCCCTATCAACTCAGTCAATCTTTCCGGATCGCGGCCCGAGGCATACTGAAGGTGCTGAATGCTCAGCTTCATGGGAGTCAATGGGTTCTTAATCTCATGGGCCACCTGTTTGGCCATCTCCCGCCAGGCCACTTCGCGCTCCGTCATCGCTAGAATCTTGGCGCTTTCATCAATCTCCTTGATTATCCGATTGTAATCATCAATCAATTCACCCAGCTCGTCGTTTTTTTGCCAATCGATGGGTTCGTTTTGCCTGCCGAGCTTTACCTTATTCAGACTGTCCCTGATTCTCAGTAATGGTTTTGTAATACCATCCGACAGCACAAATGCCAGAGCACCCGAAAGTAAAAACAGGAACAAAAAGACATTGATCAGTGGACTCAAGAAATCATTGACCGAACCTGCCTGCTGCCTGAATACCGGATCAGAACCCAAAAGAAAATAGTGTTCCTCCCCATCAATAAATGTTTGCTTCAACAGCATTTTCAATTCCGAAAAGCGGGGATGCAATCCGTTAAAAAAATAATGGGAGCGTCCAACCTTTTCCAACATCAAAGGAGTGAGAATACCAGGAAAACCACCAACCGGAACAGCATCCTTTTGAGAACCAGCAATAAATTGCCCAGTCCGGTCGTACAGACCCAGCTCCAATTTGTATTCGGAAGCCACTTGCTGCACCATTTCAGACCAATCGGGATTTGAATGGTCCACAATGAGAAACCGCTTTACATTTTGTGCATTCTCCAATAAACTGGTTTCAATCTGACGCTGATTGTTGAACTGAAAGAAATAAATGGTCATGAAACTGACCAGTACAAAAGAACCCACGGTCAGAGAAACGACCAGAAATTGTACTTTCCGTCGCAGGGACGGGCGGTCCGATATTTCTATGGTCCACCTGTTAGGCAACACCGCCAATTTCTTATTGAGCAACCCCAGTAAGGCTGCGAAGAGAATAAGGGAAAAAAACAAGTAGGAAAAAACAGAAATCGGCCTGGAGATATCGGCGGAATATCGACCGACGATCAAATGGGCATTTTGATCTACATTCAAATCCAGCAGCAACTCTGTTCGGCGGTTTATTCGACTGAGTTGACCGAACTCCATGTTAGCAAAGGCACCAGCCAGTACATCCGGGTACACCGGGTTATTGGACCAGATTCGCGTGGAATCTACAAAAATGGCAAAATCCAGGTCAGTTTCCCCTCCTTTTCGCAACTCTCTTGATATTTGGTAAAATGTTTCCGAGCCGGCATTGTTCTCGGCTAGTGCTGCCTTAAATTTGTCAGCCAGTATGATACGCTTCTCGTGGTCATTGTCCAAACTGTATTTGTACATCAGGGCAGCCGTGCAAGACGATAAGACCAGCAACCATAGAAAAATCCACGGATATCCCACATTTACTTTTTCCGAGAAAAGGTCCAATAAAAAGACGAAGAGGAACACAGCCAGAAAGAAGGGAAATGGATGAAGGTTGGTTTGCATCATTAAAAGCAGAGGCAGGCTCAAAAGTGCAGCTGCTCCGATGGACATAATTCTGTTGTTGAGCGGTATCCCAAGGTTGTGAATGATCTCTCCGAGCTTTATGCTTATTAAAAATTGAGAAACCAAAAACAGCAGAATGCCAGACAAAGCCGCAAAACTGTATCTATCCAGCGTAAAAACATTGTCCAAATCCATATTGATCGTGGACTGATTTACTACCATTCCTACCACAAGGGTAAAAACAATCCATCCACAGATTATTATCCAATATCCTCCCACAGTCAACAGGGCCCGAATACCCGGTGCAAACTGACGCCCCTTTTTGCTGAAAACGGGGACGTTTAAAAATACGATGGCAACAAGAAAATAGAGCAGAAAGTCCATTATTAATAGTCCGGGACTCCAGTTGCCTCCACACTCGAGCAAACCACTCCTGAATATTCTAAGTCCTTCGTTCACTTCTGCGAGAGTATCAGTTTGCCATGCAAACCGAAGAAGAATGACTGGTACCAGTACGGGTAAAAATTTCACAGGATTCAGAAGGAGTTTCTTAAACCTCTGAAACACATATAAGACCGCAAAAATTAACGCAGACAGGAATCCCAATACTACAGAAATGGCAGACCACAATCTGATTGAAGAAGACCTGACAGGACCATCTACAGCCGGCATCAAAGAACCATCAACAAGCTCAAATTCAAGTTCGAAGGGAACGAATCCCTTGTAATTGAGCCGGAATATTTTTTCCTGTTCTGCAGCATTCCGGGAATAAAGTGGTAATAGGACGAAGGCTTGCCGGTTTAATTCGGTATCAGGAGCGGTGAAATAAAACTCTCCTGTTACAATATTCTCTCTTTGACTAATATAGATGGCATCACTATCTGACCATTTATCTGATTTGGGCAGCCAAATTGGGGAATGGGCATAAACAGGGTCGTCTCCCTCAAAGAGAATGAATTGAGGAGAATAGGGTGAATCAGTAGTTTTACGAATTGCGGAAATGGCCTGATCTGCATCTGATCCATCTAAAAATACACGAGCGGCATCGGTCCAATTGCTTTGGTTGACTTTCCATTCCTCCAAAAAGGTTGGCTTAAGGTCGATGTTGTGATAGAGGACTACCCCACCACAAGCCACCAGAATTAAAATCCCAGTGACCAAACCGACCCATGACAAATGGTTTTGAAAAATGTTTTTCTTCACGCCAACAACCCTTTACAATTACTGCAAAGTTACTATTTTTCAGATAATTAATCATTAGAATAAATTAGAATGTGACAAATTATTTCCCCGCATACCTTTTAAATGAGCCCATGTAGGAATCAATATCCCCCTTTGACTGTTGTATATGTGGTATATGAGACGGCCTGTCGCATCTCCTATAGGGATGAGGAAAGTCCGGACAACGAAGAGCGCCGTACCGCTTAATAAACGGGGTCGCGCAACGGCGCGATACAGACAGTGTCACAGAAACTATACTTCCGCGGTCTTCCGCGGTAAAGGTGAAAACGTGCGGTAAGAGCGCACGAATTTCGGGAGTAATTCCGGAATTGGACAAACCTTGCGGGTTGAAATGCCATGTACATTGCGCTTCATTGTGAATTGGATTACTCGTCCAATTGCCTCAGGGCTGGCGCAAGGGGTAGGCAGATAAGATAAATGACAGGCTGTACCCATTGGGTGCAACAGAATCCGGCTTACAGTCTCACATACCAAAAAAGCCCCGGCCTTCAAGGTCCGGGGCTTTTTTATTTCTTTCAGTAAATTCGCTTACTGATGTAATTTTTACAGGGCAAATTAAGCACCTTCGTCAAATGCCTCCATGTTGAAAAGAAGGGAGAAGCGTAGTGTATTATCCAGTGGATTTCGCTGAGCATTGGTCGGTACCAGGTAGGAGAAGTTCAAGCCAAAAACGTTGTAGTTAACTCCAAATCCAAGCGTGAGAAACTTCCTGTTACCCTTGAGTGCGTGCTCATGGTGATATCCCGCTCTAACAGCAAATTGATCCACATACCAATACTCCACACCACCGGAAATATTGATTTCTCTCAATTCATCTCTAAAAGACCCCGCGTCTCCAAAAGAACTGATTACTCCACTCATTACGGATTGTTCTCTTCGCTCGATGTAGCCGTCATCCAAAGGGTCCAGAGGTGTAGGGACAAGCAATTTATTAAAGTCCAGGGCTATAGTCAAACGGTTGTAGTCGTCAAAATTAATATTCCATGCACCGCCAATACCGAGGTTGCCGGGTAGAAAATCTTTGATCTGTGACCTGGTGTAAGAAACTTTAGAACCGAGATTGGTAATTGCAAGTCCCAGGGAAAGATCTGAAGTGGGACTCAATACGGCATTGTACGTCATGGAAATATCAACTGCAGCGGCAGTAGCAGCGTTAATTTCCACACTTTCTACCGTTTGGCCTGCTGCGAGGTTGGAGTAAATAAACCTACCTGTTACACCTGCTGAAAAATTTTCACCCAGTTTTCTGGAGTAGCTGAGGCTAATATCGAATTCATTTGGTCGTCCATTACCCAGCGGTTCACCATTTTGATCAGTAAACTGAATGTCACCTAGAGAGAAATACCGGAGTGAAAAACCCAGAGCCTGCATGTCATCTAACTTGTAATAACCGCCGAGATAGGCCAAATAGACGTCTCTCACCAGTCCGCGCAGCCAAGGAGTGTAGGTGGCGGAAAGTGCGAAATCATCCTCGGCAAATACAAGCTTAGAGGCATTGTAGTGGATGCTGTTGGCATCGGGAGAAACACCAATTCCCGCATCTCCCATAGCACCACTTCTTGCATCAGGTGCAATTCTCAGGTAAGGCACTGCCGAGACAACAGGTCTGGGACAGTCACCTATCCACCTGTTTTCAAAGGGATCGAACCTGCACGGTTCGTTAGCCTGCAAATCTTGCACACCCAGAAAGAATGCCATCCCAATCAATGGCAGGAAAAACACATTGGTACTTTTCAACATTTGATTCATTAATTTCATTAGATTATTTTTTTCATCAATCACATGAGTGGAGGTTGAAATAATTAAGCACACTTCTTTCATGTAAGTGATAATAAGACCGTTGTTTTAGGTATTGACCGGCACTATTTTTTTTGTCAGTTTTTGATAGTTTTACCCTGCGATTAGAGTTTTGAAAACTACCAATTGAAGATTCCCCTTTAAGGTTTGCTTTCAAATCTCTCAGAATCAAGGATTCTATATTCCACAAAATTAAGATTTTTTTCGTCAAATGAACGACTTCAATCCTATCTCATTATTACAAGTCTTTCAAACTCGCTTTTGACTATTTTATTATCTGCGTCCGGGTGATCTGTACGGACTTCCACATTGTAAAAATACAGGCCATTGGGAAGTGGAGATCCCGAGTGGGTCGTTCCATCCCATTTCAGGCCTGTAACTCTGTATCCGTCGGAAAAAGCCGAACTCTCCATTTCTCCGACCAATTTGCCATCTACCGATAAGATAGTTATTCTGATATCCATTTTACCCGGTGGCAGATTGTGCTCGAACTGAATCTCTGTATGGTCACTCATGGGATTGGGGAAGTTGAACAATTGCTGTATCACCCTATCCCGGTCACTGGCTACGACAAACTCAAGACTGGCCTCACCTCTGTTATTCAATATGTCCCAGGCGATGAAATTAATCTCGTAACTACCGTCTTTAAGATTTCTAAATGGGTACCTTACTTCTCCTCTGGTAAAATCATCCATTTCTGCCTGGTAGTAATCATTGAGAGTTATTTTTTCTGATGATTCACCATAGAGATATGCAGTCAATTCTCTACCGATACTGTTTCCGGTCACATTGATACCCACTTCACTTTCAAGTTTTGCCAGCAGGATGGGGTTGGCATCGGTTATTCCCCCTGATACAAAATTTTTGTCATTCATATACAGTCTCACCTGCGGGCCTTCCACATTTTCAGGCAGTGAATCCACGGAACCGCCAATAATTATATCCTGATATGCACCTGCTGCAGTCCGCATATCATCAGTGTAAGCAAAATAGCTGGCTTTTCCGTAGCCCGGCTTATAATTAATATCCAATGGCACCTTGAATTCAATGGTGAAATGGCCAGCCTCTACACTTGCGCTTCCCTTGAAAAGGATTTTGTTCTGGACTTCAAATTCTTGCTTGTTACTACGGGGCCCCTGTCCAAGGGTTGATTCCACCACCGGCTTGTCAAAAAGAGTAAATTCCATCACCCCGTTGAAATCACCCAGGAGTTCATCCTGATGGTCTCTCACCTCTCCGGTAATAACCACATGCTGCATGGCCTTGAGTGTGTCAGGTGCTTCCTGGTCTGTATCCACTCCGTTGACAGAGGTTGTTACCACTCTGTATTCGGGGATGTTGAGTTTTTGCGATGGGTCTCCCAGAAGAGTAAATTTTCTGGCATTGACATTTAGGGTATCGGCACTATTGGCATTTTTTGACAACCTCATTACTTCACCAATAGTGGGTCTTTCCTGTTGGTCATTAACAAACAATCTGTTCAGCACTTCTCTGTTGAGACGTTCATTGGCAAACGCATAAACCAGTCTGGTAGTGGTCAACAAACCAAATACACCACCATTGGGATTTAGCAGGGTGTGTTCCCCTCCGGAAGTGATGGCCGGGTCGTCGTAATTTGCAAATGAACAAGTCGCTGTTATCATCAGGGAGAGTTGATCCGAGTTGCTCCAGGACAAAATATCCGGCACCTGTAATACCCTTTCTTGCGTCCAACCTGCAGGACCACCATGTCCGAGGTAATTGATGACCAGGGGACCGCGATTCATCATTCGATTCAATGCCTTATTCGCATCTGGAAATCTGTTACCGCCCGGAGTAGAAACACGCTCAAAAGCATCTAAAAATACTTTTTCAATGTGGTATTCCGGATGGTTTTCTTTTACACGCCTCACCAGATTTCTGGTCTGATTTAAATGGAGGTTGTTGTCTCCATTGTCAGCTACAAAGCCGAGGTTTAGCCTCCAATCTCCGAGGGATTGAGGGTTGGTATCGTAAGAAATAATCTTATTGACCACATCTTGTGCCTCTCGCTCTGTACGCACAGGCAAACGACCTACTGCTATATCTACACCACCCACTAAATTGGCCCCTTCGTTAGGGTCCAACAATCCAAAGTAATCATCGGAGGGGAAGGCCGAAATTGCATGAAGGGAGTGAGGTGTCTGATAAACGGGGATAAAATTTTGATTGGGCAGACCATCCATGAGCCCCCGGTAATCATAGCTCCCATCTCCGAATAATAGTAAATACCTGAAGTCGTCGGTACGGGTATAAAACATTCTAGCAAAATCGCGTATGGCTGTAGGGTCCTGTGAGCCACCTCCAAATTCGTTGTAAACCTGCTGCGCGGGAACTGCCACTACCTCCAGACCGCTGAAACTTCGTCTGTGCTCAGCCAACTCTTTGGCGGCACTCTCAAAATCCTCGTGGTAAATTATCACCAATTCAGCCGATTCAAGGCTGTGAAGGTTTTGATTGGGTACTTTTTCAATAAATTTTGGCCGGGGAAAATTGTAAGTAGGGTCAAAGGCCGTGAATTCTTTCAACTCATTGGAGAAAAAAGTGAAGCGAACACTTTGACCGTCCGATTCAACCGGCATTTCCGTGACAAAATGAGGATCGGTAACATCCCATATGTGAACATCATTACCCCGTGGGTTTCTCATTTCAAAAGAGGAAATATTATAATCCAGACTTCTGCTGTCCCGAAAAAAAAGTGGCTCTCCATCAAAGGACAACTCTTTTTTACCCCTAATCTGAATGAAATCCATCCAGGACTCGGAAATAGAACCCGTGTTGGGTATTTCAAAGTGAACAGTAATAGGATCTTCTCCTACTGTTTTAATTGCGTGGATACTTCCCAGGTGAGCAAATCTTCCGATTACACTGGATGTATTTACACTGCTTACAGTTTCCACAAAACTCTCCTTGCCAACGTTCAGTCGCGAGGTGGAAGTTTGATTCGATCTAATTGCAAACTCTGTATATACTTCAAATTGCGTTCCTGGAATGAAGCCTTCGAGATCAAATTCTGAACTGTAGTCTTTTTGTCTGATATTGCTGAGATTATCTCCAAACCAACGCTGTCCACTGCCGTAAAAGCTGGGATTCGCACCCATTACATTAACCCTGTCGCGCTCGTACCGCTGAAGGAAATCATACGTATCAAAAGTATGTTCTGAACCTGACAAAGAACCTGCCTGAGGAATATATAAACGATCCTTTTCTCCAATAGAGATAAAGTAATAGTTGAGATCGTCGTAAATATTTTTGGGTTTATCAAATATGTCCTGATCACCCAGGTATGTCCAGTTCTGTGGCCCCTCGGCAAAAAAGAGCAAAAACTCGCCCTGACTCAAATGTGTGCCACTTCCCACAAACCGGGTGGGCAATTCCTCCATATCATCGACACGCTCAGCTCCGGCTAACTGCGGCAACATTCCACCTCGATTGCCCAACACGCGGATTTTGTCCACGGGAATATCTGAAGCCTGCAATCCAAGTTCGTCACTGAGAAAGGAGGCGTCTATTTTGTATAAGCCGGCAGATGGAACTGCAATTTTATAAATGTCCCCCTCAGCGAGTTCTGAATGACGCTTAAAACCACTTCTCGCAACGGAAGTAAAAGGCCCGTCATCGCTTGAAGAGAATGTAACGGATACAGCAAAAGACTCCATCAACAGAACACTTCCGGCAGAATTGGAGACAAATGGCTTGAAAAATATCCTCGCATAATAATTGCCACGATCACTTTCTATAATGTATGCGGGTTCGACCTTTGCAGAAAGCTTTTCAACAACCTCCGCCGATACACTGAACTCGGGTTCGGATGAACCTACGATGCGGAAATTGATTTCAAGCTCACCAGGACCGGGCACTTCAACGCGGATCGTAAACATTGGGAGGGGCAACTCTTCGGATGAAAACAGCGCATCTTTAAAATAGGGTATCAGTACCGGATCATCCATATTTTTTAACTCGGGGATTGGGTGATCGTACCAATCTAAATCCACTTGTTTGTTCAAAACCACCTGAGCTGCTGCAGAGGGTATGGAAGTGAACATTGCAAGGATTAGTAGCACCAAACCAAAACTATTAACAGAACTAATTTCGGACAAATAACTCAACACATGATGCCTGGCGGCTTTCCCTGGAGAAAACACTTTATTATAAGGGTGGTACTCGGCTTTTTTCATTGAAGCGTCATATTGAATTTACATAAGCTAACCATTCACGGGGTTGATAAACGAGTCAAAATGTTAGACGATTGCCATCGTGAATCATTTCATACTAAAAGGTGCAACTTGACAAAAAAACAAGATTCGCGAAATCACACCCCTTCACAATCCCGCTAAAAAAACCTGTTGACAGGGCATTTAGTATGAAGTTAACATTTAAAAAAATCCCATGATTACGACCAGATAGAGGCTTAAACATATTGAGCCGTGCAACACAAAAAGGCGTATCTTTGTTTGTTTAGGACGATTTAAGACAAAGAATAATGCTTTTATATTTCCGGGCAATGATTTTCGCAGCCGTTTTTACAACTGCGCTACCCACGAGTAGTTTCAGCCAGGATCCCATATATAGCCAGTATTATTTCACGCCCATGCAAATCAACCCCGCCTTTTCAGGTACGACCAATTCGCCTTTGATCGGTGCTTCGTTTAGGTTGCAATGGCCGGGATTTTCATCCGCTTACAGGACTTACTCCCTGGCATACAGCCAGTATTTTGAGCGCATTAACTCGGGCTTTGGGGGACTTATATTAAGCGACAATGCGGGAGACGGTATTATGATCAACACCAGGGTGTCCGGGTACTATTCCTACCGGTTGAGGTTGAGTTCTGACACCTATTTCCAATCCGGAATTGAGGTTACAGGTATTCAGAGTCATTTGGACTGGGACAAGCTTGTTTTTGGTGACCAATTAGACCCTGTTCACGGGCGTGTTAATCCCGGTGGACAGCCAATACCAACAGAAGAGACAAGACCGGAGAATTTGACCAATCGCTACTTTGACCTGGGTTTTGGATTGCTGTTTTCCTCTCCGGATTTTTACGTCGGCATAGGATTGCGACACCTCAACTCTCCCAATGTGGGTTTTTTGGACGAACCAGGTGCAGACAATCCGAGATTATCCGTGCTCTACACCCTAATGACCGGCACTGAAATATCTCTTGACCACAATGAGAACAACTACTTTGCGCCCAATCTTTTGTTTGCAAGGCAGGGCAACGCCAGCCAGATCAATGCTGGATTCAACCTCCGTTTCTCAAGCATTCACACAGGACTCTATTACAGACACAGTGGTAGAAATCCCGACGCAGTGCAGATACACTTTGGATTTGAAGAGCAAATTTACCGAATTGGCTACGCTTACGACCTGACTATTTCACAACTTGCAGGAGTGGGGCGAGGAAGCCACGAAATTAGTATTTTGATCAACCTGGACAATCAACCAGGCAGACAGCGCGTTGATTACTCCGACTGTTTAGACATATTCAGGTAGGTCCTTGAAGGGAGATGGAGGTAAATTATTTTGAAAATCAGCGTCTTCCGGGAATTTCAAAGCAGTTATAATCAGTCAAAATAAATTGGTTTCAATTCGGGAGACCTCTAAATTACCTGATAAGCTAGCGCAATAGCCATAATAACAGCTTGATTGTGAATGCAGTATAGATGCAAGAACATCAAATAAAGCTTTTAAGTAATACAACATACAAACGTTAAGGTTATTAAAAATTTTTGTGGCATCCAAAATAGGTTCGTATATTTGTACCCACGTGAAAAACTAATGTCTCATGATTAAGAATTTGAATATCGTAATTATGTTTCTCTTCGCCGGACTGGTGCTCATTAGCTGCCGTCAACAGGAGAGGTCTCCAACCACAGGCTGGGTTTACAATGACCAAGAATGGGGAGGATTTGAAAAACTCGATTACGAGGGTCAGATAACTGGCCCAAATTTGGTACTTATCCCCGGTGGTACTTTTACAATGGGTCTCACTGATGAAGATGTGATGTTCCGCTGGAACAACACCCCGCGCAGAGTGACTGTATCTTCCTTTTACATGGATGAAACTGAAATAGCCAACATCGACTACAGAGAATATGTCTTTTGGCTTAACAGGGTTTATGAATCCTACCCGGAAGTGTACAGAGATGCCCTGCCGGATACTCTTGTGTGGAGAGAAGAATTGGCTTACAACGAGCCTTTCGTGGAAACTTATTTCCGATTTCCCGCCTATGATGAGTATCCTGTCGTAGGTGTATCCTGGGAACAAGCTACCCGCTACGCCGAATGGCGAACAGACAGGGTTAATGAATACCTTTTGATCGAAAGAGGTATTTTGAATCCCAATCCTGATCAAAGAGATGAAGATAACTTCAATACAGAGTCCTACCTTGCCGGGCTTTATGAGGGAAGTGTTAGAGAGAACCTGCCCGACCTCAGAACCGGCGGTGAGCGTAGAGTTCGCTTTGAGGATGGAATTCTTCTCCCAAGCTACAGACTCCCAACAGAAGCTGAATGGGAATATGCAGCAATGGCGCTTCACGGCTTGCAAGGTGACCGCGGTGACGAGTTGATTACCGACAGAAGGATTTTCCCCTGGGATGGCACCAACATGAGATATCAAAGACGAGACCGCCACCAGGGTCAAATGCTGGCCAACTTTAAACATCGTGGAGGTGACTATATGGGTGTTTCAGTTGCTCTTAATGACAATGCAGCAATCCCAGCTCCGGTTAAATCATTTTTACCCAATGATTTTGGCCTTTACAACATGGCCGGTAATGTGAGTGAGTGGGTTAAAGATGTCTATAGACCGCTCACCACCGAAACGCTTAGAGACGTTGATCAAAACGACTTAAATCCATTCCGTGGAAATATTTTCACTGAAGTGGTCAGAGATGAAGACGGACGCCCTGTTGGAAGGGATAGCCTTGGCAGATTAGAGCGGAGGGAAGTTACAGAGAGACATCTCGAACAGCAACCAAACTACAATGTAGCTGATGCCAGAGACTTTGGGGACGGTGACTCTGAATTTGTGAACTACGCCTACGGTGAACATACTCTTATTAACAATGATGCAAGAGTAATTAAGGGAGGATCTTGGGCTGACAGAGCTTACTGGATGTCACCCAGTCAAAGAAGATTCATGGACCAGGGAGCGTCATCCAGAACGGTCGGATTCCGACTTGCAATGACGAGGACCGGAGGGCCTGAAGGTAATGACGACGATGCCGGTAATTTCTTCGGTGGCTCCTCAGAGAGGAGGTTCAGATAACGGATTTACCTTTTTTATAAAATAATCAATCCCCGGCTTCATATCTTTGAAGTCGGGGATTTTTTTTAACCCTGATGCGTTTTATAAAAGTTGATGAATGAGTCCAGGTAATCTGGAATAATTCATAAACTTTTCCGCTTCGATTTTTCATGAACTACAAGTAAATGAAAGCGCTGTATCAAACTTTTCGAAATTCTAGAGGCGTATGTATTGATTCCCGCAAGATCAGGGAGGGAGAAATATTCTTTGCAATCAAGGGACCCAACTTTGACGCCAATAAGTTTGCCGCAAAAGCCATCGAAAATGGTGCGTTGGCCGCTGTTGTTGACAATCCGAAAATCGCAGGTAGTCACCCGGACTTTTTCATGGTCGCCGACGCACTGCAAACCATGCAACAACTGGCTAATCACCACCGGAAAAATTTCGAGGGCAGCGTTTTTGCACTGACTGGGTCCAATGGAAAAACCACTACCAAGGAATTAATCAAATCGGTGCTTTGTCAAAAATACAAGGTCCACGCAACAAGTGGCAACTACAATAATCTGATAGGACTCCCCTTTACCATACTTAACACCAAACCGGGGACCGAACTCATAGTACTCGAAATGGGTGCCAATGCACCGGGCGAAATAGCTCAACTGTGCCAAATTGCAGAACCCGATGTCGGAATGATCACAAATATTGGCAAAGCCCATCTCGAAGGTTTCGGAACACTTGAAGGCGTGATTCACGCAAAAAGTGAATTGTACGACAGTCTGGCAGAAAGAAAAGGGGCCGCATTGGTCAACCTGGCTGAGAAATACCTGGATGCCAATAGTAAAAAGGTTAAAAACAGGGTATTTTACAGCTCGAATGAAGTCCGGAAAACCAGAAGAGAATTGATTGTACAGGCTGAATTAATGGCCCATTATCCCGAAATCAAGCTCCGATTTAAGCTCAGTAAATCTAGCTACTATACAGAAGTGAATTGTCAACTCACCGGTCGATACAACTTTCCAAATATTGTTTCAGCAATTGCTACCGGTGCTTTTTACGGACTTTCTCAAGAGGAAATAGCAGCCGGCATCTCTACTTTCAAGCCCTTTACAAACCGATCGGAGATCATCAACTTTAGAACCAACACCGTATTCCTCGATGCATACAATGCGAATCCAAGCTCTATGCGTGCATCGATCGATCATTTTTTGGAAAACTTCTCCAATCCGCGTATTCTAATTCTGGGAGATATGTTGGAACTGGGAACAGACAGTATGGAAGAGCACCGTCAGCTCGTTCGCGACTTACAGGATAAAAATGATAAATACGAACAACTGTGGTTGGTGGGTAAAGAATTTGGCAAATTGGATGTCAAAGCTCCAATCCGGCATTTTCCGTCAGCAGATAAAGTTGCGGAGGAACTTGAAACACAGGGCATCCAGAATCACTCTATCCTCCTCAAAGGCTCAAGAGGAATTGGTTTGGAAAGAATTGTTAGCTCTAAATAATCGAGATTCCGATAAAAAGAATTCCCGGTCAGGCGTCAACGGCCAGTGCAATACGATCACTAATCTCCCCTTCACACATCAGCAAATAATCCTCGTAAGAACATGGTTTTACCTCCAACAAATTGAAATCAGCACCTATGGAAAACCACCAGCGCCCGCTAAATCTGCTTTTGTAAAATCTAATATCCGGTAAATTTTCGTGACTTGAGACTGTGTACTCAATCAAATTTTCACTGGAAAGGGGATAATCCCCAGGTCTGTGAACCGCCCCGTTTAAAAAATACCAAACCAGTTGAGCTATCAAATTTGCCGTCAATGGCGCAGAAAAAGAATCGGCTTCAAATCCCTTGATCCATAAAACCCTGCTGTAATCCCCTACCCCGAAATACCTCAACAACCGGCATGCCTCTTCGGAAGTCAAACCTGAAATATCGCTACCCCGCTTTCCCGGAGCATCGGAATGGCGAATGGCAGAGAGATTGAAAAAGCAGCATTCCGTTTCCCTCAATTCGGGCTCCAATTCACGAAAGCCGGAGCGAATTTTCCCCAATGGCATTATGTCCTGTTGAGTTTTCACCCAATCATAAACCTCATCCTCTAGCAAATGCCGTTGACTGGCAAGATATTTAATTGCACAGTTTTTCCTGTGTTTATCCAGAAATTCATTAGCGGTCCTACCATCGCAGGCCACCAGTGCCGAACGTTGACAGGCAAGTGCCTTCTCTAACTCACGGTCAGGAGAATCGTAATCTCCAACCAAAATCACTATCCGGTCACTTTCTTCCAGTGGTTTAACTGGATTAAATTCGGCTTCATCGTTCCTGACTCCTCTGAATACAACCTTTTCTTCCTGAATCCATGGATTGCTGAACCGGTGTAACTCACGGTTGAGTAAATCGGTGAATTCTGAGCCAGCAGCAGACAAAAAGCTGAATCCAAGGTCTTTGTCAATATTGGCAAACAGTCTGTTGCTGCCGGTTGTCATTTGCCCGGCATCGTTATCTCTGTAGTTTTCCATATTTTATCTTTTTAAAATTGGGGGACACAAATATACATATAAGATTTTTTATTAATATGTTGAAACATGGATTTTCCTTCTCCTCTCTAAAATAATTTCCTGTGTGGCTTAGGATATCATCATTTTGCGTATAGGATATTCACAAATAAATTATATTTGCCACCGTAAAATAAAAATACGCATGAACAAAGAATTCAAGGAATATCTGAACACCCCACCAGAGATAGTATTTGAATGGAATGACGCTGAAACAGGGGCCCAGGGATGGATAGTAATAAATTCACTCAGAAATGGGGCAGCCGGAGGTGGTACCCGAATGCGAGAGGGTTTGACCAGGGAGGAAGTGCTGTCCCTGGCCAAAGTGATGGAGATAAAGTTCAGCGTGAGTGGGCCACCAATTGGTGGAGCCAAATCGGGCATCAATTTTGATCCGACCGATCCAAGAAGAAAAGAAGTTCTGAAAAAGTGGTTTAAGGCTGTTTCACCCATACTCAAGAATTACTATGGAACAGGTGGAGACTTGAATGTAGATGAGATACTGGATGTAATACCACTTACTGAAGACACCGGGTTATGGCACCCTCAGGAAGGGGTTGTAAACGGTCACTTCAAGCAAGCATCGGAAGGTGAAAAGGTAAAAATGCTGGGTCAGCTCAGAGTTGGCTGCAGCAAGAAAATAACGGATTACAACTATATCCCCAAGGGGGGCGAGCAATTGACTGTTGCGGATATGATAACGGGTTTTGGGGTTGCGGAATCAGTAAAGCACTACTATGAACTATTTTCCAAACCCGACCTGAAAGGAAAACGCACTGTCATTCAGGGTTGGGGGAATGTAGCGGCGGCAGCGGCTTATTACCTGGCTCGGATGGGTGCCAAAATTGTGGGCATTATAGATATTGCAGGAGGGATTATCGAGCCGCAGGGTATGAGTTTTGAAAGAATAGAGCAACTCTATCTCAACAAAAAGGGCAACAAACTCAACGACGACTCAATGGTGCCTTTTGACAGGGCCAATGAGGCTATTTGGGATTCGGGGGCTGAGGTTTTCATACCCGGCGCAGCCTCCAAACTTTTGACCCGCGACCAGGTGGACCAAATGATGGCAAAAGGACTGGAGGTGATCTCCTGCGGTGCCAATGTGCCATTTATTGACGACGGAATTTCTTTCGGACCCACGGCGGAATTCACAGATGGGCAGGTGGCGCTAATTCCTGACTTCATCGCCAATTGCGGAATGGCAAGGGCTTTCGCTTACCTGATGCAGCCCGATGCAAACATGTCTGATAAGGCCATCTTTTCCGACACCTCCGCCACCATCAAGAGGGCGCTGGCGGAAGTTAGACAGACATCTTCTTCACGAAAAAACCTGTCCAAAACAGCACTGTCAATAGCGCTTAATAAATTGAGATAATAAAAAGCGCGGGCTGCTGAGCATTAAACAATGAGCAGCGAGCCCTTAGCTCTTTGATTTTCACGAAGAAAAACTCAGACAATCATTCTGAGTGGGTCTTCCAACATACTTTTCAGGTCTGCGAGGAACTTAGCCCCGGTTGCACCATCAACCACGCGATGATCACACGACAAAGTGACTTTCATCCGGTGGCCCGGCACGATTTCTCCATTCTCCACCACGGCTGTTTCACGAATAGCACCCACGGCCAAAATACAGGCATCTGGTGGGTTAATTATTGCGGTAAAATCTTCGATACCCATCATTCCGAGATTGGAAATGGTAAAGGTATTGCCCTGCATTTCTTCAGGTTGCAACTTTTTGTCCCTCGCTTTTTCAGCAAAATGTCCCACCTCTTCATTGATTTGGGTAAGAGACTTTTGATCTGCCGCGTGAATTACCGGTACCAGAAGACCTTCATCCACAGCCACTGCCACACCAATATTGATGTCGTGGTTGCGTCTGATGTGATCGCCCATCCAGGAAGAATTTACCGATGGATGGCGCTTAAGCGCCGCGGCACAGGCCTTTATAACCAAGTCGTTGAAGGAGACCTTGTCGGGTTGTATCATTTCATTAATACGCTTTCTGGCTTCCATGGCTGAAGCCATATCAATGTCGATGTTGAGATAAAAGTGCGGAGCAGTAAATTTACTCTCTGCAAGTCGTTTGGCAATGGTCTTGCGCATCTGGCTGACGGGCACCTCTTCGTAGGAAGCACCGGCAGGCGGAGTGGTTGAAACTGTTTTGGGAGCCGAGACGCCCTCTTCAATCGCTTTCTCAATATCCCGCTTAACAATTCGCCCCATATCGCCGGTCCCTTTGACCAGCTTGAGATCAATTCCGGCCTCTTCTGCCATTTTACGAGCGAGGGGAGAAGATTTTAATCTATCGCCGTCACCGGCAGCTTGCTCTTCTATAGCAGCTTTTTCTGGAGCGGGTTTTTCTTGAGACTGTTCCGGTTTGGACGAAGTGGCTTCCTCGCTTTCCTTTTCAGCGGACTCATCACTTTTTTCAGCTGCGTCATCCCCTTCTGAATCATCACCTCCTTCAGCTTGATCCAGAGCGTCCTTATAATCCTCTCCCTCTTCACCAATAACAGCGATGACCCCATCGACAGGAACAGGCCCTTCCTTTACCCCAATATAAAGGAGCACACCTTCCTGGTAGCTCTCCAGGTCCATGGTTGCTTTATCAGTTTCCACCTCAGCGAGCACATCGCCGGGTTCAACTTCATCACCAACTTCTTTGTGCCAGGCTACGATTACCCCTTCTTCCATGGTATCACTCATCCTGGGCATTTTTATTACTTCTGCCATAATAGCTTCATTTTTTCAAGGCGCTAAATTAACCAGCTTTGTGGTATTATGAAAACTAAATCGATCTAAAGGAAATAAAATGATAGAAATCGCAAATTGTTTCACTGTATTGCCAACCATTCAAACCATATACCAATTAGCATTTACATAGAGGTGTTTTTTGCTGGATATCAATACATTGAAAAAGCTGACTGCGATGAACCAGTTCAAAAATGCAGCGTTAATTTTCTTTCAAGCCGTTAAAGACAGTATCTTTACGGTTGAATAAATACCAGATGGAAAAACATTCGTCAAAAATACTTGAAGAGGCGGTTGAGGCTTTTGCTTCACTGCCGGGTGTCGGTCGCAAATCAGCACTTCGGCTGGCCCTTCACTGCATCTATCAATCGGACGAAAAACTCGGAAGATTCACCAATGCGGTTAAGAGACTAAGCACCGATCTCCGCTTTTGCAAAAAATGTCATCATATTTCCGACAGTGAAGTATGCAGCATTTGCCTCGATCCGGGGCGGGATAAAAAATTGCTATGCCTGGTAGAAAGCGTAAGGGACGTATTGGCCATTGAGGACACCGGGCATTTCCGCGGCAGTTATCATGTGCTCGGTGGAATAATTTCTCCGATAGACGGCGTGGGTCCTGAGGACCTCCACATTGACAGTCTCGTAAAAAGGTGCAAAGAGGAAGCGGTGGAAGAAGTAATTATGGCGATCAGTCCAACCATAGATGGAGAAACCACTATATATTATGTATCTCGCTGCCTGGCTGAAGCAGGGCTCAAAAAAGTCTCCATTCTCGCCAGAGGCGTGGCTTTTGGGGGCGAACTCGAATACACCGATGAGATGACGCTCGGCAGGTCGATTCGCGCGCGGATCCCCTATGAAATAGCGGAGTAATACACTCCTACCATTTATGAAACTATCGATCGTAATAGTCAATTACAATGTGAGGTATTTTCTGGATCAATGCCTCCGTTCCATCGAACTGGCTCAAAAGCCGGCAGAATGCGAAACTATTGTGGTGGACAATGCCTCCACGGATGATTCCATTGAAATGATCGAAACCAAATACCCGGATGTAACCCTACTAAAAAACCGCGACAACAAAGGCTTTTCGGTAGCTTGTAACCAGGGAATGAAAGTATCTTCCGGTGAATTTGTGCTGTTTCTAAACCCCGACACCATTCTCAAAGAGGATAGCTTGTCCACACCTCTGAAATACATGGAAGAAAATCCCAAAACAGGGGCACTGGGAGTTAAAATGCTGGATGGTAGTGGAAAATTTCTGCCCGAATCCAAAAGGGGTCTGCCTACACCTTTTGTCGCTTTTTGTAAAGCAAGTGGGTTGTCTGGTCTTTTTCCCCGCTCCAAACTATTTAACAGGTATTATCTTGGTCACCTGCCGTCAGACCAAAATGCCATTATCGATGTGCTCTGCGGTGCATATATGATGGTAAGAAGGTCCGCCATTGAAGCCGCTGGTGGTGCATTTGATGAGGAGTTTTTTATGTATGGCGAGGATATTGACCTCTCCTACCGGATCAAAAAAGCGGGCTTCGATGTATTTTATATGGCTGACACCTCCATTATTCACTTCAAAGGCGAGAGTACCAAAAAAACCAGCCTCAATTACATTAAGACCTTTCACAAAGCCATGGAGATTTTTGCTGCAAAACACTTCAGCCGGAGTGGAAGGTTTTACAAAATAATACTGCGTACAGGCATCTATATAAAGGCTATCCTGAGTTTACTTATTGCTTTTTTCACCGGAAAGGGCTTAATGCTTATTGATTTTGCGACCATTTACCTCGGCGCTCTGGGAATACAGTATGTTTTGAGTCTCGGCTTACATGGCATCCCGGATTACTATCCGGATTCACTGCTGTATTTTAACCTCCCCCTCTATTCTGCGGTATTCATCTTTTTCCTCTACCTGAATGGATTTTACTCAAAATTCAGGAACATAGCCCAAACCCTGGCAGCAATTCTTTTTGGAGGATTGGTTTTACTGGCGGTTTACGGCTTGCTGGACCCCTATTTCCGTTCCTCCAGAGCAGTTTTACTGACAACAGGCATCTGGGTTTTGCTATATGCAGTTTTCAGCCGAATCCTTTTCAACATGCTCCGCTCCGACAACCTCTCATTCAGTGTGGACAAGGATCGTTCGGTAGCGCTAATCGGTGGTAAAAAACCCATTGTGCAAGCGCTGGAAATACTTCAGCACAATGAGTACAAAGCAGGTATCATTATACCGTTGAGCCTGGATGTAGAAGATGACCCATTCTTTAAAGGCTCTGCAAAGGACCTGACAGAGGTTGCTCACGCATACAAGTGCGACGAGGTAATCTTTTGCGGACCCGACACCGGATTTAATCAGATGATGACATGGATGGACCAATTGGGCCCTAAGATGAGATACCGCATTCTCACTCCTGAGGGGGATAGCCTGATCAGCAGTTACTCCTCATCGCGGAGCGGAGAATTATTTACCATGCAGATCAATCACCGCCTTTCCATGCCCCATATCAAGCTACAAAAAAGGCTGTTTGACCTGCTACTAAACACTATTTCTATTCCCGTTCTACCACTGATGGCGCTGGTTTTAAGAAAAAGAGGAAAATTCCTGAGAGATTGGTTGGCTGTTTGGTTGGGTCATAAAACATGGGCCGGATACCATCCGTCCGGAAAAGAGCGCTCGTGTAAGGCCAAGCTGCCACCGGCCTGCACATGGCAATCCCTGGGGCGCGAACCATCTGAGGAGATGGTTGAAAAATACAACTACACCTACTCGATGGACTACCACTGGCGAAATGACCTTGAAATAATAGTAAACAATTTTGCGCGTTTGTACCACTCAAAAAAATGATTTAAGCACATGTACATTGATACACATGCCCATTTATTTGCATCTCAATTCGACAAAGATCGCGAGGAGGCGATTGAAAGAGCAAAGAAGGCGGGAATTGAGCGAATTTATTTGCCCAACATTGACTATAAAAGTGTCAAGCCGATGCTCGAGCTGGAAGAGAGTCACCCTGAACTCTGCAAAGCAACCATAGGACTGCATCCATGTAGTGTAAAAGAGGACTACGGCAAGGTACTTGATCAAATGGAAAGCATATTAGAAACCCGTGATTTTGCAGGGATTGGAGAAACAGGAATAGATTTGTACTGGGACGATACAACCAAAGACATCCAGTTGGCCTCCTTTAGGAGACAAATTGATTGGGCTAAAAACACAGGACTCCCGATTATCATACACTCACGAGATGCATTGGAAACAACAATGTCTGAGATTAAACGGGCACAGGACGGTAGATTGAAAGGTATATTTCACTGTTTTACAGGGACCGTGACTCAGGCAGAAGAAATAAAAGACATGGGGTTTTACCTCGGAATAGGAGGTGTACTTACCTTCAAAAACAGCGGTTTGGACAAGGTGATCATAAAAACGGGTATTGATAAATTGGTTTTGGAAACCGATGCTCCATATCTTGCGCCCGCGCCCTACAGAGGCAAGCGAAACGAACCTGCCTATGTGAGCATTGTGGGAAAAAAACTGGCAGAAATACTGGATATGGATACTAAAGAAGTATCCCGGAGAACCACAGAAAGTGCACTGAATGTCTTTAATTAATGAATAAGAAAAGTTTTACATCTGAAAATTTTTGGGTATTATAGAAACATTAATTTTTGATAAATCCATGAAAATCTTTGCAATATTCAACTGTTTTTTGAAATTTTGCCATTCGTTATGAATGAATAACGCAGGGGAAATTATTGGGAGAGTTGGCCGAGCGGTCGAAGGCGCACGCCTGGAACGCGTGTATACCCTAACCGGGTATCAAGGGTTCGAATCCCTTACTCTCCGCCATTACTAAAATTCACTTAATCCGAGAGGGCTTATATTTGAACCTCGTAACTAAAGCAATTAATTTAATCAGCTTAAAAAAACGTATTATGAATCGTAAACTACTGATGACTGCCGGACTATTCACACTGGGGATGTTGTTATTTTCCACCACCCCGGCTTTGGCGCAGGAAGCAGAAGCTACCGGAGACACCGGTGTTTTCCAGGTTTTGAAAGAACAGTTTATCGCGGGTGATTGGAGATTTATGAGTCTCGTGCTCGTTTGCCTCATTCTCGGACTCGCCTTCTGTATTGAGCGCATTATTACACTTAACATTGCGACCGTAAACACAGACAAGCTGGTGAATCAGATCGAGGAAAAAGTGGCCATTGGAGATATTGAAGGTGCAAAAGAACTCTGCAAGGCAACACCAGGTCCCACAGCCTCTATTCTTTACGAAGGACTAAATAATTCGGACAAGGGCATAGAAGGAGTGGAAAAAGCGATCGTCTCTTACGGTAGTGTCCAAATGGGTTTGCTCGAGAAAGGTTTGGTTTGGATATCGCTGTTTATTGCAATTGCGCCTATGCTCGGGTTTATGGGTACAGTTATCGGTATGATATATGCATTTGACCGCATTGAAGCGGCGGGTGACCTTTCTCCCTCAATTGTAGCGGGTGGTATTAAGGTTGCACTTTTGACCACGGTCTTTGGTTTGATCGTTGCCATTATCCTACAGATTTTCTACAACTACATCGTATCCAAAATTGACGGAATTGTCAACAGAATGGAAGATGCTACAGTGGCATTTATCGATGTAATGGTTAGACATCAGAAGTGATTATCAGCGTAAACCGAAATTTCATTAATCACATTCAAAAATGGACTCATGGCCAAATTTTATAAAATAATGACCAAACACGGACAGCTGTTTGCTTTCCTTTTGGGACTTCTAATCGTAGCGATCTTTTTTATCACCATCACTACTAACGTAGATGCGTTTGAGATGATGGATGAAGAGGATCAGGCCGAGGCCACGCTCTTTGACTTCGGTTTGAGAGCAACCATAACCCTCATCATCGTCAACGCAATTATTGCCTTACTTTTCGGTATCTGGTTCCTAATAAAAGAACCTAAGAGATCGTTGAAAATGATAATTGGGTTTGTCGTGTTAATGGTGGTTTTTTTAATCACTTACAACTCAGCAGATCCTGGTTTTGACGGGCCTATGGCCAATACTCTTCAGCAATTTGACATCTCCGAGAACGTAAGTAGATTTGTATCTGCAGGTTTGACAACCACCCTAATTCTCGGTGGACTAGCAGCACTTTCAATAGTTGTAGGGGAGATTTACAATTTGTTTAAAAACTAGAATCAAAATATCATGGCACGGAAATCAGCCAGGGACAGAATGTCGAATGAGATCAATGCCGGAGCAATGGCAGATATTGCCTTCCTCCTACTGATCTTCTTCCTCGTCACAACTACCATTATGGAAGACCGCGGTATCCTGGTGCGGCTGCCGCCATGGTCTGATGATGAACCCGAAATTGTCGATCTAAATCAACGCAATGTACTCTCCATCCTGGTCAATGCCCAAAACCAAATGTTGGTAAGAGGTGAACCATTTGAGGTCGAAAATCTCAAAGAGAGGGCAATGGAGTTCATAATGAATCCAAACAATGACCCTGACCTCGCGGAAAGTCCATCTGATGCTGTTATTTCTTTAAAAAACGACAGGGGGACGCGATACGATGCATATATTGAAGTGTATAACGAAATCATGGCCGCCTACAACACACTGAGAGATGAGGCCTCCCAGCGGCAGTTTGGCGCTTATTATGACGACTTATCCTTAGCGCAACGACGGATTATTAGAGCCGAGATTCCTATGATTATTTCAGAGGCAGAACCGACAGATTTTGGAGAGGAAGATTGATGCCATAAAACTTTATTAATAATCACACAGCATATACCGGTCATATGTCAAGATTCAGAAAAAAAAGAGGAAAATCATCCCCATCTATCCAAACAGCATCGCTGCCGGATATCATCTTTATGCTGCTCTTTTTCTTTATGGTAGTTACGGTACTGAGGGATGCAGAGATTATCGTACAGGTCACCACTCCGGAGGCAACAGAGTTGACCAGCCTGGAACGAAAATCACTTGTACATTACATCTATATTGGAAGACCCGTTGAGCGATACCAGCACATTTACGGAACATCGCCTCGTATCCAAATGGGAGATGCCATTCGAGGTCTTGGTGATATTGCCATGTTTGTCGGAGAACACCGGCTCAGAGTTCCTGAAAATCAGGTGCCGGCCATTACCACATCCCTGCGGGTTGACCAGGAAGTTACCATGGGTATTGTTACCGATGTAAAAACTGAATTGCGCAAAGCTGAACAGTACAAAGTCAACTACTCTACCAGACCGCGTATTGACTGACGGATTTATTATCGCAAACTGTTCATTGATCGAACAAGATTCTCGTCCTTTTTGATAAAATAGTAAGCCAGGGTATTAAAAACTATGGCCAATAGCGTGAATATAAAGGCCCATCCGTGAGCAATTTGCGCCACTCCTTCTGCTTTTACCTCAAGTTCCAATACCGTGTAGAAACCCACGGCGGCCCAAATAATGGCAAATAAATTGGCGGTCATGCAAAACCGCATTTGAGACTTTCGGCGCCTGTATAAAAAGATATTGAAGAAACTAATAATCACACCAACAAGCGCAAATATGGTCAACCATAAATCATCCGTAGTTAGGAATTTGCCCTCCGCCATTACTGCACCGAAATCATTGGGAGTCGTCGCTACAGGTAACCACAATTTTACTGCAAAAGCAACTGCAGCAAGAAATAGAAATACCGTTTGTATCCTCTGAATCATCTTTATTGATTTATTTTGCCCAAAAGTAAGTCCTTTTTAGATTCTGATAAAAGAGCTATGAAAAATAATCCGCAATTCAGCTACTGGGAAAAATCGCTAATGCCCTCCGAATGCGATGTATGCATTGTCGGTGGTGGATTTACAGGTGCCTGGACCGCTCACTACCTCAGCCAAATGGCCCCCGGCTTGAAAATAGTCATACTGGAAAATCAAATTGCAAGCCGCGGGGCAAGCACCCGGAACGCGGGATTTCTCTGCTACGGAAGTCCATCGGAGGTGCTGGAGGACCTGGAAAATATGGGAACGGAAAAAACCAGGGAACTCCTTCTCATGCGCTATTCCGGATTGCAACAGATTAAAAACACTGTTCCAGCCTCTGCTGCACAAATTTCCTGGGACGGAGGCTGTGAAATTTTTATCCCGGACAATCCAAAACTCTACGAAAGGGTCATGGAACAACTGCAGGAGATCAACCGCCTAATCGAAAGCACAACTGGACAACGTCCTTACACTCCCCTACCCACCAACCAACTACCGGGCGGCGAAAAAAATAGATCAAAGGGCATTGCCATCCAGGGTGAGGGCCAGATACAACCCGCAAAACTGCTCGCCTACATCAACAATCTAAACACCTCACGGGGCGTGAGTCTGTGCGAAGGAACAGCCGTCAACTCCATACAAAATGAAGGCGACCACTGTGTCATAAACACCAATCGATCACTACAAATCAAGTGCAACAAAGTACTGATTGCCACCAATGGATTTTTCAATCGACTCTACCCTGGGTCCAATGAGGTTGTTCCAGCCAGAAACACTGTACTCCTTTTAAAAACTCCTGAAAAACTCACTCTCAAGGGAAACTACCACGCTGAGAGGGGTTATATATACTTTCGGTCGGTGGATGGGATGCTGCTAATAGGCGGTGGCAGACACTGGTTGGCAGAAAAAGAAAAAGGCGATGAGATGCGTGTCAATGAGGAGCTGAAAAGTCGTTTGACTAATTGGGCCAAAGAAAACCTATTTAACCTGGATACCCAATTGGAGGAAATAATGAGCTGGAGCGGCATCATCGGAACGGGGAGCGAGAAATACCCACTGCTCGAATGGAAAGACAAAAACGTGCTCACTGCCGTAAGACTCAGCGGGATGGGTGTTGCCCTAAGCCCGGTAATTGCCAGAAAGGCAGCAGCTATGCTTTTGAAAAAGAGGTGATAGACCTGGCATCTTAAGCACCTAAATCATTGACTTTCCACCCGGCATTTTGGAGGGCTTGTTTCTCGCAAAAAATACTATCGAGAATTCAGTCTGATAATAAGATTGCCTGTTAGATAAACAAACCGGCATATCGTCGTTTAAGTGTAGGATAATATCTTTGCCCATCAGAGCAGCAGGCCCAAAAATGAAATACGCTTTTTCCATACTGGTGATAGCCGCACTCAGCTTCATGCCGGGAGGGATTTCCCATGCACAGACTGAAAAAGGAGATCCACCGCCATCCGGTCAGTCAAAAATCAAATGGTTGGATGCCCGGGAAGTAAGGGTAGTTGAAGAAGGAAATCAGCGCACCCATTTTCTCCGGCACAATGTAGAATTGAGGCAGGACAGCACCTTCTTTTTTGCAGACAGCTCGGTTTTGAGACAGAACTTACTTTACTCCGCAGGAAATGTAATTATTGTTAGAGGTGATTCACTGAACATCTGGGGTGACACACTGAATTACAACGGAGACCTCCGCTACGGTTACCTCACCGGTGAGGCTTTCATCGAGCAGGGGAATAGTGTGCTGTACTCCAATTTCCTGGAATATGATGCCGCCAACAACAAAGCATTTTACCGCAGAGGGGCCGTACTTACAGATGGTGAGTTTCAACTAACCAGCCGGGCCGGGGATTACGACCTTGATACCGAACGCATATTATTTCGGGACAGTGTACATATTCTCGGAGATGATTTTTCCCTTCGAACCGATTTACTGGAATACGATGCGAAATCTTCCATTGCCTATTTTGTGGCACCGACCCTTATAAGACAGGGAGAATCTACCATCTACACAGAGGGAGGCAATTACAACCTACTCACCGGAGATGCCATCTTTTTTGACAACCCCCAGTACAAGAAGAATGGTGAACTGGCCAGAGCGGACACCATAATCTACAACGACCAGGATGAAAATCTACTATTGATCGATAGTGTCTTCTACCAAAAGGATTCCATGACCATTACTTCAGAGCGCCTTTTTTACGACAACCTAAAAGAAGAGGTACTGATAACCGGAAATGCGGAGGTCAGAGAGGGAGCCCGTCAAATCCGTTCAGAGGAAATCATATACGATCTCCAATCCGGCCGATTCCACACAGTGGGAAGATCAACAGTCTCTGAGGAAAATTACGAGATAGAAGCTGACAGCATGTATTACGGGGAGACGGAAGGAGACGGATTTGCCAGAGGACGAGTTATCTGGAGGGACAAAAAAAGTGGAATGCGTGTGGAGAGCGAAGAAACTGTATTCTCGGATTCCACCGGTTCAGTAAAAGCATACGGGGGGCGCCCACTGGTCACCTATCCATCTGATACAGACACCATGTTTTTGACGGCGGATACCATTTACAGCAAAAATTTTATCACCGAAGGCGATACCCAGCGGATAACACAGGCATACTACAATGTCAAAATTTTCCGCAGCGATTTTCAGGCGATTTGTGATTCGCTGGCGCACTTAGAGCGTGATTCACTTTTCAGGATGATGGACAACCCAATAATCTGGATGGACACCACCCAGTTGACGGGCGATACCATTGACGCCCATTTGGCTGGCGGCAGTATTTCCTCGACTTTCATACGGCAAAATGCAATGGTAGTAACCAGCCCGGACAGTGTGTTTTTCAATCAAATGAAGGGCCGGGAAATAACCGCCAGATTTAATGATGGAAACCTCAGCCGGGTGGACCTGGATGGCAATGCTGAAGCACTTTATTTTCCGCTGGACGAATCCAATGCCTACATAGGAGTCAATAAATCGGAGAGCTCCAGGATACGGATTGATCTCAAAGACAATACCGTGACCGATATCCGGTTTTACGGCAGCCCGAGCTCCAGCCTGACACCAATGCTCAAAGCAAGAGACGATCAATTCAGATTAGAAGGTTTCAGGTGGGATGTACAAAGGCGCCCCCGTTCATTAAATGACTTGTTGGAATTTCCTACACAGGAAAGCATACTTTACAGGCACAACTCACAAAACTTTATTGAGTTTGATAAACCTAATCCAACTCCCGTAAGCAGATAATGGAGGATAATTCACACATCCATCCTTTAAAGGAATCAAATTGAGGCACCTCTTCAGGAAAAATATCAGGCCTGAATAATTGGCCCGGTCCAATTATTTTTCACAAGAGCAATTCGAAGTTTGAAATCTACCCGAGTCCTTAATTCTTATAACGACCACCAGAGTGTCTTTTGTTGCTACCTGAGGAACGACGCTTGAAGTTTCTCTTCGGTTTCCTTTTACCCCCTCTTCCGCCAGAAGCTTTTGGTTGCTCTTCGGAATCAGTCATTGGGTACGGGTGTTCAGACACCACATTCAACCTGTTGTTAATGAGCTTTTGAATGCCTTTTAATTCCGATTTTTGATTGGAGTCGCAGAAGGAAATGGCCGAGCCTTCGTTTCCGGCCCTTCCGGTTCGTCCTATTCGGTGAACATAAGTTTCTGCTACCTCCGGCAGATCGAAGTTGAACACATAACTCAACTCATCGATATCAATTCCCCGGGCTGCAATATCCGTCGCGACAAGAACCGTTATTTTTTTCCTCTTAAAATCGCTCAGCGCTTTTTGTCTGGCATTTTGGCTTTTATTTCCGTGGATAGCGGTCGCTCTAAAACCGGATTTAGAGAGGAAGCGAGCGACTTTATCAGCCCCGTGCTTAGTCCTTGTAAAAACCAGGGCTGAGCCTATGTTCTTTTCTTTGAGCAAGTGCAGCAGGAGCTTGCGCTTGTCGGGTCTATTGGTGTAGTACAGCGATTGGTCAATTTTCTCCACAGTGGTAGAAGGAGGAGTTACCTCAACTTTTACCGGTTGGTGAAGTAACTTTTTGGCCAAATCCTGAATTTCTCCCGGCATGGTTGCGGAGAAAAGCAGAGTTTGTCGCTTTTTGGGCAGCACTTTAATCACTTTTCTCACATCGTTGATGAAGCCCATATCCAGCATTCTGTCCGCCTCATCAAGCACAAAGACCTCTAAATTATTGAGATGAATGTGTCCCTGGCCCATTAAATCAAGCAATCTACCAGGAGTGGCAACCAATATATCGATGCCCTTGCGAATTTTAGATACCTGTGGATTTTGAGAAACCCCACCGTAAACAACTGTGTGACGCAAAGGCAGGTACTTTCCGTAGTCAGTGAGACTTTGTTCTATTTGAATAGCGAGCTCCCGGGTGGGAGTCAAGATAAGTGCGCGAATATTCTTCCGCTTTTTTCCGCTTTCATGTAAATTTTGAAGAAGGGGTATGGAAAATGCGGCTGTCTTTCCGGTCCCGGTCTGGGCGCAGGCTACCATATCACGGCCGGCCAACACATGTGGGATGGCTCTCTCTTGTACAGGTGTGGGCTTGGTGTAACCAGCATCCCCCAATGCCCTCATCAGGGGATTGATCAATTCTAAATCATTAAATGTCATTAAAAAACTTTTTGTAGTGAAGGCAACCCTTGAAATTGGTCGCCTGTTTTGATAGGATATAAGGTAATTCTCATAAAAATTCTCCGCAAAGGTAGTAATTTTTTTCGATATTTTTCTTCAATTGGTATTTTAGACTTGAATAAGGCTGAATTGCGGATTGAAAAATGGGTGTGCAAGAATTTACATGACCATCGTATTCTCTCGCCAGCAAAGGATTCCAGCGCCTGTCCAAAGATATTTTGAAGGAGTATCGAATTTACTAAAAAAAGACCAGTGACAATTAAAATCACTTAACTTTGTGCTGACTTATATAAAACCACCGCACAATGAAATTCGTTCCGGGCTCTGCTGACCGCTATGTGAAATTCCTTCGATTTATCGTAAGGCACTGGAACAGTGATCTCTTTGAACACGCCTCTGACCAGATTGTAACCGGTGAGGCTGAGGACCAATCGAGTTCGATCGATTACGAAAAACCCAAAGAACTGGCGGACGACCTGCGGAAAATGGGACCCACCTATGTAAAATTGGGCCAATTGTTATCCACTCGACCCGACCTGTTACCCGATCACTATCTCGAAGCTTTGGCGGAGTTGCAGGACGATGTGGACAGCATCGATTTTGACCTGGTGAGAGAAATTTTTGAAGAAGATACTGGAATCCGAATATCCAAAGCCTTTGAAAATTTTGAAGAGGATCCAATGGCCAGTGCTTCGATTGGCCAGGTACACCGGGCAGTGCTTAAAAACGGCAAAAAGGTGGCTGTAAAGATCAGGAGACCCGGAGTAAAAAAGAGTTTTCTAGAAGACCTGGATACCCTGGAGGAAATCACGGAGTTAGCCGTCAAGCACATTGGAGCTGCGAGAAGATACGCACTGGATGAGGTTTTGGAAGAATTTCGCTTCATGCTGCTCAACGAACTGGATTACACCAGGGAAGCCAACAACCTTATAGCACTGGGTGAGAATCTTCGCAGTTATGACAAATTGATCGTACCTCAACCAATTACAGATTTTTCGAGTACCAGAGTGCTGACCATGGATTTTATCGATGGCACAAAAGTCACTGCTCTGGGTTCATTGAAAAGGCTGGAAAGCGATCTGACGCCCCTCACAGAACAACTGGTTAAGGCCTATTTGCAGCAGATAGTTTTTGATGGTTTCGCGCACGCAGATCCGCATCCCGGGAACATTCACCTTACCAATGATGAGAAACTGGCTCTAATAGACCTGGGAATGGTCGCTCGCTTTTCCTCCAGTCTCCAGGAGAGTTTTCTCAAGCTCATGATATCCATCAGCCAGTACGATGGGGAGGAAGTGGCCGATGTTATGCTCGAAATGAGCGAAAAATCTGAGGATGCCAATCTGCCTGAATTCAGGAAAAAGATCACCCGTTTGGTGTTAGACAATCAGAATAAAAAGGTGCGGGACATGGAGACGGGCCGGCTGATCATCCAAATGAATCGCATTGCGGCGGAGTCCGGTATAAAAATAGCCGTGGAGTTGAATATACTTGGAAAAATTCTGTTGAATATGGACAAGATCGTGGCCTCACTCTCTCCCAATTTTGACTTTCAAAAAACCATCTACAACAATGTGGAGAAAATGATGATGCAAAAGGCAAAGGAGGAATTGAAACCGCGGAACTTTTTCTCCAAAGCCATTGAATCCAAAAGACTGTTGGAAGCACTTCCCTCAAGGATAAATAAAATCACCAGCGACCTGGCCAAAGGGGAATTTACCCTCAATGTAAACACCATAGATGAAAAGCGCCTGACTGCTGACTTTCAGAAGGTGGCTAACCGCATAACACTCGGACTTATCATAGCGGCTATGATCATCGGGGCGGCATTGTTGATGAACGTCCCCACTACCTTTAAGATATTCGGTTATCCTGGTTTGCCGCTGCTTTTTTTCGTACTTGCCGCTTTAGCCGGTTTATACCTGGTGATAAACATCATGAGGAAAGACGAAGACCTGGGTAACCGAAAATAACGGGAAAAATTATCCTTCATCAGCTTCAACTTCCGCCACTCGCTCTTTCAAGCTAGAGAGCCCCTCTCGGTATTCTTCCCCAATTTTCCTTTCAAAGTTGCCCAGCCATGCTACAATATTAAATGGACGTGGAAAGGTGCTTTGCATACCCCAACTCACCCTTGTCAAAGGAGGGTTAGATTCCAGTTTAGAAATGATGTAGTAGGCTTTTGCCTCGCTCTCAAATGGCTCATAAAACCGCAGAGCCACATTTACTGTATCACCGGAAATAGAAACAATCTCTTGCATCCCGGAGCCAACCTCCTCTATTCCCTCCCAGCGATAAGTTGCACCAACTTCCCCCTGATTTCCTCCATAGGTCACCTCCATATCCGGATCCCTGTGCGTCCAGGGACTCCAGTGATGAAAGTTGGGAAAGTGAACGGTTTGTTCGAAGACCAAATCCCTGGGTGCTTCAATCTTAATGGAATCCTCCACTTCCAAATTGACCGGCGCGATAAGCCCCAAAAGCAATAGCAGTAACAAAATACCTCCCAGGACATACAGTATAATTTTTAAAGCCTTCATAAGCGCAAAATATTTTGACAAAAATACTCTTTTTTTCAAAACCAAAACTTGCCTAAACATCAAAGAGCGATAAAACATAGCAGTCCACATCTTAAAAGCTACAAAGTTTCACCAACTTAACTTGCACCGATAAAAAAAGCACTATCTTCACAGCCGAATTTAAGCGAGTAAAAATGATCACGATCAAAACAGTACTTATCGCAATTCTCCTGGTCGGTTTTTTTCTGCCGGGCGGGAGTACTGCCGAGCCAAATACGACATCTACACTTCACAACATAGATCTGCCCGGCGAGCGACCACCGGAATTTTTGGGGGAAGTATTTGAGGAAAGGCGCCAAAATATAATGAATGAAATGCAAGGGGAGGTAGCCCTTTTTTCCACCACAGATCCACATAATTTTTACTACGCCACGGGATTTGATCAGGAGCCTGCCATAGCGCTGTTGGACCCATCTTCACCCAGTCCTTTCGTGCTGTTTTTGAGGGAACCCAATCCCACGGAAGTTCTCTGGGACGGTCCTCGTCACAGCCTTGAGGATGCACGGGAAAAATTCGGAGCCGACGAGGCCTACCCATTGGAATACCTGGATCGGTACCTGACCAGGTTTATGAGAGAAAATGCCAGCATTTCCGTGCCTTTTGGTGACGAAATGGTGATAGAGCGACTCGAGAACAGGTATTCTCACAGAAGTAATCTGCTTCTGCACACGGACCTGTCAGAAATCATGCATGAAATGCGCGTAATCAAGGACGAATGGGAGCAGCATTGGCTGACCTATGCCGTGGAGGTCACCGCCCTTGCCCACAACAGAGTCATGAAAAATATACGCCCCGGTCAGTATGAGTACGAAGTCAAGGCCGAAATTGAATACGTTTTTACAAAGCACAATTGCGACAATGGATTCAATCCCATCGTAGGTTCGGGACCCAATGCCACCTATCTGCACTACCCTTTTTACGACCGCCAACTCCTGGATGGAGATTTGATTCTCATAGATGTAGGTGCGAGATGCAACCATTACACGGCAGATGTAACCCGCACCATTCCCGTCAATGGAAAGTTCTCAGATGAACAGAGAAAACTTTACGAACTTGTTCTCGCAAGTCAGGAAGCAGCCCTGGAGATTATCGAACCGGGAACGGGCATATTGGAACCCCATCACCGGGCCATGGACGTCATTTTCGAAGGACTCTACGATCTGGGACTGATAACAGATCTGGATTCGTGGTGGCAAAAGCGGTTTTATGTGCACTACGGAATGCTTCACTACATCGGTTTGTTCGTGCACGATGTCGGCCACTTTGCCGATTTTATCCGTGCAGATCGGGATTTCTACCTCCTTAACAAAGACATAAAAGGCAGACCTCTGGAAGAGGGCATGGTGATTACGCTGGAGCCCGGTTTGTACCTTGAAGAAAACCGGATTGATCAATTGGAGGAACTGTTAGGCCAGTGGGCCAGCCTAGAGGAACTGAGGGAATTTGAAGAACAGGTCCGCCCAATTTATGAGAAATACGCAGGAATTGGAATAAGAATAGAGGATGACCTGTTAATTACAGACACAGGTTATCTTATGCTTTCCGGCGGCACGCCGAGAACAGTGGAAGAGATTGAAAAATTAATGGCTAAATAAATATAACTGAGGATGAAATCAATAGCAATAGGTGCCTCCACACTTTTTTTGAGTATGATGCTCTTTTCTTGCGCGAGTGAGTGCGCACAGGAAAATAAAGGGGCGGATTCCAAAAAAGAGGCCAAAACAGAATACACACCCCCAGCCTGGATTAACGAGGGGGAAAACATCACTTTTGAGGTGCTTGAAATGGGGTGTAACATGTGCAGGACCACCGTCCAAAACACCATAGAGAAATTTGACGGAGTGGCTGAAGTCAATGTAGATCTCGATAGCGAGCGGGCTACTTTCATTTTCCATCCGAAAAAGGTGAATCCGGGAAAAATAGCCGAGGCCATTCGAGCGGAGGGCTATGAAGTGAATCACCGCTGAGTTCCTCCCAACAACAGTCAAAATTTTCTAACTACTGCCCAAGCGTGAGGCTGAACCATTTTTGATTAGTCGAGTTATAGTAGCTACACTTAACTCACTCAAATTATAATACTATGTTTGGACTATTCAAAAGGAAGACAGAGAAGGAAAAACTGGAAGACCAGTACGAAAAATTGATGAAGGAATCCTACAAACTCTCACACACTGATCGAACCAAATCTGATGCCAAGGCAGCCGAGGCAGATGAAATCAGGAAAAAGTTGGATGAATTGGATGCGAAAGAGTCCTGATTCAGTTTCCCCATAAAGTCATTTTACATTTCTCTGGGTTTTATAAATTACAAAACTGAAATCATGCGCATAATCCTTTTCACAGCGGTCATGGTAGCCATTGTCGGTGGCTTAAAAGGTCAGGATATTTACAGCATTCCCGTGGATGATATCAATGGCAACACCATGACACTGGAGCCTTTCAAAGACAAGGTCATGCTCATCGTAAACGTCGCCAGTGAATGTGGTCTCACTCCTCAGTATGAAGATTTGCAAGCACTTTATGAAAAGTACGAAGACCGCGGCCTGGTGGTACTGGGTTTTCCCGCCAACAACTTCATGGGACAGGAGCCAGGAACCAATAAAGAAATAAAAGAGTTCTGCCGTACGGAATTTGGAGTGACCTTTCCAATGTTCTCAAAAATTGATGTGAAAGGCCAAAATGTGCATCCGCTATACGAATTCCTCACCCGAAAGAAACACAATGGTTTTAAAGATTCCAATGTAGCCTGGAACTTCCAAAAATACCTGATCAACCGCAATGGTGAAATCGTAGAAGTTTTTTCTCCGAGAGAAAATGTCTCAGACCGGGAGGTAGAGGAAAAAATCACCTCGCACCTTTAAGTTGCCGGGCTTTCACCAATCCTGCGTCCGGCGAAATTCCCCTTCTAGAACGCAAAAATACCCGATAAACGACATAATGCTTTTGTCAAGACGACTGCCGTTTACCAATCCAGACTTAGGTTGAGCATTGAAGTTGGACCGCTGAAGCCAATTATTGGTACATTTGCGGTGAACTTATTAGCGCAGTAATGTCACTGATCAAAAAACTGGCCGGAGATACAGCGGTTTACGGTTTGTCCTCTGTTTTGGGCAAGGTGTTAAATTATCTGCTCGTACCCCTGTACACCGCAGTTTTTGCAGAAGGTGAATACGGCATCATCTCCGAGCTTTACGCCTACACGGCTTTTGTCATGATCATCCTTCTGTACCGGATGGAGACTGCTTACTTCCGTTTTGGTGCAGAAAAAGCGGGCCGGGGTGACGCCTACAATACGGCATTGAGTTCCATACTCCTTTCCACCCTTTTATTTTCAGTCGCTTTTTTCTTTCTCGCCGGTCCGTTTGGTGAGTGGATAAAACTGAGGCCTGAGCACCAGCCATTACTCTACTTCCTCGTCGCCATCTGGGCTTTTGACGTACTCAGTGAAATTCCCTACGCGAGATTGCGAATGGAGGGCAGGGCTTGGAGATTTGCCGGGATTAAGTTAACCAACATCGGGCTCAACATCGGGCTCAACCTGTTTTTTCTCTTGCTCTGTCCAGCGGTAATGAATTCCGGTGATGGGTCATTTCTGTACGGTGCCATTTCCGGCTGGTATGACCCGGATTTTGGCATCGGCTACGTTTTTGTAGCCAATCTCTTTGCCAGCATCAGTGCGTTTTTGCTTCTATTGCCTCAATTTGCGGACTTCAAGCCCCAAATCGACAGGGTGTTGTGGAATAAAATGCTCGTTTACTCCTCTCCCCTGATCATAGCCGGACTGGCCGGAATTACCAATGAGATGCTGGACCGCGTACTACTCAAGCACTTGCTGCCCTACTCACTGGAAGAGAATGAGCGACAACTGGGAATCTACGCAGCCTGTTATAAACTTGCGGTCTTTATGGCGCTCTTTACCCAGGCATTCCGGTATGCAGCGGAACCCTTTTTCTTCCAAAATGCCAAAAATACAAGAGCCCCTGACTTGTATGCAGCCATTGGGAAATACTTTGTCATCACGGGATTGCTGGCCTTTTTGGTCATTACCCTCTACCTCGATGTATTTCAGTTGCTGCTCAGAAGAGAGGGGTACCGGGAGGGATTGGACGTGGTACCCATTTTGCTGATTGCCAATTTATTCCTCGGTCTGTATTACAACCTCTCCGTTTGGTACAAACTCACGGATAAAACTTTGATGGCTACCTGGCTGGGTCTCGGTGGTGCAGCTATTACCATCGGCTTGAATATTTGGTGGATTCCCATTTTTGGGTATATGGGCTCTGCCTGGGCCACTTTTATCTGCTACGGCGCCATGGCAGCGGCTTCGTATTTCATCGGAAGACAATACTACAGACTACCATACGACTGGAGAGCCCTGGGGCACTACACTATTATCGCTCTGTTGATTTATTTCGCCTACGACCAATTTCTGGAACAAATGATTGTCGACTGGACCCTCGCTTCCTGGTTGCTCAGATTACTCCTCCTCTGTGGCTTTGTGCTTTTTGTCTGGATGCGGGAGAAATCCAATATCCGGGAACTCCTGGCTGTAAAGGAATAATTCCCATCGAAATCTGTACAGTACCTATTGTGGCATCAAATAGGAATTCGACGATAATACGAGGTTTTACACCAATTACTCTTGGCTTGGCAAGCCTTGCCTGGCACTCAGTAATACAAAGTTTTAAAATAAAAAATGATATCATCACGCCTCATAAAAGCGTACAGGGCAAGGCCGATGAAGAGGAACAAAACAATGAGCTTGAAATTGCGAGAGTCGCGCTTGTATCGCTCCCTGCGGCTCAATCTTCGGTGCTTACTAGAAAAGGACATAGTATCGCTCTTTGATGTTCGCAACAATTCCCGGAGAACAATGGTTTCAAAATGCTCTCCACTGAAGCGCAAAGGTAGCAGGATTTTTTAATACGGGCAATTGACCTAAATACTTACGGGTGCCGGAACAAATTATGAGGATAGCTATGGTCAGTTCATCAATTCGCCTCATGGAAGATACCAGGCTATTCCTTAGTATTTAACCTGACTTTAAAAAATAAATCAATATAATGTTCTGTGATAAATAATTTTATGCGACAAACTTAAACATTTTTTCAAATAATCTGTTATAAACATCACAAAATCAATCAAAAATACCTAAAGATGAGAAAACAGGATTTTTTATTCGGTCTGCTATTGGCAGTATTGATGATAGCTTATTTTTTCACCATGAAAGCCGCAAATCTTTACGAAAACTTCAATCTGCGGTTCGTCAACGTCCTGTTTTACTTATTGGTCACCTGGCTTGCAATCCGAAACTTCTACAAAAGCAACCCCGACCGCAAGTTCAACTACCTCACCGGGCTGTTGGCGGGTTTCAGGCCTGTACTAATTGGCGTATTTATATTCGCGATTTTTCAGATGATAAATCTCTCAATGGACGAACACTTGATGTCCACCCTGGAAGAAATGGCTCCGATTGAAGATACTTTCACCCCTTTTACGGCCAGTGTTTATCTTTTTGCTGAGGGTGTTGGGGTAGGCCTTATAATATCCTACCTGTCAATGCGGGTCGTAGATGCTCGTCAAATTGATGGATACGAAGAGCGTCTTTAATCATACAAAAATAGACTGGCACATTATAATTTTCCTTGCCATTCAATCACCATACCGGCCCTGTCCATTATTTTGACTTGTTGGTCAGGATTGAAGGCAACTGAAGGTGTTATAAAACCATAAGGTGCCTCCTTGCTTTCCCGGTTTTCCAAAAGAGTTAACGCAGCACCAGTTAACATAGCAGCAGTGGCGGTATAGCCAGGATCACTATCACCTCTAAGAACTGCCCTGTATTTTTCTCCATCCAGGGTTACACCAATAAACTCCAGCTTAAAATATCCGGCCTTCCTGCTTTTTTCTGATGGTCCCTGGCCCTGTTTCGGCAAAACCCAGCGGACAAACCGGTAAAGCAAACTCCCGGGTTTTGCAAACCTAATTATCGCGAGGGGCAAAATAGACTTCCGGGCATTGAATTTTCCGGAAAAACCCTTTCCGCAGTATATTGCTTCATTGTAGGTAAAATCCTCGCCGTAGGGAAATCCCTTAAGCGCGTGACTCCGACGAACGATGCGCGTATTGATGATTTCCATGACGAAAGGCGCCAACCAGCCTCCCTTTAATTCATCTTCTTTCAACCATTTCAGATCACCTCCGTCCGGTCCGTTAAAATCCGGGTCGGGATTAAGCATATAGGGGTTTTTCAGCATCTTACCAATGGACCTGTCTTTGGCTATTTCTTCCCGCAGATTAAACATACTAGCAAGGGTTCCTCCGCTGAGTCCGCCCTTTGCTGCAAGCAACCTCATTGACACATGCTTAAAATAGTTGCCCGTCTCCTCCTTTGCGCATTTCTGAAACCAGGCCAGTCCGAGATCACTGGGAATGGAGTCAAATCCACAGCAATGAATCATTCTGCACTGCTGCTTTCGGGCCTCACCTTCCCACCGGTCTATCATCTTCCGCATCCACTGAACTTCACCGGTCAAATCGCAGTAATCGGTTCCGTTTTTCACACAGGCCTCCACCAGTTTAGAGCCATAAAGAGCATAAGGCCCTACTGTAGTGACGACAACCTGAGTGCTGGATGCCAGGCGATCGAGAGAATTGTAATCTTCGCTATCCGCCACCACCACAGGAATATTTTCCAGGCCGTTTTTGGCTAAAACAGCTCTGATTTTCTCAGCATTTCTCCCGGAAACAGCCCATTTAAAAGATGATTCTTCGCAGGCGGCTTTTAAAAAACCAACCACTATACGGCCTGTAAAACCACTGGCACCGAAAAGCACAATATCGTATTCTCTTTTTCTCATCTTTTCAAGTTTTGGGTCAATCTATATTTATGGTGATTATCCATCTATTCCATACTGCAGATTCCAGGCAGCAGCCTTAAGGCTAAATTAACTATAAGCTTTTCAATCAGGATGCACCATTGGCAAAATCACCGATCTCCAGTCCACTAGATAAACTAGCCGAATGGTTTTTCCCAATTCTAAAAAATCATTACTCCCCTTATAAACCAGACCGCAGATCATCAGTCTTCAGATTTCAACAATTGCATACCGGCAGCTTTGAGTGTTTCACTTTTCTTGGCAAAACAAAATCGCACCACCTTGTGGTCTATTTTGGCGGTGTAAAAAACGGATACCGGAATTACGGCAACCCCCTTTTCCACGGTCATTTTTTTGGCGAACTCGACATCGGACATATCGCTAATAGCGCTGTAGTCGAAAAGTTGGAAGTAGGTCCCGTGGGAGGGAATGGGCCTGAAATCCGTTTTTTTCATAAATTCATAAAAGGTGTCTCTTTTAGACTGGTAAAACTCACCCAGTTTAAGATATCGGGAGGGATTGCCCATATAGTCAGCGAGACCGTATTGAAAGGGGGTGTTCACGGAAAACACATTGAATTGATGTACCTTGCGGAAGGCTGACATCAATTTGGGCGGTGCGATTGCATACCCCATCTTCCAACCCGTATTGTGGAAAGTTTTTCCAAATGAAAAAGTGGCAATACTCCTGGCGTACAAGCCGGGGTGATTGAGTACCGATTGGTGCTTTAACTTGTCAAAAATCAGGTGCTCATACACCTCGTCACTCAGAATCAGAATATTTGTGTCTTTGACAATATCGTAGATAGCCTCCAGGTCTTCCCGCTTAAAAACAGTTCCCGTTGGATTGTGCGGGTTGTTGGTTACAATCATTCGGGTCTTATCGGTGACCAGGCTATTCAAATGGTCCCAATCCACATTGTAATCGGGATGGGTCATTTCGCAGGGGACGATTGTGCCTCCATTCACCTTAACTGCCGGTGCGTAACAATCGTAAGCCGGTTCGATCAAAATCACCTCATCTCCCGGGCTGACAAAAGCAGTTATGGCTGTGAAAATGGCCTGGGTGGCCCCTGCAGTAATGGTAATTTCACTGTCAGCATTGATGGGATTGTCGTAGAGATCGCGGACCTTGGTCGCTATCACCTCCCTGAGTTCCGGGATACCCGGCATGGGAGCGTATTGATTGTAACCATTATGGATGTAATGACCCACAAAGCGCTTCAATACAGGGTCGCAGTCGAAATCCGGAAAACCCTGGGCCAGATTAATTGCGTTGTTTTCCCTCGCGAGGCCGGACATGGTTGAAAAAATAGAAGTTCCCGAATCGCTGAGCTTACCGGCAGGTGGTTGAAATGCCATATAGTATGTTTTAATCGGTATTAAAGGTGCGGTAAATCTCTGAGATGGTATCCGCCAGTTTTCTGTCTTTGTCCGTGACTACATCTCCGGCATCGTGAGTGCTTAACGAAATCCGCACATTGTTATAGACATTTTGCCAGTCGGGATGGTGTTGTTGTTTTTCAGCGGCAAAAGCCACATGGGTCATGAATGAGAATGCCTGCTGAAAATCCTTGAATTGAATTTCTGCGGTGAGTTTGTCGTTTTCTTCCTTCCAGTTCATAATTTGGTTTTATGATGAAAAATGCGCCGGTATAAAGGTAAATCACCCAGTCCCGCTCATGTGGTCCTAACAGTCAGTTGTTGCGATGGTTTAGATAGAAGTCGGGATAAAAATCCATTAAAATCGTTAGGATTATTGGTTAATAAGGGATTTTTTTATCCATGTTTTTCCAGACTTCAAAAGCTTTTAACGCTTTATCCCGCAGGAGATTTTCAGCGGGGATGCTCCTCAATTCGGGCTTCATATCGATTTCCCGGTATATAAAATCATCGTCAAAATCAATCGCTGCCGCATCTGCTCTGGTGCAACCGTAAAAAAACATCTTCGGCCTGGCCCAGTAAATCGCCCCCAGACACATCGGACAGGGTTCACAGGAGGTGTAAATTACACAATCTTCCAACTGAAAGCTGCCGAGTTTTTCACAGGCCGCGCGGATTGCAACCACCTCAGCATGAGCTGTGGGATCGTTGCTACCAAGTACGCGATTCCAGCCCTCACCGATGATTTCCCCTCCCCGGGCTACAACAGCTCCAAAGGGACCGCCATCACCGGCTTCCATCCCCTTCTGCGACAGTTCAATCGCTCTGGCCATCATTTTTTTGTGTAACTCAATCTCGCTTGGATTCATTATCTCCAGTTTTAGAAGGGCAATTTAGACAGATTTGTGAAATTGGAGAAATCCAACCGGGATTTATATTCCTCACAGAAAAAAAACAGTGAATCCCAATGCCAAATGCATCGTGCTCAATATCCGAAAACTGGAAAATCCAACAACATCCATACATTAATTAATACTAGTTCTGAACGCTGATACGGATGAAAAGAGTTATCTTTGAAACACAAGCAGAAATATAAGTTGAAAGCGAAAACCGACATAAAGAAGAGGGATTGGAAAATTGGCCTGATCGCCACTTGGGGCTTAATTACCATTTTGACTTATCTGTCTCCCCTACTCAATCCACTCCACCTCGCCGCGGGAATTGTGGCCATCGTCGCTTATCCGGTGATTCTTGGCATCAACTTTCTCATGTTAATTTGGCTACTCTACCGGGCCAATTACCGCACAGGCCTGGTCATTGTTTTCATCATTGCGGTTGGCTGGCCGCTGCACTCCAGCCTGATGGGGTTTAATTCAACATCACAACAGCCTAAACAATCGGATTTAAAGATTGCCACCTTCAACATCAATTACGGCTGGAATATCCAGGCTGAAAATAGGCACAACACTGCTTCGCTGGCTGCTTATTTAAAAAACCATAAGAAACCCGACATTCTCTGCTTGCAGGAGTACGTTCACGACATAGGCGAGTGGTTGTTAGAAGTCCTGCCATACGCCAACGTCATCAACAATCGCCCCTATCGGACAGCTATTCTCACCAATCACGAAGTACTGGACCGTGGTTACTTCACTTTTGAAAACTACGAGAACTCCGTGGTATGGGCGGATTTAAACATACCGAAAAAAGGAGTGGTCAGAGTTTATAATTTGCACCTACAAACCAATCAGGTAACTGACGACAGTCGAAAGATCAGGGAAAGAGGGCTGGATTTTGACGAGGAAACCGCTAAAACCCTGTGGGGAATACTCAGAAACTACCAACAGGCAGCCTCCATCCGGGTGGAACAAGTCTCAACCGTTTTGGAGCATGCTAAAACCTCCCCATACCCAGTCATCATTGCCGGCGACATAAACGATGTCCCTATTTCTTACATTTATAGAAAACTATCCTACGGCAGAAAGGACACTTTCACAGAGCGGGGCCGTGGGCTAGGAGTTACCTACAAGGGGCCCCTCCCATTCCTGCGCATAGATCTGATCCTCGCAGATCCGGAATTTAAAGTGATCCGGCACGAAATTATAGGAGGCGATTTCTCCGACCACAAACCTGTGGTGGCCTGGCTGAGGAGGTGAATTCGCGGAGCGGTTGATGGTCCATGGCCGATGGTTAATGGCTTTTTGAGAGCCCACCAAAGCTTAGGGGCAGGCTGCTACGTCGATGTAGCCGACAGTTAATCTATTCGTAGGGAATGTTGATTTTCCAGGATTTTCCCCAGTACTAAATTGTTGTTGCACCCCTTCAGGGTGCAGTTCTCAGGGGGGATCGGTCGATGGGCGAAGCACCCCAAGAGATTCTTGTCCCCTGTGCTTTGGGGAGGGGTAGGCTCATCTTTTTGCTGTATGACTCCGTTGGGGGCTGGTGTATGAACATTTTCACAACTTTGAAGAGCTGTTGACAGGGCACCCCATTAACCATTAAAAACCTGGTTGACGAGTGTAATAAATCATCGGATCAAGGCGGCTATTCTTAATTAATGTTAATATTTTAGGGCACTTCGATCAAATACCCGGGTTTTCAGAAACATTGGGACTTTTCACCGTACTTTACATCCAAAATATTTAAACCAAAATGCAGTTAATGACTTTATATTCCGTATCAAATTGATGAAAGTGTATTTAATGTATAGACTGATAATTTTTACCCTTGCTTTCGGACTACTTCTTTCCCTGCAATCATGCGGTGGTTCAGAGGGGCCAGAGGAAGGGCAAGACCGGAGAAGCGGACCATCGACCACATCAGTTCGCGGGGTCCTTGCCGACACCATGGAGGTAGCCAATAAAATCATCGTACCGGGAACATTTGAGGCTTTTGAACAACTCAACATCACCCCTGAGCTTTCGGGTTTGATTCGGGTAATCAATTTCTCCGAGGGGCAGGTTGTAAACCGCGGTGATTTGTTGATTTCCATGGACGACCGTGAAATGGCGAGCGAGATAAAGAAGTTGAAGCTGGAAATCGAGCTGGCCAAAGAGGAGCGCGTCAGGGCTGAAAGGCTTCACCGCATTCAGGCTATCAGCGAGGAAGAATTACAGCAATTAAAGAATACGGAATCTACCCTCAGAGCAGAAAAGGAACTCCTGGAAGTCAGAAAGTCCAAACTCAATGTTTATGCACCCTTTACCGGTCAGGTCGGACTGCGCCACATAAGTGAGGGCAATTTCGTAAGTCCCGGCGACCGCATCGCCACCCTGCACCAACTCAATCCGATCAAACTTGATTTTGACGTACCCGAAACCATAATCGAACAAATTGGTGTGGGCACAGAGGTCTCCTTCACACTGGTAGGTGGGACCACACCCTACAAAGCAGAAATATATGCGGTTGAGCCGGGGATCAATCCACAGACGAGAACCATGCGTATGAGAGCAGAAGTACCCAATACCGCAGGCAGGTTTTTACCAGGTCGATTTGCGCAGGTGGTATTACGGTCAGATGTCAATCCAGCGGCGGTGATGGTGCCCTCAGAGGCAGTGCTACCGGTATTGGATGGGCAGCAAATATTTATTTCAAAAAATGGGATATCTGAAGCGGTGAAAATAGAGACCGGTATCAGAACGGCCAATGCCGTGGAGATCAAATACGGGATATCGGCCGGTGATACAGTTATCACCACAGGACTGATGTCACTTAGCGAAGGAGCCGAATTGAAGGTAGATTTGGTGGATTTTTCCTTTGAAACCGACAATAATTAACAATGAGTCTTTCCTCCATATCAATCCAACGGCCGGTTCTCACAATAGTGATGTCTATTGTAATTGTGCTTTTCGGGATAATAGGTTACACCGAACTCGGACTCCGGGAGTACCCGTCTGTTGACCCTCCTATAATTACTGTGGTTACAGATTACCCGGGAGCCAATGCAGATGTCATTGAAGCCCAGGTCACAGAACCACTGGAAGAAAACGTAAACGGAATTGCCGGAATCCGTGAAATGTCATCGGTCAGTGCCGATGGTAGAAGTACAATAACAGTGGAATTTGACCTCAGCATTGACCTTGAGGCCGCTGCCAATGACGTTCGGGACAGGGTATCGCGCGCAATAAGATCCCTTCCGCCGGACATTGAACCTCCCACTGTGAGGAAAGCCGATGCCGATGCGACCACTATACTCGTGCTCACTGTCCAAAGTGATCGCAGGGACCTCATGCAGCTCACCGCTTTTGCCGACGACATACTCAAGGAGCGCCTTCAAACCATTCCGGGGATTAGCCTCATTCGAATTTGGGGATCCAAGAGGTATTCGATGCGATTGAATCTCGACCCTGCGAAAATGACCGCCATGGGTGTCAGTCCCCTGGATGTGAGAAATGCGCTCAATCGCGAAAATGTAGAGTTACCGAGTGGAAACATAGAGGGCTATCGGACGGAATTGACCATTCGGACCTTTGGCAGGATGACGACCGCGGATGAGTTTAGAGACCTCATTATCAGAGAGGACAATGGTGCACTGGTAAGACTAAAGGATATCGGCGAGGCCAAACTCGCCCCTCAAAATATGAGAACCCTGCTCCGGGGTAACAACAAAATACCAATGGTGGGCCTGGCCGTAACTCCCCAGCCGGGTTCCAATCACATAGAAATTGCAGATGAGTTTTACGAGCGGGTGCGAATCATAGAGCGAGAGCTGCCCGAAGACATCCAACTCGGATACGCCATTGACACGACCACACCCATTCGAACTGCCATAACCGAAGTCCAATCGACCATATTTCTGGCCTTTGTGCTGGTAATCCTGGTGATATTTTTCTTCTTGCGGGATTGGCGCACCACCTTAATACCTGTTGTTGCAATGCCCATTTCGTTGATAGGGGCCTTTTTTGTAATGTATTTATTTGGCTTTACCATCAATGTCCTCACTTTGCTGGGAATAGTGTTGGCCACCGGACTTGTGGTCGATGATGCCATCGTGATGCTTGAAAACATTTATCAAAAGATTGAACAAGGGATGACTCCTATCCAGGCTGGTATAGCAGGGGCTAAGGAGATTTACTTTGCCATTATTGTAACTACCGTTTCCCTGGTGGCGGTATTCATGCCAATTATTTTTCTGGAGGGAGCAGTTGGTCGTCTTTTTCAGGAATTTGGAATGGTACTGGCAGGTGCGGTTATAATATCCACCTTTGTCTCCCTGTCCATGACTCCGATGTTGGCCTCCAGAATTCTGAAAAAAAGGGATAAACAAAGCTTTTTATACCAAACTACAGAGCCATTTTTTAAAGCCCTGATAAACGGCTACCGGAGAACACTTTCCGCCTTTTTGAAGGTAGCCTGGGTGGCCCCAATATTCGTTATATTAGCGGCTGGTGGCATCTATTTCCTTTTAGAAACACTGCCCTCGGAATTGGCACCCATGGAGGACAAAAGTCGATTCCGCGTAATCAGTAGTGCCCCCGAGGGTACTTCTTATGAATTGATGGATGAGTATGTAATGAGTCTGCTTGAATTTATTGACACCATACCAGAGAAAACCTCCATTATCGCAGTTACATCACCGGGATTTGGCGCAACTACCTCGGTCAATTCCTCCTTTATCAGAATTGCATTGAAGGATCCTGAAAAAAGAGACCGCAGTCAACAGGAAATTGTAAACAGCCTCCAGCCCAAGTTGAGCCAGCACAATTTTGCCAGGAGCTTTGCTGCTCAGGACCAGACCATACAGGTTGGAAGGAACCTGACCGGACTGCCGGTTCAATATGTAATTCAAGCTCCCAATCTTGAGAGAATGCGGGAAAAACTTCCTGAATTCACGGCGCGCGCGAATGAACACGGGGCATTCAATGTCGTGGATGTTGATCTGAAGTTTACCAAACCAGAAATAAATGTCACCATAGACCGGATTCGAGCCAATGCCCTTGGAGTCAGTGTCAGAGACATTGCGGAAACCTTGCAGTTGTTCTTCGCCAGTCAGCGCTATGGTTTTTTCATCATGGACGGTAAACAGTACGAGGTGATTGGGGAAGCAATTCGTACCAGCCGTAACGAGCCCATTGACCTAAAACAGGCCAATGTCAGAAACCGGCATGGACAGCTAATTCCACTCGAAAACCTGGTGCATCTGGAAGAGCGATCTTCCCCTCCGCAGTTGTTCAGATACAACCGCTATGTATCGGCCACTGTATCTGCCGGACTTAACGACGGCTATACACTGGGTCAGGGTATTGGTGCCATGGACGAAATTGCTGACGAGATACTGGACGATAGCTTCTTTACCACGCTGACAGGTCCCTCGCGGGATTTCACCGACAGTGCCACCGGACTGTACTTTGCCTTTATTCTGGCACTCGTCCTGGTATTTTTGACGCTGGCGGCCCAGTTTGAGAGTTTCGTGGATCCCTTTGTGATTATGTTTACAGTGCCGTTGGCTTTGGTTGGTGCATTATTGTCACTTTACATCTTTGGTCACACCATGAATATCTTTAGTCAAATTGGTATGATTGTTCTGGTGGGAATTGTGACTAAAAACGGGATTCTAATCGTGGAATTTGCCAATCAGAAGCTACCCTCCTCCGCCACCTTGAAGGAGGCGGCCCTGGAGGCAGCCACACTCAGATTCAGACCAATCGTGATGACCAGTCTGGCGACTTCACTGGCTACCCTTCCCATTGCACTGGCACTTGGTGCTGCAGCCACCAGCAGGATTCCAATGGGTATTGTAGTGGTTGGTGGCCTCCTGTTTTCGCTGATCCTGACGCTATATATAATACCTGCTATGTACGCGCTTTTATCTCGAAAAAAAAACCAACTTAATAAGCAGCTTGTCACTGAGAATTAAAAAATTCTTGCAGCGGCAAAAGCTGTGCAACAAAATACTCAAATGAAATCCCGGAGAATTGATTGGTGCCGGTAAAAATAAATGGAAAATACGGACTGGATGATACGATATGCAATTTTGGCTTTTCTAATTACACTGTGCAACGGCGGCTTCCTCACAGCTCAGGAAAGATTGAGCCTGGAGCGCGCCTTTCAAGTAGCCCTTCAGCAGAATTACGGAATTGAAATGTCGAGAAAAAGTCTCGAGATAAGCCGCACGGAAAACCACCCCGGTAATGCCGGTTTATTGCCACAGGTTTCCCTGATCTCAGGAGTGAATTACGCATCCAACAATTCTAAGCAAACCTTTTTTGACGGCACAGACCGCTCGGCTGACTGGGCGGGGAATTTCACCTTCAATACAGGAGTGCAGGCAGATTATCGCCTTTACGATGGAGGTGCAGCGAGAAACCGTAAACAGCGATTGGAAAAATTAGAAGATCTCACTGAGCAGCAGGTGGAAGTTATGGCCCGGGAGTTGCTCACAAGACTGAGCAGAACTTATTACACCATTTTGTATTACGACGACACCCGGCGCCTGATAGAGGAGAGTATCGCGTTCTTTGAAGATCTGGAGAATTTAGAGAGAGAAAGATTAGATATTGGTCGTGGTACAAGACTCAGCTTACTCCAAACCCAGTCTGAACTCAACAGGGAAAAAGCCCGCCTCGAACAGGTGAAATCCTGGAGGCAGGTGGCCATGCAGGACCTCTTCAGAATAATGAATATCGAACCGGATGACGAATTGGAACTGGAAGAGGAGGATTACTACGATCAGGCAGAGGTCGATCCCGATGCACTTTTGGCAAAAGTACTCACCAACAACCCCGAGCTCATACTGGAAACCATGCAACAGTTTGTTTTGGAAAGTGAACTGGACATCAGCAGGGCCGAACAGTATCCCACCCTGGATATGAGTGCCGGAGTGGATTACAGCCTTACACTAAGTGAGGTGGGACTCCTTGAAAGTAATAGAAACTTCGGGCCTTTTGTCGGTGCCACATTGCGGATGAATATTTTTGACGGTCATAGAAGCCGAAAGAATATTGAAGTAAACCAACTACGTTTGGAAATGGGTTCACTGCAACTGGCCGATTTGAGAAGTGAACTGGAGACAGAGTTACAAAAGCGGTACCTGGAGTTCAAAAACTCTAACAAAATGCTCGAAATAGAAAGAGAAAACCTCGAACTCGTAAGGCAAAACCTGGAACTGGCCGATGAGATGTTTCAAGCAGGCCGAATCGACAATTTTGAATTACGAGAAGTGCAGCAGCAATTGGTGCGAGCAGAAGAGGCCTTAGCTGCTATCAGGAGAGACCGGGCAATGGCCTATATCGACCTAATGGCATTGACGGGATTATAATGTGGGTTTCTAAAGCAGCAGGCTGGGGATTCAATCTTGTGTCAAAAAAACGAACACTTCCTTAGGCCATTTTCCGGCTGCATTTTCAGAAGGTTTATCTCTTGAATTGTCAATGGTTTCACCGCCCTTCTAAACATTTTTCACCGGCCGGCTTTTATAAAATAGCTCTTTTGATCAGGGCACAAAAAACACCATGGATTCACTGACACATATAGCATTGGGCGCCGCAATTGGCGAATTGACTCTCGGCAGAAAAATCGGCAACAAAGCAATGTTCTGGGGTGCTGTTGCGGGGACCCTGCCTGATTTGGATGTCCTGGCCAATCCCTTCTTATCTGAAGCCCAATCTGTTAAATTTCACAGGGGGCCAACTCATTCGTTATTCTTCATAGCGATTGCATCAGCCCTTTTTGCCTACCTCCTTCAAAAGTACTTCGGATCGGATTTTTACCACAACAAGAAGTGGCGCCGGGTATGGAAATGGGTCTTTACCTCATTGCCTGCGTTGGCAGCCGTGCTCATTCTGTATGCGGGCTGGGGTTCACTGAGCCCATTTATACTTCTATTACTTACGGGAGTACCGGTTCTTATTTCGGTGATGGCCTGGCAAAGAACCCCAACTGTAAGCGGAGACATCGAGCAGCCCTCCTTTAAGAACTGGTACTGGTTTCTCTTTTGGGTGTTCACCACTCACATAGCCATGGATGTTTTTACCACCTATGGCACCCAGATTCTGTGGCCCTTTACACACTACCCTTTTGCTTATGATTTCATCAACGTGGTGGATCCATTATTCACCATTCCTATACTGGGATTTGTCACAGCGGCCTCCTTTTTTTCGAGAAAAGACAGAAAGCGGAATTTGCTTAATCGACTTGGTATTGGAATCAGCACTTTCTACCTCGCTTTGACCCTGGTAAATAAAGTGAATGTGAACCGTGTATTCAAGGCCACCATGGAAGACCGGTCCGAGCAGGTAATCCAATTCAAAACAACCCCTACTCTTTTTAACAACGCCCTGTGGTATGGAATCGCAGAGACCGAAGACCATTTTATCAAGGGGTACTACTCCATTTTTGATGAGGAAAGACTATTTTCTAATCTGACCTACATTCCCAAAAACCACGAACTGCTGGACACCATTCTTCCTCATCCCGACATTGAAATCCTAAAGTGGTTTTCCAGGGGTTTTCACCTGGTGGACAGTATGGAAAATGGCAAGCTAAAATGGCACGATCTCAGGTTTGGTACCATCGACTTTACAAGTGCTGAAATTGAAGCAGAGAGTCCTTTTTCTTTCAAAATTGTGAAACAGCCTAATGGTGACTGGAAGGCGAAGCGCTCACGACCGGATTTCAGAGGTGATCCGGGGGAAATATTTGGGTCTTTTTTTCAGCGTATTCGCGGGGGGAATACTGGTGAGTAGTAACCGCCCTGAATCAATTAGCCGGCAGCAATTCTTTTCCAAAAACATCCCTCAAAGCCCTGTTTGATTGCTCCAGGGCGTCGGTGAGATTTGCTTTTTCGGGCAATTCCACCATGAAGTCATAAATCTCAGCGCGCTCCAGATCTAAACCCAGTTTGAATCTGGCGGGACAGCCGGCTGCTAAATAGTGTATCACATTATCGGAGTGCATATCTGCATTGAAGAGGAGGTCGTATTCTTTCTCGAAAAGTGCATTCACTTCCTCGCCTTTGGGAAGTCCAAACCAGTTGATGTCGGAGCGGGTTATGAGGTGAAAATCACTTTCTGGGAACAGGTCGAGGCAGGCTTTCTCACTACCCGGAAAAAAGGCGTACAGGTCAGCGGTCACACCGGTCCTATTCACTTTATCAAAAAACTTCAACAGACTCTTCAACTCGGTTTTATCGGTCAGGCGTACCAGCAAAGCAACAGAATTCAGTCGATTGAAGCCGCTAAAGGGTTTTCGTTTTTTTACCTTTCTATTAGTCTGCCACTCGAGGATTCTCCTTTTCAACATCACCCTTTTCGTTTGAGGACTCTTCTTCCGGCGCCAATTCACCGGCTGCTGGATCTTCTTCTACGGTAAAGCGGCCCATTTGCTCGTATTTCTCAATACGCTTGGGCAGTAATTCATCCAGTTCCATTTCGGTGAGCATCGCGAGTTCCTTATTGATGTGCTTTCTGAGGATGGTCACCATTTCCTCCCTGTTAGCGTGAGCGCCACCAAGTGGTTCGTACACAATACCGTCTATCAATCCAAACTCAAACATGTGCTCGGCGGTCAGGCGGAGTTGGTCTGCGGCCTGTTCTTTGTAATCCCAACTCCTCCAGAGAATGGAAGAGCAGGATTCGGGAGATATTACGGAGTACCAGGTATTTTCCAACATAAACACGCGGTCACCCAGACCTATTCCAATCGCACCGCCGGAAGCCCCTTCACCAATTACGTAGCAGAGAATGGGCACTTTCAGCTTGGCCATTTCGAACAGGTTTCTGGCAATGGCCTCTGCCTGTCCACGCTGTTCAGCTTCCAGTCCGGGGTATGCACCAGGAGTATCGATGAGCGACAAAACCGGAAAACCAAAGCGCTCGGCCAGTTTCATAAGTCGCAACGCCTTGCGGTAACCCTCGGGATTGGCCATTCCGAAGTTTCGATACTGCCGCATTTTTGTATTCACACCTTTTTGATGGCCAATAATCACCACTGTGCGGCCATCTATCACACCCAGTCCACCGACGATAGCCTTGTCGTCTTTAAAATAGCGGTCTCCGTGGAGTTCAATAAAGGATGAGGTGAGACTCTTTATGTAATAGTAGGTGTAAGGTCGCTCGGGATGCCTGGACAACTGCACCCGCTGCCAACCAGTGAGATTGTTGTAAATCTCCTTTCTCTTGTCATTGATTTTCTTCTCCAACTCATTCAGCATGGGACTCACATCCACATCGCCCTTTTCACCCACCTGCTTGATCTTATCCAGTTGTTCGTGGAGACTCTCCAGCGGTTTTTCAAAGTCCAGAAATACCATACGCAAATATTTTTCCAGCCAGCAAAAAAAATTTCAACTGCTAAGGTACTAATTATTAGCCTTATGATGTGCGTTGAAAAAAATATTGAAAAAATTTTCCGGAAAATATTGGTGGATAATTCTGCCTGTATTACTTTTGCAGTCGCTTCGAAAGAGAAGTGGTATTGGTCCGGTAGTTCAGTTGGTTAGAATACCTGCCTGTCACGCAGGGGGTCGCGGGTTCGAGTCCCGTCCGGACCGCTTAATTTTCAGAGGGTTATGACTTGCAAAGGTTGTAACCCTTTTTTTGTTTGCATAAAATTTGCACTCATTCCTTTGCACTCAGATC